>CBDCUO010000015.1:0-19402 GCA_965222705.1 Saprospiraceae bacterium | reverse complement strand
GGGCTATTTTATGTTTAGACGTTATTCTCATAAAGCAGCAGAGAAGTTTTAAAATGGTTTTGAAGGAAAAGCGGAAAGAAGCAAAAAAGTCAAGTTCCAAAAGACAAGTAGCAATCCACCTTCAAAATGTAGCCAAGACCTTTTATGTAAGAGATAAGCAAATAGATTCTATTCGATCTAGTATTTTCAGCTTTAGGGCATTAAGTAAAAAGAGAGCTATACCCGCTTTAAAGCCCTTGGACTTGGAAGTTTACAAAGGAGAGGTTTTTGGCGTGATCGGCAGAAATGGAAGTGGCAAATCCACCCTTTTAAAAATAATTGCTGGAGCTTTTCCTCCTAATAAAGGCGGGCAAGTGAGCGTGGAGGGCAAGTTAATTCGTTTGGCATTGGGAATGGGCTTTGACATAGAGCTAACCGCTCGAGAAAACATCTATTTAAATGGCTCTATTTTAGGACTAACCTTTAGAGCTATTGGTGAAAGATTCCATGATATTATCGCTTTTGCCGAGTTAGAAGATTTTATTGATACCAAAATCAAATATTATTCTTCCGGTATGGTGAGTCGGTTGGCTTTTGCCATTGCCATTCATGCGGAAGCAGATGTATTTTTGATGGATGAATTTTTTGGCGGTGTGGGAGATGTTTCCTTTCAAGAAAAATCTGCCAAAGTTTTTGAAGAAGCTTTTCTAAATGGCCGGACGATTATTCACGTTAGTCATGATTTGCATTTGATTCAAGAACATTGTGATCGGGTGTTATTATTGAATAAAGGGGAAGCGTTGGCTTTGGGGCCGCCGGAGGAGGTGATTGCTGTCTATCAAGGATTGTTTGGGTGAAATTCTTTTTGGTTATAAATGGTTAATCATCAATATAAATGCATTTTTATAGAAGTTCCCAAGACAGGCTCAACAAGTATTAGAGACGTTTTGGGACATCCTCCCAAACCTCATTTAGATATTAGCGAAATAAAAGCAGAAATAGATGATTTAATTTTTGAGGAATATTTTAAATTTGGTCTTATCAGAAATCCTTGGGATAGAGTAGTATCACTCTATTTGCGTAATGAAGGGCTTACTATGAAAGATAAAATGTCTTTTGAAGATTTTGTTTATTGGATTCAAAACAGCTCGGATACGTGTATTCACCCAACACCTAAAAAAAACCAATTGGATTGGTTTACTGATGTAAATGGACAAATATTAGTTGATAGGATTTATAAATTTGAAAAACTCGAAGAAGCATGGGAGGACATTTCAAAAAAAATAAATGTTTATCATCAATTGCCACATTTGAACAAAAATGCCAACAAAAAGCGGCATTACACAGAATTTTATACTTTAAAAACAAAAGAGGTAATTGAGAGAAAATTTGCAATTGATATTAATTATTTTAGTTATCAATTTGGAACTTAGCATAAGTTTAAAGTGATAGTCTGGTTAGCATCCTACCCTCGTTCTGGCAATACGCTTGTCAGGATTATTCTACGTCAATATTTTGGAGTGGATACCTACTCTATTTATAATGATGAAGAAATTGCTTCCAATAAGGCTTTTAGTGAGGTATCAGGGCACAAGGAAATAAAAGAGGATATTCCGACTACCATCCATAAATGGAGGGGGTTTAAAAAGTATTATTTTGTTAAAACGCATGAAGTTCGAGTACCGAATGAACGAGATTTGGCTATACACATTGTGCGCGACGGGAGAGATGCCATTCTTTCTTATAAAAACTATAAAAATAACTTTGCTAAATCGGAATACTCATTTATAGACTTATTATTTGAGGATGACTTTATTGGTGATTGGGGTAGCCATTACGATAGTTGGAAATCGAATAAAGAAAAAAACCTTCTATTGAAATATGAAGATGTCGTCAATGATATAGAAGGCACTGTAAAAAAATTAGCGAAATTCCTCAACCTAAGACCTTTAAAAGATAAAAAAATTCCTGCTTTTCAGGAATTGCAGAGAATTGATAAAAAGTTTTTTGGAAAAGGTCAATCAGAAGCCTGGAAAAAAAACTTGTCTGAAGAAGAAAATAATTTATTTGAACTATTATTTGATCGCCAGATAAAAGAACTGGGTTATCCTTTGGCACATGATAAAGGCAAGTTGTCAGGGAATGATAAAATAGCAGAATCGCTAAGAGCTGTTTATTTTAATGGCTTGGAAAAGAACAAAAACCTTCAAAAAAACTTAGGAGAGATTCGATCAGAAAACATTCATTATAATAAAGAACTTCATGGCAAAAATGCAGAATTAGCAGCAAAGGAAAAAATTATTCAAGAATTGGCAATTACGAATAAAAGCATTCTTAGTAGTAAGGAAGAATTAATTGCCAATTTAAATGGAATCATAGAAAGCCAATCTCAAAAACTTGTTCAGGTTAGTGATGCGTCAGATAAGCAGGTTGATCATTTTCATAAAACACTTCAATCCCAAATAGATCAAATTAATAATCTAAGTGATACGATTGCTAGTCAGCCTAGCGAGGAGCAACTTTCCTTACTTTTTAAACATAATCTACAAGAAACGAATGAGAAAGTAGAAGCATTTGGTCAAGCCGTCCAACAGCAAGCGGACTGGATTGGTAGTTTATCTGAAATGATTTCGGACCAGCTTGGTGAGGAACAACTATCTTCGCTTTTGGAGCAAAATCTGCAAAAGACGAATGAGAAAGTAGAAGCATTTGGTCAAGTCGTCCAACAGCAGGCGGATCGGATTACTAATTTAAAAGAAACGATTAATAGCCAGCTTAATCATAATAATATTTCTGCTTTACTGGAAAATAATTTAGAAGTTACTAAAGAGCGATTGAATGATTTTAGTGAAACCATTCAGGCTCAGTTTGCAGAAATTAGTAGTTTAAATGAAACTGTTCGATCTCAGTTAAATACAATCATTGAGTTGGAGCAACTCAATCTATTTCAGGAAGAAAAGCTAAAAGAATATTCTGAAAATGTTGAGACACAAACAGGAGAAATAGCCCACCTTAAAACAACGATTAACAAACAACAGAAGGAATTAAAAGGCTATACACAAACTATCAACGAGCAATCAGAAAAAATAAAAGACCTCAATGAAACCATTCGACAGCAATCAATAGAAATCGTGGACCTTGGCTATACGACAAAAGAGCAATCTTTTAAAATACTGGATTTTAGCCAAATTCTTCAAGAGCGGATTGAAATTATGGAAACCCTGCAAGCGACAGTTGACCAGCGAAAAAAGGAAGTATTGGATTTGACGGCGGAATTGTCGAAGCGGACGGCATCCATAGAGCAATTAACGGAGCGGGTATCGGAGAAAGAAGAGGAGGTATTGGATTTGACGGCGGAATTATCGAAGCGGACGGCATCCATAGAGCAATTAACGGAGCGGGTATCGGAGAAAGAAGAGGAGGTGAAAATTCAAACTACCAGTTTATACCAGAAAGAGCAAGTCATTCAAGAGTTAGTAACTGCTAATAATGCTCTGCTAAAAGAAAAAAGCGACATTTTAAACTCCCGTTCCTGGCAAATTGTATCGAAGCTAAATGTAATTCCTTATTTCGCGAAAGTACGCTTGAAGGGCATCGGAGATTCCATTAGCCGTCCTGTTCAGAAGAAATTAAATGGAAACGGCGGTAGTAAAGAAGCTACGATTACATCAAATGGAGTAGAGGTACTGGAAGAGAATGGTCGTATAGATCGCAAATTTAGTATCCCTGTAGTTGAACCGTTTGACCGGCCTCATATCAAGAAAAAGCAAGGATTAGCAGCATTAGCTATTCCTTGCGTGTTAAAAGAGCAGGACGATATTATTGCCAATTTTAAATTATGGGATAAAGATGCCTTAAGCCCCTATAAAAAACCTCTGAAAAAAAATCAAAAAATACCCATTGTCTTGATTATTAATAGTGCTTACGAAGAATCGTTCGAAGAACATATTAAAAAAGCATTTTGGGATACTCGAAACCTTTGCAAGCAATTTAGTTCCATTGAGTTTTTTTATTGCAATTTATCTGGCGATGACGATGTTTACGAACCAGATTATACCAAAAAAGTAGGAGAGAAAGGCTATAAGAGCGGACCAAATAACCAGTTTTTTATGGCCATGCAGCACCTTTCCAATTATGGAGACTATGCGTTCTATCTGGAAACCGACTGCTATCCCGTTAAAACTAATTGGTTAGGGGCACTGCATCAGTTAGTGGATGACTTGCCCCATTTTTGGATACTGGGCAGTATATTTAGAGGCATCAGTGATGTAGATGAAAAATTCAAAAATCATTTGAATGGCAATGCGATTTATGGCGTTGGTGACCCACAATTTCAATTATTTCTGACTGATGTATTGCATCCATTTTTAATAGATACGATAAGAAAAGAATTTCCTTGGCTTGCCTATGATTGCGCGATAGAATATTATTTTTATAAAGCCGTTTCTTATAAAGATAAGCTTAAATGGAATCAGCTACAGGAAATTTTTCACCTATTCCTAGCGACTGAATATATTCAGAATCATAGTGGATTTTTAGAAGCCAGGGATGGTGCAGGAATTAGCCTTCAAGACATTCTTCGGGATAAGGAAAATACCTATATCGTACACGGGAGGCATTTGAGAAATGAAGTGGTGACGCAGGTTTTAAGTATTAGCGATGCTTAAAACTCCCTTTTTCAGCATTATCACCATTGTCAAAAATGGAGAACAATACCTGGAAAGAGCCATTTTAAGCGTTATAAACCAATCGTTTAAAAATTTTGAATATCTCATAATTGATGGGGGCTCAAACGATGGCACCTTAGCTATTATTGAAAAATACGAAAATCAAATTGATTATTGGCTAAGTGAAGCGGATAGAGGCATAAGCGATGCCTTCAATAAAGGGATTCAAAAAGCAAAAGGGAAATATATTGGCTTTATTAATGCCGATGATTATTATGTCCCAGAAGCCCTGGCAATTACCTATGACTACATCCAACAACAACCCGATGCCGCTATTTTCTGCGGGGCGGTTGATTTTTATGACGGGGATCAATTTATTATTACCTCTCCGTCAGATATTAAAAGGGTGAAAATAGAGAGTACGATCCACCAATCCTCTGCCTTTTTGCAAAGAAGCTTATTTCAATTACATCAGCCTTTTGATACCCAGTTGAAATACGCAATGGATTATGAATTATTCTTAAGACTATACCTGCAAAAGGTACCTTATGTTAACATTCCTAAAACGCTCTCCAAACGAGATATTAACGGAACAACCCTTGAAAATGGCTATAAAGCTCTAAAAGAATTGCGTAGGATTCGAGAGGTATATTTTGGCAAAATAGAAGCCTTTTTTAACTACTACTTTTTTTTGTTCAAATTGGCATTGGGGCGATTTTTAAGAGAAAGATTGTTATTTGTTTACAAAATTTATTGGCGAATGATTGGTGGTTAGATATTGGGCATTGGATGTTAGGAAACCATTTGGGTTTTTTAACATCAATACCCAACACCCAATTTCTAGATGCTTAAGAGTAAAACCATAGCGGTAGTTGTTCCGGCCTATAATGAGGAAACGCAGATCAAAAAAGTCATTGACGGAATGCCAGATTTTGTGGATAGAGTTATTATCGTCAATGATAAGTCAAAAGATCGAACGGCGACGATTGTAAAAGAAGCCATTGATCAAGCTGACGAAGAACTGACAGCATTAAAAAAAGTCCATTGGGAGCCAAGCAAAAACCCCTATGACATGGCGACCAATGTTTATTACGAACTATTGGAAGCAGAAGAAAAAAGATATACCCCATCAGAAATTTTTGCATCCGATAGCTCCCGAATTGTGCTAATTTCTCACACCCAAAATGGAGGAGTGGGAGCAGCTATAGCCAGCGGCTACAAATATGCTAGAGATTTTGGTATAGATTGCACGGCAGTAATGGCAGGAGATGCCCAAATGGATCCGGCTGAGTTAGAGTCTATTTGCCTGCCGGTGGTAGAGGGGCGAGTGGATTATTCCAAAGGAAATCGCCTGCGACACAAAGCCGCTAAAAAATTTATTCCCAAAATTCGCTATTTTGGAAATTCTGTTTTGTCCATTTTAACGAAAATCGCTTCTGGCTATTGGCGTATTTCGGATACGCAAACAGGCTATACAGCTATTAGTTTGAAAGCATTGGAAGGTATTGCCATTTTTGATATATACAAAAGCTATGGAATGCCCAATGATTTATTGGTAAAACTCAATATTGGTTCTTACAAAATAGCAGAAGTGCCGATCAAGCCGGTTTATAATGTAGGGGAGGAGTCAAAGATGAAAGTGTTTAAAGTCATTCCTAAAGTTTCTTTTTTATTATTAAAATTATTTTTAGAAAGATTATGGATTAAGTATTTTAAACGGGATTTTCATCCGCTTTTTATGCTCTACATGATATCTTTGATTACTTTTTTGATTAGCATTCCTGTTGGAATTCATGTTTACGCACCTTATTTTTTTGAAGATCGGGTGAATGACCGCTATCTATTCGTGCATCTTTTTTTGACGGCTTTTTCTTTTCAGTCCTTTATATTTGCTATGTGGTTCGATATGCAGGATAACGAGCGATTATATGAATAGTGACTTGAGTTCAAACAAACTTATCCTTAGTGTAGATGTCGAAGATTGGTATCATGGGCCTAGTGTCATTTCGCCGCTATCCGGCAAGCAGAAATTGAGAGATTTACTGGCATCTGGCAAAAGTATCGAGCGATCTTATAAATATATTTCAACCTGCATTGAATTATTTGAAAAGTATAATGTTAAAGCAACCTTTTTTTGGGTGGCCGAATACGCTCAAAGATATCCCCATCTGCTTAAACTTACGGTAGATGCTGGCCACGAAATAGCCTGTCATGGACTAGAACACTATTCTAAAATTAATAAAATTACCAAAGCAGACACCTTTTCAAAAAAAGAGTTTGTTCATAGAACCACCAAAGCCAAAAAAATACTGGAAGATCTAAGTGGGAAAGAAGTGATTGGCTATCGAGGGCCCAACGCCTTCATTTCAGGAACTATCATTGATTCTTTGGAAGAAATGGGCTTTCAATATGATTCTTCCGTATCCGTTAATACGCTGTATAATAAGACTTCTTCAGCTTTAGAAGGCGTGGATACGACTTGGTATTATCCTCAAAAAGGTACTTTAAATAAAGGAACAGAAAAACGAAACATCGTTGAATTTCCTTGGGCATATTATTCCATTTTAGGGCAGAAAATTCAGAGTACAGGTGGGCCCTTTTTACGCGTTTTTGGAAATATTTTAATAAAAAGAGGGCTAAAAGAATCATTGAAAAGGGGACATACCGTGTTTTATTTTCATCCGACGGATATTTGCAAAGAAGCTTTTCCAATTGAAGATAATAATTTGTTGAAACTAACCTGGTGGTTTAGAGGAGATATGGTAAAAAAGCGGATAGAAAATATTTTGGAAACCTATCAAGGCAGGACCGTTTCCTTTGAGGAAGCTTTGAAATTAATCAAAATACACCCTGTTTTTGAAAAAGAATCGGCCGCAAAAGTGTGATTGTCCAAAATTTTAAAGATTGTTTTTCTGATAGACGGACAAGGGGCAAATAATGGTTTTTTCTAACATGGACTTCCATGAAAATATAGTGAAACGATTAACAAAATTGAGTATTGATACTATGGAAAGAGAAACAATGAATTTGTTGAATTCTGATGCTGTACGAGAGCCAAAAGAGATTGTTAATGTTCAGCAACAATAACTAATAGCTTATCATCACTAAAGGGTTATGGAATCATTATGTAGGGGCGAATGCTTTTCATAGATATGAATGGTTAGAAATAATAAAAAAGCATTATAGTTTTGATTATCAAACTTGGTTAGTAACAGATGAACATAACTTTGCTTTGGTCGCTGCTGTAAAGAAAGGAAAAAAATATATTTCCTTACCTTTTAGTTACTGTGTTGGGCCTCTTTTTAATAATAAAAAGCTATATACCCAACTTGTTGAGGATTTAAATCAACAATCAATTACCATAGAATATCTGCAAGCAATGGAGAATGATATTATTCATTCAACGATAACTACTTCTTTCGCAGATATTAAGGGCCTGAAAAATCAGAAACCTAAATTTTCAAAGAATACTAGAAGCAAAATTAATCGTTCTGAAAAGAAAGGTTTTTCTTTTCAGGAAGAAAATGATATTGAAAATTTCTTCGAAGTATTATCCAGGAATATGCATAAACTAGGGACACCTATTCATGGTAAAGCATTTTATCGGGACATTTTTAAACAGATTCCTTCTAGAATATATTCTGTTTTTATTGATAGCAAGCCAGTTGCTTCTTATTTTATTATTGAAACTTTAGATGTGCTGCATCATACTAAGAAAGCTTGGTGCATTTTATGGGCATCTTCCCTATCCATGTATAATAGAGATTATGTTAATTATTTTGCTTATAACGAACTCATTGAAGCAGCTATGAGAAATGGTATTGACCTAATTGATTTTGGCAGAAGTGGAACGGATTCCTCCTTACATGAATTTAAAAAAAAGTGGTCTAATCGACATATTCCCTTAATTAAAGTCAATGCGGATAATACTTATTATAAAGATAATGCCCTATTGCGTTTTTTTAGTAATCAATGGAAACGATTGCCTTATCAAATGACAATTGCCTTGGGACCTCATGTGCGAAGGTTTTTGCCTTGACTGGTCACTTTTGATATTTGCTATGAAAAATGTAAATACTATAGAATTACAGTCATTAAAGATTAACAACTTACGACAAGGGCAGAAAAAAAAAACTATTACTGTTTGTGTCTTGACTTCATCTTATCGGGAAACAGAACAAGATAAAGCCCACTTTATCCAACATTTTCTGAGGAGCCTAGAACAAGATATAAGAGTCATTATTTTAATACATGAAGAATTTTTTGAAAAACCTGCCCCTTTGAGAGCGGGAGATGAAGTTATTAGGTTTCCTTTTGTTAGAAAATCCATTTTTGATAAATATTTCAAAAGCGGCATATTAACAGGATTAAGGAATAATAGTTTAGCAGTATTGTTTCTACCTTGGTTTTTTATCAAACAGATATATTATTTATTAAAAGTTATCAATAAATATAACATTAATACTGTTCATGCTCAATGGTTATTGCCACAGGGGTTGAGTGCGGTCATTGTAAAAAAGATATTTAAACCAAATTTAAAAGTTATTGTAACTTCGTACGGCAGCGATGTGTTTTCCTACAATAATAATTTGTTAAAATGGGTAAAAAGAAAAATAATTACTAATACAAATCAATATTGTGTTATTAGTAAAAGCCTAAAAAACTATTTAAGTACTCCATTAAAAATTGTTCCAGAAAAAAATAAGATACAGGTAATTCCAGTAGGAATTGATGACCAAAAATTTTATTATGCCCCTATTTTAAAAAAAAAATAAGGATGAAGTCCAACTATTGTTTGTTGGTAGGCTTGTTTTAGAAAAAGGCATTTTGCTTTTATTAGAAGCCTTAATTGAATCCAATATTCAAAATAAGTGGAAATTAAACATAGTTGGAGAAGGACCGCTTAAAGAAAAATTGAAGCTATTAATTAAAGAATACAATTTAGAAGATAACATTCAGTTTTGGGGCTATTTATCGCAAGAAAGACTAGCTATACTTTATAGAGAAAGTGATATTTATGTTTCCCCATCTTTTTCAGAAGGATTTGGCTTGACGGTAGCAGAGGCAAGTGCTTGTGGCATTACTTGTTTGACTTCTGATTTGCCTTCTTTTAGTGAAATTTTAGAGAACTATCCTGCTTGGATAAAATTTAAAAATAAAGATAAGGAAGATTTGAAACGTAAACTAATAAATGTACTGCTTACTTATGATGAACTTAATCAATATAAGGTACAATCTAGCAAGTATATTATTAAAAAATATAGCTGGAAAAACATAGCCAGTATTTATAGTAATTTATATAGAAAATTTGCAAACGAGGGATAGTTTGCTGTATGTTGAATTATTATAATAGTAAAACTAACTCCCAACTTATAATGTCATAAATTCTGAATTAATGAAAAAAATTTTAATAACAGGCGGTGCTGGGACAGTAGGAACTGCATTTATTGAAAAATATTATAAAAGCTTTGAATTTTATAATTATAGTCGAAATGAAGAACAAATAACAATATTAGCTCGATTGTTTCCTAGAGTCAAATCCTATATGGGAGATATTCAGAACTTGGATTTAATGACCAATGTCCTTGAGCGAATAAACCCTGACTTGGTGATTCATGCAGCAGCACTAAAGCATGTAAATCTAGCAGAGAAAAACCCGTCGAAAGCAGTAGAAATAAATGTAGTAGGTAGTTTGAATGTCATTAAAGCAAGCATTAGAGCTGAAGTGCCAGTTACTATTGGGATTAGTACAGATAAAGCTTGCCAGCCCGAAAATGTTTATGGTTATTCTAAATGGATGATGGAACTACTCTTTATGGAATATCACAATTCCAAGACCAAATTTGTTTGCACACGGTTTGCAAATGTAGCTGCAAGTAATGGTTCTGTAATTCCTTTTTGGCTCAATTTAGCAGAACAAGGCAAAGCATTAAAACTAACAGACACCCGTATGAATCGCCTTATGTTTTCTAAACAGGCAGCAGCAGAATTGATATACCAAGCTTATGAATATGCCCAGCAATCTGACCATTCCTTTGTACTATCTAGCATGATGAAGTCCGTTAGTATGAAAAGTTTGGCAGAAAATATTATGAAAAACTATGGCATTGATAAAGATATTAAAGTAATTGGTTTGCGTCCAGGAGAAAAACTAAACGAAACGCTCATTAGTAAAAAGGAAATTGGTCAAGCTTTTATTACAAATGATAATCGTTACATTGTTCTTTATAATGACGAATTTGGGAAACGACAATTACGAGAAGAATTATCTTCTTTGACAGCCGAGTTTATGAATAATAATGAATTGGAGCAATTGTATTTAAAAAATACAGTGATGTCTTAAAGTATTGATTTGTCGAGTCTTAATATTGATTACTGTAATACTTTCTATCCTATATTCCTGTATGGGAGAAGGGAGTACTTACGAAAGTGTTAAAATAGGCAAGCAAATCTGGATGGCTAAAAATTTAAATATAAAAATAAAAGATTCTTTTTGCCATAGTAATTTTGGTGGAAATTGTAAAAAATATGGCCGACTTTATACTTGGGAGGCGGCAAAAAAAGCCTGCCCCAAAGGCTGGCATCTACCGAGTGACAAAGAATGGAAAGAATTATTAAGACATTCAGGAGGCTACCATTGTCTAAGAACAGAAGAAAGGGTTGGCGACTCAAAAAAAAGCTATAATTTTTTGACAAAAAAGGGTGAAGATAGTTTTGGAGCTTTATTGGGTGGTGCTCGTGGGGATAGTGGTCGGTTTTATGCAATCACGAATTATGGCTATTACTGGAGTGCTTCTGAACACCCTGACCGTCATGCTTGGTATTATACCTTTGATAGAAGAAAAAAACGATATCTATCGAAGCTATTATAACCAGAAAACTGCTTATTCTTGTCGCTGTGTTAAGGATGAGTGAAGTGTCTTCAAAACTCAATGTATATGCTATAATTGTTACTTATAATGGCATGCAATGGATAAAACGGTGCCTGAACAGCTTGAAGAATAGCACCCTGAAAGTTAGTACTGTTGTTATTGATAATGGATCGATAGATGGGACACAAGCTTACATTCAAAATCATTTTCCCGAAGTTGATTTTATTCAATCCAAAACTAATTTGGGCTTTGGGCAAGCGAATAATATTGGTATTAAGAAAGCCTATGATAATCAGGCAGACTATGTTTTTTTACTTAATCAAGATGCCTGGATTGACCATAATGATACCATTGAAAATTTGGTGAAAACAGCAGTAAAAAAATCCCAATTATGGCATTATTTCTCCACTTCATCTAAATGGTAAGCGAACAAAGCTGGATCCCAGTATAGCTAAATTTTTATCAAAAGTACCTGGGCTTTATCAAGAATTATTTACAGATACTTTATTGCGACAAAACTAAGTCTATTTATTCAACAGGTTTTATCAATGCAGCTGCTTGGTTATTGAGTCGAGCGTGTATAGAAAAAGTAGGCGGTTTTTCTCCTATTTTTTTTCATTATGGAGAGGATTTGGATTACTATAATCGGACTATTTATCATGGATTTAAAGTAGGTATTTGTCTTGATTCAAAGGTTATACATGATAAAAAAATAAAAGCAAAAAATTTTAATCCAAACTTTCTGAACTATCAATATTCAGACTATGCACGCATTATGAATCCTAACCAACGGTTTTGGATATATACTTATTTTAAGAAAATTACAAGCCACTTTTTAGATTTAATAGGCGCTCTTTTTAGCCTAAATTTAACAAAAGCCCGATTTCATTTATATTTTTTGAAGGAAACCTTGAATAATTTTTTGTTTTTTAAACGGTTTCGGAAGATTTCTTCCCAAAAGAATGGAGCCTTTCTTTAATTTAAAAAAACACCAATGAATAGAAACCTAAAGACAATTCCAATAATCCAAAAAGAAAAAAAAAGATATAGAAAAATGGGACACCATTATCGAGCCTTCCGTAGGGCTGTTTGATGTTAATCTCAAGGAAATCTGGCGGTATCGAGATTTGTTGTTACTACTAGTAAGAAGAGATTTTGTAGCGGTTTATAAACAGACGATTTTAGGACCATTGTGGTTTTTTTATACAACCCATTTTTACGACCATTATATTTACAGTAGTCTTTGGTAAAATTGCCAATATTTCTACAGACGGATTGCCTCAAATGCTGTTTTATCTTTCCGGTATCACCATGTGGAATTATTTTGCGGATTGTTTGAATAAAACTTCTAATACTTTTACTCAAAATGCCAATATCTTTGGCAAGGTATATTTCCCACGCATCATTGTTCCCATGTCGGTAGTGGTTTCCAATCTAATCAAATTTGGCATTCAGGTGTTATTGCTAATAGGCTTCTGGGTCTATTTTTATGCGAATGGCGCAGCGATACAACTTCAACCGGAGATATTGCTATTCCCTTATCTAGTCTTGTTAATGGCTGGTTTGGGGCTTGGATTGGGCATGATCTTTTCTTCTCTAACTACCAAATATCGGGATTTAACTTTTTTATTGACCTTCGGTGTGCAATTATTGATGTATGCCAGTCCGGTTATTTATCCACTATCTACTTTACCAGAGAAGTATAAAATATTTATTCTAGCCAACCCCATGACATCTATTATCGAAACTTTTCGCTACGCTTTTTTAGGAACGGGCGGTTTTGAATGGACTTATTTGTTGTATAGCACGGGATTTATGATTGGTGTATTACTAGTAGGCTTATTGATATTTAATCAGGTGCAGAAGTCTTTCATGGATACGGTGTAAAAACAACAAAAAATACTTAATTTTGGAAATATCTACTGCCAAAAGTCAAAAAATATGACCTCTTTTCAGGAATTAAACCTCGATAGAACTTATACATACTCGGATTATCTTACTTGGGAATTTCAGGAGCGGGTGGAATTGTTGAGGGGTTGGGTCGTGAAAATGTCGCCAGCTCCTAATACTAAACATCAACGCTTAGTAAAGGATATACTGGTAGAGATTGATTTATTTTTAAGGGATAAACCTTGTCAGATTTTTCCAGCTCCTTTCGATGTCCGCTTGCCGGTCTCTTCAAAAGACGATAAAATAACGACGGTGGTTCAACCTGATTTGGTGGTCATTTGCGATGATAGTAAATTGGATAAACAAGGCTGCAATGGAGCCCCCTGATTTAGTAGTAGAAGTATTATCTCCGGGTAACACCAAAAAGGAAATGAAAGATAAACTGCTTATTTACCAAGAAGCAGGTATTTTTGAATATTGGCTTGTGGACCCAGAACGCGAGTTTATTATTATCTATGCTTTAAACGAAGAAGGAAAATATATTGGTAGTACGCCCTTTACCCATGAAGACCGATTGACCAGCGAAGTATTAAAAACATTTACATTAAATGTGGGGATTTTGTTTTAATATCTACTACCAAAATTGAGAAAGCATGACCTCTTTTCAAGACCTAGACCTTAACAAAACTTATACCTATGCGGATTATATGACCTGGAAGTTTCAGGAGCGGGTCGAGTTATTTCTTGGAAAAGTAGTCAAGATGTCGCCTGCTCCCAATATGCGGCATCAAGAGGTCGCAACAGTGCTTACGGTTAAATTTTTTAATTTTTTAGAAGGAAAAAAATGTAAGGTGTTTTCTGCTCCTTTTGACGTGCGCTTGCCTTTACCTAAAGACAAGCAGACCCCTGACAAAATTAATACAGTTGTACAGCCTGACATTACAGTAGTTTGCGACTTAAATAAATTGGACGAACAAGGCTGCAAGGGTGCACCCGATTTAGTCGTCGAAGTGCTATCCCCCGGGAATACAAAAAAAGAAATGCGCGATAAACTCCGAATTTATCAAAACGCAGGCATTCCAGCGTATTGGCTGATTGATCCAGAACATGAATTTATTTTGTTGTATCATTTAGATAAGAAAGGCATGTACAACAGCAGCCTTCCTTATGTAGAGGAAGACATTATTGAAAGCCAGGCACTAAAGGGTTTCAAGCTAGATGTCGAGGAAGTGTTTCGCAGTTAATGGCAAATGGAAAAACCAATTACCAAAATTGAAAGATATGACCTCTTTTCAAGACCTCAACCTCAATAAAAAATATACTTATGCCGACTATTTAACTTGGACTTTTGAAGAGCGTGTAGAATTGCTAAGAGGATGCATTGCCAAAATGTCACCTGCACCCAATACAAAGCACCAACGCATAACAACAGATATCGTATTGGAAATAGGTTCTTTTTTAAAAAATAAAAAGTGTCAAGTCTTTTCTGCTCCTTTTGATGTACGACTACCGGTTGCCTTGCATGAAGGAAAAACTACTACGGTAGTGCAACCAGACGTAGTCGTTATTTGTGACGAAACCAAACTAGACCAACAAGGCTGCAATGGTGCACCCGACTTGGTCGTAGAAGTATTGTCCCCTGGCAATGCCAAAAAAGAAATGAAAGATAAACTAGAAATCTACCAAGAAGCAGGCATTCTCGAATACTGGCTCGTTGACCCCGAGCATGAGTTTGCATTAGCCTATACACTAGGGCAAGAAAACAAATATCAAAGTAGTTTACCCTACGTGAATGGAGATTTTATTGAAAGCAAAGCCATAAAGGGGTTTCAATTGGAAATAGATTTGTTGTTTTAGATGCCCTCGTAAGGTATTATGGTGCGGTGGTTTTTGATTAGATAGATATGCAAAAATTTAAGCGCTTAAATGGACTGGGAAATAAAAAGGACTTATCTTGCAAAAAGCTGTTGAATTGTTGAAAATCTTTTTTAAATCAATGTAAAAGTTTTTAACAATGCAACAGTATAATAACCATAATTAGGGTTTCCTTATAAAAACTATAGAACGAGAAAAGGGATATTTTGGCAATAAATTTTACAACATAATTAGACTCGACAATCGCCAAAAAAAGAACGAAAAAACGCTAGCCAAAAAACTGTCATCACATCCCTTCGGGTTCGGAATTGTCATTCCTCATGCTCAAACAGTTTTTTGGCGAGCTAACCCGCCCTAAGTTTTTTATAAGAAAATCCTTTAACCATAATTTCAAATTTTTCTTCGATGAAAACTTCATTTTTGAATAAATATTACTTTTTATCTCTTGCTTTTTTAGGGCTTGTTAGTGTGCAACTAACCGCGCAACCTTATGACGTGGTTTGGACGGATGTGGTGGGGTGTTCGGTGTCGGGCAATAGTTTGACGAAGACGGCAGCGAGGGGTTGGGGGAATGCGGGGGCTGCTTCGGAGCAGGTGCTGGCAGCAGGTGAAGATGGGTGGGTAGAGATGACAACTCAGGAAACGAATAAGTATAGGATGTTTGGGTTAAGTATATCTAATTCTAATAGTAATTATAATACGATTAATTATGCTATGTACCCTGCTACAGAGGGGAGACTTCAAGTATATGAAAATGGAGTAAAAAGAGGAGACTTTGGGAGTTACGCTAGTGGTGATAGACTAAGAGTAGAACGGACGGGAGCGAGTATTACTTACAAAAAAAATGGTGCTATTGTATATACCTCCACTATTTCATCTTCAGGGCAACTAGTAGCAGATGTAGCTTTATATACCACAGGAGCAACGATTGCTAATGCAATAGCGTCTTTTTCCGCTTCTTGTATTTCAGATGTAGATATGGACGGTGTTTGTACTGACCAAGATTGTAATGATAATGATGCTAATTTCCCAAAATTGCCTGGAACAACTTGTGACGATGGGGACGCTAGTACTAGCAATGATGCTATCCAACAGGATGGATGCACCTGTCAGGGTACTGTGCCTGGCAGCAAAAATGAAGGGGATATAATCTGGATAGATGTAGTAGGAGTGTCAGTAAGTGGCAATAGTTTGACGAAGACGGCAGCGAAAGGTTGGGGGAATGCGGGGGCTGCTTCGGAGCAGGTTTTATCAACTAATACAGATGGATGGGTAGAGATGATAGCTCAGGAAACGAATAAGTATAGGATGTTTGGGTTAAGTATATCTAATTCTAATAGTAATTATAATACGATTAATTATGCTATGTACCCTGCTACAGAGGGGAGACTTCAAGTATATGAAAATGGAGTAAAAAGAGGAGACTTTGGGAGTTACGCTAGTGGTGATAGACTAAGAGTAGAACGGACGGGAGCGAGTATTACTTACAAAAAAAATGGTGCTATTGTATATACCTCCACTATTTCATCTTCAGGGCAACTAGTAGCAGATGTAGCTTTATATACCACAGGAGCAACGATTGTCAATGCTAAATATTGCTTTGGTAGTAATGATACAGAGGGCGGTGACGGCAGTTCTATATTCGTGGAGGACGATAATAGTGGAGATGGAGCGATTCGTTATAGTGGAGGAAAAGTAATCATTGGGGCTAGCAGTACGAATAAGGAGGGCAATTATAGATTATATGTAGAAGGGGGCATTTTAACAGAGTTGGCTAAAGTTGCCATTCGAAATTCAGAAAATTGGGCAGATGATGTATTTGACCAAAACTATAACTTGAGGGCAATAGAAGAGGTCGCTGCATTTATTAGGAAAAATAAGCACTTGCCGAATGTTCCCTCTGCTAAAGAGGTAGCCAGAAATGGCATTGATCTAGCTAAAATGGATGCGACTTTATTGCGGCAAATAGAGGAACTATGGCTGCATTTAATTGAGCTGAAAAAAGAGAATGAGCAACTTAAAATAAGACTGGAGAAATTGGAGAAATAAAGTGAAGGCCCTTTTTAGAGATGATTTAAAATTGGATTCAAGTTGTGAGCATTACACCCCAAATGACTCCAAATTCACAATACTATTATAGCGAAATACACCACCTCCCTTCACATGAATAATACTATCTTAAAAGTCGAAAATCTAAGCAAGCAATACCGCTTAGGGCTGGTAGGAACAGGGACTATTTCTCACGATCTTAATCGCTGGTGGCATCGCATTCGTGGCAAAGAAGACCCTTATCTTAAAATAGGAGAAGTCAACAACCGTTCCTCCAAGGGCGAAAGCAAATATGTTTGGGCATTGAAAGACATTAATTTTGAAGTGAAACAAGGGGAAGTCTTGGGCATTATTGGCAAAAATGGGGCAGGGAAATCTACTCTTCTGAAGATACTTTCTAAAGTGACTGGCCCTACTACTGGCAATATCAAAGTGAAAGGTCGCATTGCTAGCTTATTAGAAGTGGGTACGGGTTTTCATCCTGAATTAACAGGGCAAGAAAACATTTTTTTAAACGGTGCATTGCTTGGGATGACGCGCTCTGAAATAAAGAAAAAACTTGATGAAATCGTTGATTTTGCTGGAGTAGAGCGATATATAGATACACCTGTAAAACGATACTCTTCAGGTATGTATGTGCGGCTAGCTTTTGCCGTAGCGGCACACCTAGAGCCAGAAATATTGATTGTAGATGAG
Source organism: Saprospiraceae bacterium (assembly GCA_965222705.1). Lineage (GTDB taxonomy): Bacteria > Bacteroidota > Bacteroidia > Chitinophagales > Saprospiraceae > JAFMDF01. The sequence continues at coordinate 1,374 of CBDCUO010000015.1, read as the reverse complement.
GTATTGGCAGTAGGAGATGCGGAGTTTCAAAAAAAAGCCATAGGAAAAATGAAGGATGTTAGTAAAGGGGACGGACGGACGGTGCTTTTTGTTAGTCATAATATGACATCATTAGAGAAACTATGTAGTAGAGCCGTAGTTTTAAAAAATGGATTTATTGACTTTTCAGGTACTGCTATTGAGTCAATACAGTATTACTTAAATACTTCTTTAAGGAAAATTGAACAAATTTCTTTAAAAGACAGAACAGATAGAAAAGGGTCGGGAGAAGTTCGCTTTATTGGATACTTAATTAGGGATGCTAAAACTAAAAACCGTATATTGAAGGTAAAGTCAGGTCAAGATATTGAAATTATTTTTCAAGTCAAAACTAGGAGGATGGATATTGATAGGATACAATTTGATATAGGTATTAATAGTGATACTCAAAATAGAATTGCATGGTTAAGTACTTCATTACATGACCAATCTATGAATGAAATACTTGATAATCAAATTGTAGTGCGAATTAATAAATTTCCATTTAACCAAGGAAAGTATTCATTAACGTTATTTTTAAAATCAAAAGGGATCATTTTAGATTGGGTGCAAAATGCTATTTTTTTTGAAGTTGAGGGAGGAGATTTTTTTAACTCTGGCAGAGCAGTATTAAATCAAGGTTGTTATTTAGTTAATCATTCATTTTTATAATATCATATGATAAATCGGATAAGAGAATTAATTAGGGAAAATAGGAAATACCATATCCTAACAGATTTAAGGACTCAAGAAATAGAATGGGCAAATATATTTCATGATAGTATTAGAGGGATAGAATTTTTGGAAAAATTACCACTAAATATCGGTAGATGGGCTGGAAATTATTCTTTTTTTTATGTCTTAAATAGAATATTAAGAGATTGTAGGCCGAATTCCATTTTGGAGTTTGGCTTAGGTGAATCATCTAAGTTAATTTCTACCTATCTTGAAAATTATTTGATGAAATCAATGCATCTTATCATTGAACATGATGAATCATGGATTAATTTTTTCTCATCATCATTTAAGTTGAGTGATAGGTCTAGCATAAGGAATCTGGCTCTATCAAATATAAATATAAATGGAGTAACTGTAAATAGCTATAAAAATGTGACCGAAGTTTTTAAGGAAGATTTTGATTTAATTGTTGTGGATGGCATTAGTAGTAATAATTATTCCAGAGCTTATATCTTAGAATTCTTTAACTACCTTGATCCATCAAAAGATTTTATTATTATGCTTGATGATACGGATAGATTCGGAGAACAACAAACAAACAAACAGATTAAAAATATATTAAAAAAAACAAGAAAAATGTTTTACTATAATACATATGTCGGGATCCAATCAGTAAGT
>CBDCUO010000014.1:0-42307 GCA_965222705.1 Saprospiraceae bacterium | reverse complement strand
CTTTATCACAATTCCGTACCTTTGTAGGGAATGGAAAAATAATGGAACAGTTTATGAAAATGACAGCTTGCAAAACCCCTAGGTGGCAATTATTAAAAGCTCAAATCAATAATCTAACCCCCATTAGCTTCAAACAAAAAATGGGGGTAGGGACACTTCTCATTGATGTACGCACACCAGAAGAATTTGCGGTTTATTCCCTTCCAAACGCCCTGAATATTAATTATCTGGGTGAAGGCTTTTGGGAAAAAATAGAACAATTGGATACGGATAAAACCTATCTGGTCTATTGTCGAACGGGCAGACGTAGCCTACGTGCCTGTACACTAATGAAAAATGGGGGATTTGATAAAAATCAAATATTCAATTTGGACGGGGGCATGGAGGCTTGGAAGGAAGTTTTTGGATAAAAAAAAATCTCAGAAATAAGGCTCCTTCCGAAAGGGCATCAGAAGACAATTCTTTTGGAGAATTGTCTTCTTTTTTTGTACAAAAATTTAAATAGAAATATCGAGAATTTCGAAACGCATCTCCCCTCTAGGGGTGGAAATAGTTGCGACTTCTCCTACCTTTTTCCCCAATAAACCCTTGCCTACTGGAGAGCTAACCGATATTTTTTTTTCTTTTAGATCGGATTCGGATTCGGACACCAATTTATAGCTTAAGGTTTTACCATTTTTTACATTTTTGATTTTTACGTTGCTAAAAACGGTTACTTTGGAAGTATCCAATTGACTTTCGTCGAGTATGCGGACATTGGCTAAAACCATTTCCATTTCATTGATTTTCAATTCCAATAAGCCTTGTGCATCTTTGGCAGCATCATACTCTGCATTTTCGGAGAGGTCACCTTTCTCTCTGGCTTCTGCAATGGCCGCCGCTACTTTTTTGTCTTTCTGTGGTTTTTAGCTCATCCAGTTCCGCTACCAGTTTGTCATAACCACTTTTCGTTAGATAGGTGTAATTTGCCATAATAAAAAATTTTAATTTTAAAACTAATACGAGCAATCATTTGCAAGTCGAGCGAAACGCCTATTACTCATTCCGGGACGTCTAACCGGAATGGGGGTCATCGGTTCAATCTTTGAAGTTCGCTAATTTTTAAAGGAAGCTTTTAGACCAAAGTGTAGTACAATAAAAATGCACTACTTTTTAATGCCGATTTGCCACTTAGGGTAACTACTTTTAAAAGTTATCTCATGGATTTGTTTGCTTGTGAATTTTATCGCTCTGTGGAGGAATCAAAAGATTTTCTCCCTTTCCTTCACACTTTATAAACCTTGCTACATTAAATAACAAAGCAGGAACGTTTCTACTCAAAACGAATAGAAACGTTCCTGCGTTCAAAAATTTATATAAAATTAAGGTTTTTTTTTACATAAATGAAAGATTTAAAACGGAATTTTTAGAGAATCAGTCTCCGTAAGAATGTTTATCTTGCTTTTATTTTCTCTGGTTTCCAATGTCAAAATAATCCAGATTTTTGAAAGATAAATCCAGAAATGCCTACTATAAGCTCTTTACTTTTATACCTAATTTTTAAATTTTGAACGCCCCCTTAACCCAGCTAGTTCTAATATGGATAACAATCAACTACTCATTCTGTTTTTTGGTATCATTTATTTTGGCTTTATCATTTATACCCGCCGAAAAGGAGATTTTGAAGAATTTTCCGTAGCGGGCAGAAGCTTGGGGATATTTCTGGTTTTTGCCTCTATTTGTGCTTCTTACATCGGCCCTGGCATGACGATGGGGCTAACTAGAGAAGGTTATACCACCGGTTGGTTTCTAGGAACAATCGCGCTTTTAGCGGGCATTGCCCTAATGGTTTCGGCTTTTTTATATGCTCCAAGAGTAAGAGGTAAGTTTCCTAATAGTTATTCCCATAGGCGATGTAATTGGCGGTAGAAATAGCCATAATCATAAATTAGTGAAAATAATGGCTGGGATTGCTTCTGCCTATATGATGTCAGCCGTTTCCATAGCCATGGCTTATGCAGGTGGAGAATTGGTCAATAATGTATTCGGTTTTTCAAAAACGGGATCCATTGCAGTCATTACATTGGTCGTTATGATTTATTCCTCCTTTGGAGGCATTCGAGCAACGATCCAGACCGATGCTTTTCAGCTACTCAACTTTGTAGTGCTCATTCCTATTTTAGCCTTTTTATTGATACATAGCGAATCTTTTACTTGGAACGCTTATGCCAGTCATGCTACAAAAGCTACAAAAATGGCTATGGATACTCATACCATTAATGCTATTTTGGGAATAACGTGTTTTTGGATTTTTAGTAATTCGGGCTTCACAGGAGACATCGTTGGTCGTTTTCTAGCTTCTAAAAATGTAAAAGTAGCCAAAAGAGCTACTTTTTATGCCGGTCTGTTTATTTTTTTCTGGATAATCCTAATGGTCTTTATTGGAAGTGTAGGTGCTTTCCTCTATCCCGATTTGGGAGATAATGATCAAGTATTATTACATATTGCTAAAAATCATTTTCCCGGTCTGCTATATGGTATCTTCATCATTGCCATGATTGGTGTAGTGATGTCCACTATGGATACGACAATGAACAGTGCCTCTATTATTTTTGGAGAAGATATTATGGGCGGCTTTAAGCCAAAACTGGCAGACGGACAAAAATTGCGGTGGTCAAAGATTTATACGATTACTTTAGGTATCATTGCTATTATTATTGCCAGTTTTTTGGATTCGGTTTTACATGCACTAATGCTTGTATTCTCCTTTTATATGCCCATGATGATACCCGTAACGCTATTTGCAGTATTCAAAAACAAGTTTTACTGGCAATCGGCTATTGCTTCTATGATCGGAGGGTTGCTTTTCTTTTTTGTATGGGAAAGGATCGGCGGGCATTTGCTGCCGTCTGCTTTAGTGGGTACAGTTCTGGGTGCTTTGGTTTATTGGTTAACGGATATTTGGCTAGAAAGTAAAAAAGAATCTAACAAATAATTGCAAAATATAAACTAACTTGCCCTGGGTGATAGCTCAATTTGAGGTCTGTATAGCAGGCAGCATTATTAAAAAATGCAATAGATCGCTATCACATAGCGTGCGGAAAAACTTACAATATGCAGCTTTGAAATAAAAATATCACAAACCAATCCGAACGGCTATATTATGTGTACCGTTGAAGGGAGAAGTCGCTCGATAAGCATAGTCAATGCCAAAGCGCTTATTTCCTTCTTTTTTTAAGGGCACTTCCAAACTTAGGCCTGCACTCAACCCTGAATAAGCGGAAGCCTCCGATTCTCGTTCTGCACTTAATCCGACTTCTATTTTGTACGCAGCCCTTAGCATAAATAGCTCATTAAAAGCATATTCTACTCCGCCACCTACTTGATCTCTTGCAAAAGAATTAGAAGTGAAGTTTCCTAAAATAGTGAAGCGATTATTTTTATCCAGATTTAAATCATAGGACATACCCAAATTGAGCATAGAGGGCAGCTCAAATTTGGCAGCTCGTTGATTTACCGTAATATCATAAGAGAGCGTGCCATTAGGGTTTTCTGTTGGAAAGGCAAGTCCTTGCCCACCAAAACTCATCCGCGTTCCAATATTTCTCAGTGAAATACCGAATTTAAAGTTGTCTTTTGGCCCTGTCACATATTGCACCCCGGCATCTATGGAAAAACCAAAAGCAGAAACATCTGCAATGGACTCAGAAATAGCCCGAAAGGTAAGACCAACCGAAATTTTATTTTCAAAAACATGGGCATAGGCAATGCCTAAGTGAAAAAAATTGGGCGAAAAAACAGCTCCGGTTCCCTCTGGTTGGCTTTCTGTAGCTACAATAAAATCGCCCGCATCTAAAGACATGATACTCAGTCCAAAAGTGCCATTCTTGCCCACTTTTTGAGCAATGCCAAAAGCATTCATATTTATATCTGTAGGCTGTAAATAGCGCGCATGACCAATTAATATTTCTGTTTTAGTAATTCGTCCCAAACCAGCAGGGTTAATTCGCAGGGATTCCACCCCGCGCACCATTGAGGTGGACATAGAGTGTAAGCCGGCACTCCGCGCCCAGGGATTCATCAATAATTCATAAGCTCCTGCTTCTCCCTGACGGTCGGGATTGCCCGCCTCTGCTCCAAAGGGAAGCATTAAACAAGCAATAATAAGGCTGTAAAAATTTTTATTCATATTGTTTTGTAGCAATGGTTAAGAAGGCTGCCTGAAAAAAGCCATTTTTTATTACGAATGACGGGCAAAAATAAATATCAACCCAAATCATAGTGATTTTGAAAATCATCCCGATTTTAGTTCGCTATCCGTATTACATTACAAACCAGAAGGATCAAACTGTCGTTGCACACCAAACCATTTAATGATTCGCTCTCCCAAGCCCGGTGCGTCTATATGGATTAAATATACCCCACTTGAAACCGGAATACCCTTATTGTTTTTTAAATCCCATTCTAAGGCCGGGCTAATCTGCTGTCTGGCAATGCCTCGATTGTTTCCATTAACCAGTGCGCCCGTTTCGTTCCGTTTATATTGACGGATAAATCGTCCGTCCAAAGAGTAGATAGTGACCGTACAATTTGCTGGAAGATTAGTAATTTTTACAATGTTAGAAAACTGAGAAGTTTCATAAGCCGCATAACCTAAATAAGGATTTGGAACCGCTTTGATCGCTTTTAAAGCTTCTGCAATATCGGTTTCGGTATTGATCTCTTCTGCCTCCACTCCGGTCAATTTGATTCGATAAGTCGGATAGCCATTGAATTCGCCCGTTCCTTCTGCTACTTGATAAGGGTTATCTACTCTTAGTTTGGCGGTCACATCATTAGGGATCAAGCCGTCTGCATAGGAAAGCATATTGGTTCCTTCTGCGGCTTCGATAATCCCAGCCCAAGTGATTTTTTCTAAAGCCCTAACTTTTCGCAAGGGGCTAGAGCTAAATGCGGGGTCTAGTCGCTCTCGAATAGCGGCACATTCATCGTATTCCTCATTCGTAACATAAACTATATGTTGGCCGCCAAGGTAGGCATCAAACAGAGAAGGCACATCGGTACTAATCGCTAGCAAGTTAGAAGGGTTAAAAGCCATATCACCACCTCTTGGTGCTTCTCCCAAAAAGTTAGCATTTAAACCTGCTATCGAAGGATTGTTGGGACGATAAACAGAATTTTCGCCAAAGAAAATATTTAGACGTTTACCCGTTTCGACATCAATGGCGTAGCCTGGGAACCAGCCCATGCCCATCATTGGAGTTCCATCATCATTTTTTGCGCCATCGGGAGCGGGCAAGCCGTCTGCCCCTGCTTCTTTTCCAACCGAGGGCGTTTGTCGGACGTCCATGTTTTCAGCCCCTCCTTCCGTTTCCAATCCCAAGCCTTGCGTTGGATGATAATAATAAACATTAGCCGTTTCTACCACGACACAGCGACTCCATAAAGATTTGTCTTTTGTAAATACAATATCCACATTATTCAAATCTTGCACATCGCTTTTATTTCTTACCAGGTTAAAATTTCTCGCCTGATTGATCCAGGCAGGAGAGATGTAGGAATTAACCGGAAATAAGCCAAAATTATTAACTGGCTCACTAGAGCGATCTTCATAATCCGTTAAAATATAGGGAACGAATAAGCCACCAGCTATATTCACCAACGTTTGGTCCCGATCAACCGGATCATCTGTAATAATGTCATTATCATAAAATTCAAAATCCTCCCCAGGTCCAGTTTTTATATAATCAAATGGGTAAGTGCGGCTATCGGGAATAGAGAACAGCCATTGTGGAGCATTGGGGTCCTCATAACTAATTTCAAAACCTATAGTCCCATTTTGCCCTTTGCCAGTATCGCCTACATCCGGTCTTTGTTCAATGGCAATAGAAAATCCATATTCGCCAATAATTTGCTCATTGAGCTGCTCAATGGTTCGGGCAGAATTTATTTTAGTATTATCGTTCAAATTTGTTAAAACCCAGTTGACCGTTTCATCTAATCGAGCATTGCTCATATTTTCATCAGTAAAAGTTAGTTCAAATTCTCCGTCTGTAACATCCAAGGGATTGTATATTTTAATATTTATGGGTCCTCTACCTGCCTTGTATTCAATCACCCCGTCAAAAGAGCCATTTAAAATGGCAGCCTTGGTTTCTTCTTTTATATCCAAAAAGACACCGCCTGCCCCTGCGCCATCAATGCGGGTAATTTCTGCGCCATCGCCATAATTGGCGCTTAATTTTTTAATAACAATTTCTCTTGGAATAACCGTATAAAAAGGATTGGTACCATCGCCAATATTTCCTCTACCTTCCAAATAGGGCTTTCGTTGTCCCAAGATATTGGGGAATTGAGTAAATTGCTGATAATTATTATGCGCATAAGCAACCGCTGTGAAGTAATACTTCTTTTGGTTGACTAATGTGCGATCACCTTCTGCAAACTGGTCTTCCGCAATCCTAAAAGTGTGGACAATGCCCTGGTTTGCTCCTTGTACTTCCGATTGAGGAACCCATATTTGGCCAGGAGCATCAGGACTGGGATCGGGGTTGGAAATGGGAACCCAGTTAAAAATTTCGCTGACGCTGTTATTTATATCGACTTGATAAACTAATCTTGCTTTATCTGGGTCATCCAATTCTGCAATACTGACATTTGGTCCGGAAAGTTGGAATAATTTATAACCTTCAAATTTATAAGAACGCTCCTCTTCGGGAATGGTGGTAGGGGCCTGTAAATCTACTTCTGAATAGGCCTCAAAAGCATTATTGGACGTTTTTTCATCGTTGGTGAAAATGGCAATTAATTCCTGGTCTAATTCAATCCAGTCCACGTCTGGTGCATCTGGTCCATCTGTAATATCAAAACAGTTGTCAAAAAGCGCCTGTGCAATATCATCTGCAAACAACAAAGGATCAATGTCTGGGCTTGGATGCTGTATATCTGGCACCCAAACAACGCCTACAATCAATTCATTGACTGCACCCGGATCCAATCGGAAAGGACCGGAAGCCTGGATAGTCCTAGTGTCAAAATTTTCTAAGCCAACATTAGACATAGACCAACCTGTTGGGTCATCTGGCCGGTTGGGAAAGGCATAGTTGATAAAATCAGTACTCGTCAAATTATAACCATTTCCACCAAAAGTATAAGGCGTGCCGTCAATCCATCTGCCTGATAATAAATTATAATATTGCGGACCGTCTCCGGGGTCTCCCATTCCATTATTAGGAGCTGTATCACTCCTCAAATAATAAGTAAAGGAAGACATGGGCAACTCCACAATGGTATCAGGAGATTCTCCGATGGCCGGGTTCCGCAAACCGCCATCGCCTGTAAATTTTTTAGGGCCAAGCGGCCCTCTAAAATAATCAACACCTAAAATAGGCACTTCGTCACAATAAGTATTAATCGCTCCTCCTACATTACACTCACAGCCCGTCTGACCGTCTAGTCCATCCCTATTATAGACATATCCCAAACTTCTGGAAATATCGCAACCTACATAATCGTCATCTGGACACCCCAAATCTGCATCTACCCAAATTGCGAAATAAGTACTGTCAATGCTTTCAATTGCTCGATTAATCAATTTATAACGTTGGAAGGTCATATCATTGATTTCATCATTGGTTGCATAGGCAAATGCCTGTACTTGTATTTCCATTTGAATGGGGTCTCCATTACTCTGGGTATGAGAAGCTCCATTATCATTGTAAATCCAGAAAATCATTTCGTCTGGATATTGAGGGGCATCGCAACCCCTAATCTCTATTCTTGGATAATCTCCGTCCTGAGGCTCATAAAATCCATCGCCATCCTGATCAAAAAAAGCGGCCAATCCCTGCGTGGTATTGGGCAATTCGAATCCGCTTAATTCAAAAAAGAATTCATTGCCCCTGGCTGGCCAGCCCTTTACATCTTCAGGAATCAGGTCAGGATCGTATTCAATGCCAGCAGTTTGTGCTTCCTCGAATAATCTTAAATGGGCATCAATATTTTCTCCTTTTACGACAAAAAAGCGATCCCAATCATCACAGACTTCTCTATCCGTAGAGCCTTCATTAGGGTCAAGGGGACCCGGCCAAAAATCCTCTCCACCTGTACTATATGTTTGAGCGGCTAGTTTTAAATTGCCTCCGGGGTCAAAGCCGCCAATCCAAACAGCACCGGCAAAAATAGAAGATCGCTCTGGCACACCAGAACCAGGCTCTACCTTTGGTACGACATAACGACCGTTTGAACTGCCATCCCACCATACATCTCCTCCTGTTAATAACCTAGCACGGACATTATTAATGCTCATATCAATCTGAGCTTCTGCTACTACACAATCTTCCCGATAATTAGCTCGGGTATCTTTTTGGGGCTTGGATGCACCCGCAGTTGTTGTTCTTCCATCTTTTGATACAGGACCAACATGTGCTTCTGCTGTCCCGAATAGAAACAAACAAATAATAGAAAGTAGCCGAAATCTTATTTTCATTCCTTTTATTTTTTAATTCTTTGACAATTTACCTATCTGCTTTTACACTTGTAAGGTGGATTGCTAATCCGCTATACCTCATTTCAATTGGCGCGGGTTGGCAATCCGTCTTATGGATTAAAATTCTACAATAGCCCCCAATAATATTCTCCTCGGTAAAGAATAAAAATTGGGATTTGCCAATGCCCAGGAATAGGCATCCAAAAACGCTTGCGTATTTCTATTGGCATCGTTCAAGTTTTTTACCCTTGCCACCCCATCAGAAGAAGCCAAATAGCCATCGTCATCGGGAGAACCAGTGGCGGAGTAAACGCCCAATATATTTCTAGCATCTAACAAGTTCTGTACACGTACATAAACGTTCAAAAAGATTGGATTGGCAGCGGAAGCGCTCGTTAAGGTAAAGTTTTTATCCGCCCTTAAATTAAGCGTTAAATTAAAAGGCAAGCGCGCACCATTGATCGCCCCAACCGTTCCGTCTCCACCAAATTGTCTAGGCACAGCTTCGGCAGTATAAGGCCTGCCTGAAACGGCTGTCGCCTGAAGGTTGATCCCTGCATCCGCAAAAATATCTTTACCAAACCATCTGGGGCCAGCATATCTCCGCCCTTTGCCAAAACGGTAGTCAATGACTGCATTCAAGCGATGCCTTTCATCAAAATTCAGGGGGAATAGTGTTCTTAAATTTCCATTCTCCGAAGTATTTCTTTGCGATAAAGCATTAGAGCCCGTTCCGTCTGCAAATTGCAAAGTATAGCTGGCTTGTAATTGTATATTTTGTGACCTTCTTAAATCATATTGAAAAGAAAAGCCTTTAACCGTGCCAAAATCAATATTGTCAAAGGTTCTATAAGAGCCCAAAACGGGTACAAAAAGATAAGTCCTAGCCTGAATCATATCCCTCAATTCTTTGTAATACGCCGCTATTTTTAGCGCAGAAGAATTACTTAGTTTTTGCTGAAACCCTACTTCATAGTCAATGGTCTTTTGCGGTCTTAGGTTGGGATTATTGATAGGTGTACCACCAGGATTCGTTCGGTTAGGGTCGAGGAAATAGAGATAGTCCAATGCCGTAGTAACTGTTCTCTCCTGTGGCCGCTGCACTAAAATATCATAATGGGCAAAAAAGTTCGCTGCATCTGAAATGGGGAAGGAAAAAGCCAGGCGGGGCATCACATTAATCTGAGGGTCGTAGTCTTTAAAAGAGCTATTCGGGTCAAAATCTCGAGATTGAATATCTGCGTCTTCATTTACGAATTTTGGGTTAATGACCGCTCCGCCAAAAATAACACTTCCATCATTCGCTGGATTGCCATTGGCAAAATACCATTGTTCGCCATCTCGGAAGGCTTTAACCGTATTAGAATTGGGTCCCTCTAAATAAACTTTAAAATCATCCCCAATGCCGCCGGGCTGTGTTCCGCCTGTTTGAGCAAAGAAGTCTCGTGCGCCCATGATTTCATACAAGGAATAAGGGTCTTTTAAAACCTTTGTATTGGCATCGTATCTATCTACTCTTACGCCTACCCTAAAAATGATGTCTTTAAAAGTAAATTTATCCTGTAAAAAAGCAGAAGCATAGATTGGTCGGGTCGGCGCAACAGGGAAAGTCCTCACCCCATTGGCATCGGTTGCCCTGAAGAAGTCTTCAAAAGTAATATCCTGCGTTATTTTATTGCCCAAATAATCATAGCCCCGATAGTCCAGAATATTTCGAGTGCCATGTAATTCCTGTGAAGAAAACATATCCAGACTTAATTGGTCGGGAGCGATACCATCCACATTGACGTATTCGTGTAAGGTCTGTCCAGTTAGTTCTCTAACTTTTTTAAAAAATAGATTATCGTCGAAACCCTCGGTTGCTATCCTGGTGTTGTGCAAAGGAACAAGTAATGGACCTACTCCTGGAACATTAAAAAGCGTATCACCGATAACCGTTGTCGTATCCACACCTAATATGTGTCGATTTGCCTGGAGGTTCGCTAAATCCCAAAGTCTTCTGGGATTGATCGTATAAGACCTGCCAACTCGCTGCTCATAAGTCACTCCAAATTCAATGGTGTGCCGTCCTTTTTCTGAGCCGCCTGGAAGAAAATCAAAAGAGCTATTGGCATTAAAAGTAAAAACCTCCCCTTCTGCCTTAAAATTTAAGTTATAAACAGCATTGGCATTGGTGTGCAATTGGCTCCAAACAGTAGAAAAAGGTCCATTGATATAGCCAAACAAGCCGTTAGTAGCGATAAAGTCATTGAAAGTTCCTGAGTCTGCTACTCCATTGGAAGCGGCCAAGCCTGCATTGGGATGGTTAGCATCAACGGCCGTATAGCCCGTGAAAACCTGCGTATTGTCAATATGTCCAACTCGGAAGGTTGTACCTGGAACAGCTGCCCCTCCTGAATAAAGGGTTGGCCCGATTGCTGGCACCCAATTGAATCCAAAGTTTCCTACATAACCATAGTCAAAGAGATTATCTTTATGGCGGGGGTCTTTTTGGTCTCTCAATCTTTTTTCATAGCCAAATTGTAAGGAATAAGCTACATTTTGAATCAAGGATTTTCTTTGTGTTTCCTGTTCCTGCGTATTGGAACCAAATCGCTGACGAAATTTGAAAATGCCTCGATAAGTCGTATTATTATCAAAGGGGTTGTGATGCGCATTTAATAATTGCCAGCCTCCTACAGCAAACCGATCACCTGTAGCTTGTCCTCCAAATGGAGTAAATTGGTCTTTAGAAGTTGAATAAGATCCTGTAAAAGAGATATCAATGGTTTTAGTTAATCTCGCTTCTAATTTAGCCGTCAGATCTAATCGCTCTTCAGATTCATAAGGGTTGGCTTTCAGAAGTTCCACATCATCATTCGTCAATCCTTCTGCCGTTGATACCCGATTATTATTGACTAAAGAAATGGGATTGGGTTCTAGCTCTGCCAATACATCGTCTCTTACTCTATAAATCGGAATTGCAGGCGGATCGTCATCCCCTCGATAAGTATAACGGCCAGATACCCGATAGCCCAAAATGGACTGTCCTTCTGCATTTTTAAAAATAGGGCCGCTTAGGTTTAGCCCAATAATTGAGTTATCATAGGGGTCTAGATATTTGGAAGTTTCCACTTCTGCTCCACCAGAAAACTTTTGAGAAGGCCCTTTCGTTGTAATGGAAATGATACCCCCTGTCACATCTCCATACTTCGCCTCCAAGCCACCCGTAATTACCTGCAATTGCTCAATCTCCGATTCAGGGATTAAGGCCCCGGTCACTCTGATACCGTCTATATAATAATCAGTCGCATTAGAGCGAGACCCCCTGATAGAAATAGCATCTCCTTCATCCGCAGAAGAAGCCCCTGCCGTCAAGGTGGCAATGGCATTGATATTTCGGGTAGGCAATTGGCGGATTTGCTCGGAAGTGACCGTACCACCTTGGGTGGTATTGTCTTGTTCGACCAATGGAACTTGATAATCAACCACTACTATTTCTTCCAGAACAAGTCCCGTAGTTAGCGTCGCATCTAGTTTATTAGACTTACCTGCATAAATGATGACACCTTCGTACTTTTTGCTTTGCATACCCGTAAAGCTAAATTCTACCTCATAGGTGCCAGGATCGAGATTTCCCAAAATATAATTGCCATCCAGGTCTGTATTAGTTCCTCTAACCAATACGCCATTTTTATACAGAGCAACATTTCCATATAAGACCAGTTCCCCATTATCATCCATTACTTTTCCGGTTAGGGAGGTTTGAGCGTACATCGTTCCACCGAGCATTAGCGCAAAACAAAAAAGTAAATATCGAGTCATAAAGATTGTATTAGCGATTAGGTGACAGTCATTCAGGAGAAAGTCCTAAACTGGCAGTCAAAATATTGACAAAGGTCTATAAACTAGTGCACAAATTTAATGGGAGTTGCTTAGATTCCAAAGAAGTATTGTCGTCTGTTTGGCTTATTTTGGACACTTCTTTGCTAGGAATCTCCCTACTTTATCCATTTGACGGTTTTACGACTGTTTTTGGGGAAGGTTTGATTACTCTAAAAGTAGGGCTAGTGATTTCTTCTTAAATGTCCTTCTTCCCAACCCGCTCCAAATAGTTTAGTACATTTAAAGGTGTAAATTACTATCATTTCGCTTAATTTTGGTCAAAAAAACCAGAATCAAGTTTTTTGTTCTTTTCTTGTTTTTTAAATCCATTATTTAGCAATCATTCAGGTAGTTTATTTTAGTCCTAGTTTTCAAAAAGCTATTTATGAAGCAAGAATCCGTAAATGTTCTCATTATTGGAGCGGGGCCGTCCGGTTGCGTAGCCGCTGCCTTTTTACATCAGAAAGGGATCAAAGTCAAAGTAGTTGAAAAAGCCAAATTTCCCAGATTCACTATTGGGGAGAGCTTGCTACCTCGCTGTATGGACCACTTTGAGGAGGTCGGCTTGCTGGATTGCCTTTGTGCTAGGGGCTATGAAGAAAAGTACGGTGCGCGCTTCATACGAGGAAAAGATATTTGTCATTTTGATTTTAGTGAAAAATTTACAACGGGCTATAACTGGACTTGGCAGATGCCGAGAGCTGATTTCGATAATACTTTAGCAAAGGAAATAATAAAAAAGGGAATAGAGGTAGCTTTCGAAACAGCAGTGGTAAATGTCCAGTTTGAAGGAAAAAAATCAACTAGCCTAATAGCGAAAAAACACAGAGTAGAAAAAAAAATTCATGCCGATTTTATCATTGATGCAAGTGGCAATGGGCGGGTACTACCTAGAATTTTAGGTTTGGAAAAACCCTCTTCTATGCCTCAAAATGCCTCTATTTTTACCCATGTACAAGATGTCAGAAGGCCAACGGGCAGAGAAGGAACACTGATTACCTTTGACATTGTAAAAACCCATACTTGGCTATGGGTCATTCCCTTTTCCAATGGCATCACTAGCATAGGTTTTGTAGGGCCTACGAAGTTTATAGAATCCTATGCGGGAAGCAATTCAGAAGTACTGACGAATATGCTCCAGCTCTCTAACTATTACTACGACCGATTCAAAGGGTTGGAGTTTTTGTTTCCTCCTTATAAATTTAAAAATATTGCCAAAGCATCCAAGCAACTCTATGGGGATGGCTACGCCTTGACGGGCAATAGTGCCGAATTTTTGGATCCCATATTTTCATCGGGTGTTACTTTTGCAACCGAATCAGGCTTACTGGCTGCCAAACTAGCTGCCCGAGAAATAAATAAAGAAACAGTTGATTGGGAAAAAGAATATACGGCATACTTAAAAAAAGGGGCAGATGTTTTTGCTTCTTATGTCAAAGAATGGTACACGGGCAATTTGCAACGATTATTTTTTCACCAGCCCGAAAATCCAGATGTCAAAAGAAAAATTTGCGCAGTCTTAGCAGGATACGTCTGGGATGAGCGTAATCCTTTTGTCAAAAAACATCATCGAATTATTAAGGGCTTGGCACACTTAATCAATATGGAAGATCAAGGCTTCTTACTCGATATTTAAATCGAGCGGTAAAATTTTTTCAATTACTCAATCATTTATCAAAATAAAAAAATGCTATTTAAAAATTTCTATAAAATAATGTCCCTGGAACAACAAGAAGACCAAGTGACCGCAAAAATTTTTATCAACAAAGATCATAGCATTTTTAAAGGGCATTTTCCAGGTAATCCCGTAATGCCCGGTGTTTGTATTATGCAAATTATCAAAGAATTAACAGAGCAAATTGTTAAGTGTAAGCTTTTTATGGCACAATCCAGTAACATCAAATTCAAGGCAATCATCAATCCTGAAACACATCCCGAACTGCAAATGCAACTCAAAATTAAAGAAGAGAAAGACATCGTAAAAATCAAAAATGTAACCACCTTCATTTCCGACCCCAATACTATTGCTGAGGGGGTAAATAAAGGAGCGGGGCAAACAACGGTCGCTTTGCAATTGAGCGCTGCTTATAATAAGGTGCCGGAGTAAGGTCGTTCTTCAAAGTGCTTTATCTTTTTTCCATAAAATTAGCCTATGAAATTAATCTTGATTATTCTTTTGTCGCTTCCTTATTTGGACCATCCCAATATAAACAAAATAAGAACGATTTATCAACAAGCCGCTCAGTCCAAAGAGGCTACCTTTCAACTATTGGAAGACTTAAAGTACATTACCAAAAAATCAGACAGCGTACTGCTTGCTTACAAAGGAGCAGCTATGACGTTAAAGGCTAAATATGCTAGGGGAAAAGAACAAAAAAAGCAGTACTTTAGAGAAGGAGTTGGCTTAATTGAACATGCCATAAAGCAACGCCCGGCCAATATCGAAATTCGATTTATCCGGCTAAGTGTTCAGGAAAATACCCCTCGATTTTTGAAGTATAAGAGCAATATTTCGAAAGATAAAACTTTCATTTTAACCCACTTTAAAGCGGTGCGTTCCGCTGCTCTAAAGGAATACATTCGGAGGTATGCATTGCAGTCGGGTCTTTTTTCAAAAGAGGAAAAAGAAAGCTTGTAAAAAATATCAACCTCCAAAAATATTCCTGACTGGAGTGGCATAAATCCTCAAAACTCGCTCAATAATCTCTTCTGGCTGCTGGTTTTTATAGAGATAGGTCTTAAATAGAGCTACCTGTTCGGAAGTATAATAACTTTGGTGCTGATTGGTTTTATACAATAGATCATGGGCTATATAATTATTTGCCCAAAGGCGATAATTTTTATAAACCATTTTGTCTATTGCTTGAGCGATGGCTTTTAATACTTCTTTTCGGCTGCCCGAAAAATCAATGGCCGTTGTATCCAAATGCTCTAGTACTAAGCTTACATTTCCTTTGGGTTGTTCAATGCCTTTTAAAATATTATGCAGGTCTTCATACTTTGATTTTCTATAATGCCCGTTTTTGGCAAGCGTTTCCATTTCAATGGCTTTTTCAAACGCGCAGGGTTCATACTCATAAGAGATAGAAGCAATAACAAGGTTTAATTCTTCTATCGACTGCTTATAGTTTGCTCCTCCACTCATCAACAACATATTAACCAAACCGGGGGCAGTTCGGTCATTTCCGTCTTTGGTTCTACCATTACCTTGAGCAATCCAGGCAGCCACTTTTTTTTCTTTTAGAGCATAGCGCAAATAAGCAGACAGGCGTTGAGCATTCCGCAATAGCTCTACCCTACTGCCCGTGCGATAAACAGTAAACATATTATTCAGCTTGGCCACCGTTTCTGTCAATTCATCTACCATCAGGTTATCGCCTAGAGAAATTTCTGTAAAAGGCAAACCCCGATGATAAAGACTGTATTGGAGTAATCCCGCATCTAGAAAAATATCTCGATGATTCGAAATGCAAAGAAAATGATCCTCTTTTTTAAAACCATCCAAACCAATAACTTCAAATTGGTCAATGGATTCTTCAATGATATTTTTAATAATAGGCTCTACAAAAATGATTTCAAAATCTGCACAACTGTGGCACTTTTTTAAGCTGGCACGCACCTGCTCATCCGTCCAATGGGGATAAAAATATTGGACTCCTTCAATAAAAAGCCTATTCTTTGCCAAGCGGACCAATGCCTCTTCCACTTCCTTCTGCGTATAGGGCGCAATCGTCTTTATGGAGTTTATCATATAGCTTAAAATGGCTCTTCGACAAAAATTGTGTTTTGGAGGAATAAGGTCCTTTAAAAGGCTCGTCCTTTTAAAGGACCTTATTCCGCACAATTTGTCAAAGAAGGCTTAAAATTACAAGACCTCTTCTTCTACTGCTTCATTGGCAGCTAGGATTTTTTTTAGCAAATATTCTTTACCCAAAATGGTCGAGCAAGTCAAAATAGCACTAATCGTTACACCTAAAACACCGTGCATATTCAAACTCTGACCTGTAAAAAACAGGTTCTTAATTTTTGTTTTTGGAGAAAGAAAGGATTTGATAGGGTTTTCGGCATCCTTGATATAGCCATACATCCCTCCTTTATGGACTCCTATGTAATCTCTATAAGACAACGGAGTAGAGGCATATATGGATTTGATAGCGGCTCTTAGGTTAGGAAATTTTTTTTCCAATTCTTTAATAAAAATATTCGTTTTGTATTTTTTAAACGCCTCATAGCTATCGCCTCTATCTCCTTTCTTTGCAACTGTATTGAAGGTATCTTCCCATTCCTTGACTTCTTCATAATGCATGTAAGTCATGGCTGTCAGCGTTTCAGTCCATCCGCCCATATTCTTCCGAACTCCTGTAGAAACCATATAAATTTCCGGCCAATTTTCAGATGTATATGCCTGCGCATTCCAAACTTTCTCTATTTTTTTAAAATGGTGATAATTATAATTAAAATATTTAATTTTTTTTGGTTTTAAAACGATATAGATGCTAAAGACAGAAATGATGTTTTCCAGATTTTTAATGCGGCTTGCGTAGGATTTTTTTATCCTATTGCTACCTAGCATCTCGATAGTCAATTTGGGTTCTATATTTGAAATAAAGAGCTTACCTTTTATCTCCTGTCCTTTTCTGGTAAGAACGGAAGAAATTTGCCCATTTTCAAAACCAAAATCAACAACTTCCTGATGTTTGTATGCCTCTCCCCCATAAGTTCGCAGTTTTTTAATAAGCAATTTAGAAATTTGACTACCTCCATTTACACACCTCCAGGAACTTTGAATATAAGAATTGACGGATAACGCATGAACATAAAAGGGCGTTCTGTTTTCATGCCCCGCATATAAAATGTTAGAGCCTGCCAGGACTGCCTGTAAGATTTTGTTATCCGTTAGAGAAGTGATATATTCCTTTGTTTTCAGGGTCAAGACACTTTCAATATAACCACTTCCAAGTTTGAGATTATACAAAGGGAAACTATCACAGGTAGCCCTTAGTTGATTACAATAAGTACGTATAGCTTTTTCTTCTTTGGGAAATTGCCTAGTCAGGCTTTGAATGAAATTTTCATATCCTTGAGCGTGATAATAAGCCTTGTCGGGCATATCCCCGAAGCTAATCACATCAAATTTATCGGTATCCATCTTTTTCAATTCCAATTCCTCCATGATGCCTAGATAAGTAAAATATTTATAAAGGTTTTGTCCTTTTTCCAAACCACCAATATAGTGTACCCCTGTATCAAAGATATTTTTATCTCTTACAAAGGTTTGCAAATTGCCACCATATTGATTGTTTTTTTCTAGCACACAAACACTATATCCTTCTCTGAGCCAGAATATTTGCACAGACCAGACCACCCAGCCCGCTTCCAATTATAATGACATCATAAAATTCTTTTATTTTCACTAAACCAGGCATTTTTAGTGATTCGAGTAGCTTGTTTTTTGAAATGTAAAGATAGATGTTTTTGTAAAGAATTTGCCTAGTCAACCTGCTCAAAAAGGAATCAATTAGGCATTTTGCTCAAAATGACCAAATGCTTTCCTCGCTCCTCTATGACGAAATCGGGCACTTCTAGGTTCTTTGGTCAGTAAATCACTATTTACTAAAATAATCTTTTTTAATGTATCCATTAGTGCCAAGAATTCATTGGGCAATTGTCTTGGCTTAGTGCTAATTAATAAAATGTCTGCGTTAGTAAACATCGTTTTTTCCTCTTCTGAAAAATTGGCGGGTTGGATCGGCAAAATTGAAGGATAAGCCACTTTTTTGGTGATAGCCGTATAACAATTTGCCGCAATTCTTCTCTTTTCTTCCTCCAACATAAAAGTCGTAATGCGCCGATCCAGCGAGCGCGCTACCAATAGCACATCTATCTGTCCATAATCATTGGCAATGTGAACAATTTTAGATTTAAAGGGAATATGATTGGAAATAGCTTGATAAATGTGCTTATTTTTTTCAAAATCCTTTTTAATTTTTTGGTAAAAAGCAGCGCCTTTGTAGATATAATTGCTCAACAAAATACCCTTGAAATAATCTGCCTGCTCTATTTCATCCCTTAGTTCCCTAAATTGGGCTTTATAAAAAGCCGCTATTTTTTTCTGACGTTCTTTATAAGTGTTGCCAAAAGCGGGGTCATTAGGAACAATCCGCTGACCAATTTTTACCGTCAAGCTACCGTCGTAAATCACTCGATCTCCTTTGGGCAATACTTCTGAATTTCCATGCAAGTAAAGCGGTAAAATATCCAATTTTAATTTTTCTGCCAGAAAAAATGCCCCTTTGTGGAATCGACCCATTTTATTGGTCGTAGAACGCTTGCCCTCTGGAAAGACTACCAAAGAATAACCCTGTCGGATTTTTTCTTCTAAATGTTCAGAACTGTTATCTACGCCGCTCGATACGGGATAAAAACCCGCTATTCGTGCCAATAAGCCAAAAACAGGAGATTTATATACCCCCCCAATCATTGACTAAATAAATAAGCTTGGGGGTTACCATGCCCAATACCAAGGTATCAATCGCTGAAGAATGATTGGAGATAATAATAGCAGGTTTATCAAAGGTTTCTTTAAGGGGATTGCGGATTTCTTTTTTTACGAATGGATTGCCATACAAAACAGTTGTCACCATTTTAGACATAAATTGGTGTAACCAACGCATCTTTTTCTTTTTAGAAATGGGGATAATCGGCAATATAGTCACACTAAATAAAGACAATAGCATACCTCCCAACCCATAAAAAGCAAACAGCATAAAACCATGTAAAGAACTTCTCAGTCGCATGGGAGCCAGTCCTTTTTTTGCCTTGCCACTAATAATAAACCGAAACAATAAAGGCTGTATCGTAAAAGCAATAAATACCGCAGACACAATGCCAATCAACGAAATTAGTGCAATGGATTTTAGGGCGGGATGTTTGGCAAAAATAAGCGCACTTACGCCTAATAAGAGTGGTAATAACAGAAAGAATAATCGCCGCCCGATAAGTTGCCAAATCGCTAGTGCCATATTTGTATTTTTTTATCAAACCATTGGTCATAAAAATGCTATAATCCACCCCCAAACCAAAAATAAAAGTAGAAATAATGATATTAAAAATATTAAACTCCAAACCCCCAAAGCCCATAATGCCAATGGTCAGCAACCAAGTCAATAAGATAGGAATCATCGTAATCAACGTGAGTTCAATACGCCTGAAAAAGGTCAATAATAATAGAAAAACAGCCACTAGGGAGTATGCAATCAGGCGGTTGAAATTTGCCTTTAAGTCACCCAAAAAGGTTTCATTGAGGTGCTTTCGATCAATGACAACAGTTTGTGGAGCCTGGGCGAAAGTATTTACGAAGGCATCTGTTTTTTCATCCACTATTTTTACCAGAGCAGCTACGGTGGCAAAGTTATTTTTATTGGAAATATACTCTTGAATGGGCAAGCCGCCGATATTGGAATAATCCGCTAATGCAAGGGGTTCAAATTTTTTATTTAAAAGGTTATAAAATTGTTGAAAAGAGGTGGGTTTAAAGCCTAATTTATTTCCGCTTTCAATCAGATTATTTTGTGTTTGTGTTTTTCTATCTTCTTTCCAAAATTGGTTCCAGTCCTGAATTTTCTTTTCCTGTTCTTTTTGAGATAGAACGACAGCGCCAATGGAATTAAAACTCAAAATATCGCCCTGTGCTTTTAATTTTTTTAAAGTTTGAAAAATGCTATCGTGATAACCCAAGGCCTCATCTACTGAATCACCATAAGCGACGATATAAATGGACTTGGAAGTATTATTTATCAATTGATCCAACTTTTTTTCTGTCTGACTCAGGGCTGCCGTTTGGTAATTCATTCCAGAGAGGTCTTGATTAAAAAAGACCTTATTATAGGTAAAACAACTCCCCAATAATAAAAATCCCAAACCAATAATCAGTCCTCGATTTTTATCAAAATGGTAGTCAGCCAATTTATCAATAAAAGTAGTCGAGCGGCCTATAGGTCCAGCAGTACCAGCATAAACTTGGGGGATAAATAGCAAGGCAAAAATAGCTGCCCCAATTACGCTTACTGCTGCAAATAGCCCTAGATCGCGCAAGGCTTCCGATTGTAAAAAAAGCAAACACATAAAGGCACAAGCAGTCGTTAAACTGCTCATTAATATCGGGCGGGTGACATCTTCGTAGAGTTGTTGGATATTTTGATTATTTCTATAATGGGTGAGGATATGCAACGCATAATCCAATGTAATACCTAACAAAACGGAGCCAATACCTAGAGCAATTGCCGAAGTTTTAGTTTTTACCAAATAAAGTACGCTTATCCCCAGTAACCCGCCCAACAGGGTAGGTACAAATAAAATAAAAGGAATCGTCAGTTTTTTATAGAAAAACACTAAAATAAGCAGCAGAATAGATAAGGCAATGCCAATCGTCAGGCGGATGTCTTTTTTAATCTGCCGAGCGTTGGCAACAGCTACGACCGTCGTGCCATAATATTCGCCCTTCGCCTTAGTAGCGAATATTGTGTTTAATTGCTCACTGATATGATATAGTTTATCAATGAACAAATCATTTTTCGCAGTTTCATTAGCGGCCAATCGAGGGCTGATAAAAAGCAGTAGCTTTCGGTGATCTTTGGATACTAAAAAATCGTTGTACAATTCAATGCTTTCACCAATATTGAGTTGTTGCAATTTTTCCAAACCCAAAAAAGACAAGCCTAAAGGGTCTTTTAAAATAGTTTTTCTGGCAATAATACCCTGAGGAGCAATCAAGGTTTTATAATTTGCCTGTGTGCGCTGTTCAATACTGTCTTTGTGAAGTTGGTTGGCTATTTTTTGATAATCTTTTTTGTCTAAAAACAAAGGCAGGTTTTCGTAAATAAAATCGAGGGTTTCGGTAATCGCATCAGTAGCGACTCTTCCTTGTATATCCTTCACATATTCGCCACAATGTAAATAAAGACTATCAATAAACTGACTGGCATACAGGGTCAAATCATCTACATTACCTCTGGCTTCTGCCTCTAAATGGAGAATAATTTTATCCGCAAAATTGACCTGCCCTAGTACTTTATTGGTCAAATTGGTCTGCTCACTAGCAGGGATTAATTGTGTAATGTCTTCCGCTAGTTCCAATCGAACGGCTAATAGAGCAAATCCTGTTAGCAAGGCAATTAAAATGCTTAAACCGAACCACTTTTGTACTTTGAACCTATAATAAAGCCTAAGAAAAAACCGATCCATTTGTCCTGAATTATTTCAAAGCCTGTTTCCAATCAGCGATTAAATCATCAACATTTTCTAGACCAACTGAAATCCGCAACAAATTATCCGGTGTAGGGCTATTGGGTCCTTCGATGGACTTTCGATGTTCTACCAGGCTCTCCACGCCACCCAAGCTGGTAGCAGTAGTGAATAATTTCAGCCTGCCTGTCAATTGCATTGCATTTTGAGCATCCCCGATTATTTGTATGGAAAGCATCGCTCCAAAGCCTCCAGTCATTTGTTTTTGGGCCAGTTGGTGCTGTGGATGACTTTTTAAGCCTGGATAGTTCACTCGCTCAATTTTGGGATGCTGGTTCAGAAATTTGGCTAATCGAAAAGCATTTTTTGTCTGTTGCATCACCCTGAGATACAGCGTTTTAATTCCCCTGGTCACCAGCCAGCATTCAAAAGGCGAAGGAACGCCTCCTGTTAAAATTTGTATTTCCTTTAATTGCTCTGTCAATTTGCCTCGATTTTTTACTACCAAACAACCACCCAACACATCGCTATGTCCACCAAAATACTTAGAAGTAGAGTGCATCACTACCTCCGCCCCTAAGTCCAATGGACGTTGCAAAACGGGGCTTGGCCAAGTATTATCTACCGCACAAATCGCCCCTGCTTTGCGCGCCATTTTAGATATTGTCTTAATGTCACTAATATTCAAAAGCGGATTGGAAGGGGTTTCTACCCAAATCAAAGCCGTCTTGGGTTGAATCGCTTTTTTTACAGCTTTTAGATCAGCCATGACTACGGTGTCAAATGCAATACCCTTTGTCTTAAAAATCGCATTCAACATTTTTAATGTACCGTAATATACATCGTGGGGAATTAAAATATGACTTCCGGGTCTTAGCGTATTTACAAGAGCGGCAATGGCTGCCATACCTGAAGAAAAAGCAAAACCAACTGCACCATTTTCCAATAAAGCAATACTGTTTTCTAGCAATTGCCGATTGGGATTGGCTTCTCTGGAGTAAACAAAACCACTGCGATAAGAGCCATCTATTTCCCTTTCAAAGGTAGTAGAAAGATTAATCGGCGTACTGACTGCGCCAGTTGCTTTATCCAAAATCTGGGTGCTTTGAATGGCGAGCGTTTCAAACTTATAGGGCTTTTTCATTTGTATTAGTTATTTAAAAATTTAAAAACCGAAAAAGACTATAAAAATGCCAACACATTCCTTAACGACGGATTTCGGCTATCTCGTTTCCAGACGGCCGAAAGTACGGCTTCTTGCCGAATATTTTTTAATGGAATGAATTTTATGCCTAAATCAAAACCAAAGCTCAAAGAGTGAGGAACTATCGCAATGCCCAAACCACTTTCCACCAGTCGAAAAATCGTATTGGCATGAACAGACTTATGAGAAATAATTGGGCTAAATCCAGCATCTTCGCAAATACTCATCACCTGGTCGTAATAAACCCTGCTATAGTCACTGGAAAAAAAGATAAATTGCGCTTCTTTAAATTGCGATACACTTTTAAAGTTATTATTGCTAATAGGATGATCTTTGGGTAAAACTAAAGAAAAATGGTCTTTAAAAACAGGTTTCAGTTGTAAGCCCTCTGGGACTCGATTCAGTCGAACAAAGCCCAGATCAGTCGTGCTGTTTTGCAAAGCAGTTATTTGATTTCGGATAGACATTTCTTCTAATGAAAAATGAATGTCGGGGTATTTTTGACTACTTTTCATGATTAGCTTGGGAATCACCGTTTGCATAGCCGAACCCACAAAACCTATTCTAATTTCTCCTATTTGTCCTTCGGCGACCAGTTTTAGCCGCTTAATTGTTCTTTTCAAATATTGGAGCAAGTACTCGGCCTCTGTTTTTAAATAGGCACCACCTTTAGTCAATTGCACCTTTTTTTTATCTCTTTCCAACAATTGTACACCCAATTCTTCTTCCAGTTGCTTGATCTGTTTGCTTAGACCAGGTTGGGAAATAAATAATTTTTCGGCTGCTTTTCGATAGTGCAATTCTTTGGCAACTTCTAGAAAGTATCTCAAGTGTCGAAACTCAATTTGATTACTCATAGTTATTAAGTATTAACCAAATCGTATTGGTAATTATTAAAGGTAATAATAATTTTAATTCTTCGATAAAAATTGTGTTTGTCAAAGAAGGATAATTTTGAAAAAGAATGCTGGGTACATCTAAAAAACATATCGCCATTTTTTCCTATGGAAAAGACCAACTAACTGCGGGATTGGCTCTCCGGCTTTGTCGGGGAACACTGCGTGGGGAAATTAGTTGGGATAGCTTACAAAAAATTAAAGCAAGTAGAAAACTAGTCGAAGAAATCTTGAATCGAACCGAAGCCATTTACGGTATCAATACTGGATTTGGTCCTCTGTGTACCACTCGAATTTCTACAGAAAACACGAATAAACTTCAATACAATATTCTTAAAAGCCACAGTGTGGGCGTAGGCACAAGTATCTCTAAAGAGCTTGCGAAACTCATGCTAATCCTTAAGCTTCAAGCGCTTGCTCAGGGTTTTTCGGGCATTAAAGTAGCTACGCTGGAGCGAATTAAATGGCATATAGAAGAGGACATTATTCCATTAGTTCCCGAACAAGGATCTGTTGGCGCGTCGGGGGATTTGGCTCCGCTAGCTCACTTGTTTTTACCACTAATTGGCTTGGGAAAAGTATGGTATAAAGGAAAAGTTTACGCGACTAAAAAAGTATTTCAAAAAGAAGGATTAATTCCTGTGGAGCTTGAGGCAAAAGAGGGACTCGCACTAATCAACGGGACCCAATTTATAGCGGCTAATGCAGTAAAGGTGATCGAGAGTCTGCATAGTTGTCTAAGTCAGGCAGATATTATAGGAGCAATGATGATAGAAGGACTTTTGGGCTCTTCCAAACCCTTTTTAAAGGAACTACACCAACTTCGCCCCTTTCCAGGCAATAAGACATGTCGCCGAAAGGATTGGTTTTTTATTAAATAAATCTGAAATTAATACTTCCCATGCTGGCTGCAATCGGGTGCAAGATCCCTATTCTTTGCGTTGTATCCCCCAAGTACACGGTGCTTCCAGAACCGCTTGGCTGCACCTAAAAGAATTGTTGGAAATAGAATTAAACGCCGTTACAGATAACCCTGTTTTGATCAATGAGTCCTTGACCATTAGTGGAGGAAATTTTCATGGGCAGCCCCTTGGCATTGCCGCTTGACTATGCTTGTTTAGCTGCTTCTGAAATGGGCAATATTTCTGACCGTCGAATTTATCTTTCCCTAATGGGGCTTACTCATGGAATACCCAAATTATTGATGAAAGAAGCAGGGCTTAATTCCGCTTTTATGATGCTCCAATATACCACCGCCGCTTTGGCCAGTGAAAATAAAGGGCTTTGTTTTCCTGCTAGCGCAGACAGTATTCCCACTTCTTTAGGACAGGAAGACCATGTAAGCATGGGAGCTATTGGAGGGAGAAAGGCTTTGCAGGTTATTCAAAATGTGGAGAAAATTTTGGCGATAGAATTAATCTGTGCTGCTCAAGCCTTAGACTTTCATCGCCCCCTAAAGTCCTCTAAAATTTTAGAAACTGTTCATGCTTTTGTGCGAACAAAAATTAGCCATGCTGAAGAAGATCGAGTTTTTGCCAATGACATTGAAAAAGCTATTTCTATTATTAAAAATAAATCTATTTTAAAAATTATAAAAAATATAATCGATGAATACCACCTTAGCTTCCAAACCAGATACGACCACCTATTTGAAGTTTTTTGAAAAATATGCTACGCATCCGCACTATAAAGCACCAACGGGTACAAAACTCCACGCAAAATCCTGGCAGACAGAAGCCCCTTTGAGAATGTTGCTCAATAATCTGGATGCAGTGGTCGCTGAAAACCCTGACAAATTGGTCGTTTATGGAGGTACGGGACAAGCCGCCCGAAACCCAGAAGCATTGCAAAAGATCATTGAATGTTTGCTTCGATTAGAGGAAGATGAAAGTCTATTGGTACAATCCGGCAAAGCGGTTGGTATCATTCCCACTCACGAACAAGCCCCTAGGGTGTTGATTGCGAATAGCAATTTGGTACCCCACTGGGCAACATGGGAGCATTTTAATGAATTACAGAAAAAAGGATTGATGATGTTTGGTCAGATGACAGCTGGAAGCTGGATTTATATTGGCACACAAGGCATTTTGCAAGGGACTTATGAAACTTTTGTAGCCTGTGGAGAGAAACATTTTCAGGGAGATTTAAAGCATAAGCTATTAGTATCCGGCGGCTTAGGCGGGATGGGGGGCGCACAACCCTTGGCCGCTACCATGGCAGGAGCAACCTTTTTGGGAGTGGACATTGATCCGGAGCGAATAAAAAAGCGATTAACAACCCGCTATATTGATAAAATGACTCATTCTTATCAAGAAGCTAAAGCATGGGTATTAGAAGCTAAAACCAGTGGCGAAGCCATTTCTGTCGGCTTGGTTGGTGATATTGGAGATGTATTAGAACAATTGCTAGCGGATCAAATAATACCAGATATTTTGACAGATCAAACCTCCGCCCATGATCCGCTCAATGGTTATGTTCCCAATGGGATGACCTTATCCCAAGCCCAAGATATAAGACAGTCCAACCCTGACTTATATCAGAAAAAAGCCTTAAGGAGTATGGCTCGCCATGTTGGTTTTATGCTGGAAATGCAAAAGCGAGGAAGTATCACTTTTGATTATGGCAATAATCTGCGAGAATTTGCTCGACAAGGTGGCGAAGCAAATGCCTTTGATTATCCTGGCTTTGTCCCTGCCTTTATTCGCCCATTATTTTGCGAAGGAAAAGGGCCTTTTCGCTGGGCTGCTTTGTCCGGTGATCCCAATGATATTTATGCCACAGATGAAGCTTTGATAGAAGCATTTCCTAATGATAAGCCTTTACATCGGTGGTTGACGCAAGCACGGGAAAAAGTAGCTTTTCAAGGCTTGCCTTGCCGGATTTGCTGGTTGGGAATGGGTGACCGCCAAAAAGCAGGTTTGATTTTCAATGACTTGGTAAAAACAGGCAAAGTAAAAGCTCCAATTGTAATCGGAAGAGATCACCTAGATTGCGGCTCTGTGGCTTCCCCAAATCGAGAAACGGAAGGAATGAAAGATGGCAGTGATGCTGTTTCAGACTGGGCTTTACTCAATTTAATGGGTAATACAAGTGGCGGTGCTACTTGGGTATCTTTTCATCATGGAGGAGGTGTTGGAATTGGTTATTCTCAACACGCTGGAATGGTCATTTTAGCGGATGGCACTCCCCGAGCAGAAAAATGCCTGAGTAGAGTTTTACATATTGACCCAGCGATGGGCATTTTTCGACATAAAGATGCTGGATATACGCTAGCAATAGAAAAGAGTCAACAGTTTGATTTGGATATTTGATAAATTGAAATAGAAGATTATAATATATTCCTTTCAGCTTTGTTTCTTGAACGCCATTGGCGACATTTTTTCAATGGTTTCAAATGTTTTTAAAAAAGTCTTCTTTCTGGAAAAACCTACTTCCAGTCCGATGCTCTCCAGTGTGTAGTCTTTATATCGAGGATTGTTGATTCTTTCTTTTGCTTCGGCAATTCTACATTGGCTGATGAGTTGTTTAAAATTTTCGGTCAAAATTTTATCCAAATAGCTGGTTCTGATTTTCAAATAATAACCTAGTTTTCTTTTATCCAACTCATCATCTAGAAATATTTTTTCTTCCTTAAATAAGGCATTAATTTTTTGACGTAATTGGTCTTTACTTTTACTGATACCCAGCCTTTTTCTACTGGGGAAAAAGGAATTTCTAAAACCATAATAACCCACCCAAAGTACGATAAAAGTAAAAGATAAATCTCCGATGTAGGTAAATCCCCGAATATCGTATAAGTTCAGTCCTAAAAATTGATAAGTAACAAAATCCCCAACCATATATGCACCACTAATCACAAACAATAGAATTAGGCCTTTTACCATTCGCTTCAAGCGATTTACTTTGTCTAATTCCCAGGGGAAAGCACCTTTTTTTCGCAAAAGAGCCAACTTATAACGAATGAACCGGTAAGAAAAATAGAGATACAAAGAAAAGCTGATCAGATATAAAAGTCCTTCAACAGGTTTGTAAAAAGGCAAGTAATTGGCCTCCCATAATTGTTGTTTAAATGCCATATCCCGAAAGCCAACAGTCAGGTAAAAGACTGCTTGCGCCAAAGGAAGGATAAAGTGCTTAAAATCTTTTTTTTGTAAGTAAAAAGGCCGGAACAGGCGGCTTTTTGTAAAAAAGAACAGCAGCGGGCCGAAAGAAAGCGTATAGGAAATTGGAATAAAATAAAACTGTGGATTATTATTAAAAATACCGATATTAACCAATAAATTATATAGCAAAGAAAGCGCAATAACTCCTAAAAATGCCGCTAATAATAAATTGGCTTCTCTTTTACCTACAATCCTCACAAAATACCAACTGGCCACCATTGCCCCCAACAAAAACACCAAGAACATAAAGGCGCAAACCAACTGAAAAATAGAAACAGATTGATGTATCATTGGGGTAAAACAAACAAGGGTGAAAAGAGAAGAGTTACTTGTCAAGTGTGCTGGAGGAATACCAATCGGGATAGTCCGGTTTTTGTTTTTCTCCAAGCCTTTCTTCTTTTGTTTTTTCAAAAGCATCGGGATTTAAAAAAGGAGTAGCCCTCGACTCAGACTCCAACTCCCAGGAAGCTAGTTCCGTTTTTTCATCTGCTTCTACTTCTTCCCTAAAATAATAGGCGACAAAAATACCTACCAACCCGCCCAGCAAATGGCTCTCCCAGGAAATGCCTTCCTGATTGGGCAAAATGCCGGCAAAATAGCCACTATACAACAAAGTAATAATCAAGGCAAGGATAATAGATTGGAGGCTTCTTCTAAATATGCCCAACCAAAAAATAAAAGCCACCAAGCCATAAACAACACCGCTCGCCCCTATATGAAATACATTTCTCGCAAAAACCCAGACCATCAAGCCAGTTAAAATATAGATCATCAAATAAGCCCGACCGGCCACTTTTTTGTAAAAAAAGAAAATGGTCGCAGTTAATATAAATAATGGAACGGAATTAGAAATTAAATGAGGAAAATCAGCGTGAACCAAAGGAGAGGTCAATATACCTTTCAAACCCCAAACCTGGCGAGGATAAGTGCCTAAAAAGCCTAGATCAAAACCCAATATCACCTGAAAAAGATGAATCACCCAAATGACTCCTACAAACCAGGCTGCCACTCTAAGGCTGTTCAATAATTTTTTTGAAAGTTTCATATACAAGCTTTATTTCAAAAATACATTTTACTTCCTTTTTGTCAAAGAATCACTAAAGCTATAATCAAAATTCTATTTTTTTACACCTTTTAGACAAAGCATTTAATATTTATATACAAACGATCCCACAAATATCCGCTATTTTTGTACTCGATTAAGGCATTTGATATTTTTCCTTCTTTGACATATTGTGTGGAATAAAGCTATTCAAAATGTTGAGGATTATAAATGACGAGCATTTTGAATAGTTTTATTCCTCTAAAACACAATTTTTGTCAAAGAATCATATTTTCTATGGCAATCACTTTAATCTCCTTACCGTTCTAATTGTTATAATTACATGGCTAGAAGACATACGGACCTGGACAATGCTCCAAAAGTAAAAATTACGCAAGAAAGCTTTAAAGAAGCAATAAAAACGCTAAAATTTATTCACCCCTATCGCTGGTCATTGATTGGTGGATTGCTGTTGCTTTTTTTGACCAGTTTGATTTTTATGATTTTTCCTTGGCTAATTGGGCAAATGGTGGATGTCGCACAGGGAAAATCAGCCCATGACTATTCCCTAAAAGACATCGGCTGGGCCTTGGTTATCATTTTGGCGATTCAAGGCCTTGTTTCCTATACCCGAGTCATTCTTTTTGCCAATGTTAGCGAAAAAGGGATTGCCGATATTCGAAAGGCTTTATACAAAAAAATGGTTGCTCTTCCCATTACTTTTTTTGAAGAAAACAAAATGGGGGATTTAATTAGTCGTTTGACGGCCGATGTAGAAAAGCTATACAGCACTTTTTCGATCACCTTGGCAGAATTTATTCGACAAATCATCATCTTAGCCGTCGGAATCATTTTTTTAGCAATCACAACTCCCCGATTGTCCCTGATTATGCTGCTTACGGTTCCTTTTGTCGTGGTGAGTGCCATTTTTTTTGGACGATATATTAGGAAACTGTCTAAAAAAAGGCAAAAAAAACTGGCGGAATCCAATTCCATTCTGGGTGAAACATTACAAGCCATCCAAGTGGTAAAAGCTTTTGCCAATGAAATATTTGAGGTCAAACGATATGCCTTTTCCATAGAAGAAGTCGTTAGGGTAGCTATGAAATATGCCCGCGGTAGGGCAGTTTTTGCCACTTTTATTATTACTATCCTGTTTGGTGCCTTATTTTTTATTATTTGGCAGGGGGCAATTATGGTGCAAAATGGAACCATTTCTGCAGGCGAATTGGTCGCTTTTGTTACTTATACTTTTATCATCGGAGGATCTATTGCAAGTCTGGGTAATTTCTACCCCGAAATACTGGGTGCTTTGGGAGCTACGGAAAGAGTACGGGAAATTCTGAACACGGAAAGCGAAGTGGATTTAGAAAATGAGCCAGCAATTGCGCCCAAAAAAATCCTAGGCAATATTCAATATCGAAAGGTGCATTTCCATTATCCCACCCGACCGGATATAGAGGTGTTAAAGGGTATTGATTTAAATATTGAGGCTGGACAAAAAGTAGCATTAGTGGGTCCGAGTGGGGTGGGGAAATCCACCATTATTCAGCTATTATTACAATTTTACAAAATTTCTAACGGCGATATTTTAGTGGATGGAAAAAGCATTTATCAACAAAATATTCGAAATTTTCGGAGCAATATAGCCCTAGTTCCCCAGGAAGTTATTCTGTTTGGTGGTACTATTCGAGAAAACATTTTATATGGCAAAGAAAATGCCACGGAAGAAGAAGTCAAAATGGCTGCTAAACAATCCAATTCCTGGGAATTCATTACTTCTTTTCCCGATGGATTGGATACAATTGTTGGTGAAAGAGGGGTCAAACTATCCGGTGGTCAGCGCCAACGAATTGCCATTGCCCGTGCCATTCTGAAAAACCCAGCTATCCTTTTGTTGGACGAGGCGACCTCTTCTTTGGATGCAGAATCAGAAAAACTCGTTCAGGATGCCCTCAATAAACTAATGGAAGGGCGGACATCTGTCATCATTGCCCATAGATTAGCAACTATAAAAGATGTAGATAAGATCTATGTGCTAGATGCTGGAAAAATCGTGGAAGAGGGAACGCATGAAGCATTGTCTTTGATGGATAACGGCCTGTATAGAAGCCTTGCAAAACTGCAATTTGAGTCTGTTTAATCACTTTCTGACCATTTCATCCCACTAAACTTTCCCCTTAAACCAATTTCTCTTTTCTTTATAGTATGGAACGGCCCAAAACAACATGGATTACCCAATTGCCTATTCGGTATAGCTACTGTATTATGGCAGGAATTGCGATGGGTATTATATTGGGATTGAAGTTCTACATTTCCTTTATGGTTTGGGGGGAAGATTTTAAATGGCAGCGATATTTTTTACCCCATTTTATTAACCAAACGCTTTGGGGGTTATTAGTACCTATTATTTATTATTTTTTTTTAAGATTTCCACTTGGGGGTGGCACTTCTCCTGGAACGGGCACCAAGGCGGTGGCAGCGAGTATTGGGGTAACTTTATTCCATGAAATATCTTCCTATTTGGTTTGGCTGGTTCCTCTAAATTTGTTGGGGCTATTTGAATGGGATGAAAAAGAAGTGAATTACATCCTCGGGGCTGTCCCCGCGAGCTTCGTCAATCAATGGATCGAATACTGGATTATTTATGGAATTTTCATGGCGGTTGATTATGCCAAAAAGTATAGGGATAAACAATTGGAATTGGCTCAAATTCATAACCAACTCTCTGATGCCAAACTCAATGCCCTGAAACGGCAATTGCAACCGCATTTTCTTTTCAATACGCTAAATACGATTTCTTCTTTAATGGAAATCAATATCAAAGATGCTCAAAAAATCGTTTCCAAGCTAGGCAGGCTACTAAGGGGTGTTTTGGATAAAGATGATCGAAATACGATTCCTCTAAGGGAAGAATTGGATTTTATTAAAAATTATTTGGGCATAGAGCAAGTGCGGTTCCACGACCGATTAAGCATTCAATACGATATTGATGAAGCCACCCTGGATGCTTTAGTGCCAAGTTTAATTTTGCAGCCTTTGGTAGAAAATGCAGTCAAGCATGGATTCTCTCAAAAAACAGAAGAAGGCACGATCACCGTTAGCACCCGAAAATTGCCCAATAATCGAGTAGAAATGATTGTAAAAGATGATGGAAATGGAGTGAATTTGCCGCTAAAACATTTGCAAAAGAAGGGTATTGGACTCAATAATGTCAAAGATCGCTTGGCATTGATTTATAAAGAAAATTATTCTTTATCTGTTGATTCCTTCAAAGGGAAAGGCTTTGAGGTTCGATTGCTTATCCCCTTCTCTACGCCAAATAAAGCACCGGAAATATGAGAAAAATACGAACGCTAGTCATTGATGATGAACCTTTAGCTAGAGCTAGGATTGTCAAATTATTAAAACAGGTAGCGTATATCCATATTTTAGGCGAATGTAAAAATGGTCGGGAGGCACTCAAACAAATCAATTCGTATAAACCGGACTTAATTTTTCTGGATATTCAAATGCCTGACCTAAACGGGTTTGACGTGCTGAAAAAAGGGCAATTAAAACAGGTTCCTTTTATCATTTTTGTTACTGCTTACGATCAGTATGCTTTGAAGGCTTTTGATGTCCAGGCGGTTGATTACCTACTAAAACCCTATGATGACGAGCGTTTTATGCAAGCACTAGAGCATGCTAAAAATCAAATTATCCTAAAAGACAATTCTTTCCTCCACCAAAAAATGATTGACCTTTTGAAAGAATATGACAACCTGCACAAAGAAGATCTTACAGCCCTTGAAATCAAAGACAAAGGACGAACCTTAAACATCAATGTCAACGATATTTATTGGATCAAAGCAGAAGGCAATTATTTAAATATTCATCTGGAAAATAAAACCTGGTTATTGAGGGAAACCCTGCAAGCGTTAGAAGATAGCCTGAACAATCAATTTTTTATCCGCATCCACCGTTCCATCCTAGTTAATAAAAATTACCTCAAAAGGTATAAGTATCAAGGCAATAATCAGTATTTGCTCATTTTAGAAAATGGAGAACGACTAAATTCCAGCCGCTCTTATAAAAAAAACGTTCTTAAAATATTAGAAAACTTAACATGATCTTAACTACGTTTATCACAAAGCCAACTATTCACCACATTTAACTTTTTTTAAGCCGCTTTCCTGCCTAATTTTCTACTCCATTGTAACATAATTGTCCGAAAATCCAATCATTTTTTAAACTAAAATTACCTGATTATGAGATCATTATTGTACTCACTAGTTTTGGTATTGATAAGTAGCACCTTCATTGATGCCCAAACAATGCTAACCAATACACCCAATGTCAGTCAAAAAGCCTGGGTGGGACAGCGAATTGGTCTGACAGATATTACCCTAAAGTATCACCGTCCAGCAGTAAAGGAAAGGGCTTTGCTTGGCAACTTAATCGCTTATAACCAAGTCTGGCGGGCAGGTGCCAATGATAATACCCTTGTTTCGTTTTCCAAAGATGTAAAAATACAGGGACAAGATCTAAAAGCAGGAAAATACGGCTTCCATATTTTTGTCGCAGAAGATGGCGCGCAGGTCATTTTTTCCAATAATGCCACTTCCTGGGGGAGCT
The DNA here is from genome assembly GCA_965222705.1 of Saprospiraceae bacterium. Taxonomy (GTDB): domain Bacteria; phylum Bacteroidota; class Bacteroidia; order Chitinophagales; family Saprospiraceae; genus JAFMDF01. The sequence continues at coordinate 8,811 of CBDCUO010000014.1, read as the reverse complement.
ATAGTTATAATCCCGCAGAAGATGCCTTGAAAGTAGCCATCCCATTGCAGAAGTCCGACAAATTTTATGAATTCCTAACCTTTGAATTTGAAGATATTCAAGCGGAATCAGCCGTATGTGCTTTGTATTGGGGCAAAGAAAAATTTGCTTTTAAAATAGAAACCGAAGTACACAATGCCGTTTTAGCAAATCTAAAAAATGAATTGCGCAACAAAGCGGGCTGGACCTGGCAAGGCTGGAATGAAGCAGCTAATTATTGTCTAAAAAACAATGTCAATATTCAAGAAGGTTTGGGCTGGGCAACTCGCTCGGTCTTTATGACTCCAAACGCCGGTAATATGCTAACAAAAGCAAAGCTGGTAGCTAAATCAAAAGCACCTGAAACCACAGAAAAAGAAAATGAATTGGTTTTAGCTGCCCTGGGAGATGATTTGGAAAAGCTAAATGTCACCTGGAAAGAATACAATGGAGCCGCTAATTATGCAACGAAGTTAAAGGATTGGAATAAGGCTTTGGCTTGGGCGGACAAATCTATTGATATGAGCCGTAACATGACAACGCTAATGGCAAAAGTGAAAATACTGGATCAAAAAGGCAACACCAAAGAAGCCAGCAAACTAAAAAAAGAAGCCCTTGCTAGAGGTACCAATGCAGAATTGAACCTCTATGCCTATCAATTAATGTGGTCAGGAAAAACCGCAGAGGCTGTGGAAATTTTTGAAGCCAATGCAGAAAAAAATCCTGAAGATCCCAATGTATGGGATAGTCTGGGCGAAGGCTATATTGGCAATAATCAAAAGGAAAAAGCTATCAAGGCCTTAAAAAAATCTCTTTCGATGAATCCCCCGGCTGGTGTAAAAGCTAATTCTATTAAGCTGCTAAAACAGTTGGGTATAGATTATAATAAAAAAGCGCAGCCCTAAAAAGGGACACAAAGACTTATCGCTCTTGTAGGATAAATCCCGATTTTTAAACAGCTTGCTCGTGATATTATTGGCAGGCTGTTTTTTTTAGCTTTGGGAAGTTGTTTCTTTGCAAGAAAAACGCTGAATGGTCGTTTTAAAAAATTATTCGCTAAAAAGTTTCAACACCTTCGGACTGGAGGTCAAAGCCGAAAACTTAGTCCTTATACAATCCATAAAGGCACTGAAAACGGCATTAAAATTACCCTATCGCCCAATTTTTATACTAGGAGGAGGGAGTAATATTTTATTGACAAAAGACTTGAAAGGCTTGATTCTAAAAAATGAAATCAAGGGGATTACGGTAGTGGAAGAGTGGAAAAAAGAAGTGACTATCAGTATAGGAGGTGGAGAAAACTGGCATCAGTTGGTGCTTTGGTGCATCAAAAATAATTATGGCGGCATAGAAAATTTATCTCTGATACCAGGAACAGTTGGGGCAGCACCTATTCAAAACATTGGAGCTTATGGTGTCGAATTGAAAGATGTTTTCGTAAAGCTGGAAGCTATTAATTTATCATCGGGCAGAAAAAAAACCTTCGAGAAAGGAGATTGTCAGTTTGGCTATCGAAACAGCGTTTTCAAAAATGCCTTAAAAGGAAAATATTTCATTACCAAAGTCTATCTGAAACTCACCAAAAAGCAGCACCAATTGAATATCCGCTACGGAGCGATTAAAGAAGTATTGGCTCAAAAGGGCATCACACAACCAAATATCGAAGCAATCAGCCAAGCGGTCATTGCCATTCGTTCTGCCAAATTGCCCGATCCAGCTACGCTGGGTAATTCCGGTAGTTTTTTTAAAAATCCAGAAATAAATCCAATGCATTTTGCTAAACTTCAATCCAAATTTCCTCATATTGTTTTTTACGATTTGCCTAATGGGAATAAAAAAATTCCAGCAGGCTGGCTGATCGAACAGTGCGGTTGGAAAGGAAAACGAATTGGCAACACAGGTGCTCACAAAAATCAGGCTTTGGTGCTAGTCAATTACAGCAATGCAACTGGAAAGGAGATCAAGGACCTGGCACTTGAAATTATGGATTCGGTCAAAGAAAAATTTGGAATTCAGTTATCCTCTGAAGTCACTATTTTGTAAAAATCGCTCCAAATTGGGTCGGTTATTTTTGCCCGAGTCCCAAACAAAACTTTAAAGGAATCTTAATAGTGCTTTAATCTTTTAATTATTTGCCTATTTATTGTAAATTTCAGTACGGAACAAAACAATTGGAGGTAATTTTAGCGTTTTAAAACTATTGAACTAACAAATCTTTTTGGTCTTATGAAAACCCGAGCCTGTTTTTTCACCATAATGGCTGTTTTTTTCTCTTTTTATGGGCTTTGCTATGGTCAGCAGGATACGATTAAATTGATCAATCCGTCCTTTGAAGACATGCCTCGAACAGCCAAGCCTCCCCGAGGATGGTACGATTGTGGCTTTGATAACGAAACGCCACCTGACGTGCAGCCAAGTGGTGGGTTTGAGGTAATGAAACCCGCTTTTCACGGAGCGACTTATTTGGGCATGGTTGTTAGGGATAATGACACTTGGGAAAGGGTCTCTCAAAGATTATTAAACCCTATTCGAGGCACACAATGTTATAGTTTTAGTTTGGATCTTTGTCGTTCCGAACTTTATGTAAGTCAAAGCCGGATTAGTGATGCTCCAGCGAATTATGTCACCCCTGTAAAACTGATTATTTGGGGAGGGGACAATTATTGTGCAAAAAAAGAACGCCTGGCGGAAACGTCTTTGGTTTCCAATACCGAATGGATGCAATATGATTTTAAATTTGAGCCCAAGCAATCGCACACTTATATCATGCTGGAAGCTTTTTATAAGACTCCTGTTCTGTTTCCCTATAATGGCAATGTATTGGTAGATAATGCCTCCTCCATAAAACCAATTCCTTGTGACGAGGATCCCGCTTTAGTAAAAATTCCGGAAGTTGACTTTACTGTTCCCAGTGGTAGGTCTGTTCGGGTCTATGATAAAGGTTTTACGGTCCAGGCAAACGTCAAGCATATTAAAAGGAAAGAAAATATCACCTATAAGGTAAATGGGAGAGTCCGAAATGATTTTTCCTTTAATTCCCATAGAGGTATTTTGCTGGCAGATGTTACCACCTTCAAAGAAGGTAGAAATACCATCGTCATCCAGGCAGTAAACGAAGCCGGCCGAGCGCAAGACCAAGCGGTATTAATCTACGAACCCGATGAGCCGGCTGTGGTAGATGCTCCCATAACTCCGGAAACCTATGAAGTGCCAACCCCCTCCGTTCCCTTGCCAGCTACCCGTAAGGAAAATAAAAAAATCGAAGGTTATACCCGAGAGGACCTAAAAACAGGACAAACTATACCCATCAACCGATTATACTTTAAAATGGATCACTCCGACATTAATAGAGAATCCTATTCGGCCTTAAATGAAATTTATGAATTTTTAAATGCCAATAAAGATGTAGTCATCGAAATTGGAGGGCATACGAGCGGCTTATGTGATGATGAATTTTGCGATAAACTGTCAATGGATAGAGCTAAAGCTGTTGTAGATTACCTAGAAAATAAAGGAATTGCCACAGATAGACTAAAATATAAAGGCTATGGCAAGAAAAGGCCAATCGCCTCTAATAACACAGCTGCAGGGCGCAAAAAAAATCAACGGGTAGAAATTAAAATATTAAGCATGAATGGCTGAGGAACATCTATTTTCATAAAAAAGAGTATTTTATAGCTGTCAAATACAAGCCTTTGGGAGGGACGCTAAAATTTTTTTCCAGCCGAACCTGTCGCTCCATAGCCATTTGGAGCGCTTCCAAAGACAATTTTCCCAAGCCTACATTTAGACACATACCCACAATCAACCTGACCATACCTCTTAAAAATCGGTCGGAGCTAATATAAAATATCAGCGAGTCATTGCTGTCGCTCAATCGCCACGCTGCCCGACGCAAATCACAAAACATGGTTTTTGCATCGGACTTACTCTTGCAAAAAGGAAGAAATGCTTGATAATTCAGCAATGAGCTGGCTGCTTGCTGCATCAAATCGAGGTTTAACCGGTCAGCAAAAGGGTAGTGATAAATAGTGTTAATGTGGAAAGGATTTTTATAAAAACTGAGATGATATTCATAGCTTCTTTGGACGGCATCAAAACGGGCATGTGCCTCTGACGAAACTTCCACAATCCGCTTAATCACAATATCCCTCGGCAAAAATTTATTGATCCGATTAATAAAATCGGGAGGAAATGCTTGGTCAAAATCAAAATGGGCAAAGTATTGACTAGCATGTACGCCCGTATCTGTCCTCCCGCAACCTGTAATAGCGATCTCTTTTCTCAAAATCTTAGAAAAAGCCGTCTCCAATACCTCTTGCACAGTAATATTTTCTGGTTGCCGTTGCCAGCCGCAATAATTCATTCCATTATATGCTAATTCTATGAAGAATCTCATTGCTTATTCATAATACTTTTGTGTGATGTGCCTAAATGAGAGGCATTTTTGCGCATAAAACACTATTTAGTCTTAAATTTTTTTAAAAATGCTTGGTAGGCTTCAGGAGTATCCAAGTCAATAATGCCTTCTGGAAATTTAATAGTGCTTACTTTTCCTTCAAAATTTTTAATAATCTTTTTCGCCCCTTCCTCTTTATCCAATTGCTTTAGTTTGAAAAACAGTGTTTTTTCAAATAAGGCAGGCACGCCAGCCATTCCTCCATAAGAAGATGCAACGATGGCAGCACCCGTTTTCCGAAATGTATGAATTAATTGATTAAAAACAAAAGCATTTAAATGAGGTTGGTCGCAAACAGAAATAATCATGGCCTCTAGGTCTGGATTTTCTGATAATAAAAAATTCACCCCGGCAGACAAGGAAGCTCCCATTCCTCGCGGCCAATCTGGATTAAGGAAAAGTTGGACTCTTTTTTCTTTAATAGTAGGGATTATTTTTTCTGCATTTGCCCCCAACACGACTACAATTGCTTGGTTTTTAACCAATAAAGCAGTTTCAATTGTTCGTTGGATCAAGGTTTTTCCAGCGATTTTCAGTAATTGTTTGGGCTGCCCCATTCGACGAGCAGCACCAGCAGCGAGCAGGACGATGCCTAAGGAAGGATATTTATCAGGCGTGTGTTTTTTCAAATGATTCCGAATGAATGGTTAACGAGTGCAGGACAAATTTACGATTAGTAATGTTATCCTGCATTCTGGTCAACCTATACATAATATCGGATTCTTACTTTTTCAATTCTTTGATAGAGAAGGGATCATTTTTTGGAGTCGCCTAACCAGACGATTTCAGCTATTGGATTTTTTTCATCAATTTCCAAATAAAATTTATTCGTGTAAATGAAATTGAAATTTAGTTGCTCGCGTAAAACTTCAAACTGCGCCTCATTCTCCACATAATTGGCAATCCAGTCGGTGGCTTCTAATCTATTTTGGAATGTCTTTTTCATGGCTATTCATTTATTGGTTTTATTATAAAGATGCTTTTTTTACTAAAAAGTTATCAATAAATATCAGATTAACAATACTTTAAGATAAATCTCGCTTTACCTTATTTGAAGCATTTAATTATTAGTGTCTTAAAAGTGGAAAATGTAACCAGTGCTAGTAAAAAAAACTTCAACAAAATGGGATATTTTATCGTTTTTCTTTAAAATCCTGATTTAGCAAACATTTTGATTAGGGAAATAATGGCTGGAAAATCACCTATATTGATTCCAAAAGGGAAGAAAGTGTTACTATTCGATGGCGTTTGTAACCTCTGTAATGGTTTTGTCCAATTTGTTTTAAAAAGAGATAAGAAGAAAATTTTTCTATTTGCTTCTTTACAGTCAGCAACAGGGAAGCAATTATTGGAAAAACATGAAAAACCCGTTAATGAATTGAGTACGGTTGTTTTAATTGAGGGAAAAAATATATATACCCATTCAGATGTAGGTTTGAGAATAGCAAAAGAGTTAGGCGGTATTTATACACTCTTTTCTTATTTGGCTTTTTTGCCGAAAGGTTTTAGAGATAAAGTCTATAATTGGATTGCCAAAAATCGCTATCGCTGGTTTGGCAAAAAAGAGGTGTGCATGCTACCTCAACCAGAATGGAAAATGCGATTTTTAGATTGAACGCAGTCAAACTAAGAAGTGGCTACAGCTTCTTCTGTGATTTCTTTTGCCGTTTCTTCTGCTTCCTCCTCCTCGATTTCGTCTTTTTCCACTTTTAAATTATCGATAATAAATTCCTGCCGCGCCGGTGTGTTTTTTCCCATAAAATACCGGAGAACGTTTTCAACATTTGTGTTCTCATGAAGGACTACTGGCTCCAGTCGAATTCCTTCGCCAATAAAATCTGCAAACTCACCGGGAGATATTTCTCCTAAACCTTTAAAACGGGTGATTTCCGCTTTTCCGCGCAATTTCCTGATTGCATGCTGCTTTTCTATTTCATTGTAACAGTAAAAGGTTTTGCTTTTATCTCTTACTCGAAAAAGGGGCGTTTCCAAAATGTATAAATGTCCATTTCGTACCAAATCAGGAAAAAATTGTAGAAAAAAAGTAAGCAATAACATGCGAATGTGCATGCCATCTACATCGGCATCCGTCGCTATGACCACTCGGTTGAAGCGCAAATGGTCCAACCCATCCTCTATATTAAGTGCATGCTGTAATAAATTGAGTTCTTCATTTTGATAAACTACTTTTTTCGTCAATCCATAGCAATTTAATGGCTTCCCTCGCAAGCTAAAAACAGCTTGAGTTTGGACATTTCTCGCTTTGGTAATGGAACCACTGGCAGAATCGCCTTCTGTAATAAATACCGTGGTAGCCAAGCGATCTTCCTCCTTGGTTTTTCTACTGCTATCATTGAAATGGATGCGGCAGTCTCGCAATTTTTTATTGTGCAGATTGGCTTTTCTAGCACTTTTGCGAGCAGCTTTTTGAATGCCGGCGATTTCTTTTCGCTCTTTCTCGGATTGTTCTATTCTCGCCTTAAGCGCTTCATCAATTTCTGGATGTTGGTGCAAAAAATTATCCAGTTTTTTGCTAATAAAATTATTGATGAAAGTTCTGATCGTCGGTCCTTTCGGACCAATATCCGTAGAGCCAAGTTTGGTTTTGGTCTGAGATTCAAATACAGGCTCTTCCACCTTAATGCTAATTGCCGTGATAATAGAAGCGCGAATATCTTTGGGGTCGTAATTTTTATTGTAAAAACCCCTCAAAGTGTTCACGATTGCTTCTTTATAAGCATTTAAATGCGTTCCTCCCTGAGTCGTGTTTTGCCCATTGACAAAAGAATAATATTGTTCGCCATAATGATTGCCGTGGGTCAACGCGATTTCAATGTCGGTGTCCTTCAAATGAATGATCGGATAGCTCAGTTTTTCTTCTCCTGTTTTGCGACTCAACAGGTCGAGCAAGCCATTTTTGGAGTGGAGTATTTTCCCATTAAAGTTAATTTTTAATCCAGCATTCAGGTAGGCATAATTCCAAAGTTGGCTCTCAATATATTCGGATCGAAATTTATAATTTTTAAAAACAGAATCATCCGGCTTAAAGACAATTATGGTGCCGTTATCCTCCGTAGTTGCTTTTATTTTATAGTCTTTTTTTAGCACCCCCTTCGTAAATTCAGCAATTTTAGTTTTTCTATCCCGTATAGCCTGTACCTTGAAATAGTTAGATAAGGCATTGACTGCTTTGGTGCCCACACCATTGAGTCCAACGGACTTCTTAAAAGCTTTGGAGTCATATTTTCCGCCGGTATTTATTTTAGATACACAATCAATGACCTTTCCCAAAGGAATACCTCTGCCATAATCTCTAATCTCTACTAAACCTTCTTTGACTGTAACGTCTATGCGTTTTCCATATCCCATTACATATTCGTCAATGGCATTATCAATCACCTCTTTTATTAATATGTATATGCCGTCATCAGCAGAAGCACCATTTCCCAATTTGCCAATGTACATTCCCGGGCGAAGGCGAATATGCTCCTTCCAATCCAAGGACCGGATATTATCTTCATTATAAGTAACCTTGGTCATTTTTAAAATCCTGATTTTTTCTAATTAAACGAAAGCCAAATATTAAAAAGATTTAACGAAATCTTCAACCAATTGATAATTGAAAAGAAGCTCCTTCTTTTTCCATAATTTTAATAGCTTCATTATCAGTGTACTACCTAAAATTATTTCTTATATTCTGATAATTAAAACTCCCTTTTGAAAAAATAAGTGGCCGGCTTATAAAACAAAAATACAATTTTTATTAAAATTTAAAAAATTTTGTTTTATAAAAATCGCTGACGAGTACTCTTTGAGAGGTTCCGATCCATCAAAATGGCAAGAATTTGCATCTGCTTTTTTAAGAAGAGATGCAAAAGACTAGTTTCTTGTTAAAGTAAAAGAAAGTTTTCATTTAATTTTTAAATTATTCTTTTACAATAGCATACCTTTTTTAACTTTACATTTTTATTGGATTTAGCGCTTCTTTGTTGAGGTGAAGCAATTTGTTAAATCTTATCACAGGTTTCACCTCAACAAAGCATTGCTAAAAAAAATATAGGTATATTTTGCCTGCTTATTTAAAAAGTACTATTATTGCCTAAACAAAACTGAAAAATTTACCAACTATGAGATTGATAATCAACCTTATCTTACTGCTTATTGTCGCCGCATTAGTTTATTTATTAGTAGAAAGCATTAGAGAGCCTATCGCTTTTAAAAATGAAAGAGATAAGCGAGAAAATGCCGTCATAGATAAACTAATTGAAGTTCGGAAAGCTCAAGAATTGTACCGAACAATTACTGGAGGTTCCTTTGCTTCTAATTGGGATGAT
>CBDCUO010000013.1:0-9655 GCA_965222705.1 Saprospiraceae bacterium | reverse complement strand
TGTGTGACAAATAAGTTTTTAATAAAAATTGTTTTTAACACATATTAAAAATGAGCAATAGTCTTTTAGACAATTATTTATGGAATTTTATTTTTAATACTTATAATAAAATACCCATTGATTGGGCCAATTAAAGGAGTGTTTTTTAGGAAAAGTGACGTTATCTCGAGGCAAAAAGGCCGAATATTTTTTCTGTAAAACTTCGAGGGAATTCGGCTTTTGTTCTAAAAGAGTCCAGCAGAGAGAGTGATAGATTCTTTTGAATTCAAATATACACTATACCCTGATTTTATTGAGAACTGCCGATTTTTAATTTAAAAGTAATGGGCAGAATCAGGTAGTGAGTTGACAAGACAGTTGCTAAAATGTCAAAATTTATGCTGGGCGACAAAACTTTCTGATATTCAGACAAATAGCAACTATTTTCTATTTGACTATTTATTGTTAAAATTGTATATTTGAAGAATAAAATGATCGTGAAAACCCATGGCAACAACGGCGTATAAACAACTGATAAAAAAACTAATAAAGATACTTGACTCTTTCGATTATGTGATGCTTAGTCCAGGCATCTTGAGCCAGCAGATTGCTGTGTTAAAAGTGGCTTTGCGTACGGATAATCGGGCTGCTTTTCTTCGGCAATTGCAAAAAATAATTCCTTTTCAAGTTGTTCAAAACAAGCTAGATAAGACGGTATTAACGACTGATTTGGAGAAGGATACATTTATTACTATCGAATTATATCACTTTTTTCATTCCGATCGGCTTACTTATTTGGATATAGAAGCAGTTTTACGGAATCGGGTGTATGGGAAAAATTATTATACCCCCTCTTGGGAACACTTGATAGAATTTAGTATTTTAAATAGCTTTTTGAATAAAGGCAGCTTGAACCAAGCTTTTATTGATCGATTTAAAGACCTGCACGTTTTTCTTCAGGAGGGGTTGCTGGACTATTTTAATACAAAATTTGATACCGCTTTTAATGCTATTTACGAATTGAGTGATTACCGATCTACCATTGAAGATCATTTTCGAAAACGCCTAAAACAATCGCCAACTAATAAATTTGCTAAAAGAGTCCAATTGCGTTGGATAAATATGAAAAGATTATTAAAGCGACCGGCTATTTATTCTTTTATAATTTTATGCATCTGCAACTTTTAGTTCGATTGCTGGTTAAGCTTACTTCACAACAGGGAGCCCCGCAATAGGAACTAATAGGATTCCTTTTATCTTGTGTCAAAATTTTTTTCAACAGGGCAGCCTATGCAACCTCCACAAATAAAAAACGCCCGCAGTGCGGGCGCAACAATCTTTTAACCAAAACTCAATATATATTCTTTTTCAAAATATGTGCCAAAAACAAAGCCCCCTGCTTTTTTTATTTTTTTCGCCTGCCTAATTTTATTATAAGAGTCTTATTCTACCTAGATTTTCGATACTTTTATCCATTTGATAGAAATTTCTTTTAAAAATCGCTATTTGACCATAAATTGGATTGATTTTTAATTTTCAAACAAAATCATTTACACGCCATGAAAAAAATTGCTGTATTTGCATTGACCATTTTATCTGCTTACCTACTTAGTAGTTGCTTTGCTACAGATGAGCAAAAAGAGGAGCGACGAAAAGAAGAAATAAAAGAAGAAATTGACGACAATCTCAATGAAGCGAAAGAAGACCTGGACGATGCCTTTAAAAACATCGGCGAGGCCTTCGAAGGGTTAAAAAAGAAGCACCAGTTGGGAGAAGAGGAGCCCATCAACTTTAGGGCTATTAAAAAGGTTCTACCTGAAAGGCTAGCTGGTTTTGACCTGGAAGACAGCGAGGGGCAAACAAGTGGCGTGCTGGGTTTTAAAGTATCTACAGTAGAGGCAGAATATCGGGAAGACGATGCTTCTTTTGAAGTGACAATTGTGGATGTAGCAGGGGTAGGAAAATTGGTTACAGGTATGGCTTCCTGGAGCAATTTTGATGTTGATAAAGAGAGCAAAGACGGCTATGAGCGAACAACTACCATTGACGGGCATAAAGCCTTTGAAAAATATAATGAGCGTCGGGAACGAGGCGAGATTAGCCTATTAGTCGAAGATCGCTTTATTATTACTTTAAAGGGGAAGGGGGTTTCAGAACGACAAATGCGTCGGGCTTTGGATGATATTGATATTCGAAAATTGACTCGTTTGGCAGAGGATTGAATTGGATTAGTAATGGCTTTTTAAAAATGAAAAACAAAAACAGGAATACAAATGAACCCATTATTTGGACAGGCAATTTAAACCATGACTGCACAGCGATATGGGCGGGACTAATGCTTAGAGCAGAACGGACGGATAGAAAATCCTGGTGGTGGGGCGTTTCGGATTTGCTCAATGACGGATTTGAGGTAGACGATTCGCACAATTATAGAAAGCGATTTGTCAACGGTAAAATATCAAGAAAAGAGGCTGAACGTGCAGCAAAAGAATATTTAAAGGTGAAGAATGAATAATAGCCTTGTTCAGAAATAAGGATTAAGTAATAGCATACAAATAGGCTTTAGTACTATTCGATCTACTGCCTTAGTTTTCAAATAGGTAAAGCTTATTGGATGTAAACCCCGTTGGATAAATTTCAAAATTTTATACCCGCTCAATCACAATCGAACTAGCTCCACCGCCGCCATTACAAATTGCCGCACAACCAATATTGGCGTCTCTTGTTTGTAAAACATTCGTCAGAGTGGTTACAATACGCGCACCAGATGCACCAAGCGGATGCCCAAGGGAAACGGCTCCTCCATGCACATTGACCTTATCGTCACTAATATCCATAACTTTATTAAAAGCCAAAGTCACCACAGAAAATGCTTCATTTACTTCAAAATAATCTACATCTTCCTTTTTTAATCGAGCTTTTCTCAAAGCTTTGGGGGCTGCTTTTGTTGGTGCAGTTGTAAACCACGCGGGCTGGTGTGCCGCATCTGCAAAAGATAAAATTTTGGCAATGGGTTTTAAATCGTATTTTTTTACGGCTTTTGCACTTGCTAATACCAATGCGGAGGCACCGTCGTTGATCGTGGAGGCATTAGCAGCGGTGACCGTGCCATCTTTGGTGAAAGCAGGTCTTAAGAGGGGGACTTTATCAAAATTTACCCGTTTATACTCTTCATCTTCTTCTATAAGGACGGGGTCGCCTTTTCGCTGAGGGACCGAAACGCCGACTATTTCATTTTTGAAAATGCCCTTGTCCGTAGCTGCCGCCGCACGTTTGTAAGACTGAATGGCGAAGGCATCCTGTTCTTCTCGACTAATTTTATATTTTTTAGCAGTTTTATCTCCGAATACTCCCATAGCGATCTGGTCATAGACGTCCAGTAAGCCATCTTTGGATAAGCCGTCCACCAAAGTCGCATCACCATACTTATAACCGTATCGAGCTTTGGGCACATAATAAGGGACTGCGGACATATTTTCCATACCACCGGCTACTAGAATATGCCCCTGCCCAAGGAGTATGCTTTGAGCGGCGAACATAATGGATTTTGCTCCCGAAGAACAAACCTTATTGACCGTTGTACAGGGAACGGTGTTGGGAATACCTGCCCGAAGGGCTGCCTGGCGGGCAGGTGCTTGCCCTAAATTAGCCGAACAGACATTGCCCATAAAAACTTCGTCCACATTTTTGCTATTAACATTTGCACTTTCCAATGCCCCCTTAATAGCGACGGCTCCTAATCGGGTAGCAGAAACATTGGCAAACATTCCGCCAAAGCTTCCAAGCGGCGTACGAACAGCAGAAACGATATATACTTCTTTCATTGGGTTAAAATTATAATTTTTGAATGGAAAATACGAGTAAAGTTTAAAAATCCAAATGTCTGACTTTTTAATAAACAAATAGAAATTCTTTATAGTTTTTTACAAAAAAATTAAAAACTGTTTAACTTTAGCCGCTTTTAGGAGAAAACTACTGCAAAATTGTTGAATATAAACGGCTTTTCTTTCCTTCCAAAGATAATTTGTAGCTTTTTCCAGCGTTAATAGAAATTCAAAGCCACCTTTAGGCTTTTGTCATCAAAATCAGAATTTTTCACCCATAACAAACATTACTTTAAACTAAAAAAAATTAGAAAATATGTTTCAATCTCCTGTTTTTTTACAAAAAGTTGAATTAGAAGGCGGGGTAGGGCATCAAAGCTTTTTGGATTTAATTCTGCAGGGAGGTATCCTGAGTATAGTGATCGTCGGAATTTTATTATTTCTGTCGTTTATAGCCGTTTATATTTTTGCAGAACGGTATTGGACGATAAAAAGAGCTGGCAGAATTGACCAAGGTTTTATGAATAATATTCGCGCAAATGTACAGGCGGGTAACATTCACGGGGCAAAAGCACTGTGCCAGACGGCAGACTCTCCGGTTGCCAGAATGATTGAAAAAGGCTTGTTGCGTATTGGCAAACCCCTTCGGGATATTGATGCCGCTATCGAAAATGTGGGCAATTTGGAAATTTTTCGCTTGGAAAAAAACCTTTCTACTTTGGCTAGTATCGCCGGAGCGGCTCCTATGATTGGCTTTTTTGGCACGGTGACGGGTATGATTATGGCGTTTCGAGAAATGGCGACCCAGCAAAATGTTACGCCGGATGTATTGGCAGGAGGGATTTATCAAGCATTGATTACAACTGCTGCGGGGTTACTGATCGGTATTTTAGCCTTTGTGGGCTATAATATTTTGGTGGCTAATGTAGAAAAGGTCGTTTTTCAAATGGAGCGAACAACAGTAGAATTTATGGACTTATTACAGGAGCCAAGTGCCTAAAATTGCTTAATTATTTGGTTGCTGCTCTAGGTGAGAGGGATGCAATTACCTACTTATCAATTATTTAAACGAATGAAGGATGGGTTTAAAAAAAAGAAATAAAATCAGTGCCGAATTTAGTATGTCTTCTTTGACAGACATTATCTTTTTGTTGCTGATTTTCTTCATGCTCACGTCCAGCTTGGTGAAATTTGACCGGTTCCAGTTGCCGATATCAGATGCCAAAACAATGGCTCCTACTTCTATTACTGTCACATTGGAAAAAAATGGCAAATACACGCTCAATGGCAAACCAACCCCCAAAAGAGCCTTAAAGGATGCTATGCGCCGAACCAAAGCGAGAGTGGGCAATCAGGCAGAAGCTACCCTTACGATTGTAGCAGAAGTGGGCGTTTCTTTTGATAAAGTAGTAGAACTCATGAATATGGCCAATAGTCTGAGAATGAAAGCTATCTTAGCAACCAGACCTAAAGATTAAGGGAATAGGGCGGGCGAATTAATAGCTAAAGTCCAGCTTAACCGACATTTATAAAAACGAAGGAAGAATGGGTTTAAAGAAAAGAAGTAAAGTCAACGCTCAATTTAATATGTCCTCTTTGACGGATATTATTTTTTTGTTATTGATATTTTTTATGTTGACCTCCTCTTTGGTCGTGCCCAATGCCTTGAATTTAAAACTGCCCAGTAGTTCAAGGGTTCGGACGCCTTCCAAATCGAAAATCACAAAAATTAATGTTAGTCGAAGAGGGAATTTTTATTTCAATAGTCGGCGGGTTTCTCCAAGTACACTGGAAAGTGAAATGAAGAGCTTGGCAAGACAAAAGGGAAAAAACGCCAATATTGTCGTTTCTTGGGATAAAAATACAAGTGTGGAGCATGTAGTCGTGGTCATGGACTTGGCTTTAAAATACCATATTAACACCATCCTGGCAGCAGAAAAGGGCTGAAATATGCTCGAACCAAATTGTTAAAATTAATACAAAAAACCGCTTGGAATAAATTTTACAAAGTGCTTGCTTCGTTTTAAAATTTACTATTACTAAATTATTCAACTGCTCTTTGAGGCAAGATTAGTTTATTCTAATTATTTCATATGCCAACAATTTAGCAGTTTTGACAACTTAATAATCATTTTAATATGGCAGAAGTAACCGTAGATCATATAGAAGAAAAGAACAAGCGGAAGGGGTTTTATACCAGCTTGACCCTCCATATTTTGTTATTAATATTGGCAATATTACCCTTTCTTACTTTTCCAGACCCCCCTCCTGGGCAAGAGGGAATTCTGGTCAATTTGGGTTTGCCGGATGTGGGACAAGGCGAAGACAATGCGCCTCCATCTAAATCTGAGCCAGACCCCGCTCCTCCTGAACCCGAGCCGGCTCCACCAAAACCGGAGCCAACTCCTCCGGAGCCGGAACCAACTCCTCCTGAACCCGAACCAACTCCTCCTGAACCCGAACCGGTTGAAGAGGAGCCAGCCGAAAAAGAAATTATAACGGATGATCGTTCTAAAGAAATTGCATTGGAGAGAGAAAAGGAGAAAAAGAAGAAAGAGGAGGCGCGTAAAAAACGACTAGAGGAAGAACGCAAAAAAGCCGAAGTAGAAAGAAAGAAACGTGCTGCTGAAGAAGCAGAGCGACAACGACGAGCAGAAGAAGCACGCAAAAAAGCAGAGGCAGAAGCGGAGGCCAAACGGCGCGCAGAAGCAAAAGCCAGAGCGGAGGCAGAAGCTAGAGCAGAAGCAGAAGCGCTGGCAGGTGGCTTGGGTGGAAGCGGCAAAGGCAAGGGCAATACAGGTAAGCCCGGCAATCAAGGCGACCCCGGCGGTGACCCGAACTCCGATGTATTAACTGGAATCACTACAGGAAGGGGCAAAATTGGAGGCGGTCTAGGCAATAGGGGCGTGGTGAGTTCTCCCAAAATTACCGATAATTCGCAAAAGACAGGAACGGTTGTTATTTACGTCTGTGTTGACAGTAGCGGTAAGGTTATTTCGGCTAATTTTACCCAGAGGGGGTCTAATACGACCGATAGCCGACTGAGAAGCATCGCAGAGAAAAATGCGCGAGGTTATAAATTTTCAAAAGGCAGTGTTGATAAGCAATGCGGAACGATTACCTATGTTTTTAAAGTAAAGTAATCAATAGAGCTTATTCGGATTTGTGTGCGGACGCACACAAACCGCCTCTAATCAGTAGTTTGGAAAATGCTCCATACGAAATTTTTTAGAATAAAGTCTAATAGAAAAAAAATAGGTTTAAAAAAGGGTGGAAGATCAGTTCTGCCCTTTTTTATTTTTGCTCAGTACCTAAGAAACTGTTCATTCTGTACAATGAAAAAAAATACCGCTCAACGATATAAAGCAACCTTAGCCTATCTATATGAGCAACTACCTATGTTTCAGCGAGTTGGGAAGACTGCATTTAAAAAAGACCTGACAAATATTATTGCGCTATGCGAATACCTTGAGCAACCCCATGAAAAATTTCCTTCCATTCATATTGCAGGCACAAATGGAAAAGGCTCTACGGCTCACTTGGTTGGGGCTATTTTGCAAGCAAGTGGACTGAATGTTGGGCTTTATACCTCCCCTCATTACAAAGATTTTAGAGAGCGCATAAAAATCAATGGGAAGTTGATCTCCAAAAAATATGTCATTGATTTTATAGCGCAGCACAAAGTTGTTTTTGAAAAAATTCAACCTTCTTTTTTTGAAATATCAGTCGCTTTGGCCTTTGATTATTTTGCTCACGAAAAGGTGGAGATAGCAGTCATAGAGACAGGATTGGGTGGTCGGCTGGATTCGACTAATATCGTCCGCCCACTTCTTTCGGTTATCACCAATATCAGCTTTGATCATCAACAATTTTTGGGAGAAACCTTACCGGAGATTGCTTTTGAAAAAGCAGGCATTATTAAGGCTAATACACCTGTGGTCATAGGCGAATTTCAGGAAGAAACGGCTTTTGTATTTCAGGTACAAGCAAAGAAAAAAAATGCGCCTATTTACTTCGCTGACCAAGCTATTTTCCTTTTGGAAAAAGGAGAGGACTTTGACCATACCATTTATGATATTCGGGGACCATCGTTTCAGTTTCAAGACCTCTTTGTAAACCTAAAAGGGAAGTATCAAAAAAAGAATATTGTCACTGCGCTTCAGGCAATTACTATTTTAAACCAACAAAGGGAATTGTCAAAAATAAAAATCGATGCCGTCAAAAATGGATTGAAACAGGTAAAGCGGCTCACCTACTTCGTCGGTCGTTGGCAGATATTGGGCAAAAAGCCAACCATTATTTGTGATAGTGCGCATAACAAAGCAGGGATCATTGAAGTGTTAAAACAATTAGAAACTATCAGCTACAAACAACTGCACTTTGTATTAGGCATAGTCAAAGATAAGGACCTAGATAAAATATTAGCCTTGCTACCTCCAGCAGCAATTTATTATTTTGTCAAAGCAAATATTCCAAGAGGATTGGACGCTCGGATCCTAAAAGAACGAGCAAAAAATCATGGGCTTAAAGGAAGGAAATACATTTCGGTTAAGAATGCCTTCAAAGCGGCGAAGCGCAAGGCAAATGTCGAAGACTTGATCTATATTGGCGGGAGTACCTTTGTAGTAGCAGAGGTGATTTAAGGTGATCCTTCTTTACTGGATTACAAATGTTAAAATGACAAAAAATATACAGACCGAGTTTTAGTCAAATAAATACATCGACTTTTTTTTGATATAAAAGTATTTTATCTAAATTTGGTCTTTAAATAAAAAAAGCGAGTCAATTCTGGTGAACTGACTCGCTCCGAACAAATTATAATCCCATGAACATATCCAAAAATAAATCTTTATGAAGTAGGTTATGATTTGAAAAAAAGAGCAAGCCAACTGAGTGGCTTGCCGATTACAACAAATTATAATCCCATGAACATTTCAAATTTGCAAGTTGAATTGTTTGGTTTAAAACGCTTTCAGATTATTGATTATTATACTATCTAATCTTTTCTGAATTCAAATCCCACATTTGTCTTTTTTTATCCAAACGATCAACCCTCAATGTATCCTAAAATTATTGGAAGCCGACTCTTTAGTCGGCTTTTTATATGATGAAGTTTAATGCTATTAATGTTAGTTAGCGAGGCATTCTAAATCCCACTAAAGAGTGCCCCGCTAAGAACAAATCCCATGAACATATCCTAAAATTTTCAGCTAATCTTTTATTAGCTATTGTGCTTTGTTCATAAGCACAATACAAATATGCAAACATACTTGCGGGGTTTCAAAAACAAAAATAGTTTATTGTGAAATTTATTTTAAATAAAAATTGAAAATAAATAATTTAATAGACTGATTGTTAATGAGTTGAAATTCAAAAATTGGATTATTTGTGAAAAAAAAGTTTTGAAAGAAAATATTTTTATTAGTTTTTTTTCAAAAAAAACTGGATTTCGACACCCCCAAAATCGCTCATTTGACTAATAATTAGAAAAAGAATTATAGCCAAATAACGCTTTTTCACTAATTATTTAACTCTCAATCGGATCTTTTTTCAATATAAATTTGCGAGTAATGGGGTTATAATAATTACTCACTGTGTTGCCTGCTTCATCTAATAAGGTCAATACAATCTTATTTTCTCCCATTGGGAGTCCTTCGATATAATAAGGTTGCCAGTTGTCAATTATATGGGTTTCTCCGTTTATTTCGGCTTTTACTTTGTAGCCCTTTTCCCCCAAAGTGGCATTTAGCAAATAAAAATCTAGCATGACTTTATCTGTTGCTGTTTTGCCTACATACGTTCCTTTAGGGCGGCTATAAAATAAGGTCGGTGCAGTGATGGGTTTACTTTTG
>CBDCUO010000012.1:0-60659 GCA_965222705.1 Saprospiraceae bacterium | reverse complement strand
ATAAATCTTTTTTTCTTTGATGAACATTCAAATATCCAACTGCTATATCGCCTAAAATATGTTCTTTCCAGTATAAATTATTTCTTTGAATGCCATCAACTAATATTGTATCAAATGGATGGGAACGATTATATTGTCCTATCTTCGAATAAATTCGATTTTCAAAATTTAACTCGCTTCCATCAAAATAACTGTTTGTAATATAAATCTTCGTTGAATCTTTATAACTTATAATATATTGAACCTCATTTGCATGGAGTGAATAATTATTTTTTACCATTTTTCCCCCTCTGGGTACTTTCATTGTGTAAATGTGATTTGTTGAATATTCTGATTTAGCCGTGAGAGCAGAACATTCAAATTTATCATATTGCTCATTGAAAGGTTTGATATAATTTACTTTACAACAAATAAATGTTGTATAGAATAATATCAAAAGAAAAACGTACTTATCTCTTTGATACATATTTTTGATTTAAAAACTTCGCATTATAGAATTTATAAAATTTATTCCAGTAGGTTGTGGAGGAGCAATCAATTTTCCCGCAGCATTAATTGAGGAACCATTCCCTGTTCGGAAATAGTTTTTACCCATTTGTTGCCTAAGTGTATTTCCATAATGTACTGCCCTAATTTCTCTTATTATTCCAGAACCATTACCATGTAATATTGGATTTCCATCTAAGAGCCCCTTATTTGCTTCGTAAGCGTGATATAGTTCGTGACCTAGGATAATAGTAGGGTCTTCTTTTAAATTTCCAGTAGTTGTAGTGGTATTTATACTAATTGACGGATCAAAATAAATGGTTCCTCCCGAACCTATTTGATTGAAAGTGAATTGCTTAATAATTTTCTTGCCTTCTGCCATTACTTGAAACGCAGAAGCATTATTAATTAATTCAGGAGTTCCAAAGCCAGTAAAACCTGCTATAAAATTTGCTTTTCCTGTGGAATATTTAATGTCAAAAACATTTGTTGATGATTGAAGCTCATTAATAACTCCTTTTCCAGCATCAGTGGCATTCAATTTAGCTAACATTCCTTCTGTAGCCCTAAAAAAGCCACTACCTTTACCAGCAATTTTTCCTTTATTATTTCTACCGACTAATTTACCATTCTCGTAAAAGCTTCCGTTTTCATAAAGTAGAGTTCTCCCACCATTGGTTACTTTTATAGAATCCCCATTAACATCAATGAATTTAATTGGATTATTCGCCCCGTATCCATATGGACTCATGGAAGCATATTTTTCTGCAAATCGGTCTGTCGTAGTAAACCGCCCCAACGCCGGGTCATGCAACCTAGCCCCATAAAAATACACATTCAAGCCAAAGTCGGTATCTAGCTCTTTTCCGTTGTAAAGATGCCTTTGCAATGGAGATGTCTTGGTATTACTCTCCCAAGACATCCCAAAAGGGTAATAGTTCGATATTGAAAGCAACTCGTTTGCTGCATCAATCTCCCCGTCTTTATCAATGTCTGAGAACAAGAGTCAGGCGCGAAAACTCGACAGGCTTTTGCTTTGTAAATATTTTTACTTTAAGCTTCTTCAATTATATCTATAACCGTTATTTCCCCTATTTTTATAGGCGGCTCCCAAAAAGTAAGAACTTGCCCTTTTGATAAGTTACTAATTTTAGGCACATACATTTCTACTTGGAGTTCCTCTCCTGGATCAAGGATTTTTTTGCCTTTACCTTTAATTGCACTAGATACATAAGAATTGGCACCTACTTTTATTTGTGGTATATAACAATCAATATTAATAGGTTTAGTCCTTCCTTTATTTACTCTTATAAACTTTATTAATGCTGTGAATTTCATATTCTAATATTGAATTTGGTCCAGAAGATTTGCAGGAATCGAAACGGCTTGCATTCCATCAGCTTCAAAAAATGTAACATTTTCCATTACAGAATTGGGAACTTGAACTTCAATTATATGAAAGTCTGGTCTTCCTTTTCCTCTAAATTCATCCAAATCTTGAAGATATTTCCCATACTGTGTGGCATCCGCTGAAGTAGTTGCAAATAGTTTTTCAGTAGCATAGCCATTAGGCGCAATTCTTAGCCCGTTTTCAGCTATATCATCAAGTTCAGCTTGGGATACCGCTCTATATAAAGACGTAAAACCACTCCCTGCGCCACTTTTAGCTGCTAAAAACGGCGCAGTTAACCCTCTCCCTCCTGCACTTAGTTCTGCTAAAGGCGTTAGACTTACTGCATCTAAAGCAGCATCTCCCATTTCTGCTAATGCTCCTTTTTTAGATTCTTCAACTATTCTAACTGGACTGCCAAAAGGAATGCCGCCATTAGCATCGTAATTTACTCGCATTCTGGTGACCGTACTGCTTTCTCTACCAAACAATCTTTGGACTACCTCACGGGCAATTCCGATATTGAACTGGACAAGGCGACTTTGGACAGGGTGCAGGAAGTGACCAAACTATCCGAAAAGGACAAGGACTATATTTTCGTGACGCTCGATGCGCTTATCCGTGATTTTAAGAACAAACATGCTTATGCGGTTAAATAGTAAAAGCCCCGTCCGATGGACGAGGCTTTTACTTAATCTTTAAAAATTCCAGTATAAATTATTGAGGATAGTATTGCACTTTTAAAGAAAATCAAAATTCCAATCACTATATTACTTATAACTATTATATTTTTCATGTCTGTATTTTCAGAATAAGGTATATTCCCTACAATCATGTCAACGATATAAAGTAATACGGCTATAACAACAACAAGAAAGTATTTAAAAATACTACTTTGTGAACGATAGAACAAGACTATTCCACCTATCAACAAAGCTATCCAAACTATGCTAATCAGAAAGATACCTGCATCAATACCTATCATTTTGAACATTTCACCTATTGCACCCCCCACAATACCACCAACTATATAGAGCATAGCATTGCTAAAAATGTAATCGAGGATAAAATACACAATAAAGACTACAATGAATATTGCTAAAAATTTATTTGACTTCATTTTATTCAAATTGTTTATTCCAGTCATCAATAGAGATTGTTTTATCACCTTGAATAACTCCTTGAAATACTCCTTCTGAATTTACCTTAATACTGATATTCACATTTATTTGTACATCCCCTTCGTTTTCTCTCGCTAAAGCCATAGTAGGGCCAGTAGCTTTTCCTCCAGAAGTTGTGAAATTTCCTAACCACAAAGCATTTCCTGCGCTATCAGAAATTAACGATTCCTGATTTGGAAAATTGTCACCGCTTATCGTACCTACAACATTTAATGTATGGTCGCTTTCTATATCACCGTCTGTTGTGACTGATAGCTTAGTAAATTGGTCAATATCCCAAGAACCTGGTTGGTCAGCGTTGTTACCAAAAGAATGAACATCAAGATTGTTGCCTTCTGACCTGTCTTCTACATAAGTTTTTGAATAAGTTCCGTCTTGAGGGTTCGAACCTGTTTTATAGGATAAGCTTTTTCCAGAGGCAAATCCTCTTTGCTGAGTTTCAGTATCATAGTGGATATCAACAGCCGTTCGATATGATGCATTCCTATCTAAGCTGTGTCCCCTATTATCTCCGTGGTAACGAGCAAAGAAAGGTCCGAACGATTTGAATGGAGCATAACTTCTTGTAGTTATTATAATCGGATATCGTCCGTCAGGGTCTATGAATAAAATAGGATTATTAAATGTGTAAGAGTATGGCGACCATGCTGGCATAACATCTGCCAGCGGGTCAACGTGTAGAAATCGACCAATAGCAGGGTCATAATGTCGATTAATAAAATCGTAGGTGTTTAACCCGAAGTCATCTTGGAGTTCTTTACCCCCAAAGAGGTATTTATGCTCTGGACTAGTATTTTGACTCCAATTCCCCTCTTGCGCCATTCCAAACGGATAGTACGCCGTGGTTTGCAAGACCTCCGTATTTACATTAATACTCCCATCTCCATTAGCGTCAGAAAATAATACTCTCTGATTCCCAAGATGATCCTTTAAACACCACTGCCACTCAAAGTTACCATTATTTTTAATGATTCGTCCTTCTTCATGGTAGATCGCCTCCAGTTGATTATTGACATATTCGATGCCATTTACGTAGTCTCTGGTTTCATCCGCAGGCGTGGCGGCAAAATCTGATAAGGCAACCCCCGGCGCTACACTCGAATTGTCAAAAGTGCGCTTTTGTAGCTTGGTGCCAGTGGCATCGTAGTCCCATTCCAGGTAGCCGGCTCCGTATTTGACATAAGCAGCCGGTAAATTCAGGTGGTTGTATAAATCAAAAGTAGCATAGCGATTGCCGTCAAATTGCAGGTTGCCATTGGCATCGTAGGTATAGCCGCCGTCCGACCCCAAAAAGCCTTTTTCCGTATCGCCGAGTTCGGTCACACCGGTCAACTGGTTGCCAGTATAAGCATAAGCCAAGTCATCTATAATGGCATAACAATCGTCTGGATTCTGGGGGACCCCATGCCGTTGGAGGGATAGAATATTGCCGTTTTTATCGTAGCTGATATTATTCACCCCGAAGGCATCATTGGCTACATAATTGCCGGTGGCATGTTTGGCGGCTTTGATTCGGTTGAGCGCATCGTATTGGAAGCCATAGGATTGTGGCAATTGGTTTTTTACCTGCCAATCCAGGAAGGCGATGTTGCCGTTTTGTTGGGCGGTGGCATCAATGGCGGCTTTGGCTTCGTTATAATGCAATTCCAGGAAGAATAGATCATTGCCGTCCGTATAATCAAAGGTGCTACCCACCATAAAGGTCTGGGTAGCACTTTCTAGTCGGATTGTTTGCAGAATGGCTGATTTCAACCTTCAATTGCGTCAAAATCCAATCCAATAAGATTTTTCGATTTTAATTTTTTATGGGTTTCTCTTCCTAATATAATAATAGGTGCTTTTTCATTTCCAGACCCAAAAATTAAATCCGTTCTATAAAAACTGTCTTCAAGAGGAAGGCTCTGTTTCTCAAGAAATACAGGAGTAGCACCAATTATTTCATTGTATCTATTGCAACTGCAACAAAAATTAATAAATCGAGTTCCTCTCTTGTTTGCATCAAACTTTAGAACTTGTAATGGTTCAAATACATAAAACCCTTTTTCAAGGGTTAATGTCGTAAATCTTAAATTTTTATAATTATTTGAATCGCAGAATTTCTTGAATCTATTTGATACAATAATAAAGCCATCATATGTAAAGGAAAAATCAAAATCTTTAATTTTTAGGTTAAAATCTGGATTAATCTCATTTATAAATTTATTTTTACATTTGGGGCATTTATTAAAATTTAGACCATCTAGCATATAGCTATTGTTATCTGCCCCATATAAATAGTATCCCAATATCATTTCACTTATTTTAAGTTTGGATGCTGGTTAAAAAAATCATCTGCTGCTTCTGTATATTTATCATAATTTTGTTTATAAAAATCCGCTGTTGCTTCAAGTCGTTCTTGCCTACTAAAGTTTCCTCTAATTTTCGCTCCGCTATTTCCTCTCTTAGGCCTCATGGAGTTCCCATAAGAATCAAGTATGGAGTCCAAATAATCGTTTAAATCATTATGTAACTCTCTATGTAAATCTTCATCTAACTCCGTTAAAAGTTGTTTTTTATCGCCACCTAGAAATTTAGGATCGGAGTGGTGTCCATGTTTTGCACCTCCCCATATAGAAGCAGCTTCATCGTCAGAAAGAACATCCAACCCCTTTAACTCATCTAAACTCTTTCTTCCTCCCCCAAGTAATTTTCTTACCCCCTTTCCAATAGCTTTAAAAGCATCCCCAACTCCTGGAATAAATCCAACTCCTGCAAGGCCAAATCCAACGGCATCCCTATCACGAATAGCTATCCCCGCATCTCTGATATCAAGAGCGACGCCCACAGGAGTAAACCCCAATGCTACTTCTCCACCAACGACCCGACTTTGCTGGTGCATTTGTGCATTCCGCTTGGCCATTTCGGGGTTGTTTTTCCAAAGATGATGACTTTGCAAAAACTGTAACTAGACTATTCTAATGGACACCGAAAAGTTGTTATATGTATAAAATTGAATAGTAGTCTTCTGCCTGGAATTGCCGTACGGAACACCTTTGTTTTGGTGGCGGCTGCCTGTCAAATCCCGCGGAGCGATTGGATGTTTGACTTGATTTTTTGTTTCTTTTTCATCTAAGGAAAAAGAAAATATGGTTTAATTAGATCCTCTCAGCTTCAAAATAATTTGGTTTTCAATTTGATATACATTAGAATAAATTATTGGTCAGTAGAATAAACTAGACCAGAAAATCAAGAAAACTCATTTACCCATCTAGCAAGATTAGGATTGATTTTATTTGCTATTGTAGCTTCTTTTTCATCATTAATTTCTAAATATCTATTTTTATCGTAAAAATAAGCCCCTTTTTCAAAGCATTTAGCAATTGTTTTGAACATTTTTTTTATGCTAAGGTATTCAATATCATGTTCTTCATATCCCAACATAAAACCAATCACCGGATAACCAGTTTCTTCTCGACAGTCTATAACAAAAAAATCTCCTCCGCCATTGGCAAATACTGGAAACCAATAAGACTTCCATCTGGGATCATTTTTAAAATTCTTACAATAGATGCTAGCTTCTTCTATTGATAAAAAATAGAACCCTGGAAAAAAATGTAACTTGTCGAGTACCTCTCCCTGTTTAGCTAAAGTCCCATTTTTCCACTGATATAGATCAACCAACTCTAAAGGTATGTGAATTCGTAAAGGTTTAATTAAGTTTTCTATTTCTTCATAACTTAAACCCTTTTGCAAATAGTTTATCACAGAACTTTGGTTTTTTAAGTGCCAGTCCATAATTTTTTTGGCATACTTAGTAATTCTTTTCATTTGTCTTTTTTCTTGATTTTAACTCTAAATTTATCTCCGTCTTTTATTTGATTTTTTCTAAAGAAACCTGATAATATTCCTCCTTGTTTATGCTGTTCATTAACAGGAACTTCTTTGACATGAGCGCCTTCTCCTCCCTCTTTACTAGAAGCAAAAGGGAATTCGTCTAAAGAGGTATCATCAGCCTCCTTTGTCTTACCTCTCAGAGCTTCTCTTCGATTTTTCCTTATCTGACTCTTGCTTGTTTCCCTTGTTAAAACATCATCTACTCCAGAGTCAAAGGCTTCCTCTATGTTCTGAACAATATTAGGCATTGCATCTTCATCAAACTCTACTTCGGGTAAATCATCAATTTTGTCTTTTAACTTTTTACCTTTCTTAAAGAAACTGCCCCCCGGAATCATAGCTAAAAGCACTCCTATAACATCTCCTTCACTAGCTGCTTTGGCTTCCCCAACATAAGGAATTTCATCTATTATTTCTTTTCCACGTTCTTTTTGTCCCTGTAAGTATCCTTGTACATCTCGTTGATGTTGCTCTTTATCATATCCCGTCATTTGGAAGGTTGCTGAACTAAAAGGAACATATTGCAAGCCATGCAGATCAATCCCATTTACTGGTCTATTCTCGGCGTAATTATAGGTTGATACCCAAGGGAACCGATCACTGATTGGATCCAAAGTGGTGAACCGCCCCAACGCCGGATCATGCAACCTCGCTCCATAAAAATACACATTCAAGCCAAAGTCGGTGTCAAGTTCTTTACCATTGTAAAGGTGTCGCTGCAAGGGGGAAGTGTTGGTATTATTTTCCCAAGACATCCCAAAGGGATAATAGTTCGATATAGAAAGCAACTCGTTTGCTGCATCAACCTCCCATTATTATCAATGTCAGAGAACAAGAGTCAGGCGTGAAAACTCGTCAGGCGTTTGCTTCTTGAAATAAAAAAGCCCCTGCTTTACGCAGAGGCTAATATTCTTTGTCAACTTCTATTATCTTTACAACGACACTTTGAGATAACATTATCTATTATATACCCTTCTCCCCTAACAATACTACCTATACAATTTCTTTTTACATTGTATTCAATTTGAATATTTATTGGGTCATAAGGTGGCATAATAAAATCACTATCTATTTCTTCCTTAAAATCATTCCAATTAATGTTATTGGGAATTTGCTTATACTCGCGAGTATCTAATGTATCCACATTACCTTGATTGAAGTAAATGTCATTTTCCTTATACCTTCCTTTTAAGCTACTATTATTAAGAATTTCCATGGATTTCTCTTCAAATATTATTACTATCAATGCGGTAGAATCAGTCCACCCATTATGCTGGCCTACCAAAATATTCATACCTTTTGTATCAATTTCTATACTTTCCAAAATGCACTCTAATTTGCCTTGTTGTTCCACCCTTTCTTGACAAGAATTAAAAAGAAATAACATTAATACACTAAGGATGATACTAATTCTTGTGAATTTTAGCTCTATTAACTCCATCATATGTAGTTATTGTTTTATTACCAGGTGCGTACACCTCAAATTTTGTATTCTTAAAACCCTTTAAACTTCTTACATTAATCGCGTTTCCAGCGTCGCCATATGGCTTTCCTGTAGTTATTAAATCTGGCATCAAACTACTTGGATTACCTGGTATATTATCATAATACCCACTTGGAACACTTTCATTATAATCAGTTATAGTCGGTGGATGAGAATGTGATTGTTTACTACCTTCAAATCCGATAGCTGAAAGCGATTTTACTAAATCTGCAAGACCAGGATTCGAAGTTTCCTGATGGCTGGTAACTACCAATGACTTTATTGGACTTCCATCAGAACTCACATCCAATTTCCCAAATTCGACATCAGAATTAGCCGCAACTTCATAAACAGTTTGAAGTGCTTTTTCATTTGTCCCCATAATTATTGTAGAGGTTACGCCAGGGGCAGCATCACTCTCTAACTGATATATTTGGTTATCTTCCTGAAAAGACCCATTCTTTCCATAAACAGCACTATTCAATACATTACCATTATCTACTAAATTAACAACATCATCGCCCGCTGCTTTTGTTACTGTTATTGCTCCGGTTGATTTCTCAATATTTATGATGTCATCTGCCGCCCTACCATCCGGGTCAATGAACCTGATAGGGTTATTGTACGTGTAATGATAGGTTGACCAGCTTGCAAAATCTGCTGCCAGCGGGTCAAGGGTGGTGAAGCGTCCAAGTGCCGGATCATGCAACCTCGCTCCATAAAACAACACATTCAAGCCAAAGTCGGTGTCAAGTTCTTTACCGTTGTAAAGGTGTCGCTGCAAGGGGGAGGTGTTGGTATTATTTTCCCAAGACATCCCAAAGGGATAGTAGTTCGATATTGAAAGCAACTCGTTTGCTGGATCAATCTCCCCGTCGTTATTTAGATCCGAAAACAAGAGCCTCGTATTGCCAAGATGATCTTTTAAACACCACTGCCATTCAAAGTTACCATTATTTTTAATGATTCGTCCTTCTTCATGGTAGATCGCCTCCAGTTGATTATTGACATATTCGATGCCATTTACGTAGTCTCTGGTTTCATCCGCAGGCGTGGCGGCAAAATCTGATAAGGCAACCCCCGGCGCTACACTCGAATTGTCAAAGCTGCGCTTTTGTAGCTTGGTGCCATTGGCATCGTAGTCCCATTCCAGGTAGCCGGCTCCGTATTTGACATAAGCAGCCGGTAAATTCAGGTGGTTGTATAAATCAAAAGTAGCATAGCGATTGCCGTCAAATTGCAGGTTGCCATTGGCATCATAGGTGTAGCCGCCGTCCGACCCCAAAAAGCCTCTTTCCGTATCGCCGAGTTCGGTCACACCGGTCAACTGGTTGCCAGTATAAGCATAAGCCAAGTCATCTATAATGGCATAACAATCGTCTGGATTCTGGGGGACCCCATGCCGTTGGAGGGATAGAATATTGCCGTTTTTATCATAGCTGATATTATTCACCCCAAAGGCATCATTGGCTACATAATTGCCGGTGGCATGTTTGGCGGCTTTGAGGCGGTTGAGCGCATCGTATTGGAAGCCATAGGATTGGGGCAATTGGTTTTTTACCTGCCAATCCAGGAAGGCGATGTTGCCGTTTTGTTGGGGGGTGGCATCAATGGCGGCTTTGGCTTCGTTATAATGCAATTCCAGAAAGAATAGATCATTGCCGTCCGTATAATCAAAGGTGCTACCCACCATAAAGGACTGGGTAGCGCTTTCTAGTCGGATTGTTTGTAGAATGGCATAATTATCGGGGAACTGCGCCAGTTCATCGGGCAATAAGTAGATCTCTCCTAGTCCACAGACTTTTACCCGGTACAGATAGCTGGGGTAGGTAAGGTCGCTGGCTTTTACGGTGCCATTATTAGCCAATATGTTGGCGAAAATACTTTCATTTTGTGTTTGTTCTTCTAGGCTACAATTAAAATCCTGTGGGCTACAAGGGTTTTGATTGGGTTGAAAATGATTGAGGTAAACCTCCTCGCCTGCTACTACCTGGTGAATGAGTTCTTCGAGTTGGATATAGCGGGGTACGCCCTGTTCATCTTTGATCGTAAAGACCTGATTGGGGTGCTGGATGTCTTCGGCTTGGATGATGTAATAAGTGCCGGTAATAAAGGTCAATTCCTCCTCAAAAACATAGACTTGGGTGCCGTCACACAGCCGAATGCGGTAGAGCGTGGTAGGCAGCGTCATGGTGCTGGCATCCGGCTGATACCAGGTGGCGATGCTGCCGTCGGCGCAGGTTCTTTGCTTCTCCGTGGTATAGGCCGCTTTCATTTTGTCTCTGGCTAGCAAAAGGGAAGCGGCTTGCTCGTTACTTGCCGCAGTTGTACAATCAGGGGTTGTATGGATTTCTCCTGTATTTTCACAAGGGTTGTAACAATCCACATTAAAAGTAGGGCTTACAAATCTATTTTGAATAATATAATTGAGGTCCTCTATTGCCTGTCCGCAATAGATATCGGCATCCAGTATATTTAATAATTCCTCGCCTTCTATGGAAGTAGTGCCGCTACAAGTCGGCACGGGCAAATTATTGGGTAGTGGCTGATTAATCCGCGTGAGCCAGCCTCGGTTATTATATTGATAATCAATTTTTTGCAGTCCATTACCCAGTATTTTTCTGACCAATTGGTCGCGGTTATTCCAGGCGTTTTGGGAGAGCAATTGTGCCTGTCCATTGAGGCTATAGAGGGTTTTGGTGATTCTGCCAAAGCCGTCGTATTCATAGCCCATGCCGATGTCCAGATTTTCATAGCCCGTATGTTTTCTAAGGCTAGTCAGGGTCCAATCTGCCTGATTATAGGTAAAGGTACTAATGTCCTGTCCGCCGATGTGATTATCGGCGGTACTTTGCTGCATTCTGCCATAATTATCATAAACATAGTCGGTGGTAAAGGCGGTATTGGTCTCCAGTTTCCAGACCTTGCTTTGGGTCATTTTGCCGATGTTAATGCCGCCGCCGGTGTCATAAGTTGCGGTGCTAATCGTCTGCGGCGGATCTGAGTAATAAGTTTTACTCAGTTGTTTTAGGATTTCTCTACCATATACATCGTAAGCATAAGAGAGGATATTGCCATTGGCATCGGTAGTCGTTTTGGGTAAGTCGGTGGCATCATCATAGGTATAGGTCCTGGTGCCGCCTTGTGGAAGGGTTTTACTTTTGAGCCGCTTCCGTTCATCGTAGGTATAATGGTAGGTAAAATTAGCGTGATCGCCCATTGGCGGGATGATTTTGGTGGGTTTGTTCAGCCGGTCATCGGCGTATTCATAACTGGTCGTATCTCCCAATGCATTGATGATTTGATGGGTTCTGCCCAGCAGGTCGGTGAGCGTGCTGGTGGTCTGGCCATTTTCATCCGTATGGCTGGTTTTATAATAATTGCCCTGGGCAGCATAGCCAGTGCTGCTAAAGCTGCCGTCGGGGTAGGTTTGTTTAGTGATTCGATTTAAGGGCGAATCATCATACTCTAGTGTTGTAAAATTGCCTGGTAGGTAAGTTTGCTGCGCTATTCGACCTAGATTATCATAAATTACTTCATTTTTTACCACGCCATTGAGCAAAATTTTTAAGGACCTACCCAAGCCATCAAAAGTTTGGGTGCTGGTTTGGGTGGGGGCATCGCTGTATTGGGTTTTTGTTTGGATATAATTACTACTAGCAAGCGGATTTCTTGCCAGTTCATATAAAAAATTATACTCAATCGTCGTGCTAATATTATTATTGCGCTGGGTAAAATTTGTTAGTCTTTGAAAAGCATCGTAAGTATAGTTAATAATTTGCCCATCAATATCAGTAGCAGAAGCGACTTTTCTATTTTCAGGATAATGGGTCCAACTCCGAGTAAATACGCCTTGAGTACTTTGTTTTAAAAGGCCATCCTGCCAATCATGGACTTCCAAAGGAAAGTCCATTCGCTGTACTTTTCTAACAAATCCATCTGATGTATATTCACTAAACACCAAACGTTCTACCTCTGGTGGTGGGTCATTTAATCCGGCCGGCTTTAGTAGTTCTATCTTTTTATGAGGCAGGCATTGATTGGTATTAAATAATTGAAAATCCGTTCGAATACCCCCTTGAAAGATCCCATCTACATAATTTCTAGTTTCAACTGGAATACCAATCTTATATTCGTTAATTAAGCAAGAAAGATTTTTCTCATGGGCATAATCCATCTCACTTCTATAAACCTTCCCGTTGGAATTGGTGAAATAGACTGCCGTTGGATTGGAATGAAAACCAGCATCGGTTTCATTGTACTGGTAATGAGTTGTCTTGGTAAGACCATCAAGCGTTTCGGTTTTGCTTTTTAAATAATACCAAGGGGCAATGACTTCATAATCATTGATAATCAAATCGGCAGGAAAACATAGAGGGTTATTGATTTTAAATGCCACTTTTTGGGCAGGAATAGTATGGTTTTTAAGACTTTTGGTCGCTCTAAAATCATAATCGTTTATTACTGTTTGGATAGTATCTCCATTTGCATTTAATATATTTTGTTCCAGTAATAAGCCTCTTTTCCAATCATAGCTCGTAATCGCCCCAAAAGGATATTGCCTTTGTACTACATCAGGAGCATAGCTAAACTGGCTCTGTTTTTTGCCATTTTCGCCCAGTTCACCGTATAACACCTCGACCTCAGTATAGACGATATGACTCCCTTCTGCAGTCCATCGAGGAGCCGTATTTTGAGCATAATAAGCGCAACTCAAATTGCAAGCTACATAATTATTACATAGCATTTGGTTGTTTTGGATATAGCGATAGTCTATGGGGCTGACCAAAATGCCACTAGAACGAGTAATGCCATCGACTACTTTTTGGTACTTAAATCGCCGAATCGTTTCCTGTTCACCGTCAAAATCCGTAATCCGCTGGATGCGCACCCCACCTGCTTTCATCCCTGGAATAGTCGTACCCGTAGAACAATCCAGTAGTGTATGGGTATAAAAAACAGAAATTTCAGCAAAATCACTACTGACGGCTTTAATAATTTCAATAGTGTAGGTTTGTTCCGTTAAGTAAACCAAATTAGTGGTTGTGGCAAGACTGATTGGGGCATTAAAAACAGTCGCACCACTAGCATCTTTAATGCGAGCAGTGCCATTAAAATCTTCTATTCCTTCTATGACTCCTACTCTGGAATGAACCGATACATATTGTGCTTTATTGATCGTAAAAGATTGACTATTGACCACATTGATGGGGTCTGTTCCTTTGACAATGACTTCTGCTGCTCTATCTTCTTCCATATTGTCACAAACCCAATTATAGGGCTGTTCTAAAGCCCCATAATCATTAAGCTCGACTTTAGCCATTTGAAAATAAAAAGAGAATTCTTAAAGATGAGTAAATTTGATTCGCCAAAATCAATAAAAAATGTTTACTCTTCCAAAAGAATTCTTGCAGCAAATATCGGTATTTGCTCCGATATTTAGCCACAAGGTCTTTGAACATGCAAAATTTTTACTACTAGGTAGTATTTTAGTAGTCGGTCGTCGTACAGTCTGTAGTGCCTTAAGAGCAGTTGGACTTAGTAACGAAAAACGTTTTCATAAATACCATCGAGTCCTAAGTAGAGCCAAGTGGTCGTGCTATAAATCAGCCCATATTTTATTACTTCAACTTGTCAAACATTTTTCCCTATCGTCTGAGCCATTAATTTTTGGCATAGATGAAACAATAGAAAGAAGACGAGGAAAAGCAATAAAGACAAAAGGCATTTATAGAGACCCAGTGCGATCTTCCAAAAGTCACTTTGTCAAGTGTAGCGGTCTAAGATGGATTAGTATGATGCTTCTAACACCCATCAGTTGGGCTAACCGAGTATGGGCATTACCATTTCTGACGGTACTGGCTCCTTCTGAACGGTACAATGAGCAAAATGGCAAACAGCATAAGAAAATAACCGATTGGGCTCGCCAGATGATGTTGCAACTAAGTCGTTGGTTGCCTAATCGCTTGATTATCATTGTGGCAGACTCTTCTTATGCGGTCATTGAACTACTAGCAGCTGTGCGTAATCATGTTTGTGTCATCACTCGGTTGCGTCTAGATGCTGCACTTTATGATTTTGTTCCTCAAAGACCTAAAGGGCGTCCTGGACGAAATCGTAAAAAGGGTCAGCGATTAAAAAATCTAGAACAACTAGCTGATGACCCAACCACTCAATGGGTAAAACTGACTATTCCTAAATGGTACAATCATGGACAAGTAGAATTATTAATTGCTACAGGAACTGCCATTTGGTATCATTCAGGAATGAGGCCTTTACCTATTCGATGGGGTTTGATTAAGGACCCTAATGGAGTTATTAAAACAAGTGCCTTATTATGTACTAAATTAGACTTACCTATTCTTGAGATTATTAACTTCTTTATCCGAAGATGGACGGTTCAAGTCACTTTTGAAGAAGTCAGAACTCATTTAGGAGTAGAAACTCAAAGACAATGGTCTGATAAAGCAATAGCTAGAACAACTCCAATTTTGATGGCGTTATTTAGCATCATCACCATTATGACCGATAAGCTACACCAACAAAATTTATTAGTAGTAAAAACGACAGCATGGTATCAAAAATCACATCCGACTTTTTCGGATGCTATCGCCTCTGTTAGATTGCTAATTTGGCGAAATAATTATTTTTCAATGTCTAGGGATAAACCTGACATTCATAAATTAAATCAACATTGGCTTGACCATTTATTTTTTATGGCTACCAGAGCTGCTTAAATGGCTAAAGTCAAGTTAAGGGCATAATCAAATTTGGTGTATCCACCCGTTGGGTAGTCTATCTGATAGAGCAAACCCGCTTTACTTTTGTTTTCATCAGCCCCTCGATTAGCTCCCGCAAAAAAAGCAGTAATAGTATTATCGGCGGGTAATAAAGTGGTAGCATCATTAACATTAGGGAAACCCCAATGGTCTTGGTCAGCAGATAAGCGAGCAGGGATGCTGTATAAATTACTATTCAACTCATCGAGATAATGAAGCTCAAAGGGTGGAATGCTATTCCCGTCGTTTCCAAAGCACTGAACACTTTTTAGTTTTAACCGCTTTTTATTGTTGGTGGGTGCATTGGCATTTGAAAAGACCGCTTGATTGAGTGATTCAAAATAATCATAAGAAAAAGTAAAAGATTTGAGTAGTTCGTCTGTTGGTCCTTTTACGTCGATGTTTTCCAAGCGATACCCGCCAGAGAGGTCTAGCCTAGCCGCAGTTCCATCCGATAGGCTTTGGATGAAATTAAAGTTTACTTTCATCCCAGAACTGCTGGTGATAGATTCGAGATGTACCCCATCAACGGTCAGGATTTGTAGGCAATATTGAGCTGAAATATCGGGGCAAAGGGTATTTTCAAGTTCACATCCAGCAAAGGGATTAACTTTTGTAAACCGACTTTCTGATACTCCAGAAACATAGATGATGATGTGGCTATTATAATTAAAGGTGAGCATGTCCCCTTCAGGGTGAATAATTCGGCTAAGGTACCAACTAGAAATCTCAGGATTAGCAACAAAACCGCTGCAGCCTGAATCATTGACATCCGTCCATTCTATTTTATCACTACCCCCAAATTCATATATTATGCCGTTGGGAGCAGTAAGTCTCCAATTTTGAGCGTCAACTAGTTCAATTTTAATATCTTGATAAGGAATGAGGCGAATTGTACCCGTTTTATCAAAAGTAAACTTGCCTGAATAGCCACCCACATTAAAAAAGAATAAATCGGGTTCGGTATCAATAGTTCCTTCAGCCGCACTTCTTTGGGTAGCAGGATTGGTGGCAATATCATCAGGCGCATCGATAAAACCCAATGTTGTTTCGAGATCATTTTTACCTCGAATTGTTCTGGTTATCACGCCTCCTGCATTAAGCGACCAACCCAAGCCAGTCATGGGGGCTACTGCATTTAGTTTATTTCCTCCTGCATGATAGCTCAATGAAACATCAAGGCTTAATTGTTTGGAATTTAAGGTATAAAGTGGAATAGAGATATTCGGAAGACCGGTATATAAATTGATTGGAACATTTCCATATTCCCCTAAAGCAGTTGCAGTTGGGGAGGGAGGCACTTGATTAAGTTGGTTGTAAGTGGGTGCTTGTTGGCTAAAAAGCGGTGCGATTAGCCCTGTGAAGATGATTATAAGAATATAAATGCTTCTTTTCATTGGATTTATTTTTTGTGTTTGGATTTGGTCACTCAACTCGATAAAAATTATTTTCAATAGCTAATGCCCGTTCCCTGCTTTACTACCCGTTTCACAATGGTTTGATCTGCCAAGCGAATGCGTGCCCAAAAAACAAGGTCGCTCATCCCTTTGGGCAAGCGCAAGGGAAACAGATGCGTTCCGGTTGTTTTTTCGCCGTAGGCATAGCTATAAATGCTGCTGCCACTACTATCGTATAGGTCAAGCTGTACTATCTGGGGCTTGGTTAGTTGTAGCTCGATGGTAAAATTTTGCTGGAAGGGGTTGGGATAAATTCTTACTACTTCTCTATCAGATAAGGTTCTTTTTG
This sequence comes from Saprospiraceae bacterium, assembly GCA_965222705.1. Classification (GTDB taxonomy): domain Bacteria; phylum Bacteroidota; class Bacteroidia; order Chitinophagales; family Saprospiraceae; genus JAFMDF01. The sequence continues at coordinate 43,721 of CBDCUO010000012.1, read as the reverse complement.
AGCTTTGGATAGGTACTGCCGTCAGAGAAGCTGCACCACCACAAGCCCCCGCAGGCATTGCCCCACTACCTGTTTGCCAATTGGCAAAATTGCTTATATCTGCCACCGTAAGCGTGCTGCCCGTATAGTAAGCATAGCGACTAGCAGGACCAAGACCGTCCTCCGTGGCCATGCACTCAATTTCTACAGGCAAGTTGGATAAGCCATTGGAGGGACTTTGGGCATTGTCTTGCCAATGCCCTCCGTACTGTAAGCCGCTAATAGCGCTGCCGAAAAACTCACTGTGGGCATCCAGTAACTTCCATCCGCCCTGCACCAAAAACAGCGCACTGCTATTATTGCTGGACAGGTTGATTTGCGGATTGACCGTATTGCCTGCATTTTCTACACAAAAATCACTGCTGGCAGCCCCGTCAACCCTAAAATCGGTCGCTAATAAGTCATCTCCAAATCCCGCAGTCGGTAAAGTAAAACAGATCGTAGTGCCAATGGGTAATACGACACTACCAGTATAGACGATTTTTTGTATAGCGACCCCTCCTGCGCCAGTGGCATCCAGCCACCGTTGATTGCTCGCCACATAATTACCTTCCAAAAGCTGGAAGCTAGTCCCTGTGGCAAGGGGAATCAGCGTTTTCAATACGATTGTATTGCCCGTTGGCGCATTGTCATAACCCGCCAATAAAATATCCCCCGGAAATAGCGTAGGACTAGTAGCGGATTCGCATTTTTCACAGTCAGCAGCAACGGTATCAAACACCAAATCGAGATTGGCTCCCAGCGCGCTAGTGAGGCTCACTTTGGCAGATAAGACGGTACCACTGCTCAGCGCAGAACGCAGTATCGGAACATCATCATCGGATAACCAAGTGATGCTCGTTCCACACTTGCGGATTTTAAAAAGGCGATGATTAAGCGTATTGTTCAAAAGCGAAAAAGACGTGCCTAGATGGTCGGAAAGGGTGATCTGTCCATTCGCAAATTGCAGTTGATAATACACCGAACCGGTTTCATCTTGCAAACCAATCCTTACCTCGTTTTGGTCTGTCAAGCCAGCGAAAGTAAAATTCACGTATCCATCCGAAGCAGTGAGAAGATGGTCTAAGCTAATCGAATTGGGACTAAACCCGCCCAACCGGATACTGCTTTCTGGCTCAATGGTAATGCTATTCTCAAGGCTTGCCTTTAAGTATTGCTTTTGGGCGAAACCAGCCGGCGCGAGAAACAAGGCCAACAGACAAGCCCCCCCTTTTATTAATCCAGGAAGACCACAGCTAAAAAAGAAACTTATTTTCAAGATTAAATAATGCCGGTGAATTGGCAGTGTAGGAATTAGTATTTTCATTATTGGTTAATTTTAAAAGCCGAATAAGGCACATTTTAAAATGCCTTGTATCTAAGAGAATTAAGTTTCAAAGTATTAAACGCGCCCAAGGAGGGTGATTTTTTCAAAAAAACAGCAGCTATTATCTACAAAATTGGGGTCAAAAATCACAATCTGAAAAATTGCTCTACACCTAGGTCGAGTTTCAATGTCATTAAGTTAATGGCAGTATCTTGTTTTGAAAAGCAGAAAAATTGCTTGGTAATGGGAAATTACTGGATAATCCCGCCTTATTACTGGATAATTTCCCATTATCCAGTAATTTTAGGGTAATATGCTTCCACTAACTTAATGACATTAGGTCGAGTTTACAATACGGCAAAATGGGGAATATTGTTAGCATTAAAAGATATAAATTCATTTGGAGATTACCAGAAGGGCGGATTTGCATTGGCAAGAAAGCGATAAAAACAGAAACTACACTTATTTTCATTCAAATCATGGCACGGCACCTCAGCTATCACGCTCTAGATTTCAATGATATAGGCTCCTTCCTTTTTTACGTCTTTAAATTTTACATTTAATGCCCTGCATTCTGCTTTCCATTGTTCAATTTTCCAATCTGAATTGGAGCCATCAAAAATAATTTCTTTAAAATCATAAAAAAGAATCAAGCCTGAAACATTGATAGCAGGATTGCCCTGAATTAGTAAATAATCGCATTGGAGTCGTTTGAGTGGGGGTGTTTTTGCAGGCAGCTTTTTATTGATAAGGATCATTTTTTTATCGTGAAATTGCAGGCAATTTTTTCCTTTATAAAAATTATCCAACCGACTTTGTCTGGAATCAATTTTAACGATTTTCTCTGCTCCCAAATACCATCTATTGTTTTGAGTAGCATAGGCGGTTGATGTCGCCAACCCGTTGTCTAGAGCATAAACTTTTTTGCCGTTTATAAAATCAATGGTGGTATTTTTTGCAGTAGAATAAAAAATGATCTTTTTTTGAAAAGTTTGCTGAAAAGCATTGACCATCCTAAAGCAAGCGATAAAAAGCAGACAAACCAGCGTCAATTGTATCCATTTCAATCTATAGGTTAAAAACAAGAGAACCATTCCCCCAATGGCTATATAAAGCAGGCATACTTCAGGCGGACTAATCCAAATGCCTTCTAAAAGGTGGAAGGGCAAATTTTGAATAAAATGAATAAACTCATTTTGAAACCAAATAATGAAAGAAACAAAGCAACCAATGAATTGCGCAATAGGCGGAGAAAAGCTAAATAGCAAGACCGCCAACCCCCCATATAATATGACAGAAGCAAAGGGAATAACGATCAGCCCTGTTAACCAAAAATAGATGGGTAATTGATGAAAATAATATAAGCTCAGCGGAAATACTGCAATTTGCGCGCTTATTCCCACTGCCGTTAACTTCCATATTTTATCAATAATAATCGAATTGGGTATCCAAAATTGATAGATATTGGGGGTGAAAAATACAATTCCTACAACTGCTAGAAAAGAAAATTGAAAGCCAACATGAAATAAGGTGTATGGATTCCAAAGCAGGATTGCAAAAGCAGCAACGGCCAATGTATTGTAAGTGTTAGTATCCCGATTTATCGTATGTCCAATGTAGATTAGAGAAAACATGCTTGCTGCTCGAAGCACGGACGGGGCAGCTCCAGTCAGCAGGGCAAAACCCCACATAGTCGCTAAAATTAAGCCCAGTTTGATCCACTTCCAAAATGGATTTTTTGATTTAAAAAGGTTTAAGAAAAATAATAGAATCCAACTGATTATTCCAATATGTAGCCCTGAAACAGCCAACACATGAATCGCACCACTTTCTTTATAGGCTTCCTTGATTTCTGCTGATATATCTTCTTTATAACCTAGCAATAAAGCGGCAGCAATAGCATTTTCTTCTTCGGCAGGGATATGTTTTTTTAAAATGCTCAAAAATCGTTTTCTCCACTGAAATGCAGCCTGGAATAAAGACTTGCCTTGCTTGGTTTTCAGGATCGTCCAATTATCTTTTTCTACAAAAGATTGATAGTGAATATTTTGAAAATGAAGGTATTGTTTGTAATCAAAAGCATGTGGATTTTTGATTTCGGGTAAAGCCGTTATTTTGCTTTTTACTAAAATTTTATCTCCATAATCGAGGTTGGAAAAACGCTGATTTCGCCGAAGATAAAGCAAGAGTTTTCCCCGACATTCGCTTAGTTTTCCAATTTTTTGCCCCAACTGCTCTATGCTCAATTCGATTTTCCATTTATCGTTTTTCAGTTTTGGCAAGTTGGAAATTATTCCAGTCAGGTATTGTTCTTTATCGGATGTTAATTGATGATGATAATGATTGAGGTCGTTTAGTTCATTATAATCAACAGTAAGCAAGTATCCAAAGAGGAAAAAGAAAGCATTGATAAATACGCCGGGCATCCATTTTTTTGCTGGGCCAAATGCGCGATTTTTATGAATAAAAAGGGCTAAGAGTAGCAAAAACAGCAGAATATCCAGTGAAAAATGATCAATACTTAGCCGTTCTGCAAGTAAAATGCCTACAAAAAAAGGAAGACCGAGACGAATAAAAGGAAAAGCCTTCCAGTTAATTTTCAATGGTTCTGGTTTTCTCAATGTATGTCTGTGTAGTACTAAAAATGGTTCGGATTTTTTCTTTCACCGACCATTAGTCCACTAATTACCAATCACTTTTCTCCTCAATTTAAAGTTTTTGCCCAAATACACTTTTCTGACCATTTCGTCAGCGGCTAGTTCTTCTGCCGTACCTGTTTTTAAAATCTTTCCTTCAAACATCAAATAGGCGCGGTCGGTAATGGAGAGTGTTTCCTGAACATTATGGTCGGTGATTAAAATGCCGATGTTTTTGGTTCGTAGTTTATTCACAATAGATTGGATATCCTCCACTGCAATTGGGTCAATGCCCGCAAAGGGTTCGTCCAATAATATAAATTTGGGCGAGGTGGCCAAAGCTCTAGCTATTTCCGTTCGACGGCGCTCTCCTCCTGAGAGGGTGTCGCCATTGCTTTTTCTCACTTTCTCTAAGCTAAATTCCCGAATGAGTGTTTCCATTTTTTCTTCCTGTTCTTCTTTGCTTAAATTGGTCATCTCCAACACAGCTCGCAAATTGTCCTCTACACTTAGTTTTCTAAAAACAGAGGGCTCTTGGGGTAAATAGCCAATGCCCTTTTGTGCTCGCCTGTACATGGGCAAGTGGGTGATGTCCTCCCGCTCCAAATAAACTTTTCCACCATTGGGCTTAATAAAACCAACCACCATATAAAAGGTCGTTGTTTTTCCTGCACCATTAGGTCCTAATAATCCAACAATTTCTCCCTGGTTTACTTCAATCGAAACGCCTTTCACAACCGTTCGACGACCGTAAATTTTTACTAACTGCTCTGATTTTAGGATCATTCAATTGTTTTTTCAAAATTTATACCCTCAAAAATAATAAAATCCAACAATAAATAGTCTGTCGCCTCTTTTTTTAATGCCTTGCTTCAAGAAAACATGCTGGTAATGTCGTAAGCGGGTTGCTAATCCACCCGCCTTAATATACAATTCAGGTGAGGGATTAGCAAGCTGTCTGACGGATGAGTAGATAAATTAGTAGCTTTGCAAAGCTAAATTTTAAGCGTAAACTAGCTTATATGGCCAACGAAAAAACAAAACGCACGAACGTCAACCAATTGGGCGAGTTTGGTTTGATTGATCATTTGACCCAACATGCTCGCCTGACCAACCGCTCGTCCAGAAAAGGGGTGGGCGATGATGCGGCAGTGATTGATAATGGCCGATTTTTGACCGTCGTATCTACGGATATGTTGGTGGAGGGTATTCATTTCGATTTGATGTATATGCCCTTAAAGCATTTGGGATATAAATCAGTGGTGGTTAACTTGTCTGACATTTATGCCATGAACGCTATTCCTAAGCAGCTAACAGTCTCTATTGCTTTATCCAATCGATTTTCTGTGGAGGCCTTGGAGGAATTATATGCAGGGATTCATCTGGCTTGTCAAAAATATGGGGTGGATTTGGTGGGGGGAGATACGACCTCTTCTCCAAAGGGCTTGTATATAAGCGTTACGGCTATTGGCCAAGCAGAAAGAACCAAAATTGTATATAGAAATAAGGCAAAAGTAGGCGACATCATTTGCGTAACGGGCGATTTGGGAGCAGCATATTTAGGGCTCCAATTATTGGAAAGAGAAAAGCAGGTTTTTTTGGCAAATCCTGGTGTCAAAACGGACTTGGAGGACCAAAACTACCTGGTCGGCAGGCAACTAAAACCGGAAGCACGGAAGGATATGATAGAATTATTTGCTAAAAATAAACTAGTACCGACCTCTATGATTGATGTTTCAGATGGCTTAGCTTCAGAGTTGTTTCATATTTGCAAACAATCAGAGGTTGGGGCATTTATAGAAGAAAGCGGAGTGCCTATTCATCCCGATGCTCAAATGATGGCGATCAAATTCAAACTGGACCCGATTACCTGCGCGCTTAGCGGAGGAGAAGATTATGAACTATTATTTACCGTTGATCCGAGTGATATTGAAAAGGTGAAGTATTTGCCGGATGTTTATATTATGGGAGATATTGTCACTAAAAAAGACGGTATCAAACTACACACCCAAGGGGGAAATATTCACCCCATTAAAGCGCAAGGTTGGCAGCATTTTGAAGGAGGATAGTTATTACCAGCCTTGATCCAATATTTTTTTTAATTATCTGTCCTGAATTTATTTTAAACTCGAAATTTCTATACTTTCGTGCTAAGTTAAAATAATTAAATTTCTTTTGAGCTATAGCTTGAATATGTCAACATTCAACTACCTACTTTATCAGCAAGAGGGTTCAGTACTAACCATTACCCTCAATCGTCCCAAAGTGATGAATGCCCTTAGTCCGGAGTTGGTTATTGAACTACATCGGGCGCTAAAACAAGCTAAAGAAGATGCTGCGGTCAAGGTGGTATTGGTTACAGGGGCAGGGCGTGCTTGGTCAGCAGGTGTGGATTTGAAGGCGTTAAACGAGGGCATTTCTGGAGGCATTTTTACGGCGGATAAAATTCATGATGATGCCAATGAAACTATCCAGTTTATCCAAACCATGCCCAAACCTTGTATCGCTGTAGTCAATGGTTATTGTTTTACGGGTGCCTTGGAGTTGATGATGGCCTTTGATTTGATTCTAGCTGCCGAAGAAGCCCAAATAGGGGATACCCATGCCAAATGGGGCATTTTGCCAAAATGGGGGCTGAGTCAGCGACTGAGCCAGCTAGTTGGCCCAATAAAAGCGCGAGAATTGTCTTTTACCTGCAAACCCATTTCGGGTAAAGAAGCTGCCAACATTGGTTTAGTTAATAGGGCAGTTCCATTAGCCGAACTAAAAGCTGCTGCTCATGAATTGGCACAAGATATATTGAATAATAGTGCGCAAACTATTGCTGCTATGAAGCACTTGTATTATGCAGGCGAGCGAACGACGCTTCAGGAAGGCCTACAGATAGAACAAGATTTTCAGGTGGCAATTACCGATAGAGCAGAATTTTTGAAAAACTTTGAGAAAAATAAATAGTCTTGTGATCTTCTCAAAGAAAGAACAAAATGAATAAAGCCCTTTATATTCTTTGTCAATTTATAGTGATTTTGCTGGTGTTTTTTATCATTTTGAGTATTACATATGCTTTGAGAAGGGCTTATTTAGCCATGCGGTCAGATAGTCAGCAACAAAAGAAAATGATTCGATGGGTTGCATTAGGCCTAGGTCTTTGGTTATTGATAACTGGATTATTGGCCTGGAGCGGATATTATAGCAATTTTAGATATTTATTCCCTAGAATATTGGTATTGGGTTTATTCCCGCCTGTTATTTTGACGATTATGTTGCTTTTTTCAAAATCATTTACCAATATTTTAAGGCACATACCTCCGAAATGGTTAATCAAAGTACAAAGTTTTAGGATCGTGATGGAAATAATGTTATGGCTGGGCTTAATTGGTGGATTTGTTCCTTTTCAGATGACTTTTGACGGCTTTAATATGGACTTCATCGTAGGCATTACCGCTTTGTTTGCGGCAGGGTTGTTTTTCGGCAACGGTCGTTTTTTGCGTTTTGAAGCGGCTATCTGGAATGTGTTTGGCATTTTTTTATTGTTCAATATTTTGTTTATTGCCTTTATTTCTACTCCCTCTCCTTTTCGGATTTTTATGAATGAGCCAGCTAATGAGTTTATTGCATTTCTGCCATTTATTTGGATTCCGGCCTTTATTGTACCTTATGCGCTGGCAATGCATTTGTTTTCTTTAAAACAGGTTTTAGTCATTGGAAAAAATAATAGCTATCATTAGATCCTACAGTTCTTCATCTGCATTTTTAACCTTTATCTTTTTGCTATTTATCCAGCTACTTGCTGCGCAGGAGGACAGTTTACTCCATTTTAAATTATTGTTTGCAGGAGATGTGATGCAGCATCAACCCCAAATAACTTCCGCAGAGTTGATTCCAAATGAATCCTATGACTATAGCTCTTGTTTTCAGTACATTAGTCCAATTATTGAGCAAGCAGATTTAGCGATTGGAAATTTGGAAGTGACCTTGCCTGGAGAGCCACCTTACCAGGGCTATCCCCAATTTAGAAGCCCGGATGAGCTGGCTTTGGGCTTGCGACTGGCAGGCTTTGACTTGCTGGTCACTGCTAATAATCACTCCAACGATGCGGGGGCAGCGGGGCTGATTAATACCATTAGCACTTTGAAAAATTATGGGTTTTACCAAACAGGCACTTTTAAAAACGAGGAAGAGCGCAACCTGTTTTACCCCTTAATTATTTATAAAAATAATTTTAAACTAGGTTTTCTAAATTATACCTATGACACAAATGGCATAAAAACCGAAGCCCCTACTATTGTCAATTATATTGATACCGTCACGATGAAAAAAGACTTGGCTTTGGCAAAACTGATCCAGCCAGATTTCATTATTGTCGTCATGCATTGGGGCAAAGAATATCAATTGGTTGAAAATGCAAAACAGAGAAGATTAGCTAGTTGGCTATTTAAAAATGGAGCCGATTTGGTCATCGGGTCGCATCCTCATGTAGTGCAACCTATTAGAGAATTGCCGAGTACGGATGCCGCTTCTAGGCAACTGGTCGCCTATTCGTTAGGCAATTTTATTTCCAATCAAACCAAAGCGAATACGGATGGCGGCATTCTGGTAGAAATTGATTTGGTTAAAAACGTAAAAAGCAATAAAACAGTTCTAAAGGCACATCATTACATTCCCATTTGGCGGTATATTCAAAAAAATAAAAGAGGCAAAAGAAAGTATTTTAGCATCCCCATTTCCGCTTTTGAAAATGGACATGAATACTTAATCAATATGTCAGAAAAAAATATTGCTGCAATGAGGAAATTTGCCCGAAACACCCGAATGCATCTAAGCGAGGGCGATGGAAAGGAAAGGAAAATTGAGGTGAAGACTATTATGGCAATAACAAATAAATAACAGGAAGGGTTAATTAAACGCCTACCTCCAATCCCAGCCTACAATTGCCCATTCTTCCTCTTTTGTTGAGTAAATATGGATGGTGCCAAAGCCAACTTTTTCATGCGCTCGTATAGAACGGGTGTTACGGGTGGCAATTTCGGTAATCACGTATTTAAAATGATCGGACATCTCTTTTTTCATTTGTAGGTATAGTCCTGAAAAAATGCCTTTGCTGCGATAATTTTTATCAATGCAAACCTGTCCCATGACAAAATAGGAAACATGCCGGAGCAGTTCGCCCCGATAAGTAAGCCGATTGATTTTTTCAAAAAAAGGCAAGAGTATAGGTATTTTGTCGCCAAATTCTTTTAGCATTACCAAAGTATAACCCACCACTTTTTCCCCGTCTTTTGCAATGACGTGTTGGTATTGCCTATTCATTGCCGAGAGTATATTTAGATTGTGATGGACGGTCACAAAACCTTGTTCTTTTGCTTCTTCTTGGGATAGGTTTTGGGGTAAGTTAACCCATTGCAAATCAAGGATTTGTTGAAGCTCCTCGTCCGTTTGTGCCGTTGTAAATACAAGAGCCATGACTAACTAATTCTCGATGTATCTGTTAAAAATGGTTGTTTTGAAAAGCATTTTAAGAAAATAAAGTTATATTTTAGAGAAAAGTATTATTTGTTTTTCAAATTTCCTGTATATGCCCTTTATGCGCTACTTTTTCTGGCTGTTTGTTTTGCTTCTCCCTCTCCATTTGACGGCACAAAAAATTGAGATTGATCTGTCAAAAATAACTTTTAAAAAAGCGGGAGATGTGCGTAAAATGGCAGATGACTGCTATGAGCTAACCAATGACTTTCGCTGGTCTTCTGGTGCTATATGGTATCCAAAGCCTATCAATCTCGCCGAAGACTTTGATATGGAAGTGGACGTTTTTTTAGGTTGTAAAGATGAGGAAGGTGCAGATGGTATCGCGTTTATTTTTAGCCCCAAATTATCTATTGGTCGGGCGGGCGAAGGAATGGGTTTTTCGGGTTTATATCCTTCTTTGGGCATCGAACTGGACACTTGGCAAAATGAACATTTGGGCGATCCCGGGGAAGATCATATTGCTGTATTGGGTAATGGAAATCCCAGCCACCACTTTAATATGACGAGCCCCATTCCGATTGGTAAAAATATAGAGGATTGTAAAAACCATTTGCTCAAAGTAGCCTGGAAAGCGCGCCAAAAAGTGCTATTGGTTACGCTAGAGGGCAAAAACCTGGTTAGGTTACAGGAAAATATTACAGCAACTATTTTTAAAAATGATCCCAAAGTTTACTGGGGTATTTCTGCTGCGACCGGCCAATTCAGCAATACGCATAAAGTTTGTTTTAAAAAATTGGAATTTGATGAACTGCCAGAAGAATTGGCTTTTGAGCGAGCAAAAAAGCTGGCTTTATTAAAAGGCGATATGCTACCCTTGGAACAAGTGCGTTTTGAATCTGGCAAAGCGAGCCTAAGAGAAGGCTCCCAAGCAGAATTAGACAAACTGGTTAGTTTATTGAAGGATCATCCCGAAATGCACCTGGGCATTTTGGGACATACCGATAGTGCAGGCAGTAATAAAACCAATAAAACCCTCTCTCAAAAAAGAGCAGAATCCGTTGCCAATTATTTGATCAGCAAAGGAATTTTGGCAGATAGACTCAATGCCAAAGGCATGGGAGAACGCTTCCCCATTGCTTCTAATCGCGAAGCTACCGGACGCATTAAAAATAGAAGAGTAGAAGTGTATCTTTATAAGCCCTACCCCTAGCAAAACTTAATGGCCTCTTTCCAGCATAAACCTAAAATTTTCATAAAAAACTAATCTGAAGCAACAATCTTTCCTTTAAATTCTTTAATGGTTTGGTGTTTGATATGGGTATCCAAGTAGGGACTTTGCATTCCTAATGAATGTGTTATTTTCACTATCAGAATTTCAAAAAAAAATTATCAACTAAATTAATTATGAAAAAAACTACTTTTTTATTAGTCTTTGCCATAATATTTTCTTCCCTTTGTGCGCAAAACTTAACAAATAATATGGATTCTGTAAGTTACAGTGTGGGCGTCTTGATCGCCAAAAACTTAAAAAATCAAGGACTACAGAGCATTGATGCGCCTTCTCTTGCCGCTGCTGTGAATGATGTTTTTTCAGAAGCCGCCCTTAAAATTAGCCCGCAACAAGCAAGTGCTATTTTTCAACAACACATGAAAGTACAGTCTGAAAGACTCAATGCAGATAAAATCGCTCCAGGAAAAGCCTTTTTGGAAAATAATGCCAAAAGACCCGAAGTGACCGTCTTGCCAAACGGTTTGCAGTATGAAATACTAACCCCTGGAAGTGGCGACAGGCCTACTACGTCCAACAAAGTAACGGTTCACTATGAAGGTACTTTGATTGACGGAACGGTTTTTGACAGCTCCTATAAAAGAAATGATCCAGCTACTTTTGGGGTCACTCAGGTCATCCAGGGCTGGGTGGAGGGCTTACAATTAATGCAACCGGGTGCAAAATGGAAATTATATATTCCGTATGATTTGGCTTATGGCGAGCGGGGTTCTCCTCCGTCTATTCCTCCATTTTCTGCTTTGATTTTTACAATAGAGTTGATTAGCATACAATGATTTGAGGCGAATCATTAGATTTTGATTCAATGGCAGTTCGCCTTACGGTGCTGTTTCATTTATACTTTAGAGTGTCCCACCCTACTGTGGCATAGCAAATTTGTCCTACACCCATCGTCCACATCATTTTATTCCGCACAATTTGTCAAAGAAGGTTTATTTTTAAGGACGCTCAAAGGAGAAGGCGATTGATTTTGAAAAATAAACCTTTTACTTGTGACAAGAATTAAATAATTTTAGCCAAAAATATAAATGCTGGTCTTTGTTCAAGGACTACCGTTTGCTAAAGTGTTGGTTTTGAGTTTTTTTACAAAAACATTAACGGACCTTTTTTAGTATAACTATTCTAAATGGATAAACTGCCACAACTTCTCTCAAATTTCAAGTCCGCTTTATCAGAACATATCAGTCGGGTCTGGGCAGCAAAAAATCTGCCCGTCAATCTGGGCGCAATGACCGAAGGAGCAACTGTGCTCAGTCGGGCAATTGTAGAAGTGGGAGATTATTGTCATGAGCAGTTAGCTCGACAAGAACCAATTGACGAAAATTCATTGTTTAATTATTATTGGATCAATTTTGACTGGGTTAGTCAAGCAAAATCCTTTATGATATTGTGGCGGGATATTTTATTCCAACAACAAAAAGCACAAATTCTGAAAGTGGGGAATAAAGTGGGAGCGGAAGCACTTCGAACCCTCAATCTCGAATCCAAGGAAACGCTTCTCAAAGCAATAGAAGATTTAGAAACCTATGTGGAAAAAGCTTCCAGAACCAATCTGCAAAAAAAAGCAAAAGCGATCGAAGAATGGCATTTGCAAAATAACCCCTGGCCCATTTATAGGGAACAGGTGCAATCCATTCCAGATCAGTGCAGCCGCCTATTGAGTGAACACAAAGAATTGCATGCAATAGCAGAAAGTTTTCAAAAAATCGAAAGACTCATTCATCAAACAGAGCATTTTTGTGCGAACGAACTGAAAATAATCAGAAATAAAGCACAAAATACCCTTGAAATGGTCGAAGAAGAAACGATACCTAAACTAGGGAAAATAGCTGCCCAGCTAGAAGGCCTCGAAGCGAGCATTAATCTACCCAATCATCTCGATTCCTTTTCTGAAGCACTTGATGTAGAATTGAATTCTTTACCGCGCAAAGCACAAGTTCCGGTGAGCATCAACGAAGGGATGGTGGAAATAAAGGATATTAATTTTAAAAGAAATACCACATTGTGGTTGGAGTCCGAAATTTTGCCGATTCTTTATGAGCTTTGGGAATTGACAGAAAATGCCTATAACGGACTGAAAATGTCCTTGTTGAATATTCGAAACAAGGCTTTGTTATTGTCTGCTGAAGCGAAAGAAGCAGATTTTCAAAAAGAAGATATTTGTCAACCTTTGTATGCCTTCTTAAAAAAACTGTCCCATACAGAAAACGACCTAAAAGAGCTTAAAAAATTGATTTCCAGCAGGTTAGAAAATAACTTTACTATTGCATCTATCTATAGCCCCGTAGCGGATTTTTTACCAATTCCATTACAGTCTGCAATTAATCAATTCAAACAGAATCAGAATCGCCTGCAAACCAGGATTCAAGCTTGGCTTAAAAAACAAGGGCAGCGCATCCAGAATTTTAAAGAGATAGCCGAGCAGGAAGATGCTTTGAGTTATTCTGAAAAAATTGTTCGGGTAATCAAAGATCGGGCGATAGATATTAGCAATAATCACTACACCAATATTTTTCTGACCAGAGGATATATTGGAGAGTCTTTTTGGCTGGGGCGAGAAAAGGAATTGCAACATGCAAAAAATATTATTGATAATTGGAAACTAGGCTTTCGGGGTGCGATTATTATTACCGGGCAGCGATTTGCTGGCAAAACACTTTTTGGAGAGTTAGTTGCTCATCATTTTTTTGCAGATACTACGGTTCGGGTAGCTCCTAATACATTGATTAAATTGAATGGCCGACAGATTACGACTACATTTGACTTAAAAGAAGCACTGGATTTTGTTATCAAATATGCGCTGACCAAGCGTCCTTTGGTGTGGATTGATGATCTAGAGTTGTGGCGGGATGCCAATCTTTCTTTGAGCAAAAATGTTCGGATACTTAAAAAAAGTATAGACAACTACGCAGATGATCTATTTTTTATGGTTTCTATGAGTAATTGGCTTCATGCTCATTTGCAATTATTTCACGAAACCACTAGGGTTTTTCAAGCAGAAATCAATGTTGATCGGATGTCTTCCAGAGAAATAAGAGAAGCCATTTTAATCCGTCATGGAGCAACCCATAAAATATTAGTCAATGAAATGGAACAGCAGCTATCGGCCCCACAATTTCAGAAAATGGCGGATAAAATTTATAAAGAAGCAGAAGGAAATATCGGGGAAGCCTTAAACCGTTGGTCTTATTCTACTAAAAAAGTGGATGAAGAAAAAGTATTTCATCAAGCTAGTAATAATTATGGATTGCCCAATTTTCTAAATCCAGAATCTGCCATTTTGCTGGCCTCTATCATGCTATCAAAGCGGACGAATGAATACCAACTACGCAAGTTGTTTGGCCCGCCTTTTACCAAAAAATACGCGGCCATTTTAAAAAGATTGATAAGTGTAGGCTTGTTAAAACGGCAACTGGACGGCTGGCTGGAAATCAACGAATCTATTGTCAATGATCTGGGGCGAATGTTGGAGGAGCGAGGATATTTAAAATTTCATAAACAGTAAGACTTTTCCCGATAAGGTAAAATTATTAAGATACAACGCCATGGAAGTACTTTTAAATAGTAGATTTACCTGGACGAACCTTTTGTTTGCTGCCTTTGTGCTGCTAGCTATTTATTTTGGAATCCGCTTTCTGGAGCAAATTATTCAGCGGTCTTCTTTTTCTCAAAGCCTTAAAATCAATTGGAAGAAATATTGGCGGCAAATCTGGCTTGTTTATGAATTGGTAGCTTTAATTATTTTGACAGGCGTGTTTGTTTTTATTAATCCAGTTTTTCATGGATTGTTTTTGTTAGTCTTTCTAGTGGGCGGCTTTTCTTATATTAGAAGTTATGTAAGTGGCCGCATCCTTCTTTTTGACAACGATATTGTGGAAGGTGTTGAGTTGAAAACCAATAATTTAAAAGGCATTATTGCCAAACTGTATCGCGGCAGATTACATTTGCAAACAGAAGAGGGGATGCACCATTTGAATTATTATCAATTAATCGAAAATGGCTATACGCTTATTCCAGGAGAAAAAATTGGAGGATTTTACTATTTGCAACTGGCCCCAAAAGAAGAAACATCCAATATGGAAAACTTGAAACTTAGACTGATTGATTTGTTTGTAACCACCCCCTACATCGATTGGAATCATAAGCCGGAATTGCTCATTGAAAATGAGGCAGCAGTATTAAATGCAAAAATATTATTGAAAGAAGATCACCATTTGCCCGAATTGCTCGCACTAATTAAAGAGTGGGGTTTTTCGTGTGAGGCTACAAAATAAATGCAATTAACTTTTAAGTACTTGCATAATTAGCGAACGCTACGGGGACACGTTTTATCGGAAAGCCCTGGTAAACTTGTCGAATTGCCTATTATATAACTATGGAAATATTAAGTTCTTATAATTTAATTATTGCGTCTTCGGCGATTATTATTTTTTCTTTTTTCTTTGGAGAATTGTCTAAAAAGACAAACATTCCCTCTGTGCTAATGCTCATATTTTTAGGCATTTTGTTAAAGTTTGGGCTGGATAGCATGGGAGCAGGCCATCTAGATTTTTTTCCTATTTTAGAAATACTGGGTATAGTGGGTTTGATAATGATCGTGCTGGAAGCCGCTTTGGAGCTAGAGTTAAAAAGAGAAAAATTGGTTCCAATTGTTAAGGCACTTGGAATTGCCCTTGTCAGCTTATTACTCTCTACTTGGGTGGCGGCTTTGATTTTGTATCGGTTTATTCCCGAAATGAGCATGAGTGCAGCTTGGTTGTATGCAACGCCCTTGTCCATTTTGTCCAGTGCGATTATCATTCCAAGCGTGACCGGATTGCGCGAAGATAAAAAGGAGTTTCACATTTATGAAAGCACTTTTTCCGACATTATGGGCATTATGCTATTTTACTTTTTAACAGGGCAGTTGGAAGCGGCAGAGCACTCTAGTGGCGTGGCGGGCTTTGCAGGAACGGTTGTGCTGACCATTGTATTATCCCTAATTGCCAGTTATATTATCGTTCTGGTTTTTCAGCATATCAAAAGCCACGTGAAGCTATTTTTATTGATTGCTGTTTTATTATTATTATATGCAATTGGTAAAAAAATGCACCTTTCCTCTTTGCTTATTATCCTCATTTTTGGACTGCTCATTGCCAATATGCGCCTCTTTTTTCAAAAACCATTGGATAAATACCTGGATTACGAAAAGGCAAAGCATATCTATGAGGGATTGCATGTGATTACTATTGAAACAGCTTTTGTGGTAAGGACTTTTTTCTTTGTCATTTTTGGAATTACTATTGTGCTATCCTCCCTGGCCAGTTTGAATGTAGCAGTTATCAGTCTTCTAATCATTTTGTCTATTTATCTGATCCGATACATCATTCTTCGATTGACCATTGGCAAGGATATATTGCCCCAACTGTTTATTGCTCCTCGCGGCTTGATTACCATTCTTTTATTTTTTGCCATTCCTGAAGAGGCAAAAGTGGAGGGTTTTGATGCTGGCATTTTATTATTTATTATTATTGGTACTAGCTTGATTATGACGGGGGCTATGGTTTATGATAAAAGAAGAAGCAGCAAAGCAATAGAACGGGCCCAAAGTACACCGATTGGCTATACCCGCTGGAAAGCACCGACTGTTCACCCCAATGCCTCTAAAACAGAAAAAGAACATTAGGCTTATTACTCTTTGGGAGAGGATGCAGAACAATTTTTTTTATAAAAACGTAAGGCGGGTTGTTAATCCGCCTCTTTAGATTAGCTTAAAGCAATATGAAGGAAGAAAATTACTGGATAATTTTAGTTCGAAAAACATTCTCCTAAGTTAAAAGCATTTTATCTTGCAACTTTTTTTTTGAAAAATATAGTTTTGTTAAAAAATGAGTATATAATTAGTAATGGATAAATATAATGAATACCTCAAGTGGTTAATAGATTGGGCAGTTGTATTTGTGCCCAAATTAATTTTAGCAGGTATTATCCTGTTTGTTGGTTTTTGGTTAGTAAAAAAAATTAATGCGCTGATTAGTGCTGCACTGGTGAGGGCAAATATCGCTCAGGAAATCAGTTCTTTTTTGACTTCTTTGTTAGATATCGCCATGAAGTTTGTGGTGATTCTGTTGGCAGCTTCCATGATTGGCTTTAATGCTTCTTCTTTGGTAGCCGTTTTAGCAGCAGCGGGATTTGCGGTTGGATTAGCACTCCAAGGGTTTTTGGGCAATTTTGCTTCAGGCATTACGATTGTTTTTTTCAAACCTTATAAAGTAGGAGACTGGGTAGAAATTTCTGACAAATTTGGAAAAGTGGAAAGCATTAAGATATTTAATACGACCATTATTACGCCCGGACAAAAGACGCTTATCATTCCGAACGGACAAGTGACCGATGGCATTATTACCAACTATTCCACTAAGGACCATATTCGATTGGAATTGGAAGTTACCATGCCCTATGCTGAAAATTTTCCTCGTGTCAGAAAAATTATTTTAGATGCCCTAGAAGATTTTTCCCAAATATTGGAAGAACCCGCTCCCGACGTTGGAATTAAAAGCTACGATAGCCATAATATTATTATTGCGATACGCCCTTTTATTAAACCGGATGATTACTGGGCGGTTACTTTTGAAGCATATAGACGCATCAAGAAAGCATTTAATGAGCATGGGATCAAAGTTTCTTACTCCGAAGGAATTGAAATGGGAGAAATTGGGGGGTAGTGGCAATGTGCTAGTCAATTATTGAAAATAGCTATATGGATGTAATACAATCAAGGCTTAATAAAAATTCTCAGCAATATAAAGACAACTACCTGGGCATGAATACCCTGCTGAAAGAATTTGAGGAGTACATGGAGAACAGTCGCTTCCAGGGTACAGAAAATCGCATAGCCAGAGCTAGAAAGAACAATCAACTGTTAGCGAGTGAACGCCTACAACTTTTATTGGATAAAGACAGCCCTTTTTTGGAGTTGATGCCCCTGGCAGGTTGGGGAATAGAGGGCGGAGTTGGACCAAATGGGACCACTATCACGGGCATTGGCCTCATTTCGGGACATTTGTGTATGATTACTGCTAATATAGGCACCAAAAAAGGGGGAATAATGGACTATGCCACGTCTTTTAAGAATGTGCGCATGAACGAAATAATTTTAGAAAATGGCTTGCCTTGTGTGCAGTTAGTAGAAAGCGGCGGTGCAAACTTGCCCGACCAAGCGCGGATGTTCAACCTTGCGGGAGCTAACTTTAGAGAAATTACGCGCCGATCAGAAAAGGGACTCACAACGGTTTCTGTTGTTTTTGGCAATGCGACAGCAGGGGGGGCTTATGTGCCAGGCATGTCCGATTATTCCATTTTTGTAAAAAATAAAGCCAAGGTCTTTTTAGCTGGCCCGCCACTGTTAAAAATGGCTACCAACGAGGTGGCCACTGCAGAAGAATTGGGCGGTGCTGAAATGCACAGCAAAATCTCTGGCGTATCCGATTATTTGGCAGAAGATGAGCTGGATGGCATTAAACTAGCTCGGCAAATAATTGCTACTTTAGAATCGCCCAAACCCCATTTTGTACCCTCCCAACCCATAGAGGAGCCAATTTATGATAAAGAAGAAATATTGGGCATTCTTTCTCCAAATATTCGCATTCCTTTCGATGCTAAAGAAATCATTGCACGAATAACAGATGGCACTCGATTTCTGGATTTCAAACCTGACTATGGTAGCACGCTAATAACTGGTTGGGCAAAAATCCACGGATATCCAGTAGGCATTTTGGCTAATAATGGCGTATTATTCTCGGAATCTGCCAATAAGGCGACCCATTTTATCCAATTGTGCAATCGAAACAATACCCCGCTGGTCTATTTGCAAAATATTACGGGCTTCATGGTGGGCAAAGCGTATGAAGAAGGTGGAATTATCAAACAGGGCGCAAAAATGATCAATGCAGTCGCCAATAGCAAAGTGCCGACCATTACGGTCAATTTGGCCTCTTCTTATGGGGCGGGAAATTATGCGATGAATGGGCGTTCTTATCAGCCGCGCTTTATGTTTGCCTACCCCAATTCCAAAGTATCCGTAATGGGATCGGAGCAAATCGCTGGAGTCATGGAGATTATTCAGCGAGCAAAAGCGGAACGGAGCAGGCAAACCTTTGATGAAGAAAAATTTGCCCCCATCAAAGCAAAAATCATCGAGGAAAACGAAGCTAAATCCACCCCCTGGTATGGGAGTGGACAAATATGGGATGAAGGCGTCATAGACCCTAGAGAAACCAGAAACTATCTAGGCTTTTGCCTGGCAATTTTTAACAATCAGGAAATCAATGGCACCCAATCCTATGGTATATTCAGGATGTAGATTTTGAAGAAAAATTTTTTTATAAAAACTTCTTTCCAGTTAGTGATTTAAAATTAATCCTCCTGGTTTAGTTCTTGGACAAAATGGGTGATCTTGTCCATTTTATCATAATTTATAGAAAAAAAGAATTGTTTGCCCTGGCGTTGGAGGTTCAAAATATCTGCTCTTCTCAAAATGTCCAAATGTTGATTGATAATGCTTGGTTTTAAATCTAATTGGTTGGATAAACCTTCTGCATTGATAGAATAATGAAGGTCAATAATATCGAGCATTCTTTGTCGGAGCCGATGGTCAAGTGCTTTTAGAATTTGGGCGGAA
This sequence comes from Saprospiraceae bacterium, assembly GCA_965222705.1. Classification (GTDB taxonomy): domain Bacteria; phylum Bacteroidota; class Bacteroidia; order Chitinophagales; family Saprospiraceae; genus JAFMDF01. The sequence continues at coordinate 24,327 of CBDCUO010000012.1, read as the reverse complement.
GTTTGGAGCTTTGCGAGGAAGTTTTCGGAGAGTAGGCTTGAATACATTGTCAAGTTGATTTAGTGTTTCTAAAATATAGTGTAATCTCCACAAAGATACGGTCAACTCAGGCGAATAAGCAAATCCCGTAAGTTCAAATTAGGATAAGGTATTCTTTGCACTAAATTTGTGAATTTTAACAAAGAAAGCGATGCCTAAAGTTGCCTCCTCCCGCTAATTTTATAGTTTTTTTTCCTTCTTTGACAAATTGTGTGGAATAAAGCCATTTAAAAGGACAAACACTATGAAGGACGAGCACTTTAAATGGCTTTATTCCTCTCTAACACAATTTTTGTCGAAGAACCGTTTTTTAATGCTAAATCATGTGCGATACTTTTGTTGCAACGCAAAACCATACAAAGGCCAATCATTTAATTTTTGGTAAAAACTCTGATCGAGAACCCAATGAAGCACAGGCAGTTGTGCGCTATCCAGCAAGAAAAAACGCTGAGAAAAATCTTAACTGCACTTATATAAACATTCCACAAGTTGCCGAAACTTACGAAATCATTTTGTCCAAACCATTCCAAATGTGGGGTGCAGAAATGGGCCTTAATCAACATGGTTTGGCCATCGGGAATGAAGCCGTTTTTACCAAAATAAAAATGCCGAGAAAAAATAAAGGCTTGACCGGAATGGATTTGTTGCGCTTGGCTTTGGAGCGATGCAAAACAGCCCCTGCTGCTTTGGAAACCATCACTGAGTTATTGGAGCAGTATGGGCAGGATGCTTGTGGGGGCTATGAAAACAAAAATTTCTTTTATCACAATAGCTTTATCATTGCAGACCCAGAGGAAGCTTGGGTTTTAGAAACTGCGGGAAAGCACTGGGCTGCTCAAAAAATCAATGGCTTTCGCTCTATTTCTAATAGTTTGACAATCGAAGAGGATTACGATTTACTAAGTGGTCAGGCGATTGACTTCGCTCGGCGAAAAGGTTGGATTAGAAAAAGAAGTAGCTTTAATTTTCGAAAAGCTTATTCGGATTGGTTTTATACAAAAATTGGTAACGGTAGGGTTAGGCAGGCAAAAAGTAGCCGGTTGGGAGATAGACAAAAAGGTGCTTTTACGGTTCAAAATGCAGCCGCCATATTATCCAGTCATCCGACAGCAATTAAAGGCTTTCGACCCTCCAAATGTACTAGTGCCTCCATTTGCATGCATGCAACAGGTCTGATCAATCCAAGCCAGACCACTGGTTCCATGATCGCTGAAATTCGCAAAGATAAACCCACAACTATTTGGTTAACAGGCACTTCTATGCCTTGCCTTTCTGTTTATAAACCATTTTTTATAGGAAAGGAATGGGACGCTGCAGTTCCAGGGGCGAGGGAAGACAAGAGTTTATGGTGGCAAGCAGAATTTGTCCATCGAAATATTTGCAAAGATTACCAAAAAGGGATTTCAATTGTCGAACGGGATAGACAAACATTGCAAGAGCAGCTATTTCGACAAGAAGCAGCCCTTTTTCAGAAAAAAATTGATAAAAAGGAACTATATCAGTTTTCTGAAAATGCGCTAAAAGAGTACCTTCAATATTTAAAAAAATGGAAAGAGCAATTGACCGATTGCAACATCAAAGAATGGTCCTGGAACCCATTTTATCGGCAATTTGCAAAAAATAAAAATCGCTTGGCTTTCAAAACAAACTAACAAAACCGAAATGCACCTTTGCTGACCGAAACTCGAAGGCTTGATTTTGCAGCTTTCCCAAAGCATAGCTAATGCCAAAAATGCCCGCTTTCGTTTCAAATGCCATCCCCGCTCCGATGCCAATCGGACGATCCGAAAAATCAGTTTCGGCCGTTTTATTTTTTAGATAAGCCAAGTCTCCGAACAGAAAAAAATAGCTTCTTTGCCCAATCAAATAGCGATATTCTAATGTACTAAGGACAAAGAAAGTTGCAAAAATAGATTCTTCATCAAATCCTCTCAAAAGCCGATTGCCGCCAATGCGGAATTGTTCATTTCTTAAAACGGGGACTTCAGAAAGTATCATCGCTACCTGAGCGCTCAATTTTATAGCACTTCTTTTTTGAATGGGAAAATATTGATCTACTTGCCCTTCCAACTGGTATTGAAAAGTATTTAAATCAAGCGATGTATAAAGAGAAGCAAAGTCGAAATCGGGATTTTCTGCATCGTTTAAATGAACAATTTTACCATTTGGCTTAATTTTTTTTAAACCGGCACTACCCTTTAATCGCAGCAACCAACCGCGACGGGGATTAAAGCGATAGTCGAGTTTTTCTCTGTAATATTCCAGCCCCAAATAAGTATTTCGGATATCCAGATTATTGGGCAATTTTTTCTGCTGAATGATGGAGCGTTCATCAACAGTTAGTAAAGTAGAGGCAATGTTTTTTGAAAAGATTTTTAAATAATTACCGCCCTCGAATAAATATTGAACACCAATGTCCCAAGTCAAATCTCGGTAAGTAGAGTCCCTTTTATACAAGCCCAATGCTAGGTCAAAGCCTAAGGGGGTGCGGAAAAAATAAGGATAATAGGCGGCTAATTCTAACTGTTGAGTTTCGGGGCGCAATTGTTCAAATTGAAGGCGCAATTTTTCACCCCTGCCGAATTGATTCTGAAATTCGGCATCCACGTTTCCGGTAAGGAGTACTTTTCCCGTTTCTTGGTTATTCGGCAGTACGCCAATTAGAAAGTCAAAACGGCTGGCTTTTTGAGCCTCCAGGAAAAAATTAACCATCGCTTCATTTCCTTTGAATTGGATAAAGGGACTTCGAGTTTCTTTGATAAATGCCAGTTGTTGGATTTTTTGAGAAGCGGCAATTATTTTTTCTTTTTGGTATAAATGCCCTCGCCTTAGCCCTGTATAATTTTCCAAAAAAGCCGTTTGTATTCGCCCATTTCCCTCTGTTTTAATGCCTGTCAGTCTAATCGTTTTTCCCTTTTTCCACACGAGTTGTCCCTTGACTTTTTTCTCCTCGATGAGGATGCTTTCCAATTTAATAGAAGCAAAGGGAAAACCGTTATTCTCGGCATATTCTAATAGTATTTCCTGTATAGTTTGTAATTCGGGATAGGTAATAGACCGGTTCAATAACCGATCAAGCCCGATTTGTTTTAAGATCTTTTCGGGGATATTTCCATGACCAATTTCAAAGGCATCATACGCGGCTCCTAAGAAAAGCCAGGCATAATAAATAGGCCCTTTTTTGCTCAAACTATCAATAGAGGCACTATACAACCCCCTTTGTCGAAGACTGTCAACAATAGATTTTAGCGTGGTATTGACCGCAGAGCTATCCAAGAGGGGATATTGGCGAACAAATTTTTCCGGAAAAACTTCACTAGTGTCGGAGGGCATAATTTTTAAAAGAATACCGCTCTTGTTTTTTATGGCTGTTTCTTGTGCTGGCAAAAGGGCGCAAGAAAAAAGCATTGCGAATAAATAAACGTAGGGATTCCAAGGAGCTGTGGGCTTTAGCTCGCAGCACCAGGCTTTGTAGCCTAAAACTTGCAATACGCGCGCGCTAAGATATGGAAGCAGATCGGTCACTCAATAATAACGACTTTTCCTTGTACTCCGTTTTGCGACACCCCAAAAATTGAAACGTTATTTTTAAACGTTAGCTAGACACTAGCCAGTGAAATAATCCAAATTTTTCTTATTTGAATCTTTCTGTTATCTTGTGAAAAATAATTGCTTATGTCCCACACACCCATCCTTTTGATGACATTTGCCCCCAATGACTTGTCGGGCGTACAGGCGGAAATCCAAAAAACCTGGGATTCTGTTCAAAAAAATACTCAAATACAAGCTAAAAAGATAGAAAATGCGACCATTACGCAACTGGCCGATGCCGTGATTGATGCCGGCAAAAACCTGTTTATGTTTCATTTTGGCGGCCACGCCAACCAGAATAGAATCGTATTAGATGGGTTTCGAAATTTGGATAAAACCCGTTTATCCAGATTGCTATTGCCCAATAAAAAGCATGGCGTACAATTGGTTTTTCTCAATGGCTGCTTCTCCTATGGCCACATTGATATATTGACGGCAAAGGGAGTAAAAGCTATCATTGCGACCAATGTAGAAATCAATGATCTGGAAGCGGTTCGCATTGCGACCTATTTTTATAAGCTCTTTTTTGAAAAAAACTATACCCTCAAAGAGGCTTTTGAAATGGCAGAAGCTACCGTAAGCGGCGTAAATTCCTATATCACGATTGTAAATCCAGGGGAAGGCTGGTCAATGAATCTAAATTCTTCCTGGACTCTCTTCATCCATGCTGAGCATAAAGAAACCATGGACTGGACCTTGGCGGATTTTTTAAAACCTGCAAAAAATAAACCTGCTGCTACTTCCAACACTACGCAAATACATACGGGCAATGGTGATAACATAGGCGGAGATAAAATCGGCACCCAAATCAATCTGGGCGCAGGTAGCACCTACATAGAAAAAAAATCAACGCTATCACCTCAATCGAAAGCTACTATCCAAAAACTAGTCGCAAATGGCCAGTTAGAGAAAGCCCTTGATTTCCTAGCCGATTCTTTGCCCGATCGGCAAAACGATATTATTTTACTAAAAAACAGGCTCAATCAACTAAATCGCAAAACCAGGCTGGGTACGATTGCCAGCAGCGAGGAAAATATAGAGCGCAATCGCATCACGGCTGCTATTTTGGAATTGCTGTAACCCATGTCTCTCTGGAAGCAGGGTGGCTAAATTCTCTTTTAGAAAATTGAAAAATACGAATGATCCGTCTTAGCACAAAAATTCATTTGATTTCGATACTTTTTCCTCCTCTGGAGGGGGCTAGAGGGAGGATTAAGGGAGTTGTTTTTCAAACTTTTAAAATTATCCTCCCCCCGCCCCCTCCGAAGGGGGAGAAGGACCGTGCAAATCCTAGAAATTTGTAGGTAAGCTTGAAATTTTTTATCCGTAGTTTTCAATTTAGAAAAGATAGTTTGTATAGACATTTGGAAAGATACGAAGCTATCTCTCTCGCTGGCGGAAAAATAATCCAATATCATCTCCCCCGCTGGCGGGGGGCGGGGGGTGGATTTTAAACTACTTAAAAAATCAATAAAAAAAACTATGACCAAAGCATCACCAAAAAACAACTATCATTGCAATAAACAACTACAACCTCTGGCAAATCAACTAAGAAAAACCATGACAAAAGGAGAAGCCTGTCTATGGAAATATGTTTTAGGCAAAAAACAAATGAAAGGCTATCAATTTCGCCGACAAAGACCCATTTTAAACTATATAGCAGATTTTATGTGTAAAGAATTGCTGTTAATTATTGAAGTTGACGGTATTTCTCATCAAGATGCAGAAGCTATACAAAGAGATAACAAACGTACAGAAGTTTTACAATCAGTTGGATTTAGCGTATTGCGCTTTTCTGATTGGGAGGTTTTAAATCGAATGGTGGATGTTTCTATCAGAATTGGGGCGTGGATTGATAAACATGCAATTTGTCCACCCCCTAGCCCCCGTCGGCGGGGGAAATGACCTCATAACTTTGAATTAGCATTAAAAAAATTCGCAATAATCAAGAAACAATGAAACAAGAACATCAAGGACCAGGCGATAACATAGGCAGAGATAAAATCGGCCGGCAAGTCAATACCGATAAATATATCGAAAACCAAATCATTGAAGGTGAAAAGAAAACCTCTAAAAAACTAAAACGATGAACCTTTTTTTCTTGCTTGTAATTTGGAGCAGCTTTGTTTTTTTAGCTTACCACTACATCAGCTACATGAAGACCGCCCATGTCTCGCCTGGTCATGCCCTAAAAAAAGCGGCTTTTTACCTCTTTTCTGGTTTTGTGCTGTTGGTGAGTATTTCCAATATTTTCGCAGATGCGATATTTGAAATTTTGGGACTCACCAAACCCGCCAACTATGAAATAATGTCCTTTTTGGGCTATTGCGTTTTTGCAGCAGCTATTGTAATGATTTTTAAAAATAATAAACCTGATTTGCCAATGGAAAAGACAAAAGAAACGGTAGAAGACAAAAAATCGCCTCCTCCGCAGCAGACCATTATTAAACAAAGCCACTTTGGGGCAGGTGATATTATTGCTGGAGATAAAATAGGCAAGCAAATCAATATGGGTGACGGTAGCACCTATATCGGAAACCAAAATGTGCCGCCATCAGATAAAAAAAATACCCGACGAAGAAAATGATAGTATTCAATTGAAAAGCAAATGGAATCAGGATTTTAACATTTCCTTATTGAAAAAACAAAACAATGAACCAAAAGCACACAGGTATAGGCGACATCGTTGGCGGAGAGAAAGTCGGTACAAAAATCGTCTATTGGGGCAACGTCACCTACAACGAAGACCCTAAAAGATCGTATTTAGGTGATGAGCCGCCGTTTATTAAAAGTTCTTTTGACCGCTCTAAAGTCATTAATGAAATCAAAGGATTTTTTGATAGTGGGATTAAGGTTGTTGTGATATATGGCAAATCCGGATTGGGAAAATCTGCTTTAGCAAGTTTGTTTTTGCATCTTTATAAATATGAATATGACCAGAGTGGCTGGGTGGTTTACCGACTTAATATTTGCAAGTCCATTGTGCAAGCCTTTGATTCTCATGGCACTGAAATTGGAGGAAGAAAAAACGATGCTCTTTATGAAAAATTAGCCAAATCAGAAATCCAATGGTTGAGGAATAATCCTCAAAAACGCCTAATCGTTGTGAATGGTATTACGGACTGGAAAGATATTGAGCAGTATATTCAATTTTTTCAACTGGAAGAAACCTATTATTTACTTACTTCGCCAAGCCCTTTTCCCGAATATAATAGCAGGTTGTTGGAGCTAACATACAAAAACATCTCCATTCCTTTGATTACCGACATGGAGGTAAAAGAAATGTTTGACAACTTTTGCCAACACGACCTAGCAAACCAATTTGTTGAAAAATTAAATGGCAATTTATTCTTAATCCATTTGCTCTTAAAACAAGCACCTGCTCCAAACCCAAAACAGATTCATGATTTTTACGAAACCATTTTTAAGGATGCCCAAACGGAAGAAGCACTACTTAATAACATTTTTGACCAATACCAATGGCAGGATGCAGAGTTGTGGACTTTACTCCAAATTGCTGCCTTGCCCCAAATCGAATTTAACTTAGTTTATTTAGCCCGATTAATCGCTAAGGATTCAAAGGAAATAGCGTATTTAAAAGGTTTTGAAAATTTTAAAACAGAAAATCCTGAATTGCTAACAGCCGACGATTATGATTTAGGGAGTACTCTAAAAACATTGGCTGATAATGGCTGGTTGAATAATTTACAAATTGGGAAATATAACTTACACCCCCTTCTTCGACATACTTTAAAAACAAAATTGTCTTTGCCCGTAGCTTACTTCCACGACCTGTCCAATATGTTAGTCCTTGCCTTTTTTACCGAAGAATCCAATTTGATTTTAGATGATTTGAAATACGAAGAACACTTGCGGGCTTTCCTTGACTTTGTACCTGAACAGCCCCACGAATTGTACATCCAAAACCTGTCAAAGTTCATTGTTTTGGAAAAGCGAAACGGGCATTATCGCGAAGAGTTAAAGCTAAGAGAAAAACACCTTCTTCTTTTGGAGCAATCCGCCAATAATGAAAACACCCGATATGTGCAAACCCTTGTTGACTTAGCGGAGTGCTATTTGAGATGTGGAAAATATAACGAGGCGGAAAAATATGCTTTTAAATCGCTACAAATTGGAAAATCTCTTCCTAATTTTTCATTGGGAGTATGCTACACTATCATTGGTTTGGTTAGAAGAAAGAACGGAGAATTTGAAGACGCTAAAGATTGGCTGGGAGCTGCCCTGCAATCCGCAGAAAACAATTTTGGGAAAGGGCATCCGCGCGTTGCCGTAAGTCAATCGAATTTGGCGAATGTGTATAGGGATTTGGGTAGATATGAGGAAGCGTCGAAATTGCTGGAGGCGGCGCTCCAATCGGATTTAAACAATTTTGGGAAAGGGCATCCGCGCGTTGCCGCAAGTCAATCGGATTTGGCGAATGTGTATGGGGATATGGGTAGATATGAGGAAGCGTCGAAATTGCTGGCGGCGGCGCTCCAATCGGATTTAAACAATTTTGGGAAAGGGCATCCGCGCGTTGCCGTTCGTCAATCGAATTTGGCGCTTGTGTATGGGGATATGGGTAAATATGAGGAAGCGTCGAAATTGCTGGCGGCGGCGCTCCAATCGGATATAAACAATTTTGGGAAAGGGCATCCTGAAGTTGCCGTAAGTCAATCGAATTTGGCGCTTGTGTATCGGAATTTGGGTAGGCATAAGGAAGCTAAAAATTTATATCAACAAGCCATCGGTATTTATGAGCAGCATTTTGATAGCCAACATCCTTCTTTCTCTACGTTGTATCGAAATCTTTTTTATACCCTTTGGGATTTAAAAGAAAAAGAAGCGGCGCGTGCAGCTTTGCAAAGGGCTTATGAGATTGCTTTGGCTGCTTTGGGCGAGACGCATCCGCAGACTAAGCGCTGTGCGGCGGATTTGGAGCGGTATTTTTAGGAGGGAGCGGACAGCAAAGGCATTTTTTAACCTCTTATTAACGCAAGGAATTTCCATTAAAAGGCAGAGACTTGTTATTTTTGTATGTTAAAAACCGGACGCATTAATGCCCTTTCGATTCGAACATACAGACCATCTCTACGCCTTGCTGTTGATACCGGTATTGATTATCTGTTTTTTATTGGTACAAAGGGCGAGAAAAAATGCCTTTGCCCGCTTTGGAAATGCCCCCCTGTTGGCCCGCCTGATGCCCGCTTATTCCAAATATAAACATACGGTCAAGTTTATTTTGCTACTGTTGGGGATCGCCTTTTTAATCATTGCCTGGGCAAACCCCCAATGGGGCACGAAGCGAGAAAAAGTAAAGCGAAAAAGTGTAGATATTTTTATTGCATTGGACATTTCGCAGAGCATGCTGGCGGAAGACATTCGCCCGAATCGAATGGAAAGAGCCAGAAAGTTTGCGCAAGGGCTGACAGAAAAATTAAAAGGCGACCGCCTGGGCATTATTATTTTTGCGGGCAATGCCTATTTGCAGATGCCCTTGACGACCGATTATGCGGCCGCTCAATTATTTTTGAGAAGTGCCAATCCAGGCCAAGCCCCCTCGCAGGGTACGGCTATCAGCGATGCCATTGACCTAGCAGAAAGGGCCTTTGAAGCAGACAATAAACAACACAAGGCGATTATTATTATTTCGGATGGCGAGACGCACGACCAGGAAACGCTAGAGCGGGCCAAAACTGCGGCGGAGAACGGTCTGTTGATTTATACCGTAGGGGTTGGAACATCCGGCGGTGCTTTTATCCCAACCATTATAGGCGGCCGTTCGGATTATAAAAGGGATAAAAGGGGCGCGCCTGTTCGTTCGCTATTAAATGAAACCATGCTGAGGGATTTGGCGGAAACCGGCAATGGGTTTTATTTTAATCTGGCGGCAAGCAACGTAGCGCAATTATCAGAATCTTTAAGAAATGGGATTGACCAATTGGAAAAAAGAGAATTTGAAGCGAGGGTTTTTAATGAATACGAGAGCTATTTTCAATATTTTATCGCTTTGGCAATTTTGTTTTTATTAGCAGAATTTTTGATTTCTTATCGAAAAAATAGATGGATAGGGGAAAAAGATTTTTTTGGCAAATAGTCTTTGTACTTTAGACCTTATTCGGATTTGTGTGCGGACGCACACAAACCGCCTCCAATCAGTAGGCTTGTTTATAAATAAGAATTTGGAATATGAAATTTAGATTTTTAGATTATGAAAAATTATTTATTAAGTCTTGTTTTTTCGATGATGGCGGTCACGGCCTTTGCCCAATCGGCCCACTCCTTTTTAAGAAGCGGCGACCAAGAATATGAAAATGACAATTTTCAGCTAGCAGAGGAAGACTACAGAAGAGCCTTAGAGGAAAAAGAGTCCCTCAAAGGGGCTTATAACCTGGGCAATTCTATTTATCAACAAAAACGCTTTGACGAAGCTATTCGGCATTTTGGCAAAGCCGCAGAAATGGCAGCGGATAACCGCACCAAAGCCAAAGCCTTTCACAACCTGGGCAATGCTTTATTTGGAAAACAGGAGTTTGATAAAAGTATAGATGCGTACAAAAATGCGCTTCGCCTCAACCCCAAAGACGTAGAAACCAAATTCAACCTCGGGCAAGCCCAGCGACAATTGCGGATTCAACAACAACAGCAGCAGCAGCAAAATAGCGATGCTCAAGAAGAACAACAGCAAGAACAACAACAGGAACAAGCGGGGAATGAGCAGCAGCAGAGTCAGCCCCAAGAACAACAATCCGTGGGCAATGAAGGTAAAGACCAAGCCCAACCTCAACCAAAAGACCTAAGCAAAGAAGAAGCCCAAAAACTTTTGGAAATAATGGACGAAGAAGAACGAAAAGTACAGGAAAAGTTAAAAAAAGCGCAATCAAAACCTTCCAAATCTGCAAAGGACTGGTAAAGGGATGAATTAGCGCTGCACAACTTATATTAACCTAAACCATTCATCATGAAAAAGTTATTCATCGCTTCCTTTATGATGCTCACCATAAGCCTTATTAGCCAGGAGGAGGCCAAATTCACAGTAGAAATAAGCAGCGACTCTGTTTTGTTGGGAAATTACATAGAGGTAAAATTTACTATTGAAAATACAGCAGTAAAAAATTTTGAAGCCCCTAATTTTGAAGGGTTTTCGATTGTAAGCGGCCCGAATCAATCCTCTAGCATGCGCATCATTAATGGGCAAGTGAGTCAAAGCATTTCGTACAGCTATTATCTGGAGCCAAATGATATTGGCAATTATTATATTCAACCGGCTTTTGTTGATACGGGTGAGGAAATACTGGAATCCGCCCCAATTGAGGTCCTAGTAGCAGATAATCCGGACGGGATTATTCAACAGCCAAGGCAAAACAGCCCTAATGACTTTTTCAATGATTTTTTTGAAAGAAACCGCAGCCCTTTTTTCCATTTTGAAAAACCGGCAAAACCGAAAAAGAAGAAAAAAAAGCGAAAGGTTTATAGAATTTAGGGATTAGAAATGGTTGTTAGAAAAAATGAATAAAAACATAATAGGAATTAAATTCTATGACAAAGAAGGTAAAAATATCACTTAGAAAATCAATAAAGACCGACTTAGAAGTTTTCTTCCTAAACCAAACTGACAAGGAGGCAAATTTTATGGCTGCCTTTACTTCTAAAGCCCCTTTGGATAAACTGGCTTATATGACTAAATGGTTAGACCTCATGGCAAATGATGCTATAAATATGCAAACTATTTTGGTTGAAGAGGAGGTCGTGGGGCATGTTGTAAAATTCATAATGGAAGAAGCAGCGGAAATAACTTATGCAATAAACAAAGCGTTTTGGGGACGAGGAATAACGACTAAGGCCGTTAAAGAATTTCTTAAAATTGAAAGAACACGACCCATATACGGCAGGGTAGCCTTTGATAACTACGGCTCTCAGAAAGTATTAGAAAAAGCCAGATTTAAAAAAGTCGGGAGGAATAAAAGCTATGCAAATGCAAGGGGTAAAGAAGTAGAAGAATATATTTATAAGTTGAATGAATAAATATATGAAATTTGATTTTTTTTCATGGACGAAACCCATTTTGAGCGTCGCACCAGAAATATTTATAATAGCCGTGGCATTTAGTTTGCCCCTGACTGCTCAAAAGGAAATAAGCTTCGTGGCCACTACAGATGCCAGACAAGTAGTAGAAAATGGCTATTTTCAGGTAACTTTCACTTTGAATAATGCCAATGGGACGGACTTTCGATCTCCTCCTTTCAAAGACTTTAAAGTATTGAATGGGCCGAGCCGGTCTATGAGCACAACCATTATCAACGGAAATGCTTCCCAAAAAATAGCTTATTCTTATACACTGCAACCTAAAAAAATTGGAAAATTTACTATCGCTCCAGCAACGATAAAAGCCAATGGGAAAGAGCTAAAAAGCAATCCCGTCCGCGTGGATGTTATCAAAGCGGATGCTGCAAGCAAAGGCAGTACGGAAGAAACCCAACTATTTGTTAAAGCGGAAGTGGATACCCATGAGATTTATGTAGGACAACAACTAGTCGTTGATTATAAATTATACACTACTGTCAATATTGAAAACTATGACATAGCTTTTGAGTCAGACTATCCTGGTTTTTTTGCTACGGATATTCGCCGATTTGATTCCAGAACCATACGAGAAGTAGTGGCTGGCGTTCAATATACTACAAAGGTATTAAAAAGAATTGCTTTATTTCCACAACAAACGGGCTTGCTGACCATAGACCCAATGACCATTCGCTTGGGAGTTGTGGTGGGAAAAAACCGCCCGAATAGCTTCTTTTTTAGCAATCAAATCAAGCCTGTTAATACTCAAACCAATAAGCTGGAAATTAATGTAAAACCCCTGCCTAGACCCATTCCTCCTTCCTTTAGCGGGGCAGTGGGTAAATACGCTATGGCTTCGACAATAAGCCATACCAACCTGACGACAGACGATGTCATTGCTGTTAAACTAACCATTAGAGGAAATGGCGATATAAAAAGATTGCAGTCGCCAATCATAGACTTTCCGCCCAGTTTTGAAAACTATGAACCTAAGGTGTTGAACGAAACATCAGAAGAATCCAGCGGCATTTTAAAGGGCGAAAAAACCATAGAATATCTTACTTTACCCAAACAGGCGGGACGCTATCAATTGCAACCGGCGTTTACTTATTTTGATACAGATAGTGCGCAGTTTGTCACCTTAGCTCCCAATCTTTTTAGCATAAATGTTCGCCAGGGTTCAGGTACACCAGTTGCCCAACCGACCAATCTGCCCAAAGAGGCCGCCCGAGCTATTCGTTATATAAAAACGACGAGTTCTTTTACTAAAAAACAACGGCCTTTTCCAAAGACGGGACTCTTTTATAGCTTGCTGATTATCCCTTTTTTAATATTAGGAGGAGCTTTGGTTTATAAGCGATTACTGGTTAAAAACAGTAAGGTGGACTTGGCTTTTCTAAAAAGTAAACAAGCCCAAAAAGTAGCCAAAAAGAAATTAGCGGCTGCTGAAAAACTATTAAGAGAAAACAAAAGTCGGGCATTTTACGACGAAGTTTCCAGAGCGATGTTCGGTTATGTCTGTGATAAATTGAGAATTCCCCTTTCTGAATTGAGCAAGGAAAATGTTCGTGGGAAATTGCAATCTCTCTCTGTTAAAGAGGCATACATCGGCAATTTTCTGTCCATTATAAAAACGGCCGAAATGGCCTTATTTGCCGGCATGGACAATGCTGCTGCAATGGAAGAAACCTATCAAAATTCTATCCAAGTCATTAGTGATATAGAAGCCGAGTTAACCTGATTTTATCGCAGGGGTCTTCTAAGGCCGTTAAATCCATTAACCGATGCGTTAAACATTCGTTAAAGAATCACTGCCTTATTTTTTTATTTTTCATTATAAATAGTTCATTTTCAGTCCATTATAATTTTAATTATCGAAATTTTTTATATTGGATAGAAGTAACTTTTGCTATTTTGAAGTAGTCTATAAATTAAAAGCTGGCAATAAAATATTAATTTTGACAGTCTAAATTAATCAAAAATCAAATTTTGATATTCAAGAATAAAATTGTTAAAACATGAAAAAATATTTTTTATCTCTGATAATCCTTGTTTTTGCAGGATTCTCTTCTCTTTCTGCTCAAAGAATTGCCGTGGTGGACATTAATGCGGTGTTGGAAAGTTTAAGCGAATATCAAACAGCACAGCAAGAACTGGACAAAATAGCGGCAGAATGGCGACAGGAAATTGCCAAAGAGTATGATGTCATTAAGTCTATGTACAATAAATATCAGGCAGAACAAGTATTGTTAAGCGATGAAGTGAGAAAGCAAAGAGAAGAAGAAATTGTTGGGAAAGAAAAAGCGGTACGAGAAATGCAAAAGCAACGGTTTGGACCGGAAGGAGCCCTATTCAAAAGACGACAGGCTTTGGTGCAGCCTATACAGGACAAGGTTTATTCTACCATAGAAGATTATGCCAGTGCACAGGATTTTGATTTTATTTTGGACAAAGGAGGTGCCTCCGGTATTTTATTCGCTAATTCCAGATTTGATAAAACGGAAGATATTATCAGAAGACTTGACTAAATCGTTAAAGACAGATAAGGAAAATACTTGTAAAAATGCTACTTTTGCACCCCCGATTTTAAACCTATAAAACAACAAGTAGAAAACTACTTTCAGTTAATCACAAAAATTAAAATATTCATGAAGCGGATAACAAAATTATTCACTTTGATTCTCTTATTGACCGGAATCGCCTTTTCTGCAGATGCTCAAAAGTTTGGTTATTTAAATTCTGCTGAAATTTTATCGGAAATGTCTGATGTCAAGCAGGCAGATGCGAATATGGAAGCCCTGCAAAAACAGTTGCAGAAAAAGTACCAACAAATGGTGAAAGATTTTCAAACAAAATACCAGGCAGCGGATAAAAAAGCACAGGCAGGAGACTTATCGCCAAAACAAATTGAAAATGAAAAGGCCAAATTAGCGGAAGAGGAGCAAAAAATTGCCAAGTACCAGCAAGATATGGAAAAGCAAATTCTGGAAAAAAGAAATACCTTGCTACAACCGATTTTTGACAAAGTAAATAACGCCATCAAGGATGTGGCGAAAGAAAATGGTTATCAATACATTTTTGATTCCAACGCACAAGCAGGAAGTGTCTTGCTCTATGCGGATGAATCTATGAATGTGACGACATTAGTCAAAGCCAAATTGGGCTTGTAGAAACTTTCGTTTAAAAGCTGTAGGAGCGGGCTATCCCAGCAAGGTGGGATAGCCCGTTTTTTTTTTGTAAAATCGTTTCGGGCTAGAGGAAATCCCTAGAGTGCTTGAAACTTCTTTGGATTCTCATTAATTTCGCAGCTTTTGACTTGGTAACCATGAAAAATAAGGTGGTGTAGAAAGATCATAGACCACCAACGTCACTCAATCACAATATATGGCGAAGCGCACAGAAATTGTTGAAATTATACAAGCTCCAGAGATTGGAACAAGGGTAACTGTAAAAGGCTGGGTAAGAGCCTTTCGCTCTAATCGTTTTATTGCTTTAAATGACGGCTCTTCTTTTAAGACACTTCAGGTGGTCGTCGATTTCGACAAAATAGAAGAAGCTATTGTAAAACGTATTGGTTTTCATGCCTGTATTGCTGCGACGGGTACATTAGTTGCCTCTCAAGGAACGGGACAATTGGTGGAATTACTGGCAGATAAGATCGAAATTCTGGGTGATACCAATTTGTCTGAGTATCCACTGCAACCCAAAAAGCAGACGATGGAGTTCTTGCGAGAAAAGGCACATTTTAGAATGCGAACCAACACTTTTAGCGCCGTGTTTCGCATTCGGCATGGCGTAGCTTATGCCATTAATAAATACTTTAATGACCAGGGGTATTATTATTTGCATACGCCTATTATTACCGGTAGCGATGCAGAAGGGGCTGGGGAAATGTTTCGAGTCAGCACTTTTGAACCCAATCAAGCACCAATTGCAGCAGACGGAAGCATTGATTATTCGCAGGATTTTTTTGGAAAAGCGACCAACTTGACGGTTTCCGGTCAATTGCAGGCAGAGATAGGGGCTTTGTCTTTGGGCAAGGTCTATACTTTTGGGCCGACCTTTCGAGCAGAGAATTCTAATACTTCCCGACATTTGGCAGAATTTTGGATGATTGAGCCGGAGGTCGCGTTTTATGATATTTATGATGATATGGATTTGGCAGAGGATTTTGTAAAATATTTAATCAATTATATTTTAACGCATTATCCCGATGACCTGGCTTTTTTAGATAAACGAATTCAGGATCTAGAAAAACAAATGAAAAAGGAAGAACGTCGGGAAATGAATTTGGTCAATACCCTTCGCTTTGTGGTAGATAATGATTTTGAAAGGATTACGTATACCGATGCGGTGGGATTACTACAAAACTCAAAGCCCTATAAAAAAGGCAGGTTCGAATATCCGGTTGAGTGGGGGAGCGATTTGCAGGCAGAACATGAGCGCTGGTTGGTAGAAAAGAAATTTAAAAAACCGGTTATCGTTCGGGATTATCCAAAGGGGATTAAAGCCTTTTATATGCGAATGAATGATGATAATGAAACGGTGGCTGCCATGGATGTTTTGTTTCCTGGGATAGGCGAAGTGATCGGTGGCTCCCAGCGAGAAGAACGACTTGAAAAATTAAAGGTGCGCATGAAAGAAATGAACATTCCAGAAAAGGAATTATTTTGGTATTTGGAGTTGCGAAAATTTGGCGGCGCACCCCATGCGGGTTTTGGGCTAGGTTTTGAGCGCATGGTACAGTTTATTACGGGTATGGGAAATATCCGAGATGTGATTCCATTTCCCAGAACGCCTGGAAATGCAGAATTTTAGATAAAATCCACATCCACGGCATAGGGATATTTCATTAAATAATACAAAGCCCTGTTTTTATCAAATTCTTCAAAAACTACATTGTATAACATTTCTGTAATGGGAACGTGTAATTTGTAATGCCTTGCCAATTGTCGAGCAATTTTTAGAGTTCGCACCCCTTCTGCCAGTTCCAGCATAGAATCCATGATTGCCTGAGCAGACTCGCCTTGCCCCAGACGCATTCCGAAGGTATAATTTCGACTGTCCTTGCTAGTAGCGGTGGCAATTAAATCACCCACGCCGGCCGTCCCCAGAAATGGTCGGGACTCAACGCCCATTGCCTTTCCAAAATGGATCATTTCGGTCAAGCCTCTAGTGAGGAGCATGGCTTGAATATTTTTTCCCATACCCATACCACCCAAGATTCCAGAGCCTATGGCAATAATATTTTTCAACGCCCCTGCTAGTTCTGCTCCTAGTATCTCATAAGAGCCAAAAACGTGAAATTGGGCACTATTCAAAATCTTTCTCCCTGCCTTAATCACTTCTGTAAATTGACTGGCGATTACGGTAGCAGTCGGTTGTCCGTCCATGATTTCGGAAGATAGGTTTGGGCCAGAAAGACAACCAATTCTGACTACAACACTTTCCTGCCGGATTACTTCACTCATGGTACAGACATGGTCACGGGTGATTTTAGGTTTTGACAGCAATAATTCCTCTTCCGTCACATCCAGTAAGCCAAAGCCCTTGGTGCCATGGATTAAAATGTGATAAGGACGAAGGAAAGGTCCCAATGCTTTCATCATTTCCCGAAACCCTCTGGAGGGAACAATTGGAAAAATCAGGGTACATTCTTTGGCTATCTTTTCAATATCGCTAGTTAACTCGATATGATCGGAAATCGTAATACCAAAATGCTGTCTTTCTTTGTTGATTTTATTAATCAACTTTTGCTGACGGCTATACAATAAAACCTCTACACCATTTAAAGCCAATAAGTTAGAGATGGCTGTGCCGAAACTACCTGCTCCTATGACACCTACCTTTTTGTTGATTGCTGACAATTATTTGGTTTTAAAATGGCTTTAAATACTTCGTTTTATTTTTGTGTTTTCTGCTCATCGGCTTTCAAATTTGTGAAGTTACCTTTTTTCTGCCTGAGGTACAACCGTTAGCCCAAGTACCTAATAATATAAAAACACTTGTGGTTCAAGACCTCGACCCTTGAATTTAAATTATGACTTGACCCACTAGCTATTATTCTCTGCCGCCTTTTCAACTGCTTCCCAAACCCTGAATACATTTTTATAACAAATTTTGGCAATGTCTTCTTCTGAATATCCCCTTTTCAATAAAATAAAAATCAGATTGGGATATTGGGAAACATCCTTGAGGCCCGTTGGCAGACTGTCGCCCACGCCGTCATAATCGGAACCTAAGCCTACGTGGTCTATGCCCGCTATTTTGACGACATTATCAATATGATCGGCTACCTTTTCTACATCAGAAAACAGAGCGGGGTTGTCTTTTTGAAACTGTTCTATAATGGGTTTGGCGGCATTATCCTGGTAGCTCAAATTCTTTTCTTCCAGTATTTTCATCAGCTTGGAACGCAATTCGTTTCGCTGTTTGGCAATGTCGCCGTCTAAAAAGGTGGAGCCAAAATTAATTTGAATCACTCCATTATTTTCCCCTAATAGTTTTATCATATCATCGCTCATATTGCGTTCAAAATCCGGTGTGAATTTGCGGCAGGAAGAGTGGGAAGCAATGCAAGGTATGTCGGTCATGGACATGACCTGATAAAAGGTAGAGTCCGAAACATGAGAAATATCCACCATAATGCCCACTCGATTCATTTCTTTGACGACTGCTCTTCCGAAGGGGCTTAGCCCATTCCAGGTTCGAGTGGAATCATAAGAGGAATCGCATATTTGATTGTCTTTTGAGTGGGTCAGAGTGATATAGCGGATACCTCTTTGGTGGAAATAAGCCACGTTGTCCAAATCGTCCTCTATCGGTGCGCCATTTTCCATACCCATAGGCAGGGACATTATGCCTTTTTCAAAATTGGCGCGCGCTTGAGTGGGGGAAGTGGTGATGGCAAATTTATCGGGGTGTGCCTCTGCAATACCACTTACCATATCAATCAAGGAATCGGCAAATGTCTTGGCACCGCCTGTTTCTTGATAAGATGCTGGAATATAAATGGACATAAAAGGCGCATCCAAGCCACCGATTTTTGCCCGCTCATAATCAAAATCGCCTTCGTCTGTCTTAATCGGAATACCCAAAAGCTCTTTTTCCAATCTAAAATTTTTGACCCTCAATCGGTAAGGCAGGTCCACATGACCATCCGTGATAATATGTTTGTGTGCTAATTCAATTGCCAGTTTTTTAATGGCTGCATCGTCCATTTCTGAGATAGGAATTTTGGCTTCTTCAACAGGCACCGCATCGCAGGCAATCATAATATAAAAAAGGCAACAGCTAAGTAGAATA
This sequence comes from Saprospiraceae bacterium, assembly GCA_965222705.1. Lineage (GTDB taxonomy): Bacteria > Bacteroidota > Bacteroidia > Chitinophagales > Saprospiraceae > JAFMDF01. The sequence continues at coordinate 5,331 of CBDCUO010000012.1, read as the reverse complement.
AGTTGGAATTTCATTTTGTAATAATTTTATTAAAGCGAAATATATACAGTTTTGCAGGTAAAATCCTACAAATCCGTCTATTGATATAAAATTAATTCTTCGACTATTTTTCGGTCATTGGACAAACGAGGGACCTTGTTTTGCCCGCCCAATTTGCCCTGTGATTTCATATAATTTCTAAAAGTATTTTTTTTTAGAGGTTGTATTTTTAAAGGTTTTAAAATATTGCCTTTAATTAAATCTTCATAATAAATATTTTGCTGGACCATTTCTCGATTAATGCTTTGGGCAAATGTTTCCAAGTCTTCTGGCAGGTCCTCGAACTCGATAAACCATTCATGGTAGGGCAAGCCACCTTCTTGGGGGTTGACGTTTGGAGCAACTGTAAATTCTACTATTTTTAACCCCTGTTTTTTAGAAGCTGATAAAAGGGCTGTTTCTACTTCTTTTCCGATGACGTGTTCGCCAAAAGCTGAAATAAAGTGCTTAATTCTACCGGACACCACGATTCGGTAAGGATTTTTAGAAATGAACTGCACGGTATCTCCAATGTTATAGCCCCAAAGTCCGGCGTTATTATTGATAATAAGGGCATAATTGACTCCTACTTCTATCTCTTTTAAGGAAAGGCGGGTGGGATGGGCGTTAAAAATTTCTGCTGCTGGCACAAATTCAAAGAAAATGCCCGAATCAACATTGAGCAATAAGCCCTTCTCTTTCGGGTCGTCCTGAAAGGCGATAAATCCCTCAGAAGCGGGATACGTTTCTATGCTATCCAACTGCTTGCCGACCAAATTTTCCAAGCTGGCTCGGTAAGGCTCAAAATTTACGCCACCATAAACAAAAACCGAAAAATTGGGAAAAATATCTTTGATGTACCGTTTGCCAGTTTTATCCAGCAATCGTTCGTAGTACATTTGCACCCAGGGCGGAATCCCACTAATCAGACGCATATCCTTGTCGTGGGTTTCTTCGACTATTTTTTCCAATTTATCCTCCCATTCTTCTATACAATTGGTCGACGTAACTTGGCAATTGATTGGTGCGCAACCAAGAGGGCACTTCATGGTTGACAATACCCGATAAACGTCCGGTTGGAAATGCCATTGATTTCTTCTAATTCGGGACTGCCGGAGAGAAAAATTATCTTTGCCGTCCAACCAATGGCCATTTCCAGTACGAGCATAATAATTAAAAAGAGCATTTCGGGCAGAATTGAAATGATTGGGCATACTTTCTTTGGTCAAAGGGATGTATTTGATACCAGAGGTTGTGCCAGAAGTCTTGGCAAAATATTTTGGTTGTCCTTTCCAAAGCACATCCTTTTCGCCCTTTTTAATTTTGTCAATATAGGGACGCAAGCCTTCATAATCTCTAAGCGGAACGAGGCCTTTAAATGCTTCGTAGGAATGAATTTTATCAAAATAATGCTCCTTGCCAAAAAGGGTATTTTTCCCGCTTTTAATGAGCGACTGAAAAGCCTTTTCTTGAGCGGCTACTGCATTTAAAGACCAGTGACGAATATCTCTGGCTATTTTATTTGCAAAGGGTTTTATGATAAATGATTTGAATCCCATAACCTCCTTCCTCTTTATTTAAAAGCCGTTTCTACCAACCCCATTTGCTGTTGGTCGTGTACTTTTTTATAGCCCGTTGCAGGAGAAGCACTGGAGCCTCTAGCGACTAGTTGAATGTCGTAATTTTGATAAAAAGCTAGAAAGAACTGCCAGGCTCCCATATTAGAGGATTCTTCTTGTACCCAAAAGGCTTTTGCATTTTTATATTTTTTCTTCATTTCCTCCATTTGCGTCAAGGGAAAAGGGTATAATTGTTCTAGTCGGACAATTGCTATATCATCTCGATGATCCTTTATCTTTTTCTCTAACAAGGCGTAATAAATTTTTCCGGTACAGTATAGGACTCTTTTGATCTTTTGGGCATCTTTTATAGAAGAATCGTCTATTAATTCTTTGAATTTTTTACCCGTTTTAAATTCATCAAAATCAGAGATGCACAAAGGATGCCGCAACAAAGATTTTGGGGACATAATAATTAGCGGCTTTCTAAAAGGTCGTTTCAACTGGCGGCGAATAATATGAAAAAAATTAGCTGGCGTGGTGATATTGGCAACGGTCATATTAAATTCGGCACAGGCTTGTAAAAAACGCTCTGGGCGCGCGCTTGAATGTTCTGGTCCTTGTCCCTCATATCCGTGGGGCAATAACATAACGAGCCCGCTCATTCTTCCCCATTTGCTTTCTGCTGCGGAGATGTATTGATCCACCAGTGTTTGTGCGCCATTATAAAAATCGCCAAACTGAGCTTCCCAGATAACCAACGTATTGGGGTTGGCCAGGGAGTAACCATATTCAAAGCCCAAAACGCCAAATTCTGATAATAGCGAGTTATAAATCATAAATCGTCCTTGATCTTTGCTCATGCCTTCCAGGCGATTATAGGGCCTATAGGTTTCGCTATCATAAAAATAGGCGTGCCGGTGCGAAAAAGTTCCCCGCCGTACATCCTGCCCACTCATTCGCACATCTTTGCCTTCCAACAAGATAGAGCCATAAGCCAGTAACTCCGCCATTGCCCAATCCAACTTGCCTGCTTTCAGTAATTTTTGTTTGCCTTTTAATAAGCGATTTACTTTGCTCAAAGGGATGAAATTCTTAGGCAAGATCATTAAGTGGTTGGTCACTTTATCAAAAATAGATTGGCTAATTCCGGTTTTTGGAGAGCTAATGAAATCTTTGGGATCTCTGGTCTTTTTCAGTTTTCTCCAAGCTTGTTCCGGCTCTTGGTAGGTATAAGGTAAGGTTTTTTGTTTGACAAATTCCAAACGATTTTGCAGTTCATTCCAAAACTCCTGCTCCATAGATTCGGCTAGTTTTTTTTCTAGCTCCCCACTTTGGATGAGTTTTTTAGAATAAACCTCTCTGGGATTTTTCGTGTTGATTAATTAGTTTGTACATTTCCGGCTGAGTGAATTTGGGGTCATCTCCTTCATTATGTCCATGCCTGCGATAACAAACCATATCAATGAAAACATCATCGTTAAATTCCTGTCGATATTCCAGTGCAAATTCCATCGCAAATAACAAAGCTTCGGGATCGTCACCATTGACGTGAAAAACCGGGGCATCCACCACACCCGCCACGCCCGTGCAATAGGTAGAAGACCGAGCATCTTCATAATTAGTAGTAAATCCTACCTGATTATTGATGACAAAATGGATCGTCCCACCTGTATCATAGCCTTCCAATTGGCTCATTTGTACGGTTTCATATACGATTCCTTGCCCTGCAATGGCTGCATCTCCGTGAATCAAGATAGGCAAAATTCGATCATAGTCCGAATCGTATAAAACATCTGCTTTTGCTCTAGAAAACCCCTCTACGACTGGATTGACGGATTCCAGGTGGGAGGGATTGGGGACTAGTTTTAAATGCACTTTTTTGCCGGAGGTCGTTTCGATAATAGAAGAAAACCCCAAATGGTATTTTACATCCCCGTCTCCAAAACTCAAATCGGGTAGTGCCATTCCTTCAAATTCATTAAAAATCTGCTCATAAGTTTTGCCCATAATATTTGCTAAGACATTCAGCCGTCCTCTATGTGCCATTCCAATAATTATCTCCTTGACCCCTTCTGCTGCTGCCTTGTTAATGAGTCCGTCTAGTGCGACAATAGCCGATTCGCCGCCTTCCAGCGAAAATCGTTTTTGACCAACGTATTTGGTGTGCAAAAATCGCTCAAAGATGACTGCGCCGTTTAGTTTTTCAAGGATTCGCTGTTTCTTTTCTAGTGGGATGTCATAGCTGTTGTCAGGATGATGTCGTTCGATTTTCGCCCGTATCCATCGGCGTTTTTTTCGGTTGTGAATGTGGTGATATTCAAAGCCAATATTGCCACAATAAACCAGGTGCAAATGTGCAATGATCTCTCTTAGCGTTTTATTTTCCAATCCTACTTCTTTTCCTGCTTCAAATATTCTATCCAGGTCAGCTTTCACTAATCCGAAATCTGCAATGTCGAGATGCGGCTTTCGGTCTTTTCTTTGCCGGATAGGATTAGTGGTGGATAAAAGATGCCCCCTGTTTCGATAGGCTTTTATTAAAGATAGCACCTGAAATTCTTTGCGATTAAATTCAGAACTTGCCGTTGCTGTTCTTTTTAGTACCTCAACGGTGTTATTAGTATCGCCATTACTACTGCTATAGGTTTCAGAATAATCAAACCCTTTAAAAAAGGTTCGCCAACTTTCCTCCACCGTATTCGGATTTTCTTGGTATTTTTTATACATGGATTCGATAAAAGAAGGATGTGCGTTGGCTATAAATGAATAATCACTCATTATGCATTATTTATCAATGAAGGATTTATTTTAAAATTTGCTCAAATTTCGCTTAAATAATTTAATCGGGCAATATAATTTAAGTACTCCAGGCTGCTAAAATTATATTTGCTATTATGAGTATGTGTTTGTCTTGAATAAATTACCAGGATACTTATCTTGTGCGATCTTAGTAATTGGCTGATTAACCAACTTTAACTAATGACATTCAATTCTAAAAATATAGGCCTAGTCAGTGGACCATTAGCATTTATTTTGACGCTGCTGTTTTTTCATCCTGAAGGGCTTGATCAAGAAGCAAATGCGATACTGGCTTCTACCTTATGGATTGCTATTTGGTGGATTACGGAAGCGATCCCTATTGCGGTGACAGCCTTGTTGCCTATTGTGCTTTTCCCATTGACAGGTGGGTTGGGACTGACGGCTACAACTGCTTCTTTTGGTCATAAATATATTTTTCTTTATATCGGAGGATTTATCATTGCGATTGCCATTGAGAAATGGAATTTGCACAAGCGAATTGCCTTGACCATTATCAATTTAATTGGAACCAATGTGGTCAATATTATTCTGGGTTTTATGATTGCGACCGCTTTCATGTCTATGTGGATTTCTAATACGGCTACTTCAGTAATGATGCTTCCTATTGGTATGGCCATTATTGCACAGCTAAAAGATAATCCAAATACCATAGAAGATGAAAATCTGATTTTTGGAAAAGCCTTAATGTTATCTATCGCTTATAGTGCCTCTATCGGTGGTATAGCTACTTTGATTGGAACGCCCCCTAATCTCGTACTGGCAGGCGTTATACAAGAAATTTATGATATAGAAATTACTTTTGCCCAGTGGTTTATGTTTGGTTTTCCTATTTCGGTTGTTTTGTTATTTATTTGCTGGCAATACCTTACCCGCTTTGCGTTTCACTTTCGGCAGAAAGAATTTCCGGGTGGAAAGACAGAAATAAAACAAC
>CBDCUO010000011.1:0-25608 GCA_965222705.1 Saprospiraceae bacterium | reverse complement strand
AAATCAAACGAAGCTCTCAGAAAGGAAAGGAAGCCAAGATGGTTGCCAAGGCAGTGCTAAATGCCGTCGTTTCTAAAAAGAAAAAAGCAGTAAAACCAAGTAAAAGTACGGCTAAAAGAGTGTCTATTACTTCGCCTAAATCCGAATCGCCTGAAACGCTAAAAAGACCAACAACCCAACCAAAAGCAGCTTCTCGAAGACAAACCGCAAGCGCAAAGCCTATTGTTACCAAGCCTGATAATTTAAAACGGATCGAAGGTATTGGTATTAAAATTGAACAATTGCTCAAGGCGGATGGCATCCATACTTTTGTAGCTTTATCTCAGGCAAAGGTTGCTCGTTTGAAAGGCATTTTGGAAAAAGCGGGACCGAGGTTTAGAATGCACGCTCCTGATACTTGGTCAGAACAAGCAGCAATTGCTGCCAAAGGAGATTGGGCAGCATTGAAAATTTTACAAGATGAATTAAAAGGAGGAAGACGGTAGGGTTTATTTTAAATGAATAGCGGTTGCTAACGGAAAGACCATTTGCTCACCATTGGTTCGTTCGAATAATATTTGGTCAAAATAGAGACTGGTATGGGCTTGCAGGCGGTCCAGGCGCTTGCTAATGTCGTATCGGTCCAATTTGTTGGTAATATAGCGGACAGCTTTTCCTTTTTTTGGAACAACAGTGAGCCTAAGTTGTAATACTTTTACTTTTTCTTCCCCCAAATATAGTTCAAAAGAGGACTTGTGAGCTTGATAGTCTTCGAGGGGATAGGTTGTCTTATCCAGTACTGCACTGAGTCCTCCGGATTTTATTAGTGGCGGGAAAATGGGAAAATCATAAAACTCAGGGAAGGTATTGGTCACATAAACCTTTTCAGTTAGTGTGTAGGTTTTTTCAATTTCAGTTTCTTCCAAATAAACATCGGCTTCGGTGAGTACGCGCCTAACGGTTTTGAAATTTGGGATATGAATAATTTCTGCAGACTGGCTTCCTTCATAATGAGCTAGTAGAGTGGCGTTTTTAGGCATATATTTATCCATTTTTATACTGGCCTTTTGCCCGGGGATTGTATTGAGTTGAAAGCTGAACTCAGCAGTAGTGAGCTTTAAAGGAGTGTGGTCGGGCGTAAAAGACTCGCTTACCAATTCTATTGGAATATATAGTTGAACCTTTTGACCATTGAACACGAATGGAGGCAAGGAGCGTAGTGTTTTGCTAGATAGTTGGTTAAAAAAATCATCTTTGATATAAATAAATAGAGAAAAGACATCCCCAGGCTTTGCCTTTTCCACCAATTCTTTGAAGCAATAATTATCGGTAATGGTTGGTTCGTTTAAAGTATTTCGATTTAACCAACAATTGCTTCTATTTCGTTTGCCATTCCATAAATTGATGTATAGATTAAATGGGACAAATTCATCCGCTTTGAATAATTGAGGTTGGTGATTTGTCCAATTTTTAAACTCTTCCATGCTCAGTTTAACACGTCGGCCTCCTCCTGATCCGTGGGCATAGCGTTCCCAATTTCCCCACTGAAACAAATATTCATTATGGCGAAAAATAGGTTTGGCCACACTTAAATTATCAACTGATTTATATTTGTATTTATTGATTAAATTTGTCCAAAAGATAATAACTTCTTCTTTTTTAATCGGCTGAAAATCAGCGACTTCTGATATTTTTATTTTACTAAAAAAAGTTTTTTCCTCTTGAGTTTCTATAGCCAGCCATAGCTCGAAGGCCTGTTTATAAGCTTGTAACTTGGAAGGGAAACATTTGTTAAAATGCTCATCGTCTTCGCAAAAATTCAACCCCTTTTCATTGTCTAAAAAGACGGCATTGATCTTTTTGATATGTAATGGATGGTTTTTATAGTGTAAAGTGAAAGGATATTTTAATAAAGCCTCCAGTTTTTTTCGGGTCAACTGGATGGCAGGAACCGAATTGTCTAAGATTAGTTCGGGGTCAAGGAAAGGAATTTGGTGCTTGCCCCATTGTAAATAATGTTCAAGAGTAGGCTGAGTTGTACTTAAGAGCTCATTGTATTTGATTTCTTCTATTTGAGGTTTTTTGTAGTAAGGCGCAGGCTCATGAGGGTTTGCCGGAAATAATTTTTCATTAGAAAATTGTTGGCCCAGGTTCCAAAACAAGAGCAAAAGGAGCAAGCCTTTCAGCGAATAAATGACCCAGTCAGGGGCTTCCGGTTTTTTCTTTTTGATCGGCCTATCCATATATTTTTGAGGGAAACTATTACAATAAGGATTATTCTTAGGTAATTTAAAGAAAAATTTGGAAGAATGTTTTTGATTTGCAAAACGTTAACAATTTCGGGCTCCGCACAGCAGGTTTTAACCTGTTGATTATATTGTTTTAGCTAGAGGAAAACAGTTTGCAAGGCTTTCCAAAGCAATGTTTTTAACTTTTTATCTTCAGAAATTTTAGCTAGCTTATCTGCGAAAAGAAAGGTGCAATTTTTAATAATGAATGGCTGGTATTTTTGATAATTAACCTGAACGCCCAGATGTTGAGGTAAATAGCCAAAAACAAGTGCGATTTTGATTCCTCTTTGGGTCTGGAGTTGGGAGAAACTAAAGCCTGTTTCAAGCGTTTCTTTTAAGACGAGGACCTCTGTTTTTAAATCCAGATTTATTGCCGAAAGAATCTTGGAAAGAAAAGCCTCATATTCGGTTTCGGATGCTGCATAGCAAACAAAAACGCCTTTGGCAATTGTACCTTCTAGTTTGGCAATAAGGTCTGTCAAGTCCTGGAGTTCAATGATTTTAAAGTCAAAAAAAGGATTATTCAAAGTATTTTATGAATTTTTGAATTATTTTAATAGCTTTTCTGTTGAGAAAGTTACTAAACTTGCATAAGCAAAAATAAACCAAAGAGTTGAGAAAAGAGCAACGTATAGATTAATTAGTGAAAAATTAAACCAGATTATTGATGAAGTATTCAATTAAAGTTACCCAAACCCGGCAATCCAACTTGCCAAAGCTCGATTTTAATAATATCCCTTTTGGTAGGGTTTTTTCTGACCACATGTTTGTTGCAGACTATTACGATGGACGATGGAATGACATGCGGATTGTGCCTTTTCAGCCATTTTCCATGCATCCGGCTAATATGACGTTGCACTATGCCCAAACCATTTTTGAAGGCATGAAGGCTTCCAAAAGTGTAGCAGGGGTTCCTTTGTTATTGACACCTCATTTGCACGCCAAAAGACTCAATGCTTCTGCTGACAGGATGTGCATGCCCCATTTACCAGAAGATCTTTTTCTTCAGGCTTTGCATGAATTAATAGCGATAGACCACGAATGGATTCCTCCATTAAAAGGTAGCTCCTTGTACATTCGACCTTATATGTTTGCAACGGATGAATTCATTGGCGTGAAGCCCTCTACTACCTATAAATTTATCATTTTTACTTGCCCGGTAGGCACTTATTATGATAAACCAGTCAAATTGATTACTGAGCAAACCTATGTTCGGGCAGTAAATGGAGCCACTGGAGAAGCCAAGGCAGGCGGCAATTATGCTGCTTCTTTGCTTCCCGCCCGATTGGCGCAAGAGAAGGGCTATGACCAAGTGGTTTGGATGGAGAGTCCAGCGTTTAGGAAAATTCAAGAAGTTGGCACGATGAATTTGTTTTTTGTGATCGGGGATACTGTTATTACGCCGGCTACAACTGGAACAATTTTAAAAGGCATCACTAGAAAGAGCTTTTTGGAAATTTTGAAGGATAAAGGGATTCGGGCAGAGGAAAGAGATATTTACATTGAAGAAGTAGTCGCTGCGTATAAGGCGGGAGAATTGAAGGAGATATTTGGTGCAGGTACGGCAGCAGTTGTTTCGCATGTAGCCGAATTGACCCATAATGGATTTTTAATGACCTTGCCGCCTGTTTCTGAACGACAAATTGGCAATATGCTCAAGGCAGAAATTGATGGATTGAGAGCAGGAACTATTAAAGACACAAGAGGCTGGATGGTGCCTGTTTCTATTCAAGTGGAAGCATAATGAACTAATAGTCAAAAAAAAATCAAATTTTTTTATCGCCTATTTTTGTCAAATTAGTGTCATTAATTTAAAGTTTGACATTTTTATTGAGTAGGTATATAAATTGTTGGCACCTTAATTTGGCATGTAAAATAAGCATAATTTATATTGATTTTGTTCTGTTTACAAATAGAATATTTTGATTAAGCCGCCATTTTATAAAAATTAAATTTTAAAACGGCAGCAATATCTAAAACTTAGACATTATAAATAAATAATATTAGTTAAAAATTTTTATATTATCAACCATTTGACATCTACCAAAAAAGGATTTATCTTTGAAGTCCCATATTTAATGAATTCCTATCGCAAACAATAGATCTAGTTAAACAAGACGAATCGTTAAGAATTATCCTTCTTTGACAAATTGTGTGGGATAAAGTTATTTAAAATGACGAGGACTATTAAGGACGAGCATTTTAAATAACTTCATCCCACTATAACACAATTTTTGTCGAAGAACCAGAATTATTTATATCCCAAAAGGAATAAATAGCTAATATTTTTTCAGGTCTTTAAAATAATTCTGGCTTGAAAAGAGTTCTTGCTATTTATTCGAGAAAACAAATTGTCCTAGTCTAGGCTTGACGGGCGTATTTATTAAGCGTTCTTGCTGATTATATCAGCTATTATTTAATTAAAAACTTTGGAATTAATTAATCTTAAGCGCATTAATAAAGAACTGCACATCAGATACTTAGGCGAGATTTTTTGAACATTATTCCGTGAACAGATCCAAAATTAAGTAAATGAAAAAGGCAAAAGTATTACTCCTGCTTTTTGTGGGAGTAGCGTGGCCCTGTGCCATGCTTATAGCAAATGTATCTTCAACATTAAGATCAACTAACAATCTTTTCACCGCTTCCTATTCCGAAGCAGAAATCAAAGCAAAAGTTTTAAATGGTTCCAGTGTATTAGCAGGCAATTATGATGCTTCTGTACAGTATTTTGTAAAGGATTATTTGTATTATGGTCGCAAAGGCTTTCAAAAAAACACTGAGCAGAGGGCTAATGTATTTTCCGGTCATTGAAAAATATCTGAGATTATATAATTTGCCGAATGACCTGAAAAATATGGTTGTCGTTGAGTCCCATATCAACCCTCATGCAGTTTCTCATTGTGGGGCAATGGGCTTGTGGCAATTAATGCCGGAAACGGCTCGCCGGTACGGCTTGGTGGTCAATGCTCACCAGGATGACCGAAAAGACCCTAGGAAAGCGACAGAAGCTGCGCTTCGCTATCTTACTTATTTGTACAATTTTTTGAACAAAGACTGGACGCTGGCGATTGCTGCTTATAATTGTGGGGAAGGGCGGGTAAGAAAAGCCATTCGACAGGCGAATAGTTATGATTATGATAAAGTCAAGGCCTTTTTGCCCAAACAAACCCAGAAATACATTCCAGCAATTATAGCGGCGGGTTATGCCATGGAAAATTATAGCCGATATGGCCTGCATCCGGTAAGTGTTGATTACACTTTAAGGTTTACGAATACAGTAAAAGTCTTTGATAAACTCGCCTTTGCAGAAATTGCCGATATTACTAATACACCCATTGCTACAATTAAAAAACTAAACCCGTCTTATAAAAAAGGTTATGTTCCGGCGAGTAGGAAGGGGAATTATGTGGTATTACCTTCGGTTAATACGAATCAATTGAGCCGCTTTTTGAGGAGCGCAAATCGCTATGCAATCGCCATGCGGTTTTGAGAAAATTATTACTTTGTAAACTAAGAAATTTAGTTTACAAAGTAATAATATTGACTCAAAAGTAAAGTTAACTTATCAAGAACCTGTTTTAACCCAGCTTTTTAATCTCATGTGCGAAAAAGGGTAGTCTGATTTTCTTCGGACTACCCTTATTTTTCTTTCCAGATTAGCTCTCCAAATCGGTCAATATAGCCCCATTTGCCTTCGAGCAAAACCCACGCCAGCCCATTTTTAAAAGGTAGTACTTTTTCAAATCGAGCAGGAATAGCGAATTTGCCGTCTGTATCGATAAAACCCCATTGATTTTTGACTTTAACCTGCGCCAAACCTTCGGAAAAAACGCCGGCATCTTCAAATTTTGGCAAGATTGCTAGTTTACCATCTCGGTCTATATAGCCAAATAGTTCATTGATTTCGACTAAGGCTAGGTTTTCACCAAAGTCACCGGCAAAATCATAGATAGGCTCCACGACTAATTCACCGGCATTATTGATGAAGCCATACTTTTCCTCTTTTGTGACCAGGGCCATTCCATCAAAAAAATCGCCTTCGGAAAAGCCTTCTACTATATCAAACTGAGGCTCTAAAAGCACCTTTCCTTTAGCGTCTATCAGCCCCCATTGTTCCTTTTTTATAATGATAGCTACTTGTTCTTGAAAAGAAGTTGCCAATTCGAACTGGGGCTTAATAACGATTTCACCTCGCTGGTTGACAAAACCATATTTTCCTTCAATGGCGACAGCTGCTAGGTCGCTTTTAAATTCCTGAGTGACATCAAAAGAGGGCGGAATGACAAAATGACCTTTTTTATCAATATAGCCCATTTTGCCGTTCATTTTGGCGGGTGCCAAACCCTTGTAAAAATCGCCTGCTTCTTCGAACTGGACATCAATAGCCAGGCTGCCGCGTTTGTCAATATAGCCCCAAAGATTGACCAATCTCGCTTTGGCTAGCCCCTCCTCAAAATACCCCACATGATTGAATAGGTGCTTCATTAGGAGTCGGCCCATACTATCAAGGGGCACCAATTTGTTATTAAAACGTACCCTGGAGAAGTCATTATAAAAATCTTCTGCTTCAAAATACTGTGGTTCAATGACAATGACACCTTCTGAATTGATAAAACCATATTTTCCTTCTTCCCGAATTTTGAAAAGCGGGTTTTTCATAGACTAATTATACTTGCTGGTTGTAGTTATTCTCACAATTTGCGAAAGATAGGTATTTTTGTTTAATTAGCTGAATTTTGGACAAAGGCCCTTAATTGTTTATAGGCAAGTTCATTAGATATAGTAGAAAAACTTATGCCATTTTTATTTAAGCTCGCTCATACTTCGAACAATTCAGTCTTATTTTTTTATTGAGTTGTTAAAAATATTATTGATTTGATTTAAATGGTGCTTCGAATGTCTAATCTAGTCCTGCATAAAATAAGTCAATGTGACAGGCTCGGTTTGCGGGACTATTTTTCAGGCGATTTGATGCAAATGATACTCGCTGATTTCTTTATGCAGTTTTTCCTTTGGCGTATTTTCCATGAAAATCTAAAGTTATGAATACTTTTTTTAACATTTCGACTGTTTTTTGGTGCTTGTTTTTCTTTTTATCCCCGCCTGTTTTTGGACAAGAAAGCAGCGCTATTCAAAAAGTAAAATCCATCCTTTTCCGTCAGCAAGTTGACTGGAACGAGGGGAATATTGATGCCTTCATGAAGGGCTATTGGGAATCGGATCAATTAAAATTTGTCGGTGCCAATGGCGTGACTTATGGCTATGCTAATACCTTAAAAGGCTATCACCAACGCTACCCGAACCGAGCGGCTATGGGCAAATTGACTTTTGAGATTGTAAGCATTGAAAAATTGAGCAGGAGAGTGATTATGCTGGTTGGCAAATGGGATTTAAAAAGAACGACTGGCGATATTGGCGGGCATTATACTTTAATTTGGAAAAAAATAAAAGGTAAATGGGTAATTGTTGCAGATCATACAAGTACTAGTGTAGTGATTGGCCAATAAAGGAATATCAGCGATTAGACTTCAGTTGCCAGTATTATTTTGCCCATTTTTTACAATACGCTATAAATAAGTATTTTTTACATATAATGGCATAGTTTATGGTGCATTAAATCGAGGTCTTAGGCAAGAAATTGAGCTTTTGAACCGAAAATTGTTGGGCTAGCAAAGCGTGCAATATTAACAAAAACGGAGGCTATCAATCTATGCAAAAGCTGCTTTTTTTTCTTCTCTTTTTTGCTGGTCAGTTATCTGCCCAATATGCCGATTCTGTTTTTATCCATGTGGAGCAAATGCCTTATTTTCCAGGCTGTTCCGATTTTCCAATAGGCTCTGAAGAACGCCGCATTTGTTCTGATCAAGCAGTAAAAACTTTTATTTCCAACCATATAACCTATCCGCAGAAAGCAAAAGATGCAGGGGCGGAAGGCATTGTTTACGCTAGTTTTATAGTTGACCAAACCGGACAGGTAAAAAATATCCACTTATTGAATGACGTCGGTGCTGGCTGCGGCCAAGAGGCTGTTCGAGTGCTCAAGAGTATGCCCCAATGGGAGCCTGGAATATATCAGGGTGAAAAGGTTAAGGTCCGCATGAACTTACCGATTCATTTTTATTTTAGAGATGATAAGGTGGACCTGGCCTATGGTTATACCTTGGTATGGGGTGATTTGAAAAACTACAGAGTAAGCCGTAAAGAATTGCGCAGAAATCTTAGCCGTTCTCCTATGCTATTCGACCCTGAAGGAAAGGAAATCCTTTTGAATGAGCTGATTTTTACCTACAAAAGAAATAATAAAATCAATAAAGAAAGTAGCACGGGAAACATGACTGACCGCATGAAAAACTTTATCAGAAAACTAAAAAAAGGGGGCCTTTTTTCAATTGTTGCCGTCCTTCAAAAAGAAGGAAACTTTATCGAAGTAAATAAAGAATTTATGGTGGTGAAATAAGAGCTTTGAATTAGCTATAATATATTGACAACAAACTTGTTATATTAATTTTTTGTTTTTGAAAATTCAACTGCCTTCACTCCTTTTTTGTAAGTTGAATAAATAAAAACTGGAATGTCCAGTTTACTTAAATGTTTGTAAACAATTGGTTTGACATCCTCCCAGTCCAGGCTGCCCACTCCCGTTGCAATTTTGGGAATTGCCAGGCTTGTAAAGCCTTTGTCTTTGACCATCTGTGTTAATGCTCTCATGGCATGATTGACATTGGGTAAGCTGGCTTTTCCAGGATGGCTATTATGCCCTTTGGGAGCTTCTTGGGTTAATAAATTGACAATTCGGGCGCCGCCCACACCGCCCCAAAACCAGGCGGTTCCGGGTTTGGGATGATACAATTTGCAATAATGCCTAAAATCTTTGTACATGGAGGGGTAGTTCTTGCGAAGGCTCAAAGCCAGTCCGCTATCAAAATGATCCATAGGGGCAACGCCATGTGCGATTGCTTGCGCTTCGGTTAATAAAATATCACCTGCAACTTCTTTAATCATTGGGCTTACATTTTTTGTGATAAAAAACAAATTTAGCCAGAAAGCAAAAAGAAGGAAGTGATAAAAGTCACCGAAAAAAGATGAGAAATGTTAGTAGGAACGAAAAAAGCCGAACCGATCCCCCAATCAGTCCGACTTTTTTTTAATATATTTTTTACTATTAATCTTGTTTTCAAAAGTCATACCAAAAATATAAGAAACCTATATTTTCCCTTCGTTCATCCATAATCTAGCTTTTAGAATGCCCATTATGGATAAGCTATCCGTTATTTCTCCCTTCATGACCATTTCAAATACGCTTTCAAAGGGGAGTTTTTTGATTGCGATTTGCTCCGTTTCTTCTGGCTTGGCCTTCCCCAACTCCAATTCCTGGGCGATGTAAATGATCCCATATTCATCGGACACGGAATTGGATAAATGGGTTTCTAGCAAAGGAGTCCATTGTTTGGCAATTAATCCAGCTTCTTCTTCCAATTCCCTCTTAGCAGTATCTAGCAGGCTCATGTTTAGGGGGCAACCTCCTTCTGGGATTTCCCAAGTGTAGAGGTCTAAGGGATAGCGGTATTGTCCAACCAACCAGGTATTATACTGGTCATCCAAAGGAAGAATCCCGACTGCATAGTTTTTATAATGAACTACGCCATAAATGCCTTCTTTGCCGGAAGGATTTAGCACATCGTGGTGTTCTATTTTTATCCAGTTGTTTTCATAAGGTGTTTGAGCATTTAATTTTGTCCAGGGACTCTTTTCTGTTAGTACGGGCATAATTTGATAGTTTTTGACTTATAAGAAAGCCAATAAACCTAACGGGCTTTTTCTCAAAAAGGTTAAAAAACTTTTGCCTGTTTTAAATTTTCACCAAAAGGGGGATTGGTTGATTACTTGGTCAAGAAAAGCAGTAAACAGTTCTGGTTTTAAGGCAATAGGAAATAGGAAGCCGAATATAGCTCCGTAGAAATGGGCATCGTGACCGATATTATCTCGGGAATTTTTACTTGCCCAGGAAGAATAAACCAAATATAAAACAGCCGCTACCACTGCTGGACATGGAAGGATGAAAAAAAGCAATAGCTCCGCCCAGGGTCGGAATAATATAAAAGCAAATAAAATACCGGAAGTCGCTCCCGATGCGCCCAGAGCAGCATAATAAGAATTGTTTTTATGCTTTAAATGGGTCGGAATCGAAGCTACGACAATAGCGGATAAATATAATAAGATATAGAATAGACGTCCTTGCATTTGTCCGAAAATGCCAACAAAAGTACGCTCTACAAACTCTCCAAATATATATAAAACGTACATGTTTATTAGCAAATGGGTCCAATCTGCATGGATGAAACCATGCGTAAGCAACCGGTAATACTCTTTTTGATGATTTTCTAGATAAGGTCGGTGCAGTAATTTGCCTTTTAGCGTACCATCATTAAAGGCTTGGTAAGAGATTAAACCAGTGACAATAACCAGAATAAGTGTAATGGACATATTTTTTGCTTTTTGATGTAAAACTAATTACCAATTATCCCATTATCTTTTATCTTAATCTGTCCATACTTTGGACCAGCGCCTCGTCTTTATTGATAAATCGAATGGCAAATAGTGTAAAAATAATAGACAAAACAGGCAAACCCAGTCCCATTTCTTCTTTGGGTATTTCTGTGCCCATATTTTCTGCATCTTGCATAAATAGTACGATACCCATAATAATGCCCAGGATGTTGGCAATAATTGAAAAGCGGCTTAATTTTAATTGCCAAGGTCGATTTTTGAATAAGAAAATGGCAATAAGAGCCAATGCACCTGCCAGACAAAATAAACCTAGCAAAGCAATATGGTCCTGGATATCAAATAGACGATCCGAAAACAGAGAAGAAGTAGCTATGGAAGTAGCTGAAGATCCAAAGGGTAGTTTAAATAGAGCAAATGCGGCGGCGGCGGCCAGTAGTAATAAAATTGATTGAATGCGTTGAATCATAATACCAGTATTTTTTGTACTTTGACCATTATCGAATGGAAGTTTTGGATGAAATTAGTTTGGGATTAATCTTTGAGACCTTTTGCTTGTCCAAAGTTCGCATTATTGAATCAAAGCACACCATTTTTTAGATCGAGGCGTAAATATAAACAGTTTTATGATTCAAAATATCAGCTATTGGGAAAAAACCGCTTTTCTAGAGCACATTGACTTTGCAATCGTTGGAAGCGGAATTGTTGGGTTGAATGCAGCTATAAACCTAAAAGAAAGGTATCCAAAGGCAAAAGTGGTCATATTTGAAAGGGGCGTTTTTCCGGCGGGAGCCAGCACCAAAAATGCGGGATTTGCTTGTTTCGGAAGCGTTTCAGAACTGATAGAAGATTTAGAAATTATAGGAGCTGATGCACTGCTTACACTAGTAGAAAAACGCTGGAAGGGCTTGCAAAAAATGCGGAATATGCTGGGCGATCAAATGATTGATTATCAGCAATTTGGAGGCTATGAATTATTTTTTGAAAACGACCAACATTACCAAAAATGCTTTGAATTTCTCCCTTTTTTAAACAAAAATATTGCCGCTGTCACAGGCTTAAAAGAAACCTTTAAAACAGAAAAAGAGGTATCAAAATTTGGTTTTGGAAAAGTAAAAAAGATTGATTTTTAATCAGGCGGAAGGACAATTGCATCCGGGCAAAATGATGCGAGCTTTTCACCAATTAGCTGCGAGCAAAGGTATATTAATTTTCTCTGGAATTGAGGTAAAACAAATAGTGGCAGCAGAAAAGCAAGTGCATCTTCAATTAAAAGGAGGGATAAATATCGAAGTAGCTAATGCCTTAATTGCTACCAATGGTTTTTCTAGACAATTGTTGCCAGATTTGGCCTTGCAACCGGCAAGAAATCAGGTAGTGCTCACGCAACCCATTTCTGGATTGAAAATAACGGGCACTTTTCATTATGATCGAGGCTATTATTATTTTAGAAATATAAATAAACCGAATTTTGTTAGGTGGTGCCAGAAACCTAGCAAAAGAAGCAGAAATGACAACTGAATTTGGGGTTACTACTCAAATTCAAGAAAGGCTTGTTTCTTTTTTAAAAGAGGTCATCCTTCCGGACCAGCCAGTTAAAATTGCTCAATGCTGGAGCGGAATATTGGGGATAGGAGAGCAAAAAAGTCCGATTGTTAAAATGTATAGCGACCGGGTAGGAGTGGCAGTTCGACTAGGTGGGATGGGGGTTGCAATCGGCAGTTTGGTTGGAGCAGAAGGAGCGAGGCTTTTTTATTAGCGATACAAGGATAAATTGATTATCATTACCAGAGTCGGTTTTCCAAACCCTTGCTTGCCCCAAACTCGTGTTAACCAACACCTAACGTATATTAAATATGCAAAATATGAACAACAAGATACTATTTGTTTTTCTATTGGCCGGGATGGTCGCTTTGCCAAGCTTTGCACATCCCAACCGATCAACGAAAGTAGAAATTCCCTCCCAGAACGCCTATAAAAATCGGCAAAGCATAGCTAATAAGCTAGAAAAGCGATTACAAAAAATCCAGAAAAAACTAATCAGGAAAGGCTATCTAAAGGAAAAAATGGCAACTGACATTTGGGAGAATGACGCTTTTAGAATGGGGGCATTGGTAACATTGGGCGGCTTATTATTAACCATTTTGGGGGCTTTACCTTTGCTGGGCGGCATCTTCACTTTCATTGGGGTCTTAATGATGGTTATAGGGATAGCTTTGATGATTTGGGCTTTGATCGAATATTATTAGACTAAATTAGTACAATATTTGAAAAAAAAATCCGGACTTTTGATGTAGATTTTTGCATTATTATTTTACTTATATTATAAATGATTCTTTTTGTGGCAAATGAGCATAGCTTTGCTTCGCCTTCAAAAGAATACACTTAAAATCAGGTATTTAGTATTGTTTATTTTTACATTTAATAGATTGGTATCCAGAGATTTTTATATTAAACCCAGCATTGCTATTGTTAAAATGAAAGTCTGACAAATAAATATTTTACTAATATTTAAAACTTTTCTTTGGATTTTTAAAATAGATTATTATCTTTGCACTGTAACAAGTATTGAAATAAAAAATTTGTTATCCATAGATTGAAAAAATCCCACAACTTTTCAATCCTTGAAATAAGCTAAAGTTTTGCATCCCACTCCAGGAAATCCCACACCTCCTGGTGCAAAAATTTAATTTAGTTTCAACCAATCATGTTTCCCAATACGCATCCTTTTATTATCAGCTAATTTCTTAGCTACACTCCCTTGTTGTAACATACATCCTAAATTTTGTCATTTTAGACTTTGAAGTCCCCCTGTGATCTTTTCACAGCTTTCCCTGTGCCTTAGCGCAGGCAGGAGATTTTGTTTACTTAAATGCTAATATTTAGATCGTTATGAAGCCGATTTTTACACTTGTTTTTGTTTCTTTAACTACTTTGCTACTGGCGCAATCTGTGACTTTCGAGCCTGCTCATTCTATTATGGATGAATACTCTGTTGCTTCTATTGATGATAACTTTTATGTAGCGGCGGAAAAGTTTATGGTAGAAGTTAGCAATGAATTTAATCTTACCTTTACGCCCAATCCTGTCTTTGGAGATATTACAATTAGCTATGATTTGCAGGCGGATGCAAAGGTGAGGTTGGAAGTGGAAAAAGCAGGAGCTTCGGCGATTGCTTTGGTGGAAGGCGTTCAAGACTCTGGCAAGCAAAAAGTACTTTGGGACGAAAATATTGGCACGGGCAATTATACGATCCGTCTTTTTGTAAACAATAAAGTCGAATCCAAAACCTTACACCTTACTCGTTAATCTTATGCTTTAGTTTTTACATAAACGTAACCAAAACTTACTTGTTTTTCGGGCTTTAGTCTTCGAATAGACTAAAGCCCGAATTCGTTTTAGCCCTTTCATAAAGCAACTTTTCAATAAACTATAAACAACAATGCCTGTGGATAAAGGAAACCACAGGCATTGTCTGTCCTAATCCTATTTAGGCCAAAAAGCTAATTGGCAAGCAGATTATTCACCAAATTTTTTCTTTCTATACGTTGCTTTCAAAATTTCGCTGCGTCGTTCTACGGAAGGTTTGGTAAAATGCTTTCTTTTTCTCAGTTCTTTCAACGTTCCGATTTGCTGAAATTTTCGCTTATACCTTCTCAAGGCCTTGTCAATAGACTCATTATCTTTTACATCAATAATAATCATAAAATTCCTTTATCTTTTAAAAAATTAATATTTGTCAAAAATAAAATTACCTTTAAGACCAGATTTTGAAAAGTTTATTGGCTTTTGCTTAAGTCCAAAAAGGGACGCAAAGATAGTAAGTTTTGGAAACTTAACCAATTTTTTCCAGTTTTGCCGTTGAAAATATCGCCCCATTAATCATTGAAAGATCCATTCATTCATTGGATTTATTCTGAAGTACCATCAAAATGTCGAAAATTTTAACTAATAAATCTGCGCTTTTATTTATTATTTTAGGGGCTTTTTTTGTGAGTAATGCGATCGTTGCAGAGTTCATTGGTGTAAAAATCTTTGCCTTTGAGGATACCGTTGGCATTCAGCCATTAAATTGGAATTTATTTGGTCATAAAGGCACTTTGAATTTATCAGCGGGGGTACTGCTTTGGCCAGTTGTGTTTGTTATGACCGATGTGATTAACGAATACTATGGCAAAGAGGGGGTCAAGTTATTGTCCTATATCGGCGTGGGAATGATTAGTTATGCTTTTGTGATGATATATGGAGCGATTCACTTGAGTCCAACCGACTGGTGGATAAACAGTTATGCAGATAAAGGTGTGCCAAATATGCAGCAGGCTTTTGCACAAATTTTTGGGCAGGGAGCTTGGATAATCGTAGCTTCTATTATTGCTTTTTTGGTTGGCCAAATAGTAGATGCCTTTGTCTTTCATCGTTTGAGAAGGGTGACGAATGATGAGAAGGTATGGTTGCGAGCGACGGGTTCTACCATTATATCCCAGTTTATTGATAGTTTTCTGGTTTTGTATATTGCCTTTGTGCTAGGGCCTCCCAAATGGGAAATTAGTCAGTTTTTAGCGGTGGGTTCGGTCAATTATGCTTATAAATTTTTGGTTGCAGTTTTATTGACCCCCATTATTTATTTAGCGCATTATATGATTGATCGCTATTTGGGAAAAGAGAGGGCAGAGGAAATGCGACGACAGGCCATTTTGGCTTAGCGAAGCAATTGTTTAATTAAAAAAAAAGGAGTTTTTGAAGAAGAAACATCCCTAGAAGATGTTAACAAATTGCAATAATTGTTCAAGTTTTTTATATTTGCCTTTGAATTCTATTGTAAGAAGATAATTTTTCTCAAAGATATTAAAGAATTGTTTTCATTTGGTTTTTTAGGTTTGGTGCTGCTTCTCAGGCAGCACCTTCTCTTTGTAGCTGTTTGTAATTTTGTATAGTGAGCGTGAGGCATGGTAAAATAGCTTCCTCAAAAAGCGCGACTTATTAATTTTCTAAGTCGATGCTATAGGTTTTGTAAATTCTTCAATAGTCTTTTCTTTTTCCTTCCAAATAGTCCACTTGCTCGACACTTCCCAAGCGGAATTTTACAGGTAGTTTCATCACTTTTTCCAGTTTTACTTCGATTTTGCAGAAAAAAGCCAGGTCTTTATAAGCATATACGGAGGGGATTTGCCTGGCAGTAGGTGGCAAGCCTAAACCATTTTTTAAGGATTGGTGCTGGATAAAAAGCTGGATTTGTCGAGAAAAATAAGCGTTAGTAGGCAAAGTAGCAATTTCCTTTTTCAATTGCCCCAAGTTTTTACCGAAGGAAATATTTTCTTCCTGAGCGGTAAGAAAAGGGGCAGAAATTAATACTAATATAGCAACACAAGTACTTTTCATTTTTTCTTTTTTGACTACCGTCATAAGCTGAAAACGGAATAAAGATAGGTTATTTTATGAAATCCTACTACTATTTTTATTTTGAACAAATAGTACAATAACCATAAGATAATTATTGAGACCTTTATTCATTTTAATATCGGATTATTACATTGTAAACTAAATTTCCTGCATTTTTGAATGAGCCTTTTTCTCCTACTCTTCGTTGTGCACTCGCCTTGATAGCCACGGCTATCAGACTCCGCCGCGCTTCGATTAGAACAAAAATCCACCGTTCAAAAACCAGCAACTAACTTCTTAAGTTACAATGTAATTATTTTTTAAACAGAACTAAATTACAATTACTATGGAAAACCTGCCAAATTGGACTAAGTGGACAGGAGGGATTCTGGGAATAATAGCCTTAATCGCATTAGGTTACTTTTTTAATGAAATCATCAATAATAAAACGGTAGTCCAGGGAAAGGATATACTCATTCGGCATGGGTATCCTGTTAGTTTTGATGAAAATGGAGCACCTTATGACCCTCGTAGCTTTATTCTGCGTCCCAGACCCAGTATTTCTTTAGAAGAAATGCGGCAGCTTATTCAAATCAAAGTTGAGGGTCGCTTTGATATAAAGTTTATTCCCTGCGATTCTTTATATATTATTACTTCTTCTGACCCTGCAGTGATTAACGGAGTGAAAGATGAGGTGATTGATGAGGGAACCATTGACGGTAGCAATAATTACTACACTTTTGCACCTCCATTGGAATGCGAAAGTAACTTTGATTATAATCAAAATTGTTCGCCACAAAATATTACTACTGAATCCAGAAACCCCGCCGTTAAAATTGCTCATATTGATACAGGGGTTGATTTTTCTAAAATAACAAATTTAGTAGCTGGGAATAATTTTGTTACTGGAGCTAATATGCCTTGTGATGACCAAATGCACGGCACGAGTGTCGCAGGTATAATCACGGAAGAACTGGAAGCACTGCAGGAAGATGGCCCAATTGATTACGAAATATTGACAATCAAAGGATTTGATAGCCTTGGGGTCAGTACGCTCTACGAGACTTTGGAATCAATTTGTGATGCTTATCAGCAAGGAGCAGACTTTATTAATGCCAGTTGGAGTTTTGAGTTACTGGATTCAACTGGTCAAAGTTATCTGAAAAGGGTCATTGCTTCCTATGACCAATTTTCTGAGGAACCGATTTATATAATTGCTGCAGCGGGCAACAAAGATGAGGACAATAATGCACATCAACACTTTCCTGCCAGTTTTGGCTATCAAAAAGATGATAATGGAAATACAAATGAAGATTATCTTCTTAACGTAATTCCAGTAACTTCCGTAGAGAAGCATTCTGGTGATACTATATTGTCCCCTTTTTCAAAGTTTTCTTATACCAATACCAATTATGTTGCTACGGGTTGTCGACCGGGTTTGATACCTGACTATGTTCATTGCAAATGGCACCCACTTGATAATTTAAATCCCTTTAATGATAAGGTTTGCGTGAAGGGCACTTCGTTTGCAGTACCAGAAACAACCGCTTATTTGGCTTATCAAAAGGCAACTGGAGCAGATATAAGCAATACTCTTAATAATTTATCTGAATTTCAATTAACTGTCAATAATCAAGTTGTTCAGTTTAAGTATCTGGGGAATAGATAGAATAGAATAAGGTCGTATAAAGAGCTTTAGTCTTGAGTCTGTGATTCCGTAAACTAAATCTATTGTAGTTTCAACAGGCTGGAGTTCCTTGTACGGTTTTGGACCTGACTTTTTGGAAATTTAAAAAGGAAAGATATGATTTCGCCCTCCAGCAAATTTAAGAACCATACTGGTCATGCAAGAATCCTATGTCTAGCGACAGGGATTTTTTGTTTTACAGCCCTTCTTTTTTTTTCAATAGATTGCGGCGGACAGGTATCTTTTATAGATAAAATCGGAGTTGCCAAATCAGGAGACTCCTATGAACAGGTTATTGATGATTTACAAACGTTGGCAAAGGAGGAGTCCCTGGGGCAATTTCCGGATACACTAGCCTTTATTTACCATACGATTGGAGTTTATCAATATAGATTGGGAAATATTTATGAAGCTATCGATATTACGAAAGAAGCAGTAGTGGTTCGGAAAAACCACCTTCCTTTAGACACGCTGGCGCTAAGAAAAAGTTATAGAAATTTAGGGGCATTTTATCGACTGATTCATGCCTATACCGATGCGCATAAAAGCTATTTGAGTTTAATGGATTTTGGGATTATTGACCCTTTATATTATGCTGCTAAGATAGGGGTTGGGGAGGTGTTTCGGGGAAAAGGAGATTTTCGAAGAGCCTTAGACCATTTTGAAAACCTGCTGCTTGAGTTTAACGAATCAAAGAAAAAAGAATATGAAATACAATACAGTAACTTACTATTCTTGTTAGGTAAAAGCTATGCCGTCCTAGATAGTGAGCAAAACCTGGCTAAAGCGATCCAGTTTTTTGATGAGGGGATAACCATTTGTAGAAAAAACCTTTTAGTAAGCCAAAGTAAAGCTAATATTAGAAGATTGATATTGAGGCTGGTCGAGAAGGGAGATACATTTAGAAAATTGTATAAATTTCAGGAGGCCATTGGTTTATACCAGGAGGCCTTGGATTTGCTTGCTCAAAAGCCCGATTTAAGTTTAAAAGCCACCGTTTTAAATAACTTGGGTATTGTATATGAGGATATGGGGGCATTGGAAGCGGCAAGAGAACAGTATAAGAATGCATTTGAATTGAAAAAAGAAATTTATAAAGCAGACCGACATTTTTCTTATGCTACTTCCTATTATAATATTGGCCTAATTGATTTACTCCATAGAGATTTTCCGAAAGCACTTGAAAATTTTCAATACGGACTCATCAATATTTGTAAAGGTTTTACAAATGAAAACCCGACAACCAATCCTGATTTTTCGCAGCTTAAAAATGCTGAAGAAAAGGAAAAATTGTTGACTTTTTTAATTGATAAGGGAAATGCCTGGGCAGCTTATGCGGATAGTTTTCATGATAAATCTTATATTCAGAATGCCATTAATGCTTATTACTGCGCAGACCAAGTGGTGGACATTATGCGGCAGGAGCATATAGAAAAAGAATCGAAGATTTTTTGGCGAAGTCAAGTATATTCGCTCTATGAAAATATTATTCACACGTCCATTTTGCTCGATTCCTTTGATAAGGCATTCTATTATAATGAAAAAGGAAAATCTCTTTTGATGAGAGAAGATTTTAAAGCAGCCTCTGCGATGAATATCATACCGGAAGATTTGCAATGGAATGGCGCTCGGCTAAAACACAAAATTACCACCTTAGAAAAAGCGATTTATCAATCAGAAAATAGTGAGGAATTTGGGAATGTTGATAGTTTGAAGCAACTATTATTTTTTTCGAAAGAAGCCTATCATCGGTTCTTAGAAAAAATAGAAAGAGAATATTCGGAATATTATCACCTGAAATATAACCTTCAAACAACTTCCATCGAAACCATTCAAGCACAGCTTTTGAATCCCGACCAGTCCCTCCTCTCCTTTTTCGTTGGCGACTCCACAATTTATGCCTTCCATATTACCAAAAGCAAACAAAGAATTCATCAAATCCCCAGGAATTTTCCACTTACCGACTGGATTGTTAAAATGCGGGAAGGCATTTTTGCCGGTAATGTGAGCCAGCCAACGTATAATAAGCAGTATGTCAAATATGCCCATTTGTTGTATCAAAAGCTGATCGAGTCATTAGGAGAATTAAACAAAGAGTTAATTATTATTCCCGACGGCGAGTTAGGTTATATTCCTTTTGATGCCTTATTAATGCGAGAACCAACAAATGCTGGCCATTTTGCCAGCCATCCTTATTTGGCTACCAAATACCAGATTAGCTATAATTATTCTGCTACTTTGTGGCAGGAAATGCGTGGGAAAAAGGCACAAAAAGGCGGTTTATTGGCTTTTGCCCCCTACTTTGAAAAAGCCCCCGAAGTGCAAAACTTGCTGGCTCAAACCAGAGATGGTTTATGGCATTTAGCTTATAATGAAGCGGAAGTAGATGGTATTCAAGCACAAATTGGCGGGAAAGTGCTGAAAGGATTAGTTGCAACCGCCAAAAACTTTAGCGATTTGTCCAAAGAGTATAGCATCTTGCATATTGCTACCCATGCAAAACTCAATGATGATCATGTTGATTATTCTTACCTGGCGTTTACTCGAACGCCTGACGCTGAGGAGCACAAGATATACATAAAAGATTTGTATAATATGTCTTTGCCCTTGCAAATGGTCGTCTTAAGTGCTTGTGAAACGGGCATTGGCGAGTTAAAAAAGGGCGAAGGGATTTATAGCTTGGCCCGTGGTTTTGCCTATGCTGGAGCAAAAAGTATCGTCCACTCACTATGGTCGGTCAATGATCAAACTTCTAGCGAAATCATGAAGAATTTTTATGCTAATTTGAAAGGCGAGCTGTCTAAAGATGAAGCATTGCATCGGGCAAAACTAACTTACCTCCAAAAGGCGACCACTCACGAAACTGCGCATCCTTTTTACTGGGCGGCCTTCGCTCCAATAGGAGATATGTCGTCTATTGCAACGGGACTCCGGTTCGATTGGCAATTTTTGATTGCTTTATTGATCTTATCTGTGGGTTTATTGATTTGGAAGCGATTCCAATAATTCCATGATTTGTCTTTTCCTTCCTACAGGAAGAGTGGTGTCCTGTTGTAATTCCAGTAAGGATTCTCTTGTTTGCTTAACTTTTCCTTGGTATAAGTGAACCATTATTAGATTCCACCCAGCTCGTTCAGAAAAGGAATTGTTCGGGGTTGTCAAAACCTGCTCATATGCCTTAATGGCTGCTTCTGGTTGGGCGGTGTGAAAATAGGCATTTCCCAGTATAAATTGAGCTTCGGAAAAATAAGTATCATCGGCCCTTACCTGTTTCAATAAATTAGTAGCTGTGTTATAATCCTTACCTTCATAAGCTGTAGTAGCAGCTTTTAAAAGATGTGAGCTATTATCTTCTCCTTTGAGTGTTTTGGAAATAGGGTTTTCGAAATATTGTTGGGCAAGGGCTTGAACAGAAGGTGCTGGTTGGGCAAACCAATGGGCAGCAAGGGCCGAAATCAATAATAAAATGCTCGCTGCTGCAGCCCAAATGAAATACCTTCTACTTGCCACCTGAAGCGGTTTTTTTGCAATGCGTTTAACTCTTTGATAACCCAGTGTTTCTAGCGCTTTTTGAGTAGCCAATACAGCTGCATATTCCTGCTTCAGGTCTGTATCTTTGCCCAGATCACTTTCAAATTGTTGCCGTTGTTGCGGCGATAATTGTTTGGCTAGGTATTTTTGTATTCGATCGTAGTGATTTAATGTACTCATTGCGTGTAAAATTAATTAGGTTTTAGGTTTGGGGGTTTATTTGAGAGCAAATTTTGCAATCTCATTCTTACCCTTTAGTTATTATTTAATCGATTTACTAAATCAGGTCGTTCTTTTAAAAAAGCAGTCAGTTTTTTTTGACAGTTATGTTTTTTTTTGCTGACCACATTTTCGTTTTTATAGCCCACCTTTTTTGCAATTTCTTTCATAGAATAGCCCAGCGACCACAACTCCAAAATCTGCTGGCACTTTTCGCCCAATTGCTCAAGTATTCCTTTTAATAAATCTGCTTGTTCTTTATAGAGGGTAATGGCTTCAGGAGAGTCTGTGAGTTCTTCTTTGGAATCCATGTTTGCCTTGAGCGTAGCCAATTTTTCTGCTTTATGATAAATGGCGTACCATAGTCGTTTGCAGATGCTGATTAAATAAGTCTTGAGGGTACTTTTTGACTGATACTTGCCATTTTTTACATTCATTACGAAATGGCTTATGCCCTCCTGAAAGACATCTTCAGCGTCTTCCTTACTGCCTTGATTTCGTATAACAAAATGGACGACCCAGTCTTTTAGGTCTTTTCTACTATAAAGATACGTTACCATTTTCTCCAGTTGCTGTCCACCTTCCTGAATAGCTAAGATAATTTCTTTATCTGAGTAGTGCTTGTTCATTTACTTTAGTGTGCTTTTAATCCCAAAATATTCCCAAGAAAGTCAAAAAAAATGTAAAAAAATAGCAAAGAGCATCAGGAAATAGCTCAAAGCAGATAGAGTAAAGAAGGGTAGAGCCGAATGAGATAAAAATTTTCAACCTCTTCTTTTTTTAATTCCTGATAATCAATTAGTTATGAATTTTTTAATAAAAAATGATAAAAAATGGTAAGGTTTTATAACTTTTTAACAACTAATAGGGTGAAAGAAAGAGCATGAGGAAATAGAAAAAAGCACAAAAAACCATTTGAAAACCCTCCTGGTCGGTAAAGTCTGTCTGCTCAAGGCAGACTTGCCAAAGGAGGTAGAGTCAATATGAAAATGTAATTCTAGTAGATTTTTTCACAAAAAAAATAATGGCTTACTCCTTTAAGTTGCCCAAAGGTGATTGAGGAGGAGTATGATTGTTGCATTCATTTTTAACCTACGGTTATTGGGTACATGCACCTAATGACACTAAAAATTTATTTACCATGATGTTTATAGTAACCCAGGACGAAGCAGGCATATAATGCCTTGCTCAAAAAAAGTGCGCATGGAATTTCTATTGCGCAGCAGAGGAACTTTGATCGAGTTCCTCTACTTTTTCTATAAGCCAATTGGAGATTAAACTGTCTTTTTGATTAAGTTTTTGCTTGATTCTTTTCAGGTGGCTTGGATGAGCATTTGGATTCAACTTTAGTTCTGCGAGTTTTCTGAGCACTTGTGAGAATAGGCAAATCGATTTTCTCTTAGTATCGCTAATTTGTCTATTTCTTCGAGCAAACCTTTCGAAAGCCTTCGATTTTTTTTTGAATGGCTTCCAATAACCCAGAAGTTTTATTTCGAGCAAACAATTCGTACTGTATTCTCAACATTTGTGCTTTGATCCTTATGGCATCTTTTAGGTTGGCAAATTTGGCGTTTGCTAAAATGTCTAGGGCTTGTCTAAAATGGGAGCCTCGATTATATTTGATGCCTTTGAAAAATTCGATAAAAGATTGACATTGATAGATAGTAATCTGTCTTTTTTGAGGTAAAAGAAATGGTTGGTTCTCTTTGATGAATTGTTCGACCCAGGTAAATTGGCCCAATTTTGAACCGATAGTACAGATGTTTAAAAACACCATGCTGGAAAAAGTACCCTTATTGATAAAAAGAGACTGAGCAAGGCCCGTTTTTAATAGATCAAAACAAGACGATTGAAACTCTTTTTTGCCCTTGTTTATTTGAGTATTGGCATAATTATAAAGGGTGTTCAGTATATCGAGCGCATCCTCTTTTGTCAAAACGGAGATAGATTTTTGTAAATAGATATGAATTTTTTGAAAGGATTCATTGGAAATATCTTTTTCCTCCATGATATCCAGCAGTTCGGCGTGCAGTAATAAAATGTCTTTTTCTCGATTGAAGTCTTTTTTTGCAAATTCTTTGACCGCTCTTATTAAGAAAATGGGAGTTTTTAGATTATAACGCTTGGTGAGATTGTAGTATTCAAGGCCCAATTTTAGCTTAGAATGGGCGAAAAACAAGTCCAGATTTTGTAAGCAATTTGTAAAATACACATATTCTGTAGAAGGGGTAATTAGTTGATTTTCATACAATTTCCAATTCAGTAAAAAACGATTTAAGTAAAATTGAATATTCGGCGTTTCTTCTTTATTGAGCAGGGCTTTTGTGGTGGATGCTAGTTCGGTATTTAACTTTCTCCTGGCGTAGGCATCTATCAAATATAGTTGCTTTTGCTCCTGGTCTGCGGATAACTCTTGAAGGATAAAAAATTGCTCGATTAATTTGCTTAAATCAGACATGAGTCTGCGCATATTGCCACCTTCGTACTTTCGGCCTTCGGGGAATATTTTATAAAAGACTGCTTCTTTGCTCAGTTTGGGGCTATCAAAATCAGGATAATATCGAGTCAGATAAACGTATAACTGGGCACACTTTTTCTTAGGGTTGAAATAGGAAGACAGCAAAAATTTTTTGACTGCTTTTATTTCAGAATTACTGAGTCCTTTTAAAAGACTTATCAATCGTGATTTTTGCATGTGGCCAATTGTCTAATAATTAATGAGGTGATCTTTTGTACTAAAATTTAGCCAATTTAAAAAATCTATTTGAAATTAAAATGAGATCATATTGTTTATTTTTATGCGAATAAATTTCATTTTAACACCTAGTTAAAAACAAAGCAAGCGTTTTTGTTTAGTAAATTTTAAAATTATTTAAACATAAATAACTTATAAATAAAAAATTATAAAGATAATAAATTTTAAACTAAAAGACTGGATAATAATTGGGGGAAAAGAAAATAAG
Source organism: Saprospiraceae bacterium (assembly GCA_965222705.1). Classification (GTDB taxonomy): domain Bacteria; phylum Bacteroidota; class Bacteroidia; order Chitinophagales; family Saprospiraceae; genus JAFMDF01. Next base: position 1,051 of record CBDCUO010000011.1, on the reverse strand, counting down.
AAAAATAAAAAGATAAAATAATCACAAATGGAAAAATTTGTCTTTCGATATAAAGCAAACATTTTTTAAATTAGCATAAAAATCAGAAATATACAACAGGAAATATATAAAAGAAGGTTTTCAGTATATATTCAGCGATGAGAGACATCTGTAATTGAAAATTCAAAGACCCTAAATAGAAAAACTAGCACCATTTAAGGATGAGCTCAACTTAGTTTACAACCACTTAAAAACATCAATCATGACAGCCTCCATCCAACCCTTATGGAATCGAAATACTATCCAGGAAGGATTGCCTGAACCTTTAGTTGCTCTGCCAATCAAAGAAGGGTACGAGTTGGTTCGAGAAGATACAATCCTTTATTGTAAGGCGGAAGGAAATTATACTCAGATTATCTTTACCAATGGTCACAAACTGCTGATTTCCAGAAAATTGAAAGACGTATCGGCCAGCTTTACTAACGCTTGGTTCATGCGCATTCACCAGTCTTATCTAATTAATATGAGATATGCTCGTCAATATATCAGGCGATCAGGCGGGCAGTTAGTTATGAAAGATGGCTCTGTACTTCCAGTTTCTAAAAACCAGAAAGAAGAGTTGTTAAGGCTATTTAACTATGTGTAGCGTCGCTCAAATGATTACTTTGAATGGAAGGTGGCAGGGGGGAAGTTAATTTTTGAGTATTATATTAAATAAACATAATTCCTTTGGTTATGGTTACCCTCGCACTGACGGAGCAAATTGAAAAAAAGAATGCGTTTGATAAAGGAAGTTCCCTTTATCAGCCAAATGAAAACACTTTTTACAAAAGGTGAATCAACAGATTCATAATTATCTGGATGATGAGACTTTTAGAAGCTTGGCCCTTAGCCGAGCTATGGGAATAAGCCGATCCCAACTTTTTAGGAAAATAAAGCGACAAACAGGTTTGTCAACGGCCCTTTATATGCGCTTTGTTCGACTAGAATACTCTAAAAGGTTGCTAACCGACTCTGACCTGCCTATTGCCATTATAGGATATGCGGTGGGTTTTCGAGATGTGGCTTATTT
>CBDCUO010000010.1:0-13338 GCA_965222705.1 Saprospiraceae bacterium | reverse complement strand
AAAAGTATGGATGCCATCCGCCTTGAGCAATTGTTCAATTTTAATACCAATACCTTCGATCCGTTTTAAATTATCAGGCTTGGTAACAATAGGCTTTGCGCTTGCGGTTTGTCTTCGAGAAGCTGCTTTTGGTTGGGTTGTTGGTCTTTTTAGCGTTTCAGGCGATTCGGATTTAGGCGAAGTAATAGACACTCTTTTAGCCGTACTTTTACTTGGTTTTACTGCTTTTTTCTTTTTAGAAACGACGGCATTTAGCACTGCCTTGGCAACCATCTTGGCTTCCTTTCCTTTCTGAGAGCTTCGTTTGATTTTTAGTTTAGCAATAGCTTTTTTGCGTTTTTTGACCGATTTTTTGGCTTTCTTTAATTTTTCCTCAAAAGGCTTGATGTGTTGTTCACCAGGCTTTCATTTGAGCAACCAATTTTTTTACGGCAGCTTTTTTAGCCTTTTTATGTTTTTTTAATTTGGATTTTAATCGCTTGATCTTCTTTCTGATCGCCTTTTGCGCCTTATCTGGTTTGGCATTTTTTTTGCTCATTTCGCTTATATTTTTTATTTTATAATCAATAGATTTGGTAGTGTTTTAAAATGTATGATAAAGCTCAAAGTAGGCTTCTAATAAGACTTTGTTACTTTTCCAATTGATGAAAAGGCAATAATATCCCAGCGGATATTAGGCGTCAAAAATCTCGTCAAAATAAAGGCGACCCACCCCTTCGGGTTTGGAAATATATTTCCTCCTGTCGAACAATATTTTGACACCCACCCGCCTACATAGTTAATCATACATTCTGCTACACTGCTATAGATTTGTTAGCTAAAAAGCCTAATTTTTAAAAAATTGCTGAATTGTCAAAATGATCAAATAGCTATTTTTCACAAAAAAAGCATATGATCAATCAATGCCACTCTCCGATACCAATAATAAAAGTGCCAACTGAGTAGCCTTATAACCCTCTACATCTAACCACCACTCATGTAGGGAATGTGCATTGCGGCCAAGCCCGCCCCGTCCAATTGTAACCGCCGGTACACCCAGTGCAATAGGTGTATTGGAGTTGGTAGAGCCTCTGGTCAATACAGGACGCTTGCCGAAATAAGCCGTACAAGCCATCGCTCTTTGAATAATGGGCAAATCCTCTGACAACTCTCCCGACGGTCGATCGCCAATCTTCTCAATATCAACAGTCAAGACTTTGCCCAACCGACGAATGTCATTTTTGTTCGTCTAGTGCTTTATTAACTGCAGTGACCAAAATGGTATCCATGCTATCCAACCTGGCAGGACTCACCGAACGCATATCTATCTCCATCCAGGAAGTAAAAGGAACAGAGTTAATGGAAGTGCCACCACCCATTCTTCCAACATTATAGCTAGTTTTGGGGCCATAAGCCGTAAATCTATCGGCTGCCTGCACAAAATGATGAATCGCCGCCCCCAATGCGTGATGTGGATTAGCTAGTCCAAATGCTCCCCAAGAATGCCCCCCCGGTCCTTTAAAAGTAATTCGGTAGCGATGCGAGCCAAGTCCTTGATTATTTACCCTGCCAATTTGCCCGCCATCGATCGAGATCCAGGAGTCTATTTTGGGTCCTTTGTCGCTAAACAAATGCTTAACACCCCGCAAATCTCCTAATCCCTCCTCCCCTACCGTTCCAATAAAAAGCACATCGGCCTGGGTGTTGATTTCGGCCTCCTTCAGGGCACTCGCCACTCGAATGAGCATAGCCAGTCCTCTGGTATCGTCAGAAGCCCCCGGAGCAAATAATGTATCGCCCTTCATCTTTATTTTTACATCCGTTCCCTCGGGAAAAACAGTATCCATATGGGCATCCAAAGCCACTACTTTATCTCTTTTTTTGCCCTTTTTCAATGCTAACACATTCCCTACTTCATCTATCCACACAGAGTCTATACCGGTGGTTTTCAGCATTTTAAAAAATTGAGCAGCTCGCTTTTCTTCCTTAAAAGGGGGCGCTTCAATTTCAGTCAATAATATGTGATCTGCAAGCGTTTGGCTACGTTGACTTTCTATTAGCTGGAAGGCTTTTCTAATACACTTTTTTTTGCTGAGTTTTTTTATTTCTGTTTGATATTTTGGTTGAATGGAAATCGCTGGCCGCTCTTGAGCAAGAGCAAGCAAAGGAAGAAAAAAGCCAATCAGATAGACTAAAAATTTCATATTACTAATCATTTATACCTCATCTAAGAAATGCACTTCTCGTCTATAAAGTTAAGTGGGTCGTACCTAGAAGGCAAATTTAACAAAATTCTTTAGTTCTCAGTAAAACAGATTAAGAAAGGGGGAAAGCAATGGAAATTCTATCTATAATTTGGCAATTACCTGTTTTTAAATAAAAACGAAATTTAATTTGTTAAAAAAATTTTAAAGGCATTTTATACTTTTTCGATTTTTACCTTTTTTAAGATTTTTGTTTTGATATTTTTATTATTCATCAACACTTGAAAAAGTTTTATTATGAAAAAAATTAACTTTTTATTCGTCGTAAGTCTATTTTGGATCATCTAAAATCAGCTGATTTTTTCGATGTAAAAACCTATCCAAAAGCCATTTTTAGAATTCTTAAAGCAATTCCTTATGGAAAAGTTGGAGAATACCAGCATAAATATAAAATTGTTGGAAAGTTGACCATGCACGGGATTACCAGAACCCTAAAGTTTGAAAGTGACCTATTTTTGTATGGTTCGGGAAGTATTTCTGCTACGGGCTTATTGAATTTAGATCGTTCGGATTTCAATATTAAATATGGCTCGGGTACTTTTTTGATGATTTGAAAGACAAAATTATTTACGATGACATTCTATTAGAATTAAGTTTGTCTGGTTCTACCTATTAATTTAATATGGCACTTGAAATTACTGAAATTTTTTATCCCCGTAGCCGATCCGACTGGCGCAACTGGTTGATCGAAAATCATCAAAAAAAGACGGAAATCTGGCTAAAGTTATACAAAAAAGCAAGCGGAAAATACTCGCTCCCTTATGACGATTTGGTGGAAGAATGCCTTTGTTTTGGCTGGATTGATAGCGTAATAAAAAAGCTAGACGCAGACAGTCGGGTACAGCGCATCACTCCTCGACGAAAAGTCAGTTTTCTCTCCGAACTAAATCGCCAACGGGTTTGGAAATTGCAGGAATTAGATTTGATAACTCCGGCAGGTATTGCTGCTTTAGGCGATCAAATCGGATCCCCAAACGATCCCTGGGATATTCCGAAATGGATCCGGGAACAACTATTAGCCGACCCCACAATTTGGGAACAGTTTCAGCAATTTCCCAAGCTATACCAGCGGCTAAAAATCGGTTGGATTAGCGAAACAGGTAGCTCTAAGCGCCGACTCCCAGAAGCTCAAAAACGGCTGAACTATTTAATAAAAATGACAGCAAAAGGAAAAATGTATGGCACTATTCCATATCCTCCAAAAACCTGAATTTGCGCTACGAAAGAAAATACCAAATTAATCACCTTAATAAATGGCAAGTCATCCAGATAGTGCAATTGCATCCCGCTGGATTTAGAAAAATTTATCCTGATCGGCAGGTTAATAATATTTACTTTGACAGCCCTGACTTCCAAACTTGGAGACATAATATAGACGGCGTTAATCAGCGAAAAAAGTATCGCCTACGCTGGTACGGAAAAGAAATCAAAGCCCTTAACAATCCTCAATTTGAAATAAAAATCAAACAGAACGAACTGGGAGCCAAGGAGGTTTATAACTTTAAAAGCTACTCCCTCCAAGACTTGGAAAAGATAACGAGCCAAATCAACCAAGTCCATACTAGCCACTATCCAGGTAGTTATCTGCAGCTCTCTCCCACCCTGCTCAACACTTACCAGAGAAGTTATTTTGGAACAAGCAACAAAAAATTTAGAATAACCGTTGATTACAACCTACGATTTTATGCCCCTTTGCATAAAGCTGCTTTTTGTCCAACTCCATATATCCAGGCTTCCATTATTCTCGAATTAAAGTATGATGAAAAAATGGATCAAGCGGCTAAAGAAATTTTTAAATTCCTACCTTTTCGGCAGACGAAAAATAGTAAATATGTGACCGGGGTTTTAATGGGGATCCAAAAATGATTTTTCAGAAAAGCGTGTTTCTATTAACCCCAATCTAAACAAAATTTCAACTAAGGACATTACTTGTTTAAAACAAATAAGTCATGAAAAAAATCCTTGCCTTTGGGGCCAGCAACAGCAAAAATTCTATCAATAAAAAACTAGCCGCCCATGCCGTTTCTCAACTTGGAGGTGTGAAAGTCACGCTACTTGATCTAAATGATTTTGAAATGCCCATCTACGGCATTGATAAGGAAAAAGAAAAGGGCATTCCCGAAAAAGCGCAAACTTTTAAAGAACTGATACGCGACCATGACGCAATTATTATTTCCTTCGCCGAGCATAATGGTGCCTACTCTACCGCTTTTAAAAACGTGTTGGATTGGACATCCAGGCTGGAAGGAAAAATATGGGAGGATAAGCCTATGTTCCTCCTAAGTACTTCTCCAGGAAAAAGGGGCGGCGCAACGGTTATGGGGATTGTATTAAGGCAATTTCCCTACATGGGTGGAAATATTGTCGCCAATTTTTCGCTGCCTTCTTTTAATCAAAATTTTTCCAACGAAAAAGGGATAATGGATAAAGAATTGGCAGACGTTTTTCAGGAGCAACTCCATAAGTTCCAAGCAATGCTGGATGGCTAAAATAACGGGCTTTGGTCTATTGAAAAATTAAACCCTGTAGCAGACTCAAGCCCATAGTACAACGCCTTACCCCACTACTACATTTATCATCCGCTTGGGCACGACGACCACCTTGCGGATAGTCTTACCAGCTGCCCATTTTTGAACAACCTCCAATTCCAGGGCGGCTTTTTCCAAAGTGCCTTTATCTGCATCGGAAGGAAAATCTACCGTTGCCCGCTTTTTGCCATTAATGCTAATGGGGTAGGTAATGGAGTCTTCTTTTAAATAGGCTTCATTGGCAATTGGATAAACGCCGTGATGTACCGAACCTTCTCCTCCTAAACGATGCCATATCTCTTCCGTAACATGGGGAGCAAAAGGGGCCAATAATTGGGTCAATTGGGTCAATATGGCTCGTTTATGGCAACTTTCCTTCCTCAAATCGTTGACACAAACCATAAAGGCACTCACACAAGTATTAAAGGAAAATCGCTCAATATCTTCCGTTACTTTTTTAATGGCTTTATGTAAAATTTTCAACTCCGCCTGGCCCGGTGGATCATCAGATACCTCAAACGCCCCTTTTTGATTAAAAAATAGGCTCCAGTATTTCTTCAAAAATTTAAATACGCCGTCAATGCCTTTGGTATCCCAAGGTTTGGATTGCTCAATGGGGCCCAAAAACATTTCATACATTCGGAAGCAGTCCGTACCATAATAGTTAATGACGGCATCTGGATTGATGACATTAAATTTGGATTTAGACATCTTACCTACTTCTGATAAAGTCGCCATTTTAAAATTATCCGCCACCTGCCCACTTTGATAAGTGCCATCCATCGCTTCAAAAATGGCGTTTTTGTATTCTGGTCGCCATCGGATAAATTTTTCGATACCTTCTTTATTTAGATAAGAATTAGACGATCCATAATCCGTAATGAAATCCACATGAACCGGAATTTTGGCAAAGTCTGTTTCCGTTTCCTGTGCTGCAATATCGGCTGATACAAAGCGGCGGGCATTTGCGGGAGAATTTTTATCCAAAAAAATAAATTCAATCACGCCCTGAATCATGCCCTGATTGATCAATTTTTTAAAAGGCTCATTAGTTGGAACTAAACCCTTGTCGTACAAGAACTTATGCCAAAATCGGGCATACATCAAATGCGCCACTGCGTGCTCTGACCCACCTATATATAAATCCACATCCCGCCAATAATTAACTGCCTTTTGACTGGCAAATGCTTGGTTATTGTGCGGATCCATATAACGCAAATAATACCAAGAAGAACCCGCAACGGCTGGCATGACATCTGTTTCTCTGGTAGTTCCATCTGGCAAATTTACCCATTCTGTCAAACGGGACAAAGGAGATTTCCCACCCTTTCCAGGTTTAAAATCATTGGTAACCGGCAATTCCAAAGGCAATTCTTCCACAGTTAACATTCTGGCAGTGCCATCTGCATGATAAAGGACGGGAAAGGGCTCGCCCCAGTAGCGTTGGCGACCAAAATTGGCATCTCTGAGTTTATAGTTGACTTGGGTTTCGCCAATGCCCATTTCTTCTACTTTTTGACAAGCTGCTTTAATAGCATCCGGCACTTCCATGCCATTCATAAATCCAGAATTGATAATAATACCCAATTTATCGTGTAAAGTAGCTCCTGGGTATTTGGACTTATCCACAACATCAATGATTTCTAAACCAAATTTGGTTGCAAATGCCAAATCTCTTTCATCGTCGCTTGGAACAGCCATAATCGCCCCCGTGCCATAATCTTTTAATACATATTCGCCAATCCAAATAGGAATTTTTTTATTAGTAAATGGATTAATGGCATAAGCTCCAATGAATTCTCCTGTTACTTCCTTTTCGGCCATTCTATCCACCTCAGATTTGGATTTGACGTAGGCAATGTATTTTTCGACTTTCCTTTTTTGCTCTTTTGTGGTCAATTTTTCCACCAGTTCATGTTCGGGAGCTAACACCATATAGGTTGCACCAAAAATGGTATCGGGTCGGGTCGTAAATACTTCGATTTTTTCATCCGTTCCAGGCACTTCAAAGAAAATGCTCGCTCCCTCTGACCGCCCAATCCAATTGGACTGGATCGTTTTTAAAGAATCCGACCAATCAATTTCATCTAAATCGTACAACAGGCGGTCGCCATAAGCTGTAATCCGTAAATACCATTGTTTCATGGCTTTTTGGACAACTGGGTAGCCCCCTCGCTCGGAAACGCCATCTTTCACCTGGTCGTTAGCCAATACGGTTCCCAATTCTTCGCACCAGTTGACATAGCCAATTTTTCGATAAGCTAAGCGATATTCCATCAACACTTCCGCTTTTTGCACTTTATCCATAGCCTTCCATTCGGCAGCCGTAAATTTGCCCGTATAGCTATTGGCAGCTTTAACATGGACATTCCCTTCTTTCTCAAAGGTGGATACCAACTCGCTGATCGGCAAGGCTTTATTGGCTTTTTTATCAAAATAATGCTCAAATAACTGAGTAAATATCCACTGTGTCCATTTATAGTAGTTCGGGTCACAAGTATAGACTTCTCTACTCCAGTCAAAGGAAAAACCCAAGCTGCTCAACTGCTCCCGATAGCGCTGCATATTTTCTTTGGTAGAAACCGCCGGATGAATGCCCGTTTGCAGAGCGTACTCCTCTGCTGGCAAACCAAAGGCATCAAAACCCATTGGATGCAATACATTAAAGCCCTTTAATCTTTTATAGCGAGTATAGATATCTGATGCAATATAGCCCAATGGATGCCCAACGTGTAACCCTGCCCCCGAAGGATAGGGAAACATATCCAGTACATAATACTTGGGCTTATCTGAGTCATTACTCACTTTGTAAACCGCATTGGCTTTCCAGTAATCCCGCCATTTTTGCTCGATAGAAGAAGGACGATAATCCATTTAAATTATATTTTAAAAATTTCTTAGGTTTGTGCATTACAACGCCAGACAAAGGGTACAAAGTTCCTAATTCGCCTATAATTTGGCGGTGCGAAAATAGGGAAATTGCAGGAAAAATGACGGTAATTGCCCAAAAAGGGTGTAGGACAAATTTTCTTTTGATAAAAAGCAAGGTGAATCCTGCTAAGGTAACACCATACAAGGCGGATTGACAAACCGTCTTACGGTATTATAGATAATGGAAAATTTATCCTGTACCCTCATAACCGTCCCCTTTGATTTTTTAACAAAAAAATAAATCCATGCGCCATCTTATTAAATTAATACTCATTGCCCTTATCGGTTTAATCACTTATAATTACTTTTACGGCAATGAAGAAGAAAAAGCCCGATCGGAAAAAATTTTTGGTGAAGTAAAAAATGTCTTTGTTTCCATTAAAGAGCTTATACAGTTGGAAAAAGAAAAATTTGATGCGGGCAAATACGACAAAGCCCTCGATAAAGTGGGTGATTTGTTCAAGGATTTTCGAGCAAAAAGCCAAGAGATCGGCGAAGAGCTGAAAGATCAATTGACTCAATTGGAAGCCGAAAAAGAAGAACTGCAAGAACGCATCGCTCAAAAAGAAAAAGAAGGCTTTTGGACCCAAGCCGAAAAGGAAAAAACAAAGGAGGATTTTCAAAAACTTATTAAAAAAACGGAGCAGTTATTTCAGAAAACAACACAGAAGCAATAAAATACTACAAATGAGTAAAAACAAACTACTAACCTACCGAGGTGCTGTAACTACCCAGGAATGCGACTCTAACGGTCACATGAACGTCATGTTTTACATCAATAAATACGAATTGGCTGGGAGGAATCTTTTTGCCCAAATCGGCTTGACCAAACCGTTTTTACAAGAAAATAATTATGGTATAGCCGTATTGGAACAACAAATCCACTATTTACAAGAAGTTTTTGAAGATGATATATTATATATGGAATCTCAGGTTTCGGAAGTTACCCGAAAAGTAATAACTGCTTTCCACGAACTAAAGGATGGCTTAACGCATAAAACGGTGGGTACTGCCTCCATCAAGGCAGTCATTTTTGACAAAAATGAGCGAAAAGCGATCTTGTTGCCCGAAAAATTAAAGAAAAAAATAAGACTATTAGACGCAAACACTAAAATGCTGACCGAATAAAAATTATTTGCTGGACTGATTACCAGCACTTTAATTAAGTTTCAATTATAAAAACAAACATGTTCAAGCAATTCAATAAATACCGTGATGCGGAAGGCGATGAAGAATATCTCGGCAATATTTGGGGCTGGAAAGTATCTTATATTGGGCTGGGTATCATAGTGTTCTTTCTGGCATTATACCTTTATCGGATAAATACTTTATCTGAAAAACAAGTACTCCCTTCTACGACAATTGTTGAAAAAGATACGCTATAGGACTGCAATAAAGCGAATAATTATGAATACCATTGGTGAGCTAATTGATCTATTGAATTTAGAACAAATTGACGATAATATTTTTAGAGGGCAAAATTATAAAGCCCCTTGGGGACGAGTCTTTGGTGGTCAGGTATTAGCACAATCTCTCAATGCTGCTCGAAGGACTGTTCCAGAAGACCGCCTTTTGCATTCCATGCACGGCTACTTTATCTTGGGCGGCGACATCAATCAACCGATTATTTACCAAGTAGATCGAATAAGAAACGGTCGTAGTTTCACTACCAGAAGGGTGGTAGCCATCCAAAAAGGACGAGCTATCTTTAATATGTCCGCTTCCTTTCAAATCGAGGAAAAAGGCTTCGAGCATCAAATTTCGATGCCCAATGTGCCTTCGCCTGAAGCGATTATTAGCGATCAAAAGTGGGCAAAAAAATATAAAAAGGAATTGCCGGAAATGTATAAACGCTATCAAGTAGAAAGGCCGATAGAATTTAGACCTGTAGAAAAACACGATCCGCTAAATGTAAAAAACCAAGGGCCTTTTCGACATATTTGGCTAAAAGCAAAGGATATTTTGCCAAATGATAAACGCCTGCATCAAGAAATATTGGCCTATGCCTCTGACTATAACCTAATGGGCACTGCTTTATTACCCCACAGAGAGTCCTTTACTCGATCCCAAATGCAGATGGCCAGCTTGGACCATGCCATGTGGTTTCATCATGACTTTAAAGTAGATGAGTGGTTATTATACGCCCTGGATAGTCCAGCAGCTTCTAATAGCAGGGGTTTCAATCGGGGGAATTTCTTTTCCACCAACGGCAAATTAATCGCCTCCGTCGTACAAGAAGGATTGATTAGGCAGCGAATTTAGTGTAAAACAACCCACCGTAACGGTCTGATCAGCAGGGAAAATCAATATCACCGGAGCAAAACACATGTATTCCGTTAAAAATCTGTTAAAAGAACAATCCTTTATGTAAAAAACACCTTTTACTCATCTTGCTAGTGAAATCAAAATTAATTGTGTAATTTCAAATTTTCAAAATGAGATTCAAGCATTTCGCGGCTAAAACTAAAAAAATACTTTATTTACTCGAATATTCGTTCAATAACAGCTATAACAATACAAAACAAGCCGTTAAGAACGCAATTGATAATCAACCAATTAGCCAAAAAATTATGAGAAACCTACTATTGTTTTTACTGGTCTTTACGGCAATCGCCTCGCTCAATTTTTATTCATACCAACAGAACCAACTAATGCCACATTTTGCTGATAACTATGAAAAAGCCTGGGAGGTCATTGATTCTCTGGAACAAAAAGGCCTCCCTCAATCGGCTTTAAAACAAGTCGAAGCCCTATTGGAAAAAGCCAAAAAAGAAAAAAACGCCCCGCAAACTATCAAGGCCCTTCTTTATCGAGGAAAATACCAGGTTCAATTGGAAGAAGAGGGCCTAGTCAGGGCTATTTTCAAAATGGAACAAGAAATGGAACAGGCAGATTTTCCTACCCAACCTGTTTTGCAATCCATTCAAGCAGAACTCTATCATCGTTATTTGCAGAATAATCTTTGGAAACTTCGGGATAGAACGGAAACGAGTAATTTTCAACCAGAAGATATACAAACCTGGACGATTGGACAATTGATTGATAAAAGTCGGGCATTATACCTAGCTTCCATTGGCGATGACAAGATTAAACAAGTGGAGGTTGGTCATTTTGACCCCATTCTTCACAAAGGAAAGAGCACAGAAAATCTAAGACCTAAGCTCTATGATTTTTTAGCCCATCGAGTCTTGGACTTTTTCGCCAACGACCAAAATTACTTGACTGAGCCAGCCTATAAATTTTACCTCAAAAACGAAGCTGCTTTTGCAGATGTAAAAGAATTTATCAAAACCAACTTCGATACCAAAGATATCGAATCTACCAAGTATCAGACCTTGCTTTTGTATAAGGATTTGCTGACCGCTCATCTCAATGATAAATCACCCGAAGCATTGATTGATGCTGACCTAAAACGACTAAAATTTGTTTATGATAATGCTGTTTTAAGCAATAAGGAAAAGCTATATGAAGCTGCTTTGCAGCGTTTGGCAGAGCAATACAGCAATCAACCAGTTTATACAGAAATTATTTTTAAAATTGCTCAACTCTATCAGCAAAAAGGGCAAAATTATCAGCCTAATCCCGATCAGGAAGGCAAATGGGATTTGAAGAAAGCTTATGATTTATGCGAAAAAGCCATCCAGCAATTTCCCGAATCTATCGGCGCAGGTTATTGTAAAAATTTGCAAGCTGGTTTATTACACAAAAAACTGGAAATTCAGGTCGAGCAGGTCAATACACCCGACCAGCCAATATTGGCTTTGGTAAAATTTAAAAATATACACAAAGCCTTTATTAAAATAGTCGAAATTGGCTATCAAGAACAAAATGCCCTGGAAGGCAAGTCTCAGGAGGAAACCATTAAGTGGCTGAACAAGCGGAAGTTAGTAAAACAAAAAACGGTTGCTTTGCCAGAAGAAGGAGATTATCATTTGCATCGAACGGAAATAGGTCTGGAGGCTTTGCCGCTGGGTTATTACGGTATTTTAATTGCGGATAATGAACAATTTCGAGGCGAAAATGGTGCAGTAGGTTACCTATTTACGCACGTTTCCAATATTGCCTCCTGGAGTCGAACCACCGATGACGGACAACCAGAAATGGTAGTGACTCATCGAATTACCGGAGCGCCCTTACAGGGAGTGGTTGCCGAATTATATATCAGAAAATACAATTCTATTACCAGAAAATATAATTATAAAAAAGCAGGTACTACCGTCAGCAATGAAAAAGGATTTTTGCACCTACAAATGAATCAACGAGAACGATATAAGATCAAATTAATCCATGGTGGAGATGTTTTATTTTTAGATGATTTTTATTCCAATTATTATTATAATCGACCAGGACCAAGCAGTGTACATACTCACTTTTTCTTGGATAGAGCAATTTACCGCCCTGGCCAGATGGTTTACTTTAAAGGCATTGTGATTGAAAAACAACCTAATGGAATGCCTTCCATTTTACCTAATGAAAAAGTAGAAATAACTTTTTTCGATGTTAACCACCAAGAAGTGGAACGACTGAACCTGACGACCAATGAGTACGGCACAGTCAATGGTACCTTCAAAGCACCAACGACTGGTTTGCTGGGGAATATGCGATTAGTTGCTAGTGCTGGAGGCAGCAAAAATTTTAGGGTAGAAGAATACAAGCGCCCTAAATTTGAAGTGACTTTTGATCCCATCCAAGGTAGTTACAAACTAGGGGATGAATTGACCATTAGTGGAGCCGCCAAAGCCTTTGCCGGAAGCAATATTGATGGCGCACAAGTACAATATCGAGTCGTCCGACAAATTCGATTTCCCTGGATACCCTGGTGGTACTACCGATACAACCCCTACCAAAAACCCGATATGGAAATTGCTAATGGAATCATAGCAACCGATGCCGAAGGCAAGTTTGATATCACCTTCAAAGCACTCCCTGACGAATCCATTCCTACAGATAAAAAACCGGAATTTACCTATCGGATTTTTGCAGATATAACAGATATTACTGGAGAAACGCAGTCAAATGAAACTCGAATTTCCGTTGGTTATATTGCCTTGTCTGCCGATGTAAAAGTTCCTGAAAAAATGGATAAAGACCTTCCTCAAAAAATTGAAATTACTACCCAAAACCTGGCGGGGCAATTTGAAGCAGCGAAAGTGAACATTAGTATTGCAGCTTTAAAGGTACCCAAAACCGTTTATAAAAAACGCTATTGGACAAAACCCGATGTTTACCTAATGACTCAAAAGGAGTATCAAAATGATTTCCCGCTTATTGCTTACAAAGGAGAGGACGAAAAGGCGAACTGGAAAGTGGATAAAATTATTTTTAATAAAAATTTTGATACCGCTGACGAAAAGTCTCTTGAATTACCCATAAGTAGCTGGCAACCAGGCAAATATGTATTGATGATGAAAACAGCAGATAAATATGGTCAAGAAATCGAACTAAAAAAGTACTTTGAATTATATGATTTAAAAAATAAAGCTATTCCTACCAATACTGCCCTTTGGCTCAACCATCCTAGTCAATCATTCGAACCTAAAGAAAAAGCAGAAATTTGGGTGGGTACAGCTTATGATAATATTTATGCACTGATAGAAGTAGAAAAGAAAGGCAAAATTGTTAGGCAGGAATGGCAG
>CBDCUO010000009.1:0-26289 GCA_965222705.1 Saprospiraceae bacterium | reverse complement strand
GGAGTTAAAATTGGGTTGAGAAGTCAAGCCGGACATAGAGCTAATTGCCAAATCTATCACATCCACCCCTGCGTTGATCGCATTCAAATAAGTCGCCGCCTGAATGGAAGAAGTGTCATGAGTATGCAAATGAATGGGGGCATCCACGACCTTTTTCAATTCTTTGATAAGCAAAGTGGCCGCCTGCGGCTTTAGCAGCCCTGCCATATCTTTGATCGCAATAATATGCGCTCCCTCGTCTTCTAACTCTCTCGCTAAATCCAAATAGTATTTTAAATCGAATTTATCCTTTTTGGGGTCGGTAATATCCCCTGTATAGCAGATGCAAGCCTCTGCCAAAGCATCGGTGCGTGCTCTAACTGTTTTGATGCTAGTTTTCATGGCTTCTACCCAGTTGAGCGAGTCGAAAATTCGGAATAGGTCAATGCCCGTTTTCCAGGCTTCTTCGATAAAAGCTACCACTAAATTGTCAGGATAGGCTTTGTAACCGACTGCATTAGAGCCTCTTAGAAGCATTTGAAACAACACATTGGGAATCGCTTTTCGCAATTGGGCTAATCGAACCCAGGGGCATTCTTTTAAAAATCGCAGCGACACATCAAAAGTCGCTCCGCCCCATACTTCCATAGAAAAAAGGTCGCCGCCATGATTTTTTGCAAAGCTTTCGGCTACTTGTAGCATATCATAACTCCGCATTCTAGTCGCTAACAAGGACTGATGTGCATCCCGAAAAGTCGTATCGGTATAATGGATAGTTTTTTGCTTTTTCAGCCATTGGGCAAATTTTTCTGCTCCTTTTTGCTTTAGCAAATCTCGTGTCCCCTTCGGGTAGTTTTCAATATGGTCGTATTTGGGGACTTTGGGTTTTTTAAATACTTTATCTTCTAATTCAAATTTTACGTCTGGGTTTCTATTGACGTTGATTTCCGCTAAATAATTTAATAATTTAGTACCTCTATCCCGCCGTCGATTGATGTGGAGTAGTTCGGGATATTCCTTAATGAAATTAACGGTGGCTTTTCCCTTCCGAAAAGTTTCGTTTTGCAATAAATTTAATAAAAACAAAATATTGGTATCCACCCCTCTGATTCTAAATTCCCTTAACGCCCGATGCAAGCGGTCAGCTGCCCCTTCCATTGTGCGTCCCCAAGCGGTTACTTTTACCAACATGCTGTCAAAAAATGGAGAAATTTTCGCACCCGCATAGGCACTTCCCGCATCCAGACGAATGCCCATGCCACTCGCACTTCTATAAGCCACCAAAGTACCATAATCGGGTTTAAAATCATTCTCCGGATTTTCAGTAGTGACGCGACATTGGATGGCGAAGCCATTTAATGTCACATCCTCCTGATTACGAATATAAATGGTTGGATGCGCCAATGGATAGCCCATAGCAATCAGGATTTGTGAACGCACAATATCTATGCCCGTGATTTCCTCCGTCACCGTATGCTCTACCTGAATTCGGGGATTGACTTCTATGAAGTAAATATTTTCCTGGGAATCTACCAAAAATTCCACCGTTCCGGCATGGCTATAATTGGAGTGTTCACCAATTTTGATGGCATATTCGTATAGCTTTTCTTTTGTTTTTTGCTTTAAAGTGACGCTTGGTCCAAATTCTACCACTTTTTGAAAACGGCGTTGCACAGAGCAATCCCGCTCGTATAGATGCACAACATTGCCATATTTATCACCCAATAATTGTACCTCAATATGTTTGGGATTTTCAATAAATTTCTCAATAAAAACCTCATCGCTGCCAAAGGCAGTTTTTGCCTCTCCTTTTGCTTCGTTATAGGCTTTTGAAAATTCGGATTCCTTTTTTACTACGCGCATCCCTCGCCCTCCACCGCCATTTTTGGCTTTGACCATGATTGGAAAGCCTATCCTTTTTGCTTCCTTCAAAGCGATAGATTCTTTAGAAACATCTATTTGACTATCTTCAATTAAAGGCACGCCGATAGCCCTAGCAAAAGTCTTGGTCGCCACTTTATCCCCTACTTTTTCGATGGTTTCTGGGTCAGGTCCAACAAAAATAATCCCATTTGCCTGGCATTTTCGGACAAAACCAATGTTTTCAGACAAAAATCCATAGCCGGGGTGAATCGCCTGTGCGCCACAATTTTTAGCTACTCTGATGATTTCGTCTATGTCCAAATAAGGTTTTAGAGGCTCGTCATTTTTACCGATTTGGTAAGACTCATCTGCTTTATAGCGGTGCAAGGAGTAGCGATCTTCGTAGGTGTATATGGCTACCGTTCGGAGTTGGAGTTCAGAAGCGGCTCTAAGTATTCGAATGGCAATTTCGCCTCGATTGGCAACGAGAATTTTTTTGAATTTTTTAATCCTTAGTTTCATATTGAGCAATTAGGCATTTTTAGACGATTGGTCTTTGAAAATCAATTTGGAAAGGACGAAGAAGACCGCAAAATTGCAGAAAATTGGGGAGAAATGGTATTCTTAAGAAAAATCATCGTTGGGTTTTCATCTAATTACGCGTGTTCTAAAGGATAAAAACAGGAAAAATAAAAGATTATTTTTATTGATTTTTGTTGCAAATATGCAAAAATAAGCAGGCTTAAAAAGTTAAATAGTATTTTCTTTCTAAAACCAAAATTAAGTCTTTACCTTAATGGCTTCATTACCAAAACTATTCTCTATTATGAAAAACCAACTTCTACTCTCCTTTTTTTGTCTATTATTTAACTTTCATACAGGGATTGCCCAATCTAAAGTTGCTTTTTCTAGTATGGACGTTTTTGAGTTGGAATGGGCCAATAATCCTCAAATTTCTCCCGATGGACGGCATATTGTTTATGCCAGAGGAGGCATGGACATCATGAAGGACCGACGGCAGTCCCGCCTTTGGTTAATCAATACCGACGGCAGTGGGCATCAAAAATTGACGAGCAATGATGCGAATGAATCCAACGCTACCTGGTCACCGGATGGACAAAGAATTGCCTTTACTTCTTCATCCGAACAGGGGTCAGAAATTTATATTTATTGGTTGAATACGGGAAAAATTGCTCGTATTTCTCAATTAGCTGCTGCTCCCCGAGGGCTTAGTTGGTCACCTAATGGTCAGTGGCTGGCTTTTTCCATGTTTGTAAAAGGAAAAGAATTGGCTTTGGTCAAGCCACCTAAAAAACCGAAGGGTGCAAAATGGGCAGAACCCCCTAGAGTAACGACTCGGTTGAAGCATGAAGCCGATGGGTCAGGCTATATGAGACCCGGGTTTGCTCATTTATTCGTAATTCCTGCGGAGGGAGGAACTGCCCGTCAAATCACCACAGGTCCTTTTAATCACCGTAGCAAACCGATTTGGTCAAAGGATGGACAATACTTATTTTTTAGCACAAACAGAAGCGAAGACTGGGAGTATGACTTTCGCAACTCTGAAATCTATAAGGTCAGCATTTTCGATGGCGCTATTACAGAATTAACCAGCCGAAGGGGCCCCGACCACGATATTTCTATTGCTCCTAATGGCAAACAATTAGCCTATATTGGCTTTGATGATAAAATGCAGACCTACCAGACCAGCCGTTTGTACTTGATGAATACGGATGGCTCTGGAAAGAAAGAGCTGAAAACAGGTTTGGATAGAAGCATTTCAAATCCTATTTGGTCAGCAGACGGCAAAGGTTTGTATTTTACTTATGATGATAAAGGCAATACAAAAGTTGCTCATACCGACCTTTCTGGCAAAACCAGTTTGGTTACAAATAATGTTGGGGGTACGGGTATTGGACGGCCTTACGGAGGCGGCTCCTTTTCGGTGTCCAATAATGGAACCGTTGTCTTTACTTATACAACACCTTACTTTCCTTCAGAACTGGGTATGGTTCAGAAAAATAGCAAAGCCATAAAAAAAATCATCTCGCTCAATGATGACTTATTAGCCTATCGAACACTAGGAAAAGTAGAAGAAATTTGGTATAAATCCAGCGTTGACAACAGAGATATTCAAGGATGGATCGTCTTTCCACCTGATTTTGATGCAACTAAAAAATACCCATTGCTAGTGGAAAATCACGGTGGTCCTATTTCCAATTATGGCGACCGATTTTCTCCCGAAATGCAATTATATGCGGCAGCCGGCTATGTGGTTTTTTATCCCAACCCCAGGGGCAGCACCAGTTATGGAGAAGCATTTGGCAATTTATTATACCATAATTACCCAGGCGATGATTACCATGATGTTATGGATGGGGTAAACGTTCTGCTCCAAAAAGGGTACATCGCAGAAGACCGGCTATTTGTTACCGGAGGAAGTGCTGGAGGGATTATGACGGCCTGGATAATTGGCAAAAATAATCGCTTTCGAGCGGCAGCGGTTATTAAACCAGTCATGAATTGGATTAGCAAAACCCTGACAGCAGATAATTATTACGGTTATGCGCACACCCGTTACCCCGGTCAGCCCTGGGAGAATCCCGAAATTTACTGGAAATTTTCGCCGATCTCCCTCGTGGGGAATATTCAAACACCTACTTTAGTTATGGTAGGAACCGCAGATTTGCGAACGCCACCCTCGGAGGCTAAACAACTCTACCATGCTTTAAAGTTGCAAAAAATAGAAACAGCTTTGGTAGAAATTCCAGGCTCCTATCATTTTGTTTCCAATCGACCAAGCCAATTAATTACAAAAATAGAACATATATTAGCCTGGTTTGAGCGATATGATTAGTAATCGTTTTAAAACGTATAAAAGCGAAGAAGCAAATCCTAGTCCTTTCCTCACGTGATCCAACATGGCGAATACGCCTTCTTATGCTATGAGCGATATGTACTATATTATAAAAGCCGTAACAGATTATAATAAAGCCCAATATACTTTAAAGGTTGCTCGAGGAAAAAACCTGTAATACCATTTTTATATCAACCTTAGAACCCAGCACTTGCCATTCAGGCAAAATGCTGGGCCAAGGTATATAGCATCTAAACAGGCATTTTGAGTAGCTTGCTTTGAAGTTTTTATCTAAAATGCTCTAATTTACAAAGTATCTATACGTAATTTTCTCTCTTCCAGCCATAATTTTTTCGTTTTTTATTAAAAAAGAAAGCCCGAGTCCGATAATGGATTCAGGCTTTACTCCTACAGAAAATAGGTCATCTATTTTCTCTTATCTTTAATTCTTTTTTTCCTTTTTCTTACTTTTTCTTTTTTCCATTCTTTGAGCTTTTTTTTGCTCAAACAAGGTCAGTTGCTCCGCCGTTAGCAATTTTATAATACCTTCCTCAAAAGTTTTTTGAGCTACCTTACGCCTTTCTTTTAGCTCAGCTTTTTCTTCAGTCGTTAAATCCCGTCGCCTTTTATCCATTTCGACTGCTTTGGCTTGGGCCAGTGCCAGTTCATAAACTTGCATTTTTTGCTCTTTAGATAAGCCTAATTGTTCGGACAAATGGTTAGTCCTCTCTAAAACACGCTCTTCCGTGGAAACATTGGCATTTTTACCCTTTCTGCCTTTTTTACCTTTGCGCTTGTGCTTAACCAATTTTCCTTTATGTTCTGCTTTTTGTTTTTCATAAATCACGAGTTGCTCCTCATTGAGGATTTCCTTCATTTCTTTATCAAAAGCTGCTCTGGCAGCCTTTCGCTTTTCTATAAGCTCCGTTCGCTCTTCGGGCTTGAGTTCTCTCATTTTCTTGCCTTGAGCCTTTCTTTCTTCCTGCTGTTTGAGTACCAGTGCCTTTATTTTTTCCTGCTGTGCTGCATTTAAGTCGAGTTGTTCGGTCAGTCTGTCCACTCTTTTTTGAGCCATTTTGTCCGATTTTGATTCATCTGTTTGGGCTTGTACAAAAATTGCTACGGATAATAAAACAAGCATTGACATTAATTTTTTCATTTTTTATTTTTTTTGTTGAGCACAAATTTTGCTCAAATGTTTAGGATATGAATTCGTTGTATTAGACAAGAGTGCTGAAAAAAGTTTTCCAAAAGGAATGTTAAAACGAAGTTAAGGAATTCTTAAAAGAAAATTTTGTTGATATTCAACAGCAGAAATAGTTTGTTTTCCAAAAAAAAGGGCAGCAATGCATTGCCACCCATTTCTACAAAGTTCTAAAACCAATCTAATTCAAATCGCAATCATCGCTAAATCCCTCCGCGCTAAAAGTGGTCTCGGTAGAACCTTTTTGGTTATCTTTTTCAGCATGGATGTGAAGCTCATTGATGCCACTACCGTCCCTTTTGGGCGTACAATACTCAAAAAGGTAAAAGCTGTTGGCTCTATCGTTAATAATTTTGGCAATTTCCGCAAATTTATTGGTCAACTCCGTTGTATTATTGGCATAAACAGAACTGGTTTTGCCGACTTTTTGCAATACCTTTTCATCAATTTCATTCCCCAGCCCGATAGTATAAAAATTAATCTCACTAGAAGCAACATCCACTGCACTATAGGCCTCTTCTTTGCTATAACGAGCGGCCTGGTCCGTCCCGTCTGTAAAAATAATGATAGAAGCGCTAGCCAACACCCCTTGCAAAGAGCTTTCAGCGATTTTGGCCTCCGCCAATTTGGCGCTTTTTACTACTGCCCCAAAAAGGTCGGTAGAGCTGTCCGTTGCCAAGCCAGAACGAATATCTTCAATGGTGGCCAATAATACTTGCTCGTTATCTGTAAAATCAACTAGAGAATGGATGGCATCCCGTCCATCAAAAAACCAAATGCCTATTTGATTACTAGAATTCAGCGCAGAAGCCATTGCATTTTTCACAAAAGAACTGGCTGCGGCTTTCAATTCCGGCAAACTGCTATTGGTCACACTAGCACTCAAGTCTAGCAATAGAATGATATTATTCTTAAATACTTGGCGGTTGTCGGAAAGTATCCGAGTCGTTTCATCTTCGGAAAGCAAACGCTCTTTTTCATCATTCCTTCCCTTTTCATAAATAGTGAAATGTTCTTCTGTCAATCCGGCAACGGGCTGCCCAGCCCTTGTTTCAACTTTGAAAAACACCGAAACTCTGGAAGGTGGGTTTTCATATTGGTCCAAAATAGTAATGACCAGTTTGTCCGGTATGGGCGGAACAATACTATAATCTTTCTTACAACCTGCAAATAGCAAAAAAACACCCAAAATAAATAAGGATCGTTTCATGAATAAAAGTTTTTTATGAAGAATACAGGAAATTAATTTCTAAAAGTATCTAGCCTAATAAGCCCTTTAACGAAAAATAATTCGCTCTTTATTATAAAAGAGTACGATTATAATTGTCAACCCCTATCCAAAAGTCATACCACATTTATTTTTAATATGTTATTTTTGTTGCTAATCAATCAAATTTACTTCAAAATGGAAATTACAGACCACAGTTTGCAGGAAGCAGTCATTAATAAAAGCCACAAAATACCCGTTGTTGTTCAATTTTACGCTCCCTGGTGCGGCCCTTGCCGAGCGTTGAAGCCCGTCATCAAAAAAGTACATCAAACATCGAAGCATCAATGGAATTTGGTTTTTGCCAACGTCAAAGACTACCCTGCCCTGGCAAAAAGATTTAAAATCTTTAGTATACCCAATGTCAAATTGATAAAAAATGGGGAGGTTATAGCTTCCTTTGCTGGATATAAATCAGCATATATCATCCAAAACTGGCTGGATAGCAACCTGGAACCTCCAAGGAATTCTACCTTTAGCCCTATTGAATTTCAGCTAAAAAATAATGAAATAGAAAAAGCCAAAGAAAGTTTACTGGAGTTGGCGATCAAAGAAAATCCTGGATCGGATTATCTGAAACTAATAATGGCCCTGCAACATTTGGGTACCAATAATGCCCATGCTATGCAATGGGTTCAGAAATTGACAAGAGGAGGTGATTTAGAGCCGCTTGTAAAAAGAATCAGAGATTTAATAGATATAGCCGTTGAAGATAAAAACCCAACTACTCCTACTTCCTCTCCTTACACAATTGAGCCACAAAAAGCGGCATCCAAAATCAATATCCCTACTTTTGATGTGGCTCTTTTGGCGAACTTGATAAATTATGGGCTCAATGAAGTTCGACAAAGAAAAGGTGCCGGCACTTTGGAACCCCATGCTATTCTGAATCAAGCAGCAGAGGACCAAAATAATCACCAGATCAGAACGGATAATCTCACGCATTATCAGGATAATCCATCAAAAAAAACTGTGCGAGAGCGAGTCACAAGTTTTGGTGGCCAATTTCGTATGGTAGGGGAAAATGTACAGTTCAAAGGGTTGCCCGTTAGAAATTGGAGAGCAAACAGAGAAATTATTACACCCAGCTATATCGAAGCGGCAGAGAGCCTTATTCAGAACTGGGTCAATTCGCCAGGGCATTATAAAAACATGGTTAATTCCGATTACATTTATGTAGGAACTGCCGTTGGGTGGAATCCCGAAAACAGTGCGATTTTTGCCACTCAAGTATTTGGAGCATAAAAAGGTAGTCCTTTGCCTATAATAATGACTGCAATTTCATAGCCACCCCCATATCGCCATCTACTTTTATTTTTCCACTCATGAAGGCAGACATTGGGTTTAAATCGCCGTTGATCAAAGCCCGAAAATCGGCCGGTGAAATATTGATCGTACAATCAGCGTCTTCGTTAACGGCAGAAACGATATTGGAGTCGCCGGTGCCGTCAATAAAAACCTGCTGGTTACCGAGGTCAAATTTCAAGGTTTTTCCCAAAGCGTTAGCCCCTCCTGCCTGTCTTTGAATAGCAGCAATCATCGCATCAAAAGCCGCTTCCTGACCATTATTTTCTTCTTTGGTCACAACAGCTGCCTGCCCTCCAGATTCTGCTGCATCCGCAGCCGTTTTTGCAGCCACTTTTTTTAATTTAAAATCTGTTTTTGCAGCTTTATATCCTACATCGTCAATGACTATTTTGGCAATAATTTCTCGCATAATTTCTGAAGAACCACCTCCTATGGTTCCTACTCGTACATCCCGATACATCCGAGCCAGTGGATACTCTTCCATGAAGCCATAACCTCCATAAAACTGCAAACATTGGGTCGCTACCTTCTCTGCCAACTCCGTTGCCAATAATTTTGCCATGGAGCATAGTTTTACATCATAAACATTATCCGCATACATCTGACAACATTGATAACTAAAAGCTTTTAAAGCCTCTACTTCCGCAGCCAATTGGGCAATTCTATGCCTTAAAACCTGGAATTTATCAATTGTACGTCCAAATGCCTTCCGCTCAGACATATATTGCAGAGCCATAGCAATGGCATTTTCCATACCACTTACTGCCCCCGGCACCGCACATAACCGTTCCAATTGCAATCCATTCATTAAGTAATAAAAGCCTCTTCCCTCTTCGCCAATTAAGTTTTCTACGGGGACTTTCACATTATCAAAACTAATCTCCGCCGTATCGGAGCAATGCCAACCCAATTTTTTGAGTTTTCGAGTAGAAACGCCCTTCATTTTTTGCTCAATGACTAATAAGCTGACTCCTGCAGCACCAGCTTCTGGATCGGTTTTGACGACCGTAACTATACAATCCCCATACACTCCATTGGTAATAAAGGTTTTCGAGCCATTGACTATATAGTAATCTCCCTCTCGAATAGCTTTAGTCTGGATATTTTGTGCATCAGAACCCGCTCCCGGCTCCGTAATCCCAATCGAAGAAATCAATTCTCCTGAAATCAACCCCGGCAAATATTTGTTTTTTAAATAATCTGATCCATATTTCAAAATATAAGGTCCTGACATATATTGTACCACCTGCTGAGTAATAGCAAAGCCGCCAGAATTCATACGCCCCAATTCTTCGTTAAAAATAACATCATAGAAAAAGTCAAGCCCCATACCGCCATATTCTTCGGGATAAGATAGTCCCAAAAAGCCCATACTGCCCATTTTTTTCCAAATGGTTCTGGGTGTTCGACGATCTTCTTCCCACTGGCTGATGTAAGGTTTAGCCTCTTTCTCTAAAAAAGAGCGTAGGGATTGGCGAAATAACTCATGTTCTTCTGTAAAATAATAGGAGTAGGGATTCATATTTTTTATAATTTTACACGCTTATTTTTTTAAACTTTGCACTTACTCGGTACATAAATACAATATTTTTTTTAATAATGTAAAAAAACCTGAGAAAGGTAAAGGAAAATGGATTGGGAAGATTAGATTTTATTGGAAATTGAGGGACCTTTTTAAGAAAATTTGTATAAATTCAAATATTTTACTAATTTGTTCAAACTCCAAACAATCCATTGCTATTTGGTTTAATTTTAATTGTTTTTACAAATTTAATTACTGAAGACCAAATTATATTTTATTTTCATAGTTGTTTGCACAAAATAATACGGGTATGAAAAAAGAAATGAATAAAAAATGAGGAAACTATGAAAAAATTACAACACACTTTTCTGGAAATAGAGGGTCATGCCGTTCCTGCCAAAATTTACGAGGAATACCGCAATAATGTCCGTTGTTCTATAGGCAAAACAGCAGCTATTTTGCGGTTGCCCATTCAAATGAATAAAAAGCAGAAAAAGACCAAATATGGTTGGTTTGTTCGATGGGTAAAAAATCAATTTGCTAAAAATGAAAGCCTTCGAATGCGCTTTTTTCCAAGAATATACAAAACTGGGGATGTTTTAGAAGTGAGTAAAAGGACCTATATGCTCAAGGTCACTTACCACGACCGAAAAACTTTGGGAGTTAGTTTGAAAAATGGGATTATTCATTTAAAACTAAATAACACTAGCTCTCCTCAAGCTTTAAACAAAGGAATCAAGCAATTATTGAGTCGGGTTATTGCCCATGATTATCAAGACGAAATAGAAAAAAAAGTAGATCGGATCAATGATGAATACTTTCAAAAAGAAATCCACTCTGTCAACATAAAGTATAATGTTTCCAATTGGGGAAGTTGCTCCAATAAAGGAAATATCAATTTATCTTCCCGGCTGCTTTTTGCACCCGACGAGGTAATCGACTACGTTATTATCCATGAATTAACCCATTTGATAGAAATGAATCACTCTGCTAAGTTTTGGAAAATTGTCCAATCCGTCATGCCCGATTATAAAGAAAAGGAAAAATGGTTGAAAGTAAATGGGGGAAAGTGTGATTTTTAAGTGCCAAACTTAGGGGACGGGCTTGAACTAAAACGCCCGAATTTTCAGTGAAAACCCAGGCGTTTCTCTATGTTTTTTAGATTTATTTTATTCTTCAACCACCTCAAAGTTAAGCGTCGTATCCAACTCGGGATGTAAATCCACTTTGGCGCTATACGTTCCCAGTTCTTTTACTTCTTCTAGTAATTCAATTTTTCTTCTTTCCACCTCAATGCCCAATTGTTCACTTAGAGCAGCTACTAATTGGACATTGGTGACGCTACCAAAGATTTTGTTGCTAGTGCCGGCTTTTGCACCAATTTTTAGTACCGTACCTTCTATTTTTGCGGCTAGCTCTTTACACTCTTCTAATTTCTCTGCCAATTCGGCTGCTTCCTTGGCTTTAATTTCATCTATTCTAGCTTTATTTTTTGCATTGGCAATCATAGCTAGCTTTTTCGGAATGAGGTAGTTTCGTCCAAAACCGTCTTTTACTGTTACCACATCCAATTTATTACCTACTTTCTCTACATCCTTCAATAATATAATTTCCATTTTATATGGCAATTTTTTTGATTAATAATAGCCCCTAATGCCCAGTAAGCTTATTTCCAAGTAAAAATTTGAAAAATGGAAATTTAGGGGCGAGCCTGCTAGTTACATCGGCTTATATTCTTACATCATTTTAACAAATCTGTCACATATGGGAGCATCCCTAAATGCCTCGCCCGTTTAATAGCCGTCGCCACTCGTCTTTGATATTTTAAAGAATTACCGGTAATTCTGCGAGGTAAAATTTTCCCCTGTTGATTTACAAATTGCTCTAAAAAATCAGGGTCTTTATAGTCAATATATTTAATACCGAATTTTCTAAAACGACAATACTTATTTCGTTTAGAACCAATATTGGGATTGCTTAAAAATTTTATATCGTCTCTGGAAGCCATTTTTTTTTAAATTAAAATTTTGATTTAATCAACATTTAAAGCAAAGAAGTTTAGTTTTCAACTGGAGCATCTGCATTTGATTCCTCTACCACTTCCGTTTCTTTTGCTACTATCTCTGTTTCCTTTATTGCTTTCTCCGCGGTTGGGGCTTCTTTCACTTCTTCAGCAATTTCTTTCTCAGCAGGAGCCTTCACCTTTGGTGTTTCTTCTTCTTTTTTCTGCCTGTTTCGCCGATGAGTTCCCCTTCTTCGATCTCTTGATTCTTCTTTTTCGTCCTTTTTCTTCTTTTTCTTAACGGTCCCGATCTTTCCTGCTCTTTTATCTGCATTATATTGCACACCGTATTTATCCAGCTTGACCGTGAGAAATCGAAGTAAACGTTCATCTCGACGCATGATCAATTCAAGCTCTCTAATGAACTCGCCCTTTTCTATTTCAAACTCAATGCAATAATAAATACCTGTATTTCTGTTATTGATTGGGTAGGCCAATTGACGCACCCCCATTTCATTGAAAAAAACAATTTGTCCAGCCTTTTTCAATTTGTCGTGATAGGTTTTTGCTGCCGTTTTTATTTCATCGTCCGACAGCGCTGGGTCCACGATGAAAGTAACTTCATAATTTCGCATTAATCGAAGTTTTAATAACAATTTAAGAAATAATGGTTATTGGTGTTAAATACAAAGAAGCACACCGGTCGTTTTTTTGCGGGTGCAAAGGTAGTAATTATTGGTATTTTATACAAACTTTTAGTGCGAGGAAAGGCTAATTAATTTTTCAGTCCGAGTGGGCTCTTCCCTGTTTATTTCAAAAAATAGCTATTAGTCTATTAAAAGTACTTATTTCGTTTTTTTGTCATATCTTTTTATTTATAAACTAAAATAGTTTAAAATTTCGTTAGCACAAAAACTTATGTCTTGCAACCGCAAAATTGTTTTTTTAAGTTGTTTGCCAGCTAAAGGTTGAATAACTTTACAATTGCTTTATTGCTAATAATATGCTAATGAAACACGGAACGAATTGACGAATCATTTCCATGGACAACCGAGCAGACTTACAAAATTGCCTTATTACATTCCATCAACTATTCCGAAACCGATTTCTCTTCATGAGATTGTTAAGTCTATTTTTTTTCTGCTATCTCTTCTCTCTGTTTCCTGCCAAGTTGCTGGCACAAAATGGCTGCTCCTGTGAAAATTGCCCGGGAGAAATTCTGGATGCAACCATTATTCACGAATTTCGCGCCAATATTTTCAATGTACAAAATGATGACTTATCCGATGGGAATCAATGTCTTAGTCGCGTCAATGTCAAATTCCAACACGACTTTCTGGGAGACTTGATCCTAGAATTAGAATCACCCAACGGCGATAAAATAGAGCTGATCGGACCAGTAGCTTTTGACGGATTTGGGAATACAGGAGTGACTTTTGATGTTTCATTTGTTCCGCTTTCAGAAAATGCTGAACCGGGAAGCGACCTGGACAAAAGATGGAGCAATAACCAAACGGCCTGGGTGACCAATGGTACACAAGGAGGTTCTTATTACCCTTATAATGGCGATCTGGAAGATTTCAACAGCGGGCCGGTCAATGGTAGCTGGATATTGCGGGTTTTTGATTATAATGATGAGGGAAATGATGAGGGAATACTTTTGGATTTTTCGATAGAATTTTGCGATTCCACCGGATTGGTGTGTGACCCTTGTTCAGACCCCGAAGATAGCCCGATTTGTACCTTTATGCTTAGCGCGCCCAATGAAGCGGTCGTGCCAGATGAAGACTTTTGTGTAGATATTTACGCCAAAAATGTAGCTTTTATCAAAGATTTGGACTTTACGCTTAGTTGGGATGCTGCCATCCTCCAATATACGGGCGTACAAACATTCAAATTGCCAACGTTGGATGAAACCCATTTTCTAACCTCCGGCAATACTTTGACCCTTGATTTCCAATATACGCAAGATGATTTAGGAGCGGTTGTGGCTGATAGCACGGCCATTTTTCAGGCTTGTTTTAAGGCTACTGGAAATGTGGGCGACTCTACTCTTTTGAATTTTAGCTCTCCAGTTGTGATTGATATAAACGAATCAACAATGAATGCCTCGGCAATGCCCGGCTCAGTAAAAATTGCAGTAGATTCTACGGCAGACTGTGTAGGAGCCCTTCAACTCTGCAATAACAGCCCTATTTCTATAGAAAAAACCAGCCATCCCGGCTTTAATGAACTAGAGGCTGGCTCTTGTTGGGGATTAAAAAATGAAAACCAATCGAAGTGGTATAAATTTAATATCCTTCAATCGGGCGAATTAGAATTTATGATAAAGCCGAAGGGTCTGGCTGGGTATCGCTATGCGATTTATAAAGGGGCTTGTCCAGAAAATAATAATGTTCTCGCAGCAAGCTGTGAAGATGCCTTACCCAGAACTGATAGAGCTATTGGTATTGCTAACAATCCCCAAGTTAGTTTTGGAGAAGGAGAATTAACAGCATTTCAACCTGCTATTTCAGTAATTGCAGGAGACCAATACTATTTGTTAATTGACAATTTTGATGCCAATGGTATTGGCTTTGATTTGCAATTTGCTGGCACAGCACTCATTGGGGATGCTTCTTTACAGGCAAATGTCGCCGACCCCGAAATTATTAATTGCAATCAAGCGACTATTCGCCTAGATGCTACGGGTTCTTCTCAAGGAGTGCAATATGAATACAATTGGACTCGACTGGATTCAGGGCAGATCAACACAACCGTCGGTATTTTAGAACCACTCGTTCTAAAAGGAGGTAACTTTAATCTGGAAATTACGGATACAAAAACCGGCTGTGTCGCCGATACGGACGTTTTTGTAGCCACTGATAAGCAATTTCCAGTTGCCGAAGCAGGAAGAGGCGGAACGATTGATTGTAATCAACCTATTTTGTCCTTGAGTAGTATTGGCTCAACTAGAACCCCTAATATCAACCTGGAATGGTCAACAATAACGGGCAATATTCTAAATGATCCTGCGGACGAAGATATCGAGGTAGATGTAAAAGGTTTTTACCAAGTAACCCTTACCAATACGGAAAATGGCTGCATTTCAATAGATTCCGTAGAAGTGTTAGACGACTTTGACAAACCCCAATTAAGCGCAGCAGATCAGGCGATTAGCTGTAAGGCTCCTACTGCTGAATTGACTGCCTTTTCAAGCACTCAAGACGTATCCTTTCAATGGACGAATAATCAATTGCCCAATCCTGTAGAAAGTGCCAATTTGACAGCAACTGATACGGGCAATTACCTTATAAAGGCTATTGCTCCAAATGGATGCATTAGCCAGCAAGAAGTATTTGTAAGGGACGACCGAATATTTCCGATTGCAGAAGCAGGCGATTCTTTATCCGTAACTTGTAGGGATTCTATCGCTACTTTAAATGGGTCTGGAACCAGCGAAGGAAGTGAATTTAGTTATAAATGGACTAGTCCAAATGGACATTTTCAAGAAGATGCTGATCAAAATTTTCTTTTTCCCAAAATAGATTCCGGTGGAATTTATTACCTAGAAGTCACCAACATTAATAATGGCTGTGTATCGACAGACTCTGTTTTTGTAGATACCAGCTTTAGCCCCCCTGCTATTCACCTAGATGCCGAACCTATTATTACCTGCTATAATCCCACTATTGCGATAGATGCCTCTAGGTCAGATAGTGGTGCTATTTATGACTTTACCTGGTTCAATAGTAAGGGGAATTTTATTAGTGGAACAAATACTTACCAACCCGTAGTGGACACTTCTGGCGACTATATTTTGGCAATTACCAACCAGCAAACCGGCTGTGCTTCGTCAAAACTTTTGAGCATCGCCCTTGACCAAACACCGCCTGCAGCCAGCGCAGGTAATGAACAGACTTTGGATTGTAATCAAAGGGTTGTCATTTTAGATGGTTCTGGCTCTTCCGCCGGCATTGAATTTTCTTATCAATGGGATACCGATAACGGGCATTTTTTGACCAGCACGGATTCCTTACTCCCCGAGGTTGATTCTGCTGGTACTTATCGCCTTACCGTAACCAATATCGAAAATGGTTGCCGATCAACAGCTTCAGTAAAAATTTCTAAAGACTTTGCCTTACCTGCTCTGTCCATACCCAATGACTCTACCGTTACTTGTGCCATTCCCTCTTTGCTATTATCCGCAATTTCGACCACTCCAGGCACTCATTTTTCCTGGATTCTTCCCAGCAGAATAACCGAAGAAGAAGCAAGCATTCAGGCAGATCAATCGGGTACCTATGTAGCGATTGTCACAGCCTCTAATGGTTGTACTAATTCCGATTCTTTGGAAATTTTTCAAGATGCAACATTTCCAACTATTCAGATTAATAAACCGCAAACCCTTACTTGCCAAAATAAAGTAGTTACACTTAGCGGAGAAGGTTCTTCAGAAGGAGCAGAATTTGCTTATGAATGGGCAACCAGAGAGGGTAATTTTTTGGATGAAACCCAAGTAAATACTCTTACTCCCAAAGTTGATTCTGGGGGAATGTATATTTTAAAAATTGAAAATATTAAAACAGGCTGTATTAGTTCGGATAGCGTTTTTGTTAATACCAATACCGAAATACCAGCAATTAGCTTACTAACAGGACCGCCCGATACTTTTACCTGTGACCGAAATGTCATCGAACTAATTGCTGTTTCAGACATTCAAAACCCTATATTTCAATGGAGACTAGAAGAAAATATATTATCAGAAGAAGCACTGCTCTTGGCCGAGCAACCCGGCACTTTTAACATAAGGGTCATCAATCCGCAAAATAATTGCTCCAAGATATTATCTGTTACCGTTCCTAGTGATACCATTACCCCTATCGCTGATGCCGGGCCAAATCAAGAGTTAAATTGTGCAGTTGAACAAGTAGAATTGGACGGTTCTAATTCTTCTAAAGGGTCAGCATTTACTTATTTGTGGACGACCCAATCTACCCAAAATATAGCAGATACCTTGATGGCATCTGTGCAAGTGCCTGGACTTTATACTTTAATTGTGATTAACAAAAAGACTGGTTGTCGATCTTTGGATACCGTAAGAGTTACACAATCCATAGAGAACCCTATTGCTGATGCAGGGCGGGATACTTTATATTGCGAAGGTTCAGAAGAAGTCCAACTCTTATTGGGTGGAGCAAATACGTCTGTTGGAGCAAACATGGAGTACCAATGGCAAAATATACAAGGAAATGCACTGGGAAATGAAAAGCAACAATTGATTAGCATTGCCGATACTTTCTTATTGCAAGTAACCAATACTAACAATAACTGTGTGGCAGTAGATACGGTAAGTGTTTTTGAAAAGCCAAGGCCCGATCTGTCCTTAACCAGTTCTGGCACTATAAATTGCAAAGACAAAGAAGTCACTTTTACAGCTAAAAGCAGCTTCCCGTCTGTCGATTTCCGCTGGGAAGGGGACAATAATTTTATGGAAAAAGATAGCACACTTACCTTGGGAGAAGAATTTGTGGGAGCAGAATTTGCGGCAATTGTTACAGACCGAACGACTGGCTGTGTAGGAATAGAAGTAGTCAGAGTGGAAGAAGACCGCCTACTCCCATTACTGACTGCCGGAGAAGATACCGAACTAAATTGCGCAGATACATTAAATCTGGAAGGCCGCATTTTAAGTGAAAATATTAATGCAAGCATAAGTTGGCAAACAGAAGACGGAAATATTGCCACGAGTAAAAATGAATTAAATCCAGTCGTAGATGCAGCTGGCACCTATATCCTGGCTATTGAAAATACCGATAATTTTTGTAAAGCATCAGATACCGTCATCGTTTCTACTAATCAACTATTGCCTCTTGTAAAATTAGGGGCGGATAAGTCTATTACTTGCACCGAAGCGGAGTTTATTTTAGGGCAAGATAGCGTGGCAGAAGGTTTTAATATCCATTATGAGTGGAGGGATCAATCCAATAAACTCCTAGCAACAACAAAAGAACTTGCTATTTCCCTACCCGACACCTATCAACTAAAGGTGATTGACTCTACCAACCTTTGTGCAGCTTTTGACAAAATAGTTGTATTTTCTGCTGACAATCCGCCTGAAATAACAATACAAACTCCTGGCACGATCAACTGTATCAATGAGCAAATCCAACTAAATGCGACTATTGAAAATGCAGAGGAAGCCAGTTATCAATGGTCGGGACCGGACGGCCACATATTAGAAGGGAGCAATACCCTTAGCCCGCTTATTGACTCTGGAGGCGTTTACAAAATAGAAGTTATTAATACCTTGACAGGCTGTGAAGGAGAACGCAATGTGGTGGTATCGGATACTCGACAATTTCCCGAGATTACAAAAGGAGAAGACAAGACTATCACTTGTTATAATGACTCTTTAGTAAGCCTAACGGGAAGAATTACTTCTGAAAATCAGGAAAATCTGGTGTACCAATGGACTTCTTCTAATGAAAATTTTATGCCTATTGATACTTCATTGATTTTAAATTTAAATCAAGCAGGCAACTATTTTTTCACCGTGACTGATACCTCTAATAATTGTGCGATTGTGGATACCATTGAAGTAACTAATGGCATTTCAGAAATCGAATTTGACATCGGGGAAGACTTAGCGATTGACTGTAGAACTGCGCAAGTCTTTATTGGCAATGAACATGCGATCAAATATGATTCGCTATCCTATTCCTGGACAACGCCAGATGGTAGGATATTAAGTGGAGAAAGCGATCCGCTTGCTCTGGTCAATGAAGGGGGAGTTTATTTTTTACAAATTTTAAATACAGATAATGGTTGTGTTTTTTTTGACAGCCTAAAAGTTTCTGACAGTATTCAACTGCCAATGGCCGATGCCGGAGCGAGCAAAACGTTGACCTGTGAAGAAAACGAAGTACAAATTGGCGGAGAAAACACAGCAAAGGGTACAGAATTCATTTATAAATGGACGACCGAAAACGGAAATATCACAGAAGGACAAAATGCTCCTTTTGCCCAGGTCAACCTGCCTGGCATATACACATTAGAAGTAACCAATACCAATAATTCTTGTAGCCAAACGGCAAGAGTCACCATTTTGGAAGATAAAGATTTTCCCACTATTACTTTGCCCGAAAACGGTTCCTTTACTTGCGAAGACGAATTCCTTACTATCTCCCTTAATACAATGGAAGATACACAGTTTTTGAGCATTAATTGGTTTACGATGACTGAGGAAAGCATTATTCTTTCAGAGTCCAATCAGGTAACCATAGAGGTAGGGAGTCCAGGAAAATATTTTGTACGAGTAGGCGATTCCAGAAACAGCTGCGTTACTATTGATTCCGTGAGTGTAGTGGATAATCGCGATTTACCCCTTGCCTATGCAGGAGAAGATCAAATGTTAAGCTGTAATAGTAGTTCCATTATCCTAGACGCCCAAGGTTCTTCAACTGGTGAGCAAATTACTTATGAATGGTTGAATGAAACCGCCACCACCCTATCCAATAAGACTACCTTAGAGGTCAATGAAGAAGGCACTTATTTTTTAATGGTAACAAATAATGCCAATCAATGCATCGCTTTTGATACAATTTCTGTAAACAACAATATAAATCCGACAACTAATGCTCTTTTTGAAATCGTTCCTCCCTCCTGCAATGGCGCAAAAAATGGCAAAATTGACATCCTCGAAGTCATTGGTGGAACTCCCCCTTATAAATACCTGATCAGTACCATTGGAGAAAAGGACACAGGCATCTTCAATAATTTGGAACCCGATAATTATGAAGTCATCATTACGGACCAGCTCGGATGTACTTGGGATACCATTATTAATCTGCCGCAGCCGGAAGCCATTGAAATCCTATTGGAAAGCTCTGATAACGAATTAGTTACAGGAGAGTCTGTCACTATTGGCATCAATAGCAATGTTCCCGAATCAGAAATCGCCGAAATCATTTGGAAGCCAGAAGCATTATTTCCCTGCTCTAATTGTATAGAACAAACTCTAAATCTGGTTTCCAATACTTTAGTAGAAGTGACCATTATTGATAAAAATGGTTGCATAGGCGAAGCTGCTCTAGATATTACCGTTAGTCTAGCCGAAATACCCAACGCCATTACCCCAAATGGAGATGGCTTGAATGATCGGTTTATGATTCCGGCGCTTGAGGCTAACCCAACCGCCTATCCCGATAATGAACTGATTATCTTTAATCGCTGGGGCGATGTTGTTTATCGAGCAGCTCCCTATCAAAATGACTGGGACGGGACTGCCAACGGACAGGTACTCCCTGAAGGAACCTATTATTGGGTATTAAAACTGGACATTAGCGAAGGAGGTATCTCTCGTGGAGAAGTGACTATTCTAAAATAGTTTGCTCCAATTATGGTGATTTTGAAAATCGCCATGATTTCAAATCAAATCATATTTTCCGGTCGTACCCACTGGTCAAATTCCTCCTCTGTTAAATATTTTAATTCAATAGCTGCCTGCTTTAAAGTTTTATCTTCTTTATAGGCCTTTTTAGCAATCGTTGCCGCCTTATCATAGCCAATTTTTGTATTCAAAGCCGTCACTAACATCAGGGAATTATTCAAATGCTCTTGAATTCGCTTTTTGTTAGGCTCAATGCCTTGGGCACAATTTTCATTAAAGCTATTGCAAGCATCACCAATCAACTGAGCCGACAGGAGAAAATTATAAATCATCATGGGTTTAAAGACATTTAGCTCAAAATGTCCCGTTGCTCCACCAATATTAATGGCGACATCATTGCCCATGACTTGTGCCATTGCCATTGTCAAAGCCTCTGCTTGTGTCGGATTGACTTTTCCAGGCATAATGGAAGATCCCGGCTCATTGGCAGGAATCAACAACTCTCCAATACCAGAGCGAGGCCCTGATGCCAACATTCGGATATCATTGCCTATTTTCATCAAGGAAACGGCCACTGTTTTTAAAGCTCCGTGCGCCTCTACAATTGCGTCATGCGCTGCCAATGCCTCAAATTTATTTTTAGCGGTCTTAAAAGGCAGACCTGTCAAATTGGCGATATATTTAGCCACTAATTTGTCATAACCTTTTGGCGTGTTTAAACCTGTACCAACCGCCGTACCACCTAAAGCCAACTCCCCCAAATGCTTTAAAGTATTTTTAATCGCTACCACGCCGTGGTCCAATTGAGCAACATAGCCCGATAATTCCTGCCCAACCGTCACAGGCGTTGCATCCATAAAGTGGGTGCGGCCAATTTTGACCACTTTGGCATATTTCTTTGCTTTGTCATTCAAGGTGTCCCTCAAAGCCTGCAAGCCCGGAATCGTTACCTCTACCACCTTTTTATACGCCGCAATGTGCATCGCCGTAGGAAAAGTATCATTAGAAGACTGGGATTTATTGACATCATCATTGGGGTGCAAGGCCTTCCTTTCATCCATTAATGTACCCCCATTGATGACCTGCCCCCGATTGGCGATGACTTCATTGACGTTCATATTGGATTGGGTGCCAGAGCCAGTTTGCCAAACCACTAAAGGAAACTGGTCATCCAATTTGCCCGCTAATATCTCCTCACAAACCTTGCCGATTAATTTTGCTTTTTTCTTTGATAAAACGCCCAATTCCGCATTTGTTATCGCTGCCGCCTTCTTTAAAATAGCAAATGCTTGGATGATCTCTTTGGGCATTTGTTGCCCACCAATTTTAAAATTTTCAGAAGAACGTTGAGTTTGAGCTGCCCAGTATTTATCGGCAGGTACTTTGATATAACCAATGCTGTCTTTTTCTTTTCGGTATTTCATGTTATTTTTGGTTACTGGGATTGTTGATCCGATGTCACACACTTGATCAGGTGGATTAACAATCCATTTTATGATTTGAACAAAACGAGGCCTAAAAGTAAGGGCTTTTAAAAAAATAAAGAAGCAGAAATGAGTTATAAATTATCCAGCTTTTCCAACAGCCAGTCTCGATCCTGCATGATATCTACCGTTTCCATTCGCTGCCGCAGTTTTTGCTTAGCTTCTTTATTAAAAGGATTGACCTTTGTGAGTTTTTGGGTGAAATAAATCATTTTGCGATAGTGTTCCCGATGGTAGCCAATGACTTTTTTTCGTTTTAAATAAATTTGAAAAGCATCCAGAAAAGAATCCAACAGTTTAAATTCTTTCAGTTCGTAATAAATTTTTAATAATAAATTTTTAGCAATCACATTTGTCAATAAATCCTCATGGTCGGTATCTCTCAATAACTCTAAAGCCTCCCCGTACCTTTTTTGATGATAAGCCAATCGGCCTAGGTTAAACCGATAAGCACTTTCCCGATACGTGGCCTCTACCTTGTCTTTATATTCATATAAAAAAGCCCTGGACCATTCATATTCTCCAGAACGGATACCCGTTGAAACGATATTTTGGTAGGTAAAGCGGGATAAAATACCATTTTCTAATAAAGCGCCGCTTTCCAATCCTTTTTTGTATAAATCTACTAGTTCTTTTAAAAAGGAAGTATTGCCCTCATTGATAATTCGAATACATATATTCACACCTAATATATACAAATCTCTAAGCTCTTCGGGAGGAAATTCTAAATGATGTTTTACGATCAACTTTTTTAAAGCTCTAAAATTAACCTCCATTTCCTTACCGGTTAGAGCTAGGTAATAGTGATAATAAACCGCGATGGCAGGAATCTCCAATAGTTCATTTTGTTGAATATAATCCAATAACTGGGGTAAAACCCCAAATTTGTACTCTTTTTGAAAGACAGTCTGGTGTGAAAGCATCACGCATACTTGCCTCAATTTCATAATAATAAAAGCCATATCCAAGGTATCAGAAACGGCTTGTAAGTTCTGCTCTTTAGTACGAATCGCAGCATTAAAAGAGAAATGCTCAAAATGTAATCGGTATTGGTCAAAATAATAAGCAGCACTTCTAAAGGATTGCTTTTTTTGAAGGGTCAATGTGCTTTTTAATGTTTGCACAAAAGGTTTCTTCAGGTTTTTCTTTCTATAAATACTTGCCAAAACTGTTCCCCTCCGTACAGTATCCTGCCTTTGTGTCTTTATCACCAAAAAATCTTCTATTAATTGCACCAACTGGGTCATAACCAACCTTATCTTTTCATCTTTATACTTTTCGCCAGGGTATAAATGCTGGAAAAGTGCTGATTTGGTAAGCGCTTCCCTTTTTTTATTGCTTGACTGCAACCAAATCTCCAATAAAACAATCGCCTTTTTTCGATTATTGAAGTAAGGAGATTGAACAAATTTTTGTAAATCTCTCTGCTCTGGAGAAGATAACTGGGATAAAAGCAAAAATAGTTTGGTGTTTTTCATTAAAAAAATAAGAATTAAAAAAACAAGAATTCAATATAATTTATTGATAATCAAATTTTTAAAAAAAATTAGTCATTATTAAATCGCTACAAAATTATAAATTTGTTCTTGTTTGGTTAATGATTCTTTATAATTTTTGTAAGGTGAAAAATATTCAAGTACCTCCCTCAGTTTTTGAATAAGTAAATTAACAAAATAAAAACCTTTGCCCATGACTTTTTTTACCCAATTAGGAAGCCGAATCAAGCTGGAATTGCGGCATTATACTCCATTGATTATAGCCTTCTTTTTTCCTCTATTTACCTTAAATGCCCAAGTCATATTAAATACTCAAAGTAGCCCCGACCCTAATTTTCCTGATGGGCTAATAGTTGATATTACTGTTGAGAATTTTGAAAGTATTCTCGGGATGCAGTTTACGACCAATTGGGATCCGCATGTTTTGCAATTTGGAGAAGTACTAAATTTTTCTCTTCCCAATTTTAGCGAAATTAGCTTTAATACCTCTATTGCTGAACAAGGAGAACTACCCGTTTCGTGGATAGATGTGAATTCACAAGGGGTCACCCTTCCAAACGGAAACATCCTGTTTTCTATACGATTTACAGTTCTTTCCAATGTTCCTACCGAATTATTTTTTGATGATACGCCTACACTAATTGAATTTGTATCTGCTAATGGTGCTGACCTATGGTTATCTTCTAATAATACAACTGTCGTTACCAGCGGCCGGCTGGTAAGTGGAAAAGTATTTACAGATACCCAATCAGATTGTAGCTATCAGGAAAGCGAAAAGGGATTGCAAAACTGGCTGGTCAAAATAAATAACGGTACTAGAGATATTTTTCGAATAACCAATAAAGCTGGAGAATTCCATGCTCATCTGGCACCGGGCACATACACGCTTAGTTTATTGTTTCCTGAAAATGGTTATTGGGCATCATCCTGCACTATCGAATCCATCATTACGATAGAAGGAGAGAACGATACGCCAATTGAAGTTAATTTTCCTGTCAAATCCATAATAGAATGCCCTGCTTTATCAGTCAATATTTCTACTCCTTTTCTAAGAAGGTGCTTTGAGAACAATTATTTTATAGAGTATGCCAATGAAGGGACACAAGCTGCAGAAAATGCTTATATACTTGTTCAGTTTCCACCGGAAATTAGCGTTGCAAGTAGCAGCATTCCTTATACTGTACAAGCAGAAAATATCTATCATTTTGATATTGGCAATGTTTCATTTAATGCCCGTGGCCAATTCAACATAACAATAAAACTAGATTGCGAAAGTACCGAGATCGGACAAACACATTGTGTAAAAGCCCAGATTTTTCCAGATATTATATGCCAGCCGGTCGCTGCTCAATGGTCAAAAGCCAGCCTAGAAGTAGAAGGTACTTGCGAAAGCGATTCCGTTCGATTTAAAATAAAGAATATTGGCGAAGGTAATATGCTCGCTCCTTTAGAATTTGTGGTCATTGAAGATGTCTTAATGTACTATCGGGAAGATTTCTTTTTCCAATTGGAAAGTGGGGCATCTTTTGAAGTAAGATTTGAGGCAAATGGTTCCGCTTATCGAATAGAAACGGACCAAGTGCCGTTCCATCCAATTAACAGCAAATTGTCCGCATCAGTTGAGGGTTGCGGGATCAATAATGCCGGAACTTATAGCAAAGGAATTATCAATATGTTTGCACTTGCTGATGAAAATCCTTTTATAGATGAAGATTGTCGGGAAAACATTGGTGCATTTGATCCCAATGATAAAACCGGATTTCCTAAAGGTTACGGGCCAAATCATTTTATAGACCAGAACAAGTCCTTGACCTATCATATAAGATTCCAAAACACAGGGACGGACACTGCATTTAACATTGTTGTTATAGACACGCTCTCTGAGCACTTGGAAGTGGCCACCTTTGAGCCATTAGTTGCTAGTCATGATTATGAATTAGAAGTCTTAAAAGGGAATATTTTAAAATTTAGCTTTGATGACATTCTGTTGGTAGATAGCATTAAAAACGAACCACTTTCCCATGGATTTATTCGTTTTGAAATTGACCAAAAACCAGATGTAACTCTCGGCACCATTATCAATAATAATGCAGCCATTTATTTCGACTTTAATAAGCCTGTTATCACGAATACAACGACATATACCATTGGAAAAGACTTCATCGAAGTAAAAATCATTAGCTCTACATTCACGATTCCACAAGTAAAAATGGAAATAAAACCCAATCCCTTTGTCCATTCTGCTACGATTATTATTGACCACCCCGAAATGCAGGAAGCTACTTTTAACTTATTCGACCTAAGTGGCCGCTTCATTAAGCAATACAGCTTTTTCGGCAATCAATTTGAATTGTTACGAAGCGATCTGAAAACGGGTGTTTATATTTTTGAAATATTAGCTAATAATCAAAATATCGGTAGCGGAAAATTATCTATTAAGTAATCTACTTTCGGTCCAATAACCCCATATTTACAGGGTTATTGGGCAGCTATTTATAAAATTTCTGGCCACCCATAAGTTGGCTTTTTAAAAAATAAGGTTTATGAAAATAAAAATAATTATCTCGCTTATCTTTTTGTGGAATATATCTCAATTAAGCTCTGCACAAACTGCCAGCATATCTGGCAGGGTTCAACTTGAAAACGAAGAACCAATACCTAATGTTATGGTCAATCTAACTAGTGAAAATTTTACTACTTTCACACTCACCAACAAGGAAGGACAGTATCAATTTGGTGAATTATCAACTGGGGTTGAATATATTATACAAATGGAAAAAGAGGGAGAGGTTTTAAATGGGGTAACCACTTTAGATATGGTGTTTACTTTACAACATATCATAACGCTTCGGCCTTTTATCTCCATTTATCAGACACTTGCCGCAGATGTTAATGGTAATGGGAGGGTTTCTGTTTCCGATGTTATTTTAATCCAA
>CBDCUO010000008.1:0-146504 GCA_965222705.1 Saprospiraceae bacterium | reverse complement strand
CCATTTTTAACTCAAGTGTCCATAAATAGGCTAATATAGACTCTACTTCCCAATGCTTTAATCGTCTTCCCTGTGCACATTCTACGGCGCATAGCTGAATAGCTTCTCGAATGTCGTTTCGAGCTTTGTTCACCAAATCACCATATTTTTTATAATAATCACCATTGTAAAAACTAGTGCGATTAACAGCTCCATAGAGTGTTGTTCCTTGTAAAAAGGGCAAGTTATTCTCTTTGGCATATTGCAACCTAGCCTGTGAATTAGAAACGCTTAAATCGGGGTCTTCTCTCTGAATATTATGGCAGGAGGTACAAACGAAATGTTTGCTTTGTTTTTTTGTTCTTTTTCCATTGGGTGCTTTGGAAAAACCGTTTAAAAAAATTTGCTTTCCAACTTCGGCAGATACCCCCTTGAGTGCCAGGTTAGGATTATGGGTGATAGATTTGTCTCCCAATTGAGCCAGTACCTCCGCAACGGCGGTTTCCTTGGAAATAGCTGTTTTTTCCTTTTCGGGGATAAAAAAAGGAAGGATAAATAGACAAAAAAGGGTCATTAAGTTTTTCATAAAATTAAGATTTACATAGTTGCGTATTTACATATTAAAAACCCTTGAAATGGTAAAGCCCAGCCGCACTTCTCCATCGCCCCAGCTAGCATTATTATTGGGGATATAATCGGTTTCCATAATTCCCCGAGCATTGGTAAAGTTGACTTGAAAAATATGACCACCTGTATCAATCTCCAAACCAAGCCCAAGCGTTATTTCCGAATGGTCATTATTTATTGGAACGGTAAGATCTGTAATCAGCCCAAATACTTTAGTCAATTGAATCCTTGCAGCGGCTCCTATACTAATCGTTCCATTTTTATCATCAAAATCCACTACATTTCTATGAATGTAAGAAGGAATAACTTGTAGCGAAAAACGATCAGAGAATTTTCTGGCGATTAGAATTTGCCCTCCTAGAATAAAACGATGAGAAAACTTTTTAAAATTGTGTAAAACAAACTCGCTGGACTCATCCTTTTTCATTGTTGACACAGACCAGATGCCCAATGCGGTTGCTGTAACCGGACTTCCCTCAGGAGACTGCCTTAAAAAGCGGTATTTTAGGGAAGTATTTATTAATCGAGTAAGTGGCCCAGCTCCCTTGGTTCGATGAACCCCCAATATTGATATTATCACTTATTCCATAGTCAGCACCAATCAATATATCCTGGGGCAGACTCAAGCCCATAAAAAGAATCCCAGCCTCCCTTTAAATCGCCGAACCGGTGTCCAATTCGAATATCCAGCATACTTTTTTTGACCATTTCTATCGTGTGAGTATTGACAAGGCGGGTATCTTTAAAGGTTCTTTGGGTAAAATTTTGCCCCCAGACAGCAGTTGTAAAAAGAAAAAATGGCAGAAAAACAGAGAATTTGTTCATATCCTTTTCATTTAAAGTAAGATGTAGGGAAAGTTTAAATCTAAACACGGTTAATTTTCAGGGTACTCTTTTTCAATCCAGCAGGAAATAATGTCAAAATCTTCTTGCGTCAAATCTTTTGGGCCCGGGTTGGACGCTCGATTGGGAGGCATTCCCAATTCGGGATCATTTCTAAAATCAACGACAAATCGCTTAAAGAGATCGTCTGTTAAAAAAAGACTCATACTTTCATAAGAAGTATAAACCCCAGGCCCTTCTCCACCAGGAATGTGGCATGTCGGAATAGCACAATAAGTGTCAATGATATCTTTTATCTGGATGTTATAGCTAACGGCCAAAGTGTCACAAAGTGCTAGGGGTTCCGGTTTTGATAGTTTGTCGCTGCAGGCAGTTTGAGAGCTTAGCACCCCTAAAGCCAGCATGAATAATGCCCATATTAAAAAATTCTTCATATTGATTCTTTTCAATTAACTTGATTCTGCTGTATTAGAAAAACTTCAAATATATACGTTTGTAAACAAAATTAAGATTTGAAATTATTCTTATTTACCAATTTTTTTTAAAAAAGGGTTAGATTGAACTATCCTGGCTGCTCGAACGTATTTATTTTGATTAAAAACCAATATTTTTGCATAAAATTTTTATAAAAAAACAAGTCTAAAAAACAAAATAGTATGTATCCAGACCACTTAGTAGCTCCCATGTCCAAAGATTTAACGGATTTTGGATTTGATAGCTTGACGACTCCAGAGGAAGTGAGTGCCTTACTTGACCATCAGGAAGGCACGGTACTTTTGGTAATAAATTCTGTATGTGGTTGCGCTGCAGCCAATGCGCGTCCGGCAGCAAAAATTTCTTTACAAAATGAGAAAAAACCGGAGAAATTAACTACTGTTTTTGCAGGTGTTGATAAAGCAGCTACTGAAAAAGCAAGAGAGTACTTACTACCTTATCCTCCATCTTCGCCGTCTATTGCGCTTTTCAAAGATGGAAAGTTGGTTCATTTCATCGAGCGACATCATATAGAAGGCCGCTCTGCTGAAATGATCGCCACGAATTTAAAAATGGCTTATGACCACTATTGCGGATAAGGTAGGGTATCATAAATAACATGAGTCATCCCAGAAGTAAGGTTCTCACGTAAAAATTTGAAAAAAAAGAGCCTCTTATGTTTTGAATATCATCACATAAGAGGCTCTTTTTTAAAAGAATGCTTGAACAAAAGAGCTATTTTAGCCCATCTGAGGTAAACACGCTACTTTTGGGAAGGTTTCTATTATGTCGTGATCCCGCTGGGGCTCGAACCCAGGACCCTTTGATTAAAAGTCAAATGCTCTACCAACTGAGCTACGGAATCTTACTTCTTTTTAAAAAAGCGAGTGCAAATTTACGACCTTATTTTTTAAAAGCAAGAATTAATTTGCTTTTTTCTCAATTATTTTGGGCTTAATTCTTCTTGAAAAGAGAAACTTTTGCTTTCTGTTTTTCGAAAAACCAGAAGTGTTATAGGTAGCAAAATATCAATAATTTTAGTGTAGAAATTTAGTAATTTT
The DNA here is from genome assembly GCA_965222705.1 of Saprospiraceae bacterium. Classification (GTDB taxonomy): domain Bacteria; phylum Bacteroidota; class Bacteroidia; order Chitinophagales; family Saprospiraceae; genus JAFMDF01. Next base: position 143,520 of record CBDCUO010000008.1, on the reverse strand, counting down.
ATGCCCCGGTTCCCCATAAAAATTTATTAGATAAATACTAAAATAGAACCTTTATATGCAATACTTCGATCAATTTGCTAGGCGACATATTGGAATTAATGCCTCTGATCTAAAAGAGATGCTTGCCGTTGTTAAGGCGAATTCGCTCGATCAATTGATTGAGGAAACTGTACCCACTCCCATTCTCACTAACAAGGAACTGGACTTACCTGAGGCACTTTCAGAGTATGAATATTTACAAGAGATAAAGCAAAAGGCTACCAAAAATCGGATTTTTAAATCCTTTATTGGCATGGGCTACCACGGCACCATTACGCCTACGGTTATTTTAAGAAATATTTTTCAAAACCCGGGGTGGTACACCCAATATACGCCCTATCAGGCAGAAATTGCCCAAGGTAGATTAGAGGCTTTATTAAATTTCCAAACAGCGATCAGCGATTTAACAGGGATGCCAATTGCCAATGCTTCTTTGTTGGATGAGGGGACGGCTGCAGCCGAGGCAATGACCATGTTTTACGAGCTAAAAAACAAGCGGAATAAAGGAACTATCGCCAATCAGTTTTTTGTAGATAAGGGTGTTCTGCCACAGACCTTAGCTATTTTAGAAACAAGGGCAGCACCGTTAAATATCCAAATTGTTAAAGGCGATTGGAATACTTTTGTTCCCACGGATAGAATTTTTGGCGTTTTATTGCAATATCCTTCACAAACGGGTGCAGTAGAAAACTATCGCGCTTTCGTTGGAAAAATGAAAGTTCAGAATATTTACATCACTGTTGCAGCGGATATTCTAGCCTTAGCTTTATTGACTCCTCCGGGAGAATGGGGCGCAGATGCTGTTGTGGGAAATACTCAGAGATTGGGAGTCCCAATGGGCTACGGAGGACCGCACGCCGCTTATTTTGCAACCAAAGAAGCCTTCAAACGGCAAATTCCAGGCAGAATTATTGGTGTTTCTGTGGACAGCCAGGGCAATCCTGCTTTGAGAATGGCACTTCAAACCAGAGAGCAGCATATCCGCAGAGAAAAAGCAACTTCTAATATTTGCACGGCTCAAGCCCTGCTTGCAATCATGGCTGGTATGTATGCGGTTTATCATGGAGCAGAAGGTATTCAAGCAATCGCTCAACGTATCAATGGCATGACAATAATGCTTTGCGCCCATCTTAGTTCAATGGGTTATACCCAAAACAACCGCCATTATTTTGACACCCTTTCTTTTACTGTTGATACGGGCTTAAAAAAGAAAATAAAGAAACTAGCGGTAGCTAAAAAACTGAATTTTTATTATGAGAAAAAGCACCAAATCCAGATCACTTTGGATGAAACTACCAGTAATAAAGACATTCAAGCTATAACCGAAATTTTTGCAAAAGCCAAAGGCCTTAACCCCCTACTAATGGGCTTGGAAATGGATGAAGGAAGCATTCCCGAAACATTAATCCGTCGAAGCAAATACCTGAGTCATCCAGTTTTTAAAAATCATCGGTCAGAAACGCAAATGATGCGGTATCTCAAATCACTGGAAAACAAGGATTTATCTCTTGTACATTCTATGATCCCCTTAGGATCTTGCACAATGAAACTCAATGCAGCAGCAGAATTGTTGCCGGTAAGTTGGGAAGCATTTGCCAATATTCACCCCTTTGCCCCTGTTAGCCAAACGAAAGGTTATCAACAAATTTTTGAAGAATTGGAGCAGTTTTTATGCGAGTGTACAGGTTTTGCTGCCTGCTCTTTACAGCCCAATTCGGGGGCACAGGGCGAGTATGCGGGTTTATTAACTATCCGGGCCTACCATCGAGCAAATGGGGATAGGCATCGAAATATTGCTCTAATTCCTTCTTCTGCTCATGGCACAAATCCGGCAAGCGCGGTCATGGCTGGGATGAAAGTAATTGTTACCAAATGCGATGAGCAGGGCAATATAGATTTAGCCGACCTAAAAGAAAAAGCGGAAAAGCACGGCGATCATTTGGCTGCTTTAATGGTCACGTATCCCTCTACTCATGGCGTATTTGAAGCCCAAATTCAGGAAGTTTGCCAAATCATTCATGATAATGGTGGAAAGGTTTATATGGACGGAGCTAATATGAATGCTCAGGTCGGGTTGACTAGTCCCGGTAAGATTGGCGCAGATGTTTGTCATCTAAATTTACACAAAACCTTTGCCATTCCTCATGGCGGCGGCGGGCCAGGCATGGGACCCATTTGTGTCAATGAAAGCCTTGCCCCATTTTTACCTAAGCATCCTTTAGTAAAAACGGGCGGTCAACGAGGTATTCGACCCGTTTCGGCAGCTCCTTATGGCAGTGCCAGTATCCTATTAATTTCCTATGGATATATTAAAATGTTGGGCTATCAAGGTATGACAAATGCTACTAAACATGCCATTTTAAATGCCAATTATATTAAAGCTCGACTTGAAAAGGCTTATTCTGTACTTTATACAGGCAAAAATGGGCGATCCGCCCATGAATTAATCTTGGACTTGCGTCCATTCAAAGCTTTGGTTAGCGCAGAGGATGTAGCCAAGCGATTAATAGATTACAGTTTCCATGCTCCTACGCTCTCCTTTCCGGTGGCCGGTACGATTATGATTGAACCCACAGAAAGCGAAGACAAGGCAGAGTTGGATCGTTTTTGTGAGGCCATGTTACAAATTCGAGCAGAAATAGAAGAAATTGCTACTGGAGAAGCCGAACCAAAATCAAATGTATTAAGTAATGCGCCACATACGATTGGTATGATTACTTCGGATAAGTGGGATTTTTCCTATTCCAGAAAAAAAGCAGCGTATCCTTTACCTTATTTGCGCATGGGTAATAAATTTTGGGCAGCTGTTGGTCGAGTAGATAATGGCTATGGAGATCGAAATTTAATGTGTACCTGCCCGCCTTTAGAGGCTTATGAAGAAGTATTGGCAGAGAACGAATGAACTAAGACAAGTTGATCCCCAATTTCAATCATGTTTTTTCCATTGGACAAGTCCTTTTCCCAGCAAACGTTTTGTCCAACGTAAATTTTATTGCCAAAACGACGGAAAGTAGCCAGCGTTTTGTTCGGCTCTTTTTCGATTCGAGCGGTTTTTTGATTGATATTCGGTATATTACATCGAGCGCAGGGCTTGACCCCTCGAAAGGTGAGTTTCCCAATTTTAAAATATTGCCATTGGTCTTCTTCGAATGGCTTTCCGTCAGAAAAAATCAAATTCGCCCTAAAACGATCAATGGGAATCGGTCTTTTCAGACGCTTATTTAAATCATTTATTGAGGCTTGTCCTAGCAAAAGATAGGGGTACCCATCGGCAAAACTTACTATTTCGCCCGATTTTCTGTATTTTTCATCAATTGGGCGGCGGCTGTCTTCCGCCATATAAACCAATTGGCAGTTCCTATTCAATTTTTTGCTAAACCATTTATTGACAGCTTTTCCCATAATGCTGCCCGTGCAAATATCTCTCCAAATCCGAACATTTTGAGTGCCTTGAAATTGGGTAGGCCGCAATGGAATCTCTAAAGATTCTTTTAACTGGCCTTTGAAACTTATTTTCATTCTGTCTCCCTCAATGTTGAGGGTAAACAAAGCCATTTGGGGAAGTTTTCGCTGGGTTAAAAACTGTCCTTCCATATTTGTTAACATAAAGCGGCGATCGTTTTCTAATCCTCTGATGGTTACCTTGCATTTTTCCAGGCGAACCCCTCCCAACGATTTTATAGGATAAATATAAATGTCCCTAAGTTGCATAGTTATGGTTTGGGAAAAAAATAGCCCTCTAATTTGAATACACAGAAAATGAACAAAAGTTTCTGGCGAGAAAGAATACAGATAGAAATGCTAGGGTTCTTTTTTATTGGAAGGTAGAATTAAATAGTAGCTGTTATATAACTTCGAGCGACTAATATGATTAGTACAATTAATGATATTAACAATAACCAAAAACGAATATCCTTGAAAATTCCCGTATTATCTTCAAATAGCATGAGCGAATATTTTGCTCTAAGTTAGTAAATAAACCTATCAATCCTGTCTCTAATGGGTGAAAATTTCATTAGAATTTAGGTTTTGGCATTTTTTCTATAAATTAAAAGGAGGGAAGAAAAACAGAGGGTATTTGATTGGGTATTGTGCTTATGATTTTTCAAAAAAGATGCCAATACATTTTGAACTAATATGTGAAAAGCAAGGAAGTTGCCAGAAAAGTAAACACAAAAAAATCCTTGTGCAGGGATACACAAGGATTTTTTACCTCTGTAGTCATAAAGGGTTAGTAGCTCACGCCTAATGCCTTCATGGTTTCTGTATCTAGTTGACCAACAGGTAAGCCATTATCTTTTTGGAACTTAATCAAAGCAGCTTTAGTCCTTGAACCCATCACATTATCAATTGGGCCTGGATCATAGCCACGACTTCTTAAAGCCTGTTGTACACTTCTTACCAATTCACTTGTGATTTGGTAGTTACAAACGACCTCTCTCCATTCTGTAAAACCACCTTTTTTTACCAAATTCCTTTTGGTAATTGTAGTATATTCGGCAGGGATTTCTATCTCTCGTGTACTGGCAGCAGCTTTTAATACCCTTCTAGTAGAAGTAGCATATTCAGCGGGAATCGTTTCTTCTCTGACCGTAGCAGGTGTTTTAATTTGCTGCTTGGTAACGGTTGCATATTCGGCAGGAATAACTTCTTCTCTAGTAGTGGCAGGCGTTTTTAATACCCTCTTGGTAATCGTACTATATTCGGCAGGGATTGTTTCTTCCCTGGTAGTAGCAGGTGTTTTTACAACTCTTTTGGTAACGGTTTTGTATTCGGCAGGGATTGTTTCTTCCCTGGTGGTAGCAGGTGTTTTTACAACTCTTTTGGTAACGGTTCCATATTCAGCGGGAACGGTTATTTCTTTGATACAATCTTCGCCACTATTAGTATATCCGGCTGCACATCCTTTTCTTACCCTTTTGGTAACGGTTTTGTATTCGGCAGGAACTTCTACTAAACACCAAACCAAGCAATCATTAGGATCAGCAGAAAGGCAGTTTTTATCAGCCTTGCGCTTCACCCATTTGGTAGAAGCAGGAGCGACCTCAATTCGTTCAGTCATAGTTTCATATTCAGCAGGGACCCTATCAATGCGAGTAGAAGCTTCTTTAGTTACTACTTGCTCGGTAACGGTTTCATACTCAGCAGGAACAGCCGTGATTTTTTTCGTCTCAGGCTTTACCATTACTCTTTCGGTAACGGTTTCGTACTCAGCAGGGACGTAAACCAATTTTTTAGATGCTTCTTTTACCATTACTCTTTCGGTAACGGTTTCGTACTCAGCAGGGACGTAAACCAATTTTTTAGATGCTTCTTTTACCATTACTCTTTCGGTAACGGTTTCGTACTCAGCAGGAACAGTAATCATTCTTTTAGCAGCAGCTTTTTTCTCTACCTGCTCAGTTACTGTTTCATAGGATGCTGGAACTACTTCAACTCTTTTAGATGCAGCTTTTGTTTCAATTCGTTCGGTAACGGTTTGGTATTCATCACCGATCAAACATTTAGCGTAGCATTTTCCTGGTTCTTTTCCAACAGGATCACTATCACTTGGCTGGGCAGATAATGCCACAAACCCAAACATAAATACTGCAGTAAGCAAAAAACTTAATTTTTTCATGATTGAAATGCCAGTTTTATTAATTAAAAAAATGAATTTTTATAAAAATAAAAAAATATAATATATTCTACTCCTTTGAGTAGCAAAACGTTACATAAAATCAGGCGCAAATTTAGAATATATTTTTGGGATGACACAGGTAATACTTTGTAATATTTCGCGCTTGTAAACCAAAATCGCTAATTTCCGACATTGGCAGTACTTGACCATTTTTAAAAAGAACTTTAATTTCTTCTTTTGAAGTACTATAGACACTATTGCTTTCTTTGCCTTTAATGATCAAGCCATTTGCCTGGGGTAGGGTTACAGGAAATTTTTTTATAATTCTTTGACGTATATTTTCAACATAGTCACTCCGGAAGGGTTTTTTTTTAAACTCAACTCTAAATAGACGCCTATTTAGCAAGGATTGGGCAATAAAAGCAAGGGGGAAATCATCAGATGCAGCGAAGCTTTTGAGAGCTGAAAAAATATCGTAATCGTCTAATTGGTAAAAGTGCTGCAGCAATTCTCGTTTCTTCTTCCCTTTTAACTGCTGGTTTCGGCGGCGATATAGAAAGTATTTTAAATTCTCAGATAGGCTCATTTTTTTGCCTTCTTGTGTGAGTATTTTTGCTCGATCTAGCACTTTTACTAACATTTGCTCGGCGGCAACGACCGTTTTATGTAAATAGACCTGCCAGTACATGAGTCTTCTGGAGGTCAAAAATTTTTCAATTGAGTAAATCCCTTTTTCTTCTATCACTAAATCTCCACCAGCCACTGACAACATTTTGATAATGCGATCATAGCCCACCACTCCTTCATAAACACCTGTAAAAAAACTATCTCTTGTTAGATAATCCAACCTATCCATGTCCAATTGGCTAGATACTAATTGGTATAGAAATTTCTTTGAATACTTATTGGTGAAAATTTTGATAGCTAAACTTAATTTTCCATTAAATTCTTCATTTAAGGCTTTCATAAATAATAAAGACAGGTCTTCATGGTGAACATTTACCAAGGTGTTCTCTAATACATGTGAAAATGGACCATGCCCAATATCATGTAAAAGTATAGCTATAGAAACGGCTTTGGCTTCTTTTTCTGTAATGTCAATGCCTTTCGACCGTAATACATCAATTGCTTGGGTCATCAAGTGCAAAGCTCCGAGCGCATGATGAAAACGCGTGTGCAAAGCTCCTGGATAGACGTAGTCCGTCAAGCCTAATTGTTTTATTCTTCTAAGTCGCTGAAAGTAAGGATGCTCGATTAGGTCAAAAATGATATTGTACGGGATATTAATAAAACCATACACAGGGTCGTTCAGAATTTTTTTCTTATTCATTTTACAATGAGAAAAGTGGATGAGCGTCTAATTTTTCGAGACAAAGATACAACAAGGAAGGCTCATGGAGTGATTGGACGAGAATGTAAAAGCAAAAGGCAGCCCAAGTGGGCTACCCATACTATGAGAAACGAAAGCTCTTGATTTCAAGTGGTCTTGCAAAGTTAGGAATTTTATATGTAAAAAACATATTATTTATAAAAAGTTTTATGTTTGGATAAAATTAGACTAAAAGCCAAAAAGATGAAACCTTTTGGCTTGGAAGAGGGGCACTTACTAAAACCAGTAGTAATCTCTTTTAGTTCCCTTTTGAATAAGTTTTGATAGCTGGGCAGACGAAGGGATCAACCTTCTACCAAAGTGCCAACAGGCTCTCCTTCAATAATCCTCATTAAGTTTTCTCGTTTATTAATGTCAAAAACGATGATTGGCAAATTATTTTCCTGACATAAAGTGAAGGCAGTCATGTCCATTACACTTAAGCCCATACTGATCACTTTGGCAAAACTCAATTTGTCAAATTTGACAGCGTCGGGGTCTTTTTCGGGATCAGCAGAGTAAATCCCGTCAACCCTGGTACCTTTTAAAATAACGTCTGCATTGATCTCATTAGCCCTCAATGCAGCAGCAGAATCCGTTGTAAAATAGGGACTTCCAGTACCTGCAGCAAAAATGACTACTCTTCCTTTTTCGACGTGTCGTATCGCCCGACGACGGATATACGGTTCTGCAATTTGTTCCATTTTTATAGCTGTAATGAGTCGGGTAAAAACGCCTATTTGTTCCAATGCACTTTGAAGAGCCATCCCATTAATGACGGTTGCCATCATACCCATATAGTCCCCTTGCACTCTTTCAATTCCCGATGATCTTGCCTGCAGCCCCCTGTAAATATTTCCACCACCGATGACTACTGCTAACTCTACTCCTTTTTTTGATATTTTTTTAATCAATGAGGCATAATAAGTCAGCATATCTGCAGAAATGCCGAATTTTTGTTCGCCCATTAGCGATTCTCCGCTTAATTTCAACAGGATTCGTTTGTATTTTAATGGCATGGGTTAATGCTTATAAGAAAAATTTTAGTCTAAAGCAAAGTAAGATAAAATCAAAACCAATACCTATTGAAAGGCAAAAAAAAAAGCGAATTATGTTTACATAATTCGCTTTTTTTGAAACTCTAACCGAGTTCTATATGCTTGAAGTCTGTAACCGTCAGTTTTTTATCAATACTTTGCAGGTATTGGCTAACCGATTGTTTGCTATCTTTAACATATTGTTGGTTCAACAGCGTCCTTTCCTTGAAAAATTTGTTTAGTTTTCCCATGGCAATTTTTTCTAAAATTGCCTCCGGTTTCCCCTCTGCCCGTGCCTGTTCTTTTCCAATCTCGATTTCTGTTTCGATTGTTTTTGAATCTACATCCCCTTTATCTAGTGCAACTGGTCGCATGGCGGCTACTTGCATAGCTACGTTTTTGCCTGGGTCCATGAATTGAGGGCCTTCTAGATTTAAAGCGACGATTACGCCTGCCCTATAGCCCATATGAATATAAGGGATCACCTGCCCTTCCCCAGCAACAGTTTCGATTTTTTCGTATTTATTAATTTCGATTTTTTCTCCAATTACTCCAATTTGCTCCGTTATTTTCTCTCCAATGGTCAAGCCATCTGCATAGGGTAATGCCAGTAAACCTTCTAAAGTATCCGGCAATTTTTTCAAAGCGATTTCTGCAAAAGATCTTGCTAGGTCAATAAAGCTATCGCCTTTTGCCACAAAGTCCGTTTCACAACTTAATCGGATAATGATCCCATTATTTCTATTAGAAGAAGTCAAGGCCATTACTACTCCTTCTTTTGCTTCCCGATCTGCACGTTTCCCCGCCAATTTTTGCCCTTTTTTTCGAAGCAATTCAATTGCTTTTTCGGTATCCCCTTCCGCTTCCGCAAGTGCTTTCTTGCAGTCCATCATGCCCGCGCCGGTTAGGTCGCGCAATTTTTTTACATCTTTAGCAGAAATTTTTGCTACCATTATTTTAGAATTATTTTGTTGTTAAAAAAATAGGATATTCCATCAAGAGCCAAAACGTATGGTTGTCAAGACATTTATTTGCAGTTGCCCTTCTATGCTGTCGCCTCTTTTTCTTTACTCGCTTTGCTATTCTTTCGCTCTTCAAGGCCTTCTTTAATGCATTCTACAATATAATCAGTAATAATACTGATTGACTTAGAAGCATCGTCATTAGCAGGAATTGGAAAGTCCACTTCATTCGGGTCAGAATTAGTATCAACGATGCCGAAGGTCTTTAGCCCTAATTTGTGTGACTCTGCTACCGCAATATGCTCATGGTGAATATCTACGATAAATATAGCAGCAGGCAAACGGTTCAAATCAGCAATACCACCCAATACTTTATACATTTTGTCCCGCTCTCTGGTTAGTGTCAGACGCTCTTTCTTGGTAACGCTTAAGTTGGCATCTTCCAACATTCTATTGATGTTCTGCATTTTTTTAACCGACTTGCGGATAGTGGAAAAGTTGGTCATCATTCCTCCCAGCCATCTATCTGCTACGAATGGCATACCAACACTTTTAGCGGCTTCCATTATGATTCCTCTAGCTTGTCTTTTGGTGGCAACAAACATAATTTTTTTACCTGATTTTGCCATAGCTTTTGCTGCTTTTCCTGCAGCTTCTAAGCATTCAATCGTGCGATTAATATCAATGACATGAATTCCCTTTCGCTCCATGAAGATGTAAGGAAGCATTTTGGGATTCCACTTGCGTTTTAAGTGACCAAAGTGTACGCCTGCGTCCAAGAGTTCCTTATAAGTAGGTGTCTTCATTATGTTTAAGATTGATTAATTGTTACAATTGTTTGACTACTAAATGTGGAGAGCAGAGCCTACTCGTTAGACATTGCTGCCAAGTAAGTAATCAAGTTGATTAACGTTTAGAGAATTGGAAGCTTTTCCTTGCCTTGGGCTTGCCATACTTTTTGCGCTCTACTACTCTGGCATCCCTGGTGAGAAATTTCTTTTCTTTTAAAGGTTTTCGAAATTCTTCGTTTAATTTAACCAATGCTCTGGAAACGGCCATTCTTACTGCCTCTGCCTGTCCTTTGAATCCGCCACCCTTTACATTTACCTTTAAATCGTAAATATTATCTGCTTCAACCGTTTTAAAAGGGTCGGTGATTTTGTCTTGGATATGTATTTGGGGGAAGTATTCCTTTAGTTCTTTACCATTGATTACAATTTTGCCATCTCCCTTGGTCAAATAAACTCTGGCAATGGATGCCTTCCTTCTCCCAACCGCATTAATCATTTCCATATTGAAATTAAAATTTTATAGCTTTTTTAAAAATTAAATGCTTCCGGTTTTTGTGCCTGATGGGGATGCTCTGCTCCTTCATAGGTAAATAATTTTTTGAACATGGCACGACCCAAGCGATTTTTGGGCAGCATTCCTTTTACTGCCTTTTCCAAAATAAAAAGTGGTTTTTTTTCAGCCATTTCTGCTGCTTTGACTCGCTTCTGCCCCCCTGGGTATAAAGAGTAAGAAATATATTCTTTCTGGGCCATTTTTGCTCCAGTGAATCGAACCTTGTCCGCATTGATTACAATTACATAGTCACCGGTATCCACATGGGGAGTATAAGAGGGCTTATGCTTCCCTTTTAATACATGTGCAATCCTGGAAGCTAGTCGCCCAACGACTTGCCCGTCAGCATCTACCACGTACCATTTTCGCTCGATGGTTTCTTTTTTAGCGGAGGGTGTTTTATAGCTTAAAGTATTCACTGTAATCCTGTTTTTATGTTGATAGAAATTGCTTTTTTAAAAAGCGGTGCAAAGGTATCGCTCTTTTGGGCAATAAACAAGCATTTTTTGAAAAAAAGCTAGAATGATTATTTGTAACAGGCTGATAATCAGCTAAAATTTCGCACAAAAAAATCGTGGATGAGTCAAAGGGGCATCGAAAAGCGAATAAACAATCAAAAAACTACTTATTCTTTTGGATGGGCTGCTTGCTAAATCATTTTTTTGCTATTTGAAGCGAACTTTGATTCAACAGTTCAAGGCTTACTTTAAGCACAAGGTGACCACTTCGGCAATGCTATCGTCTAAAGTGCAAAGATTTGCATTTTCTTATCCAAACACAATTTGCCAGTCCAAAACAGCATGGTTTAAAAAACCGGCACTTTTCTCTTCAAATTTTTTTTTTACGCGGTCCCAAAGTTTTAGTGTTAATCTCAAAACAATCACTATGCGAGGTTGTCGCCGGCCTGGTACTAATGGTGCTGCCAGGCTGGCTGATTTTTTAATTTCCTGCAAGCTACTCTATTTTTCAACCCAATTCGTCACAAATTCGAAGCAGCCAACTGCGGTTGATCAATAATCCTGTCTGCTTGACTTTTTCCTTGATAGCGGTGATGTTTTTCTTTTTGGATTTGCTGATCTGATGTAAAAAGATGGTAAAATTGAGGTAGGTTTCCCGATAGTTATTGGAGATTTTTTTATTTCGCTTGAGGTAGATAGAAAAAGAAGCCAAAAGCGAAAAAAGGGCTTCCTCTTCCTCTGTTTCAAAATAGATTTTTAAGAGCATGGTTTTTGCATCCAAGCTATAAAACAAATCAGAGTATTCTACCAATAATAAATGATATTGTGCTTCTTTATAGTTTTTCTTTCGATAATATAAGTCGGCCAAGTTATAATGAAGAGCATCGTCCTGAAATTCAGGGGATAATTTTTTATAATAATCCTGAATAAATTGCTCTGTCCAGTTATACTTTTCCAGATTAAATCCAAGTTTTACCACATTTTTAAAGGTCCAGGGGGATAAATAGCCATTGATAAATAAAAATTCTTGCTGGATACCGTCTAGATATAGTTTGAGGCATTCGCTGGCATAATACTGACCCCGCTTGCTTTGCTTCATTTGTCTTAGGCAGTAGTTGATGGCGTACAAATAAATATGCTGTTTTTCTATTGACGAGATTTCCTGGTGATGATTATTGATCAATTGTTTCAATAATTGAAAATTTTTGGAAGCCTCTTTTTTAATAAAGGTAGCATATATTTGAAAATAGATGGCGATTAAGGGTTCATTCCCTCCGTCTATTTTTTCCAGATAATCATATAAAAGATTGGTAAAGCTCAAATCATAGCTGGTTGAAAAGACCTTCTGGCGATTTAGCATTTCGCAGCTATATTTTAGTTTATTGAAATAATAAAAGAGGTCTAACGCATTAGCGGCTAATTTTAAATTTATATCATCTTGCCTTAAATCTCTATTGCCAAAATGTTTATTGGCAATATGGGCCAATTTATATTGATTATAGTAATAGATGTTTGATTTTTCTTTAATACCTTCTTGCCTAATGGCTATTTTTTCAAAATAATTTTTTGAATGTTTTTCCAATTTCCGATCTACCAATTCTTCCAATATGGCATTATCCAATAAGGATTCCCGTTCCAGTTTTTGTTGCCCTAAAAACTGCTCAGCCAATTTTAACGTATAATTCATTAAATACCGCATTTGTTTGTCATCATACATCTTTCCAGGGAATAATTGCTGAAAGATGTATTCTTTTTTAAGTTCTTTTTCGGAAAATTCGGGTTTGATCTTTTCTAAATAATTAAAAAAGCCCACTAAATCCATTCTTTTATTAAAATAAGGAGAAGCCAAAAAGGCTTTAAATCGCTTCCACTCTCCTTTTTTGAATGTTTTTAGCAAAAGAATAAGTTTGCTTTCGATCATTTTTTAAATTTATTTTCGACAAATCATCCAGCGTAATAGCAAAATATTTTTTTATAAAAGGCTGATTATTAAGACTAATTATAAATTAGACTAATATTTAACTTGTTTTTTATGCTTAAAATATATAAAAAAAAACCGACAATTATCAAAAAATGTAATTGTGTCAAGAATCGTCTTTTCTTAATTTTGTATCAAGGAAAAGAAAAGTATGTTATATGCATTAGATGCCATACACCTTGAATATGAACAAAATGCCTTGAATGAAATCTGTTTTATTTTTCATTATTTCCTTTTTACTTTTCTCTCAAACATTCTCTGCACAAGTGATATGGCCGGGCGATGTCAATAATAATGGCATTGTCAATGAAATTGATTTGCTTTTCCTTGGTTATGCCTTTGGCGAAACCGGAAGTCCAAGGGCAGTTATCAATGCGGAATGGGCAGCTCAAGCTGCCCTTGCAGAATGGGAAGGCAATTTCCCTGACGGGCTCAATTTTGTCTATGCAGATTGCAATGGAGACGGCAGCATAGATGAATTGGATGCGGAAGTTATCCAAGCCAATATAAATCAAGTTCACGATGATGTACCTTTTATTCCCGATGAAATTCTGGAAGCTACTCAAGGGCTGGATCCTTCCTTTAATCTATTATCTGGGGACATTACATTTGTTCCGGGCCAAACCATTGAGTTATCCATTGGGCTAGGAGATGAAACGATTTCAATCAAAGAACTACTGGGTTTATCATTTACTATTAAAACGGACCCCCAATTAATTAAAGCGGATCAAACGACATTTGAATTCTCTGAGGTATCCTGGATTGAGCCCCTCGAAAATTCCACGATTGCGCTTCAGATAAATAATGAAGAAACGGGCAACTATACCGTTGCTATTAGCCGAATAGACCAACAACCAGTAGGAGGTGCAGGGCTGCTAGGTACACTCTCTTTTGTGATTCAAGAAAATGCCATTGATTTGTTAATACGAGATACCATAACGCTCACAATTGATAGCGTTACGGTGACGGATGGGGCTTTCGAAAAAGTACCTATTGCACCGAAGGATATTTTTCTGGTATTAGAAGATAGTCTAAGAACTAGTGCTTATCATCCAATTTTAGATAAGATAAAACTCTACCCCAATCCTATTATTCGATGGTTGCTACTCCAAAGAAATAACTTGCCAATAGATAAAGTAGAATTGGTCAACGCACTAGGGCAGACAGTTTTTGAAAAAGAACTCAATCAATCTCCTTTTCAAAGCCTTGATTTTCAGGAAATTCCAAAAGGGTTCTATTGGCTAAAAATAATTTCTAAAGAATATGGTATCAGAAGCGAGCCTATTCAAAAATTATAAAAATTCAATTTTGATTTTTTAACCAAGACCTTGATATATCCCATTTTGAAGCATTAGTGCCCAAAAATTAAAGCGTGTGCAGATAGTTTGATTGCGTCGCTGATTTAAGTCCAACTTTGCCCAAAAAGAACAGACATTGAACAAACACACATCCTAATCCCATGACAAACACGAAGGCAAAGTTACTGGTTAGGCGGCTTTAATAGCTGCCTGGCCAGGATTTAAATTTCTTTATCCCATTGACCTGAAAAATTTGGATAGTAATGGACAGTAGTTTATCCTTAAACCGATGACTACGATACTGTAACAGGGAAGCTCAAAGGAGCTTCCCTATTTTTGTCTGTGAAGCAGCAGATTTTGCTATATTTGGGCAAAATATAAAAAATGGAGCATTTAAAACATCCGATTGGGAAATTTCAAAAACCCGGACAGATTACCCACTCGATGATCCAAAATTGGATAACTGAAATAGAAATACTACCTGCCGAAGTAAGTGCTTTGGTAGAAAACCTACCTGCAAAACAATTAGATCTTACTTATCGTCCTGGCGGTTGGACAATACGCCAGATCGTGCATCACATTTTCGATAGCCATATCAATGCCTATATCCGTTTTAAATGGACTTTAACCGAAAACCAGCCGACTATCAAACCCTATTTTGAAGACCTTTGGGCAGAACTGGAGGATACGAAAAATACACCCGTAGGGGTATCCCTTCGACTATTAGAAGGGTTGCACCAGCGCTGGTCTATTTTGATAAAATCTTTGACCGACGAGCAACTAAAAAGAAGGTTTTTTCATCCTGAAAGCGGGCGCGTTTTTCAATTAGATGAAATGATTGGGATTTATGCCTGGCATGGCAAGCACCACTTGGCACATATTCGGTTGGCTTTGGGCGTTTCAGCTCGATAATATTAAAATATCAAAAATTGGCATGAAATCAAAATATCTAAAATATTAAAAAAAGTTAGAGAGGTTATTTATATTGCAATTTCTATTCCTAATTTTAAAAACTACTTTCAGGATGAAACATTTTTTACATACTCTTATCGCAATATTTTTAACAACTTTTACCTTCTCTGCCAAAGCTCAGATTCAATTGGGAGGGGGCTTGGCTTATGGAACGGAAGTCGCCAAGCTAGGGATAAATCTACGAGGCACTTATGCCATAGATGATAAATTTCTGGCAGCACCGGGCTTTACTTTTTATTTTAAAGATAAATCTACCCCGGATGTATCTGTCACTTTCTCTTCTTTAGATTTGGATGCCCGATATAATTTGTTCAATATTAATGAATCCATAGACATTTTTCCTTTGGCGGGTTTAAATATTTTTAGGGGGAAGGTCAAATCAGATATTACGGGGGTAGAAGTCAGGAATAATGGCACCCAGGCCGGTCTAAATCTCGGCTTAGGAGCCCAGGTCGAAACCCTGAGCAATCTGAATTATTTCGGAGAATATAAATACACTGTTGGTGGCATCAATCAATCTGTGATAACAGGCGGGATTTTATACAGATTTTGACTTGAACTTTGATTTCCTATGCAATGAGCTTTAACTTGTCGAACCGTTTCTAGTTGCTAAAACTTGTTGTTCATACAAGAAGACGTATATAATCGCTGACCTATCAAACTATTCCCTTTCTTAGCACCTTATAGTTAAGTAATAGTAGTGTATCTAAGTAACGACTCAATAGTGAGTTCTGCCATACTGAATTATGCGTTTTTGGCTCTTTGATAAGTTATGTGGAATAAAGCAATTTGTCAAAGAACAGATTTTTAAAAAACGGTTGATTATGTTCCAAAAATTATCTGCTTGTATTGCCCTCTTGGCTCTTACGGGATTTTCGCTTTGTGCACAAGCTCCCAAAAAATGGACTTCGGGGGATATTCACGAAGCCATTCAAAAATTAAATATTCTGGGGTCCGTTTTGTATGTGGCAGCGCATCCTGACGATGAGAATACTCGATTAATTGCCTATTTGTCGAATGAATTAAAAGTTAATACCGCTTATCTTTCTTTGACTCGTGGCGATGGTGGACAAAATTTAATCGGGACAGAAATAAGAGAATTATTAGGGGTTATTCGAACGCAAGAACTATTGGCCGCTAGAAGGATAGACGGCGGGAACCAATTATTTACCAGAGCGAATGATTTTGGCTATTCCAAACATCCAGACGAAACACTGAAAATTTGGAATAAAGAAGAAGTATTGGCAGATGTCATCTGGGCTATTAGAAAATGGCAGCCCGATGTCATTATCAATCGATTCAACCATCGTTCGGCAGGTAGAACACATGGGCATCACACTTCCTCAGCTATACTTTCCTATGAGGCTTTTGACAAAACGGCCGATCCAACTATTTATCCCGAACAGTTGCAACATGTAGATATATGGCAGCCTAAACGGTTATTTTTTAATACCTCCTGGTGGTTTTATGGTAGCCGAGAAAAATTTGAAAAAGCGGATAAATCCAAAATGATGAGTGTGGATGTGGGCGTTTATTATCCCATTAAAGGAAAGTCCAATACAGAAATCGCTGCAGAAAGTCGTAGCATGCACAAGTGTCAAGGCTTCGGGTCTATGGGAACGAGAGGGGCCATGCAAGAATATTTGGAATTACTCAAAGGGGATATGCCCAACAATAGAGAAGATATTTTTGGTGGAATTAATACAACCTGGACTAGAGTAAAAGGTGGTGCTCCTATTGGAAAGTTATTGCAAAAAGTAGAAAAAGACTTTCAATATACAACTCCCGCCAATAGCATCCCCGATTTGGTAAAAGCGTATCAGCTAATCAAAAACTTGCCAGAGGGTTATTGGAAAAAAGTAAAGTTAGGAGAAATCAAAGCAGTTATTAAGGCTTGTGCCGGTCTGTATATGGAAGTGGTTGCGGATGATTATTCTGCCACTCCTGGACAAGCCATAGCATTAAATATGGAAGTGGTTAACCGATCTTCTGCAAATATTGCTTTAAAGGGGTTTAATATTTTACCGCTCAATGTGGACTCTTCGCTCAATTTGGCTTTGGAAAATAATCAGGTAAATAAAATAGGTCAAAAAATCACCTTGCCCAAAGACATTGCTCACACTAATCCCTATTGGTTAAATGAAAAATCAGAACTGGGGATGTACACCGTGAAAGAACAGGTGATGCGGGGTTTGCCGGAAACGCCGCGCACCCTAAAGGTACAGTTTGATCTACAAATTGAAAAAACACCTATAAGTCTTATTTCAGAGGTTGTCTTTAAAAAAAGTGATCCTGTAAAAGCAGAAATCTATCGGCCATTCGAAATTATTCCCCCAGTTTTTGCCAATATTTCCGAAAAGGTCTATGTCTTTGCCAATAATGAGCCCAAAATGGTCAATGTTTTATTAAAAGCCGGAAAGACCGATGTTCGAGGAAAAGTAGAATTATGCCATCCCGAAGGTTGGAAAGTAGCCCCCGAAGTTATTGATTTTGAATTAAAATTAAAAGGAGAAGAACAGTTGGTTAGCTTTCAATTATACCCCTCTGAAAAACAGGAAGAAAACTTTGTGGTCCCATTGGTAAAACTGGATGATGGACAAAGCTTTACAGATGGAGCTATTTTTATAGAGTACGATCATATTCCTACCCAGACGATTATTCGGGATGCCTCGGCTAAAGTAGTTCGCATTGATTTAAAAAAAGAAGGAGAAAACATTGGCTATATCATGGGGGCAGGAGATGAAATTCCAGCTAGTTTGCAGCAAATTGGCTATAAGGTCCATGAACTGGAAGACGCAGAAATTATATCTGGCAATTTACAAAAATATGATGCGATTATCTTAGGCATACGAGCCTATAATACGGTAGATCGCTTAAAATTTTATCAACCTAAATTATTGAATTATGTAAAAAATGGCGGCACGATGATCGTTCAGTACAATACCGCCCATCGCCTAAAAATTGATCGGGAACAAATAGCTCCCTATCCGCTTAAATTGTCCAGAGATCGAGTTTCTGTTGAAGAAGCTTCTGTCAAATTATTAGCTCCTAAACATCCTGTGTTAAACTATCCTAATAAAATAAATGAAAAGGATTTTGAAGGTTGGGTACAAGAGAGAGGCTTATACTTTCCCAATGAATGGAGTGAAAATTACACAGCCATTTTATCTAGTAATGACCCAGGGGAAAAGCCAAAAGAAGGGGGTTTATTGGTTGCCAAATATGGAGAGGGCTATTATATTTACTCTGGCTATTCTTGGTTTAGAGAATTGCCCGCCGGAGTGCCAGGGGCCTACCGCCTATTTACTAATCTAATTTCAATTGGTAAGGGAACTAGACCTTAATATTTTTGTCAAAGAAGGACTATTTTTAATGAATTTTAAATGAACTTGTTTGCTAAACTGGCTTAAAAATATAGTTGTTAATTTTTTTAAAGAAGAAGAACCCGATCCAATGAAATATTTGATTGCTGGGCTGGGAAATATGGGTGCAGAATATGACCATACGCGCCATAATATTGGCTTTGAGGTGCTTGATTTTTTGGCGAAGGAATTTGACATTGCTTTCAAAGATGATTATCTGGGCGATTTGGCAATGTTTAAATTCAAAGGAAGAACCTTTGTATTATTAAAGCCTTCGACTTATGTGAATTTAAGCGGAAAAGCCGTTCGCTATTGGTTGCAAAAAAAGAAAATTCATCCTAAAAATTTACTAGTCGTATTGGATGACTTAAATTTGTCTTTTGGAGAACAACGGCTGAGGGGAAAAGGTAGCGATGGTGGACATAATGGACTAAAGGACATCAATAGAATATTGGCAAGCACTCATTATGCCCGACTTCGACTCGGTATAGGCAATGATTTTCACAAGGGACAACAGTCCAATTTCGTTTTGGGAAAATGGACGCCAGAAGAAAAATCCGAACTGCCAAAAATACTGAAAACAGCAGCAGAAACAGTAAAGGCTTATGGAACGATAGGGTTAAGATTTACAATGGACCAGTTTAATAAAAAACACTCCGGTAAAGAGGAAAAAAAATCACCCTAATCAGATAAGGATTGTTTATCAGAATAGAGGAAAAAGAAAGGGTTTTTCTTCTTTAACAAAAGGACAAAAAAATGCAAGCTGACTCCCAAAAGGGCCCAAAAAAGAATCCGCGCCCTGCGAATCAAACCAAAACTTAGACCTAGCTCTAATGGATGCCCGATTAATTTAAAAGCACCACTTATTCCCGCTTCATTTACGCCTATTCCCTGGGGTACTACAAATAAGAGCGTGCCACTTAGCGCAATCAAGGCAGAGATCGTCACAATTTCAAAGAAACCAGGACTTATTCCCAATAATAAAAAAATGAGTAATAATTCTACCATATTTAATATTCTAGCTAAAACCTTAAAAAACAAGGCTTTTAAAAAGGTAGGCTGATCTAACGGATTGCTGCGATACTCTTCTAATAATTTCAGTTTTTTCAGGACTTTTCCCAAAAATTTATTGGGAACATTGGAGAAGATTAGAAAAGTCAAAATTGCAGATAAGATCGTAAAAAGGACACCTAGCATGGCAAAAGTAATAAGTAGAGATCGCCCTAAAGGCATGAAAACAGCAACAATCAGTACTGTTAAACTCGTAAATATCATACCCGACAAAGAATGGATCAGTCGATCTCGCAACACCGCTTCGCTGGCTTCACTTAAGGGTATCCAGTTTGTTAAATGTTTCACTTTGTAGGGTTCTCCCCCAAGCCCAGCAAGGGGCGTAATCACATTATAGGCATCTCCCGTTATTTGATTATACAAAAGATGATGAAAAGGAACACGAAATTTTAGTAAGGTAGCTAGACATAAGGTATTATTGGCAATCCAAAGTATGGCGACAAAAAAAACGAGTAAGATTTTACTGCCCAATAAATGGAAAGATTGAATAATTAGGTTTAGATCTACATAATACAATAGAGAAGCTAAAATCAATAAGCCGAAAAGCAAAAAAAACAGGCCACTTCTTCTTTTTAATACAGATGCTTGTTCTTTCACCCCTTTGCATTATTAAGTGATTTAGTAACGGTAATCGCAGCTACACCAAAGCCAAGAAAAGCAATCCAAAACATGATTTTATATAGACCGATAAGGCATAAAATAAAGACCATGAAAGCAGATACGTCCTGTTTTTCTATTCCCCTAAATTTTTTAATAAATGCGCTAAAAAGGCTATTGTTCTCCTTCGTTGTTTCATCTACTTTTTTGGTTACCTCCAAGTTAGTTAGTGGGCCTCCTTTTTTCCATACATATCTAGCCATAAGGGCTGAAGTATAAACGCCCAAGATTGTTAATAAGATGGTCGCATAAAAATATATCATTGCCCCTGTACTGACGAATGCGCCTGTTCCCAATGCTGCGAAAAAAACAATGTATCGGATATTATCTGTAATAGTGTCATACCAGGCACCAAACCTACTTCCTTTATAGGTCAATCGAGCTAACTCTCCATCGCAGCCATCCAATATGGAGGCAATTTGAAAAATGATTCCGCCTAAAGCGATCCATCCATACGCACCGGAAGTGACGAACCAAGCACCTAATAAAGTAAAAAAGAAGACAAACGTAGTAACGGCATTTGGAGAAGTATTGATTTTGGAGAGAAAAAGGCTGATTCGGGTAGAAAAAAAGCGATTGATATTTCTACTAACCCAGCCGTCCGTTTCTTTAACAAGGGTTTGCAACAATCTTTTTTCGGCTTCTTTTCTCATATTGGGATTATCAACATCTTGCCAAAGGGCTTTTTCCAGGACAATGGTTCTAACTCCGCCTTCTTGAATAAATTGATGGATAATATCACTTACAGATTTTGCCCCTTTAGTCACTTTTTTTGCCACCATTTGCCCATAGTTTTTTGGGAAATAGAATAGACCCATATCTACCAAGTCAAAGGAAGATAAGCCCTTTCCTATTTTATAAATTTTACCGCTCTTGGATGCGACTTTTGTCGCATCCCCCATGTCAAAAACACCTTCTAGGTTGGAATCGCAGGCAAGTGCGGGCAAGTCGGGTTGTCTTTTTACCTGCCTGATAAAGGCTCTCAGCGTATCAATAGAAAAAATATGGTCTGACATAGATAACAAAAAAGGAGCAGTAATTTTTTCCGCACCCTTCCCAAAGGACACCCCGTTGCCCAATACATAATTTTCGCAGACTATGTAATGAATATCATATTCTCTCAATCTTTTAATCTTATTCATCATGCCAATTATTTGTTCTTTGTAAGCACCTACAACCACGTAAAAATGCTTGACTCCTATTTGGCTAAGGGCTAAAATAGATCGCTCCAATAGCCTCAAACCACCGACTTTTAATAATACTTTCGGCAATTGAACTCCTCGTTCTCTGAACCTTTCTCCATTTCCAGCTGCCAAAATAATAGCATGCTCGATCACTTGCTGATTGATGATAGCTCTGTTTGTTTTAGGATATTTTGTATTAATAGTCTCTGTTTCAATTGAATTGAATAGATTCTGCATTTTTCTTTAAATTTTGATTCTTTGACAGATTCTGTATTTTAAGTCGAACGGGAACAAAAATAGCTTTTTCTTTCCCATTAAAGTTTTTTCATTTCCATTCGACCATTCTGTTTTTGACGGAATCCAAGAAGGTAAATTTTTTGTAAAAGTAATTTTAAAAAATGGCAAACATATCTAAACTAAAATTTTTCTATCGTTAATTTTTCCTTTTAGAGAAGGAGTCAATTTCAAAGTTTTTAATAATAAAATTTTTATTCTTTATTGGGTTTTATCAAAGAACGGAATAATCGGAATTATTTTTCTCATTCTTTTGCATGTACTCGCAATTCATTCAATACCACGAATGCGCCAATTATGGCAGGAATGAATAATAAAAACAGCCGGTGTAATACGGTGAAAAAGGGAAGTAAATGTTCCGCTAAAATATGACTCATCAAAGCGGCTATGCTAATCTCTGCAATGCCGCTTGCGCCCGGGCTAGGCGCAAAGTATAGAATAAACATAATAATAACCTGAATGGCAATGACAATCCAAAAAGGTGCGGCAACCCCTAAACCCAATACGAGTACATAAGCTAGGCAAAATTTATTGAAATACAAAAGAAGCGTTATCAAAAAACTATACGGTAGTAACCAGGGATTCTCTTGCAATAAAACTTCGCAGTTTTGCTGATAAACTTGTATTGCCTGATAAGCGGCCTTCCCCCAATTGTGCCATTTTTTTTGCCACTTTTTGTGAATGATTCCCATTTTCTCCGACAAAAAAAGAACCAGCTTCCCTACCCAAAGGGGTTTCCAAAAAGCAATAACAATTATAAAAAATAGGGTTCCAAATAAAGAAAAACCCGATTGAAGTAAATAGTAGATAGTATTGGAAGAAAACTGATCTTTAATAAAATACAGGGCTATTCCAGCAGATAGTGGAAAAAATAATAGGGTTGAAAACCAATTAATCAAGCTAATCGTAAGCCCTTGGGTTAAGTTAATTCCTGAACGATACAGTATATATAATTGTGCCGCACCCCCTCCACTTTGTGAAGGCGTAACGGCGCCCATAAAAACATTAGCCACATTGGCCCTTTGACATACTTCCTGTTTAATGCCTGGTTTTAAAACGCGGGCAAAGATGTGATTGCGCCAGCCCCCTAACCACATATCCAAAATAGACATTCCAATAGCCAATAAAATAAATTCTATATGAAGATTGGTTATAACCTCTAAAGTCTTGCCCGTATTGGTGTAAATGAATAGTAGTGTAAAAGAAGAAAGAGAAAGAAGTACAAAATATAAAATCCCTTTTTTGATGATGGATTTTCGGAAAACCTTTTTTACAGATAGATTATCCGAAGTGGTGCGAATCTCTTTTTCTTTATTAGGAGCTGGACCCATAAAATCCATTAACGTTATTTTAATATCGCAGGACAGATTTGTGGCGAGAGTATTTAGAAAAGTGTGTCAGACATTTAATTAACAATAGTAACTTCATTTATATATCGAGTGAAACGGTCTCCAAATCCTCTGGCTATCCCTGATGAATTTTAGACCAATTAAGTACTTTCTTTTCTTATACTTGGGATTTCGAATCAAATTTAAATATAAAAATTTAATAATGAGCAGTTTAAGCAAAGCAAAGCTCGAAAGAGTGATCATTATGATCATGCTCCTATTAGAATCTTTATTTTCAAGATTTAAAATAGAAGTACTAGATCAAGGAGCTTTCGGAGATTTAGAGATGCAAAAAACGGAATATTTGACCATATATTTGAAAATCAGGTCGATTTTTGCTATTTTAAGGAACGTTCAAAGAATAACTTATCCATTTGATGTGATTCTTTGAATATTTCCAAACTTCAAATCTTTATAGAGTATTGCTATGAATACTATCATTCTAATTTTAGTACTTACCCTCTCTTCTTTTATTTCCTCCTTACACGCGCAAGGGGTGAATCCTCGTGTAAAAACTATTGACGATATCGTGATGGAAGAATTGGCGAATCAAAACCTTCCCGGACTTGCAGTAGGCGTTATTAGGAATGGTCGAGTTATCCACCTCAATGGATATGGATATACCAATATTGAAACGGGAGAAAAAGTAACTACTTCTACGATATTTCGATGGGCTTCAATTTCGAAGACTGTAACTGCTATAGCCGCTTTACAGCTTGGAGATACTCGGGCAAATTTTTCTTTTAATGATCCGGTAAAAAAACATTTGGATTATTGGGGCAGTAATCAAAACCTCTTTGATAACAAAAATAAAGTAACGGTCAAACATCTTTTGCAGCATACTTCGGGGATACAACACTACGAATCAGGAAGAGACTGCGATGGGGATGGGGAAGCGGACGAAACTTATACATATAGTGCTAATGAGAATATCAAGGTGTATGATGCAAAAAACGCTGTAACAGCTTTCAGTAATAACAATTTAGATTTTGCCCCGGGAACGGGCTATCTATATAGTTCCTTCGGATACAACGTACTTGGCGCGGTCATCAATAAAGTAGCTCCTGAAGGGTATGTGAAGTGGGTAAATAAAAATATAAAGGATAAAATGAATATGTCTAGTTTGAAACAGGGAGATGGAAGTTCTTTAGGCTATCAAAGAAAAAAAGACGGACATTTAAAATCAAAAAAAGTAGGGAAGGTTGCTTGGAAATTGCCAGGCGGAGGTTGGGAGTCTAATATTCAGGATTTAGCGAAGTTTACCATAGGTTTAATGAATGATAGATTTGTGCGAAACACTAATAGATTGTGGGAAGATACTAATGATTTTAGTTCAAATAATTGTGAAGCGAACCAAGTTGGAAATAATTATGGTTATGGAATTATAAAAAGAAGTTCGGGGGGTAAAATTTATGTTGAACATGGAGGCGCACACAGTAATTTGAGAACACTCATGCAGTTTTATCCGGAGAGTAAAAATGGAGTAGTCATAATGGTTTATGCCGATTATGCCAATTGTTCCCGCATCGCAAGCAATATCTTTAGAAAGTATTTTAATGAAACATCAAGAAAACATTTTCCCTATCCTGTGATAGGATGTAATGAGGACATGGAAGAGGGCGTTGGGGTTTATGCAAATATATTCAGAAGTTCTGGTAGAAAGACGGTTGTACGTACAGGCTATTCCTTCAAAGCATTTAATCATGAAAGAAATTTGCTTAAAAAAATTGGCTATCACTGTTTTGACTTGGAGCCATACATAGATAAAGGCAAATTATTGTGGGATGGTTTATTTAGGAAATCATCTTCTAAACATAAAATGTGGAGAGGTTTTACCGGACGGCAGTTTAAGGCAAAGGTTGATGAAGAAAAGAATAGAGGATTCGCTTTAACGGATTTTGAAGTATATAGAGAAAATGGGAAACTAAAATGGGCAGGGGTTTTTAGGGAAGCAAAAAGGGATATGCTCTTTACTGCCGGTTTAACTACGGAAAAATTTGCAGCTAAAAGGACGGAATTAAATGAACAAGGGTACTGTGTAGAAGACATTGAATTACACGGCTATAACGGAAAATTAATTTGGTCAGCAACATGGGTAAAAGGTAAAGGCCGTTTGTTAAATAGGAACTATAACACCAAAGATTTTATGCGACTCTTTCATAGTAGAAAAAACAAAGGCTACAGTCTAATTGATGTTGAATCATATGTTGTTAACCGTGAAAAAAAGTGGGCAGGTATTTGGGTAAAAGACGAGAGAGATTTTAAAAATCGTATTTCAATTTCGCAAGGCTACTGTTTTTTTGCAGATTCATTTGATAGCCAGAAGGGAAAGTTTTTTCTTATTGACTGGGAAAGAATTGCTAGATAATTTTTTTAATCACCAAAGGGGATATTAAATTTTTAAACACAGTTACTTTTTGATACTCCGATTCATTTCTAAAAAGGCAATAAAGTATCTGGGCGTTCAAAAAGTCCAAATAGAAAACAGATCAGCACGAGCAGCCAGATGACTACATAAACTGGAACAAATTTGCGCCGGAAATCTAGTATCTCCGGAAAAAGAATGGGCTTGCCCTGAAACTTGCCCCTTGGTTTATGCAGAAAGAAAAAGGTCTTATAGGTTTCAATGCTAGCGATAGTAAAACCAATACTGCACATAGTAATAATCAATAAATTAGAAGTAAAGAGGCTAGCTACAAAAGCATAAAAATAAGCCACCGCAGGAGATCTGAAAAACTTAAAGGTTTCAAAGCCTTCTAAAGGGGCATCTTTCCAGGCTCCGCCAAAAGCAGATACCCACCCGAATACCGAACAGGGCAGCAATAGTAAAAAAGGATTCCAGTTTATTTGATTCGTGTGATAACTTTCATTCAACAAATAGATGCCATAAGAGATACCCGCTAAGGCACTAACATATAAAACACCCAAGAATAATCGTAGGGGATAATTTTCAATCGGTTTTCCAAAGACAGATAGTTGCATGGGGATGAAATATTTACTTTGATCCTCTACTCTAATAAAAGTCTTATATACTTCCATAGTGATTCTTTCCAGCGTATAAGTCGCACCAAACAGCAGAAAAACATTTGCTGGTTTCATCAGGTCTAAGTCAAAAATATAATACAAAAGCGGGCCATAAATAGCACCAGCAATCACACTCCTAAAATAGGTGGACCAGGTAAATCCTTCGTGGGGAGCATCTTTGTACATGCCCCATGTGGCATTATGAGTACCTACTGCCAATCCTGTAATAAATGAAATAATCCAATACAACATAATTATTTTTTCTAAAATTGTTAAGTTTTAAGTGATTAAAACAAGCTGATTTTTCCCCTCCTTGGGTATACCTGAGTTAAACAAATAAATTTGCCGATTATATTTCGTTTTGCTCAATATCTTTATAAATCTTTTCAATTAATGTGAGGTCTTGCTTTGCCATTTGCCAGGTAAAAGCGGGCGGTTTGCCATTTCTTAAAGCAATCATAAAGTCATCGAACATCGGCTGGCTTCCGGAAATATGTCGAAAACCAGGGAAAGACAAGCGGCTCTTCTTCCCTCTCGTCCATACAAAAACCCCATTCGTTTCAAAAGTCACAGAACCGCTCCTCCCATAAATTCTAGAGATTCTTAACCCCTTTAATACTGTATTTACTTCCCAACTATAAAACAGATTAATAATGACCCCTTCTTTTGTCTTGGCGATAACTTGTATGCTTTTTTCCAAGTCTGTTTTCTGTTTAGGGATAAAGCCATTGATGTTCGAAATTTGTAGCCCAAGATTATTGATAAAATTAATCCAGTGTATTCCTCCTTCGAATAGGGCGCCGTGTCTCGCAATGGACGGGTCATCCCTCCAGTCATTCTTAGGGGCTTGCAATTTCGTAGCATTAATAACAATAAATAAAGGGTCGCCTATTGATTTTTCTGCTATAATATTTCGAATAGCTGTTCTTAAAGGCTTGTAATAATAGTTTTCTGCCACCATAAGCTGCAAGCCTTTTTGCTCCGCGATGCTGCCTAAAACATCAAAGTCAGAAGCTATAAAAAAGGGAGGTTTTTCGACAATTACATGCTTTCCTGCCTTTAGTGCCTTTTGAGCGAGATCAAAATGCAAATTTGGGGGCGTATTGATCATTATTACTTCTTCCTGGCTACTTGCTATTGCTTCCTCATAGCTACCATAGGCATTAATTCCTTTGAATTCTTTTAAATAAAACGCTGCTTTATTTCTAGCTCGACTGGCAAATGAGCATTGGATATTTTCCTTGCAGTTTCTTGCAGATCGGGCATGTACCTTCGTTATGTTACCGCAGCCAAGAAAGCATAATCGAATCGGATTTTGAATATTTATTGCCTGATAGTTCATGTAGTGTATTTATCAATAAGATAATCCCCTACACGCAAAGCGTTAGCACTTATGGTTAGGGAAGGGTTCACAGCAGCAGAACTAGGCATGAATGAAGCATCAACGACATACAAATTTTCAATCCCTCGAAAGTTGCAGTATTTGTCGAGAGGGGCAGTTGAAGGATTATTCCCCATGCGAATGGTCCCGCAAGAGTGAGAAAAGGTACGTATATGATGTACATAATTAAGCAATGCGCCTGATTTTTTCATAATTTTTTTTGCCCTACTAATTAATATTTTTAGCGCAGCCATATCTCGCTTTGAATATTCATGGGATATGACTGGAATAGCCATATCATAATTGCTCGGCTTTTGCCAATCGATGCCGATATGATTTTTATATTGTGGTTGATCTTCGGCGATCGCTAATAATCCTGTCAATAACTTGACTGCCTTACCTGCTATTTTTCCAAAAAATCTGGGCGCCTCATGGGTCACTAAACCACTCGGAGGAGTAGATACTTGTTGCAAACTACCAATTTTATGGAGCGGATATTTAATATTTTTGTGTCCAAAATAATAATCCATAATCGCCAATTCTTTATGAAATCGTTGTTCTTTGTCAGCGATGCCTGGGTAAATACCAAAAATGATAGCATTGGCATGCCGCATTAAATATCTCCCGATTAAAAAACCAGCCGGATTATAGCTGTCCAATCCAGAATTCAATAGGATGTGAGGAGAAGCTAAAGCTCCGGCGCTTAAGATACAAATCTTGCCTTTAACATTAATTTTCTCTTCACTTACTTTATCGATACATAGTATTTCTTTGACTCGTCCTTTTTCGGCATTAATTTTATAAGCGATTGTATTTGTTAATAAGTCAAACTGGTTTTTAGCCTGCTTGCTTATCAACATAGTTTCCAGATCATTTTTTGCGCTAATCGCGCAAGCAAAGGTGTCACAAGTGGTGCAAAGTTTGCAAATGTTCCTAGAGGTGTCTTGAAAATTGATAGCTAGAGGAAGGTGAAAAGGATTTAGACCTAAAGCAGTCGCCGCATTTTTTAGTTTTAGTGAAATATCGGCATATTCAGTTGGTCGTTGAGGAAAGGAAAAGCTGCGGTGTGGCTCAGTTGGGTCAATGCCCTCTTCTCCAGCAACTTGTAGTAATTGTTCTGCTTCCCCATAATACTGCTCCAAATCTTTATAGCCAATGGGCCACGCTGCTCCCGACTTTCCCACTATCTCTTCAGGTGGATTGAAGTCTGCCTCTCTGAATCTAAAAGAAACACCACCATAAAAAACAGAAGGGCCTCCCAATGCAGTATAAACCCCCATCTCTTTTTTATTCCCGCCTTTAAGCACTTTGTAGGGTAAACTTTTGTCATAATTGGGCGTCAGGTCAACAGAACCCGTGCTAGACCAATTTTGTGGACCCCTCTTCACCTTTTCTCCTCGCTCTATCATTATTATTTTCCAGCCTGCTTTTGATAGCTTATGAGCGATCATGCTTCCTCCAAATCCACTTCCAATAATTACTGCATCAAAGACTTCTGACATAAATCATTTTGGCAGCAAAAGTACTTATTCAGATTTAATTCTTTCCACTATTTCTTCAACAATATCTTCCGCAACTTCTCCTTTAGATTTCAAAGAGAATTGTTTGATTTTTTTATCAGCAGCAATAATGCTTATTTTATTGGTATCGTATTTAAATCCTGCGCCCTTATCTCGAAGGGAGTTTAAGACGATAAAATCAAAATTCTTTTTGAACAGTTTCTTTTGAGCATTATCTAGCTCATTATTAGTTTCCAAAGCAAAGCCAACAAGAAGTTGGTGTGCCTTTTTAAGCCTACCCAAAGCAGCAGCAATGTCTTTTGTTTTTTCTAATTGGAGCATTAGATTGGAATCCCCTTTTTTTATCTTTTGTTCTGCTACTATTTTAGGACGATAATCTGCTACAGCGGCAGCTAAAACAGCAATGGTGCACGCTGGGAATACCCCATTGGCTACTTCATACATCTCCTGTGCCGTTTTTACCCGAGTTGTTTTTATTGAAGGGATAGGTGTTGAAAGAGTAGAAGGTCCTAGTATTAGTTCTACAGTTGCCCCTTTAGCTGCCAAAGCCTCTGCGATTGCAAGGCCCATTTTGCCGGAAGAGTGATTGCCGATAAAGCGAACCGGATCAATGGGCTCATAAGTTGGCCCGGCTGTTACTAAAGCCTGGTGTCCGCTCAATACTTCTTTTTCAGCAAAAAAATTGGACAAATATTGAAGGATTTCTTCAGGCTCTGCCATTCTTCCCGCTCCAACTAGCCCGCTTGCCAATTCTCCATGTCCCACTGGAATAATATGATTGCCAAAAGATTTTATTTTTTCAATAGCTTTCTGCGTTGCAGAATGTTTCCACATATCCAAATCCATGGCAGGAGCAACAAAAATGGGGCATTTGGCAGAAAGATAACTTGCAACGATAATGTTATCGCACAATCCTATGGACATCTTTGCCAAGGTGGTCGCTGTTAAAGGGGCTATAATCATTGCGTCTGCCCAAAGTCCCAATTCGACGTGATTATTCCAACTGGATTCAGAATGAATGTCTGTAAAAACGGATCTTTTGGAAAGGGAGGAAAGGGTTAAAGGTGTTATAAAAGAAGTAGCGGCCTCGGTCATCAAAACCTGTACTTCTGCACCTGCCTTGAGCAATAATCTGGTCAAAAAAGCAGACTTATAAGCGGCAATACTGCCCGTAATTCCGAGAAGAATTTTTTTCCCTTTTAGTGAAGTCATTGGGTGACAAATGTAAGCAAAAAAGGGAGTCGTCCCTAATTTTCCAATAAATTCAAAGCAAAAAGTGGCACTTTTCATTGGAAAAGTGCCACTTTTTTATTCCTAGCCTATTCGGCGCAAAGCCTAAAAGCTTTTTTAGTAGCTGTCTCTTCTATCTCTGTCTTCTCTGCCATAACGGTAATACAATTCTCCATTATTATACTCCTCCATGGCGATCAAGACAGGATTGGGCAGTCGCTCATAAAACTTTGAGATTTCGATTTGTTCTTTATTTTCATGAATCTCTTCGATGGTATCCGAGCTTACGGCAAATTCTTCTAGTTTTTGATGTAGTTCGTGTTTTAAATCTATAGCTAACATATTTGCTCTTCGCGTAATAATGGCCAATGCCTCGTAGATATTTCCCGTATCTTGTGCCATTTCATAGATATCTCTGGCGCGAATATTCGGATCAAGTCCTTGAACTTTTGTTTTTATGTCTGACATTTTCGAATTTTTTTATACTTTTTTTAGAATTATTATAAAAATTTTCAACTTCTCTTTTGTAGCCACTATCCGGATATTTTTCCAAAAAATCGCTTGCCTTTAGCATGGTGGTATTTAATCTTTCTTCTTGCTTTTCGTAAATACTGTTCTCTGCTAACAGGAAAGAAGACTTTACTATCAAAAACCGAATTCTTTCAGCATCTTTTGTATCTGGATAGTCTTTTAATAAATTTTCAAAAACCCGATTAGCCGACTGATATTGTCTAATATCATAGTATAATTGCCCTTCTGCAAAAAATTTGCGCTCCAGTTTTTTTCTCATCTCATCAATCAGGCGGTTTGCTTCTTTTACCCTTTCGCTTGTCGGATAAGTATTGACAAATAACTGAAAACCTTCGATGGCTTTCTCTGTATAAGACTGCTCCAATCTGAAAATCGGTGATAGTTGGTAATGGGAATAGGCAGACATAAATTCCGCTTCCTCTTTATAGGCACTATTGCCAAATGTGGTCACAAAGTTTTTGAAATAATAAGAAGCTAAAATATACTTCTTCTGGTAATAATGGGAATAGGCATAGTAAAAATAAACTTTTTCTGCCTCTACTTTACCCCTTAAACCATTAATGATTAGCTCAAAGAGTGTCTGCGCTTTTTGATATTCCTCTTTTTCGTAATATTCAAACGCTTTTTTGTATAGAAACTCGGGATCGGTATTGGTCCGAATTTTTTCAAATTCGCTTCTACATGAAGCAAACAGCACTAATCCAAAGAAAAAACCTAGTACGTATTTGTGTGTCATAAGCCTGCAAAATTAAGGAGTTTTCCTAAAAGTTGACAGTTTTTTATTTCTAAACGCATAGATCGTCTTCGTATGCAGATATTGTCTGCTTTTCTCTCGTTAAAAATTTGTTAAACAATCAAAGGGACTACGATTGGGGTAACTGCTTTGTTTTACTAACCGTTGAATCTTCAAAAAAAAAGGCTTTCACTTTTAATAATGCCCCTAGTTTTAAAAAAACAGTTTCCCATTCTTTGTTCGGGAAAGTACGCTCTTTTTTATGAAATTTCTTCAGGAGCGAGAAATAATAATTTTGAGTTTTCCAAATATCTAATTCTAAATCCATTGCATCCAGTATTTCCAAAATCCTAACGAGTGTGGTAAGTTGCTCTAGTGGAATTTCGGTATAATCCATTTTCTTTATTTCATAAAAAAGTCGCTCTCCCGCTGCAAATTTTAGAGACTTGGGGTCATCAATTTCAATTTTCCACTTTTTTAATTCGCTGGACAAATGTTGTAACTCTCTGATTTTTAACAGGTCTTTGGTGAAAAAGCGGTGCAAATCTGTATTGACAATATGCTTGATGGCACTGCGGTAAGCATCGGGAATAGGAATATCACTATTTTGCATGCCCGTCATTAGCTGGTAATTATCGTCATAAATCTTTCTGAAGTTTTTTTCGACCTGCTCCAGGCTTTTTTTAGTAATTTGCTGAAAAATCTTTCGCTTTTCATCTCTAAACAAATGCCAAATCGAAAATTTTTCCGACCCGAAATAGGTTTGCATTAAGCCAATTACTTTACCTAAATCAGTTGCTTTAAATCCCTGAGTAATTTGTACCTGCATTTCTCGAAACTGCGTACCGGACATGTCGGTAGAGATATTGCCGATGATATTTTGCTGCCCCAGGTATAATACGGCAAAGCTAAAGGGTTTTTTAGAGCGCGTTATTTTTGACTGAATGGTTGTTCGACCAATTACCAGCCGGTGATTTCCTGCAATAATCCGTTCAAAAATTTCATTTTTTATAATATAGTTAAAAAGGGATAGATTGTCTGGATCTTCTTCAAATAAAGAGGCAATTGCATAGTGCATCCCGACCCGCTCCAGATCTAGGCGCGTTGGGACTACCGTTTTTTTATAGCCAATTGCTCCGTTTTCATGCACATTACTAGGTGCTTTTTCCAATCGGTTCAAAAACTCTTCATGTAAATCCACCCCTGCTACTTGTCGGGCATAATAAATTGCTCGGAGGGCATATTGCAATACTTGGTTCGTTTCCAAGCCAGATATTTCATCAAAAAACCAGGCACAACTGGTAAACATCAACAGCGAATTTCGCTGCATTTCTAACAGTCGGAACAATTTGACGATCTCTTTTTCTGCTAATGCTCTTGGGGCGTTTTTTGCTAAAAACTCCTTTATAGTAGCTTCTGTTCGATTGAGGATTAAGTGGATATAGTCATTTCGCGCCTCCCAGGGGTCATAGACTAAATGGGCAATTTCTACTTCATAAATGGGAATCAATTTGTCCCTTAACCAATCGAGTAAATTCCTTAAGGGCTTTCGCCATTCCTGATGCCAATTGCCATTTCCCCCAGTATTGCAGCCACAATTTGATCGCCACCGATCTACACCGTGGACGCAGCTCCAGGAGCTATTTTCATGAATCTGGACTTCGTATTGAGGGGGAAACTTTTCCAAATGTTCGCTATAATTAGTAATGGTTGCCAATCCACTATTTTCAATATCATTCAGACAATCTGCCAACGCCATCTCCCCGTAAAGGTGATGGTGTCCGTAGCTTTCTCCATCCGTAGCAATATGCACAAGTTGAGGCTCTTCTCGATCATCAAATGCACTAATCAGGCGTTTGGCAAAGTTTTTTCCATTATTTAAAATACCTTTAAAGGCAACATCTTGAGAGATGCTCCCGTCATAAAAAAAGAGTACGATTGACTTTCCAGAAGGAAGTTGGCACAAGTAGGGTCTTTTGGGGTCAATGCCGCTGTGAGATAAAGCGGTCCAACTTTCCTCTCCAATTTTTCGAAAGGCCTTTGCTTGCCTAGGTGCTAGTAAGGTAAATTCAATTCCATGCTCGGCTAAGACCTCCAAACTATCGGTATCAACGGCTGTTTCTGCCAGCCACATTCCTTTAGGCTTTCGCCCAAACCGATGCTCAAAATCTTTGATTCCCCAAACAACTTGCGTTTCTTTATCTTTTTGATTTGCTAAGGGCATAATCAAGTGGCTGTAAACCTGAGCCATTGCTGACCCATGCCCGCTAAACCTTTGCTTGCTTAGTTTATCTGCTTGAATAATAGAAATATAAGCATCAAAATCTGCATTTTCCATCCAGGAAAGTAAGGTCGGTCCAAAGTTGAAGCTAATTTGGGTATAGTTATTATTTATTTTAGTAATGACCTCTCCGTCTTGAATTCTGGCGGCTGTATTAGGGGCATAACATTGAAAATTTATTCGCTCATTCCAATCGTGAAAAGGAGCCGCTGAGTCCTGTTTTTCTATCACCTCTAGCCAGGCATTTTCCCGAGGAGGCTGGTAAAAATGCCCATGAATACAGATGTACTTATGATCCTTTGCCATAGTTTCGCTCAATTCTTAATTTGTTTTAAACTATTTTGGTCTGATTTGTCCTTGCCCTCTGACGACCCATTTATAGCTAGTCAATTCCTGCAAAGCCATTGGCCCTCTTGCATGCAATTTTTGGGTGCTGATTCCGATTTCTGCGCCCATTCCAAATTGGGTGCCATCGGTAAAAGTAGTAGAAGCATTAGCATAGACTACTGCAGCATCTACGTTTTTCAAAAAGTACTCAATCACATTTTGGTCTTCTGCGATGACAGCTTCGCTATGCTTAGAACTGTAATCTGCAATATGGTCTAAGGCTTCTTCTAAGTCATTTACTGTCTTAATGGACATTTTCATAGATAAAAACTCCGTGCCAAAACATTCTTCCACGGCAGGATGAAGCAAGTCTGGGCGGTAGGAATTTTGTAAATAAGGCATAGCCTCTTTATCGGCATAGACCACACATTCATGAGTTGTATCCATATTGTTCATAATATAGGGTAGGTCCACCAAACGATCTTTATGAATAATTAATGTATCTAAAGCGTTGCAAACGCTTACTCTTCTGGACTTAGCGTTTTCAATAATATTTTTTCCTTTTTCTAAATCTGCACTTTTATCGAAATAGGTATGGACGATGCCTGCTCCTGTTTCAATAACAGGGACTTTTGAATTTGCCCGAACATAATTAATCAACCCTTGACTACCTCTAGGAATAATGGTATTAACGTATGCATCGGCTTCCAGAATATAAGCAAGTGCTTCCCGTTCGCTCGGGGCTAAATAAACGGCCGCTTCCAAATCGTATTTAGTCAAAACCTGATGAATCAATTTGACAATAGCGATATTGGAAAAATGAGCGTCTCGACTGCCTTTTAAAACAGCGGCGTTGCCCGACTTAAAACAAAGCGAAAAGACATCGAAGGTCACATTGGGGCGGGATTCAAACACAATTCCAATTACCCCTAGAGGGACGGTTATTTTAGAAATCAGCAATCCACTAGATAAAGTTCTTTTTTCTAAAATTTTATTCAAAGGGGAAGGCAAACTGGCTACTTTTCGAATATCCTCTGTTATTTCTATTATTCTTCTTTTATTCAATAAAAGCCGGTCATATTTTGGGTCGCTTGGACTCATTCGGTCCAAATCTTTTTTGTTTTCAGCTAGAATGTATGCCATATTTTCTAAACTCAAGTCGGCCAGTTCGTTCAAAATAGCAAAAACTTCTTCATCGCCAAGTTGAATCAATTTCCTGCTGGTTTTGCTTACTTCTTTTAATTGTTGAATAATATTAAGATGGGTAGCAGTCATCGAGTATTAATTTTGTTGTAAAACCGGATACAAGCAAGAATAAATATTTCTACCTCTATTTGCAAATTTGCCCCACAAAAAAGAGCGATTAAAGTCTAATTCAATCGCTCTTTTTTAAAACCGTTCTATTTATTTGCAATTTTAGTATTCCACCTGTAGTGAAGATCAATAAAAGGTGGAACGATAATCTTCTATATTTGCATTCTTCTTCATTGCCTGCATCAAGCGCACAGAAATCTGTGCTTGTGAATTAGAAGAAGTCGTTTTTCTCAATTGAGGAATATTAAAAGCTGTACCCACATCGGGCTTGCTTGTCAATTTCAAAATATATACCCCACTTTTTCCTACAATGGGCGGCGAAGTGCTATTGACATCCATATTAAAGGCTGCAGCGATTACTTCTGGCTCATTTCCAAGGCCAGGAGTAAAGGTAGCATTAAAGGTGACATTTTGAGCCGAATCTACTTCTGTATCAAATTGGTTGGCGATGGCATCGAGGTCGTTACTGGTAATTTTGCTTTTTAAGAGTTGTCCCTTTTTCTGATTTCTTACTAATAATTCAATTTCCTCTTTAATGTTATTGACGGAAGGCATTCCCGCTTCCTGAACACTCCTTAATCCAGCCACGACATATTTATTTGTAAAATAATCCAATTGATCTTTAAAATCATAGACAGCAGCAGAAACTTCCCCCAAATCAGTAGTGGGATCAAAAGCCCATCGAACAATATCCCTGGCATCAGAGCCACTTCCTAAAAGTCCGACTGTAAAGTCATTCTTTTTCAGGGAAGGGGAGGTCTCGATTGATAATTCTCCGCTTTCGGCAACCGTATTATTCAAAGCACTTAGGTCGCGATTTTTGGCAACGAAAGCATTGGCTTTTTCGAAAATATTGTTTTGGGTTTCTTCGCTAGGAACGATTGATTGGGAGATAAAAGCCAACCGTACCCTTTCAGTTGTTTCGCTCGCTCGACTTAGAGGCTCAACTAGATGAACACCAAATTGGGTTTTTACTACTTGCAATTTGCCCAAATCTCCTAAAAATATCGCATCGTTAAAGGCCGGAACCATCTGGTTAACAGGGGCATTTTCATATTTTCCCCCATTGGGAACACTTGCAAAATCCTGGCTAAATTTAACCACCAAAGAATCAAAAGATTCCTGCCCAGTTTCTATCAAATTTTTTAAACTATCTACCTTTTTTTCTGCAATTACAAAGCTGGCAGGGTCTGTCGCATTAATCAGTATATGTCTAGATGTTGCAGAATCTGCCATAACCCGACGATCGAGTACTTTTACTATCGAATAGGTTCTCCCATCAAGATAAGGACCATAAACTTCTCCAACAGGCGTTGAAGCTATTGTCTCCCTAATTACTTCAGGAATAGTTGCTGCATCTAGCCATTGAGGAGGTATGGTGCCATAGTTGTTCTCCACAAAAGTAGTATCATTGGGCGTTTCTTTAAATTCCTTCATTAGATCGGCTATGGATTGTCTGATATTAGCAGAATCACTGGCAGTTGGAAATACATCAAAAACCACATACTCCACCTTTCTGCTTTCTTCATCCTGCATATACGTTCCTTTATTAGCTGCTAAATAAGCTGCATAATCCGCATCACTCAAAGTCACTTCGCTATCATCCACTTCGTCGAAAGGTATTTTTACAAAATTAAAGGCAACCTGCTGAGTTTGATCTCCATAGGTTTGTTCGACCATCCAGGTAGGTGTGTAGAGTGCTTTCGAAACCAGCGTATTTATTTTAGACTCCAGGCGAGATTTGATAATTTCTTTTTCTTGATGTGCCCAAAACCGCCTTAATTCAGGAGTCAGTTGGTTATTTTGAATTTGCTGACGGATTTGATTCAGTTGATTATAGTCAACTACTCCAGTCTGTGGATTTCTGAAGCGATTCGTAATTACAGGGCTGGGGTTAGTGCCAAATTGTAAATCCATCAATTCGTCCTTTCCCACATTTAATCCCAAAGCCGTTGCTTGCTTAGAAATAATAGCTTCTTCGACGAAATAATTCCACAACTGATCTCTTCTGCCAAACACGTCGGCAGCACTGCTGCTATTCAGTAATTGGTCTGCTGTCTGGAATTCATTCCAGTCAATCGTCTTTCCTTCTATTTCTCCTAAAGTTGGCGAAGCAACGCCCCCTCTATTCCCTGCGCTGGTCATATCCATAATAATGAATGCTGCCAAGGCAAAACCCAGAAGGACAATCAATAGCCAGCTATTTCTCCGAATGGTTCCTATAAGTGCCATTTATCTTAATCTATTTTTTGTTGTAAATGAAAACGCTTGTTTTGCGAAGATTTGCCAAGTCTTGCCAAATTTATTTTCCTCTTTTAATTTACAGTACAAACACGCTGAAAATCAACTAAATAGGCAAAATTTTTTGTTAAAAAAGCATTAAAAACATCTCTCTTTTTCAAAAAGCCCTGCAAAGTTAAGGACATTGAGTCGTAAAATCAAAAAATAAGATGAATCGTCCTACTGCATTTCTAATCAATCATCGCCCTACATGCTCTATAAAGATCTTTCCAGTCTTTTCTATCCTTTACCACTGTTTCTAAATATTCTATCCAGGCGATTTTATCTTGTATGGGGTCTTTGACGATGGCTCCAGTCAGCCCTGCTGCCAAATCAGTAGCCTTCAAATTGCCATCGCCAAAATGGATCGCTAAAGCTTGCCCACTATTTATAACAGATATGGCTTCTGCCGTACTTAAAGTGCTACTTGGCGACTTTAATTTAGTGCGATTATCTTCGGTCTTTCCAGTACGGAGTTCCCTAAAAATGGTTACCAAACGTTGGATTTCTTTAAGGGGAGCAGGAACATTAGACAATTCCAGTGCAAGCCCCAACTTATCAACCCTATTTTTAACAATATTGACTTCCTCTTCCAATTTGGCGGGCAAAGGCAAAACGACCATATTGAAACGCCGTCGGAGCGCACTGGAGAGTTCGTTCACACCCTTATCTCTATCGTTAGCAGTAGCAATGACATTGAAGCCTTTTCTGGCTTGAACTTCTGTATTTAACTCTGGGACAGGCAAGGATTTTTCAGACAAAAGTGTGATTAAAGTATCTTGTACATCAGAAGATATTCTGGTCAATTCTTCCACCCTAGCAATCTTTCCTTTTTTCATGGCATTCATTATAGGGCTGGGGACTAGGGCGTTTTTACTTGGACCTTCTGCAATTAATCTAGCATAATTCCAACCATAGCGCAAAGCCTCTTCAGTCAATCCGGCTGTCCCTTGAATTAATAAGGTGGAATTTCCTGAAATGGCGGTTGCCAGGTGCTCAGATACCCAAGTCTTGGCAGTTCCAGGGATGCCCATCAACATTAAAGCTCTATCTGTTACCAGTGTCGCAACAGCTATTTCTATTAACCTTTTGTTTCCAAAATACTTAGGTTCAATCTCCACCCCATTTTCCAAAGTTCCCCCCATAATATAAGTTACGACTGCCCAAGGGGACAATTGCCAGTTAGTCGGTCTAGGTTTGTCATCGAGCTTCTGAAGGGTTTTTAGCTCTTCGGCATATTGTTCTTCGGCATGTAAGCGTAGTAGTTGGCTCATAAATTTTATAAAATAATTTTGTCAAAGAAGAATGATTTTTTATTTTGCTAATTCTTTCAGCATAGCCTTTCTAAAGCTCAAAGTATTTAAAAATTGCTGAATATCTCTTTCCCAACCCACCCACGAATGAGGTTCTGATAACCAAAACTGGCTGAGGCTCTTTTCTATTGCAGGGTTCGCTGCATAAGCCGCTCGCTTTAACAAATTTCGGTACTGTCCTCCGCTCCAAGAATAGCTAGAATGACGAAGCATCCATTCTTTCAGTTGCTGCATAAAAATTTTGGTTAGTCGATCTTCCCAATGATACCCCTCTTTTTGTAGCAATTGAATCAATGGAGAATGTTCCTCTGGCAATGATTTGGCAGCTTTTAATTTTTGAAATAATACTTTATTGAAGAGTTCATTGGGTAGTCGGTCCAACATTGAATGTATTTTTAGTTGCGTCCAGCCTTGTTTGTGGCGATTTTCTAGCCAGAACAGCAAAACCGTCTCCATCCATAAAGGGGAATGATGCAATGTCGCCGCCTCGGCGAGTGCTTCGACTAACATGATAGCCCATTCACTTTTGGAAAATAACTGAATGATTTCTTTGGGCGTTTTTTCAAAACATTCTTCCCATTTTTCAGGTGGCAAAATTGCCACCATCTGCTTTAACATACCCGTTTTTTCATTGCCTAGTCGCCATTTTTTCTTGGGGTTTATACCATCTCGCAACAGCGTTTTTTCAGATGTGCTTGGTAAGTTTACTTCAACTTCCTCTTTGCCTTCTTGCTGCTTTTTTATTTGCACAGCCGTTTGGAGCCGAGCATATATTCTTTGTTGTAAAGAACTGTTTTTCAATTGGCTTAACAATTCAGCAGCAATGGTGCGGATTTCTTTTCGAGGAAAATCTAGGTTTTCCTCGAAAAATGCTTCATCTAATTCAGACAATCCAATTTTTAAACAGTTTAAAAAAGTTGTTTTTTCCTGCAGCCCATCTTCTATCCAAGTGGATAATAGCATTTTTAAGCCTGCGGATGGATTTTCTTTTCTGATTTCTTTTAATATTGCAACTCGTTCTTCCCTGGTGCCGGTTTCCCAATTTTCCTGCGAAACAACGACCTCCAGTTTTTGCCAATCGGGATTTAAATGGATAAGCCATTGTCCCCGTTCTCCAATTAGGGCTTTTAAGTTTTGCCAAAGTTGATCGTCATTTAGGCATTTATCTAAAAATTCTGGTAATAGTTCAAAAGGCAAGCACTTTTTATGTAACCTCATGCCCTTTATAAACTCGTTCAGGGCGAGGCTATACGTCCCTTCCAATATCAAGATTAAGTGTCGGATAGATTGTTTACTACAATTAATAAGGGTTTCCGGAGGGCTTGTGGGTAGTAGATTGCCGCTCCATTTTTTTGTTTGAAATCCTGCTTTTTGAAGCGGAGATTGGAAGGCTGCTCCTTCCAAGACTACTCTGGTAGTTTCCTGGCTTGTGTCAATGCCATGGGCTT
Source organism: Saprospiraceae bacterium (assembly GCA_965222705.1). Taxonomy (GTDB): domain Bacteria; phylum Bacteroidota; class Bacteroidia; order Chitinophagales; family Saprospiraceae; genus JAFMDF01. The sequence continues at coordinate 103,105 of CBDCUO010000008.1, read as the reverse complement.
CTAATTCTCTAGCCACCAGAGGTGAAATGTTACTTCTTTCTGTTCCAATCAGCGCTAATTTTACTAATTCTTTCCAAAGCAATGAAAACGGATTTTACATTCTTACTTAAATAGCTTTTTGCAAAAATAAATAATTAAGGGGCTATTGAGAGATTTTGAAAAAAAAAACGCAAAATGAACTTTTTTCACTAAATACTGCAAAAGCTGTTTAAATTTGAGGTTTGATTTGAAAGACACAAAACTCAATGGATCAATTAACCCAACATATTGAAAGCTTGATTTTTACTTCCGAAAGCCCAATTTCTTTAAAAGAGATCAAGTCATGCTTAGAAGAAACTTTTGAGACAAAATTCAAAAAAAACATACTGGAAGAAGCTATCGTTTTTTTAAAGGAAAAGTACGAACAGGAAGCATTTTCCTTTGAGTTGGTAGAGATTGCCGAGGGATTTCAATTTCTATCCAAACCAGCTTACTATAATACGATTGCGACTTTTTTAAAACAAACTACCAAAAGGCGTTTATCCCGTGTTGCTTTGGAAACTTTATCTATTATTGCTTATAAACAACCCGTTCCGAAGAGAGAAATAGAAAAAATTCGAGGCGTCAATTGCGACTATTCGATCCAAAAATTATTAGAAAAGGAACTAGTAGAAATCAAAGGAAGAAGCGAAGCACCGGGGCGGCCTTTATTGTACGGAACGAGCGAAAGATTCATGAGCTATTTTGGTTTAAAAAATTTAGAGGACCTGCCTAAACCTAAAGATTTTAAAGAACCCGAACAAGAAATTGGCGAAAAGGCACCAATTGACGATGTGATTACTGGAGCAATCAGAAAAGGCGGAGCCACAAATGACTGAATTGTGCATAGAAAAATGGATTTTCTATGCGAATCAGACTGAATTTACGTTAAGTAACTAAATGAACAAAATTCGTAAAACACTTCATGATGCAATCAATTTATATGAAATACTAACCGCCAATGGAGGTAAAACACAAAACGATACTGGAAAGTGCAGAAGATTTTGTCACAAATTTTTTTGAAAAACATATTTCTAACAAATATGCTTTTCATGATTTGCAACATACCAAAAATGTAGTAACTTCCGTAAATGAAATCTGTGCAGAATACGAATTAGACAACAAGGAAATCGAAATAATGAAATTGGCGGCTTGGTTTCATGATATGGGCTACGACAAAGGGCCGAGCGACCACGAAGAAAGAAGTGTTCAATATGCCAGTCAATTTTTAAAAGAACAAAATTTTCCGGAAGAAGACATTGAACTTATCAATGACTGCATTTTGGCTACTAAATATCCCCAATTACCAGATACTTTAATGCAAAAGATTGTTTGTGATGCAGATTTAAGTCATTTGGGGAAGGATAATTATTGGGATCGCTGTGGAAAAATCCGACAAGAGCTGGCTTTGGTCAAAGACTTGATAATGAACGAACAAGAATGGATGGATTTTGAGCTGGAGTTTATGAAAAACCATACCTTTCATACAGAAATAGCTCAAGAGCTTTATGAAAAATCAAAACAAAAACATATCAAACAGCTTATCAAACAAAAAGCTCGCTTTAATCCTGAGAGTTTATCTTCTGAAGAAATAGCCATTTTGGCAAAAAAAGGAGAAAAGAAGAAAAAAAAGAAGACCAATCAGGAATTAAAGAATAAAAAACTGGAATTAAAGCAATTGCGGCTAGGACGTGGGGTAGAAACCATGTACCGAACGACCTACCGGACCCATGTCAACTTAAGTTCCATTGCCGATAATAAGGCAAATATCATGTTAAGTATTAATGCTATTATCATTTCTATTACTGTTTCTACTTTGGTTCCCAGTTTTGACGATAATCCCAAATTGATTTTTCCAACTTTGACCCTATTGCTCGTTTGCCTTACGTCCATTGTTTTTGCGACTTTGTCCACTATGCCTAAAGTCACAGAAGGGGTTTTTACCAGAGAGGATATTAAAAAGAAAAAGTCTAACCTTTTGTTCTTTGGTAATTTTTATAACATGAAAATGGAAGATTTCCATTGGGGAATGATGGAAATGATAAAAGATAGTGATTTTTTATATAGCTCCATGACCAGAGATTTATACTTTTTGGGGAAGGTATTAGCCAAAAAGTATAAATATCTACGCACGTGTTATCGAATATTTATGTATGGACTTATTGGGTCTGTTCTCGCCTTTGCTTATGCCTTCTTAGCCTAATACCTGGACAAATTTGTAAATAATTTATAGATTCCCTTTCTGTTATTTTGGGAATCCGTCAAAAACTGGTAAATTTATGGTTGTCTATTACCGTCTTACCTACTTATATCCCCTTCCCCCATTTAAGTATATTTAAAAATATTAACTGGTTTTTCAGTTAATAGCTTTTGTACGTTCAGACAAAACACCTTATTTAAAATAGCAACTTATCCCGTTCTTCGACTGAAATGGGTGGTTATGTGTTCCCTAAAACAGTTAAAATTTATGAGAATTCTCTTTACTTTCCCGTGGCTTTTTTTAGTCTTTTTTACTCCTTCTTTTGCCCAAAATGCAGCACCTGTTAAAATGGCCCTATCGCAAGAAAACGGTATTTGTGGGGAGCAGATATGTATGCAAGTGATCGTGCAGGATTTCACAAATATTCTATCCTTTCAATATTCTATGAACTGGGATCAAAATATACTGGGAAGGGCTTCTATCCAGGGGTTTGGGATTCCCGATTTAAATGAGAGTAATTTTAATGCCAATACTCCGGGCATACTCAGAGTTGGATGGGATGATACCAATACCGTAGGCGTTACTTTAGCGGACGGGCATGTATTATACGAAATTTGTTTTGACGTGCTCAGCACAACATCCACTACTGCGACCGTTCAATTCTCGGCAAGCCCAGTGCCAATAGAGGTTTTTAATGCGGATCTGAACCAGATAAATTCCGAGTTTGAAGATGGTTTTATAAATATTGTTTGTGATGACGGAGTAGATACAACCGACAACGGTAATGGGACTGATCCGCTGATTTTTTTCTCTAAGCTCTGCAAATGCAACTTGTGGGGAGCAAACTTGCCTAGAAGTTAGGACAGAGGGCTTTAATGACTTATCTTCTTTTCAATATTCTTTAAATTGGGATGCATCTATTTTGGAAACGGTGAGTTTTCAACAATTTGGCATTGCTGACTTGAACGCGAGCAATTTTAACCTTTTTTCGCCTGGTGTTGCAAGAGTTAGTTGGGATGATACGAACTTACAAGGCGTTACTTTAGCAGACGGACATGTGCTTTATCAAATTTGTTTTTTAACACCACAGGATGCAAATGGTAGTGCAGAAATTCAATTTTCAGATAGCCCCTTGGTGGTAGAAGTTATTGATATTCAAAATAATGAAGTCACCGCCTCCTTTCAAAACGCTTCGATAAATATTACTTGCGATGATGAAGAGCCGATAAATAATGGCAATGCTGACTCACTGAGTTTTTTCTTAAATAGTACGAATGTCAATTGCGGAGCGCAGACTTGCTTGGATTTAAGGGTACGAGATTTTACGAATATTGCCTCTTTTCAATATTCTTTAAATTGGGATGCTACTATCTTAGGCGGAGCGAGTGTTCAAGAGTTTGGGCTTTCAGATTTAACAATGGCCAATTTTAATGTGTCTGTTCCGGGAATGCTTCGAGTGGGTTGGGATGATACGAACCTTCAGGGAGTTACACTGCCTAATAATCAACTACTCTTTCAGATTTGTTTTGATGCAATAGGTGATATTGCTGCTAGTACCGCCATTCAATTTAGTGATAATCCGATACCGATTGAAGTGACAGATGCACAAGGTAATGTAATGGCATCGGGTTTTCAAAATGGCTCGGTTAATGTTACCTGTGAAGTAGAACCCCCCGTGGATAACAGTGATGCTGTACGCTTTGCATTATCCAGCTCTACAACAAGCTGTGGAGTGCAAACTTGCATACAAGTGAGTGCGCGAAATTTTCAAAAATATTTTATCCTTTCAATATTCTATTCTTTGGAATGCCGATGTTTTGAGTAGAGCGAGTGTACAAGGGTTTGGGCTTCCCGATTTAAACAATAGTAATTTTAATGCATTAAATGCTGGTGTTTTGCGAGTTGGATGGGATGATACCTTTATTACGGGTGTTACGCTGCCGGACGACCACGTTCTTTTTGAAATTTGCTTTGATGCCGTAGGAGAGACTGATGGTCAAACACTAGTTCAGTTTGCCGGCACTCCTACCTCCATTGAAGTTGTCAATAGAGAAGAGGTGGAGTTAATACCGGAGTTTCAAAGTGGGCAAGTAAGTGTAACGTGTAGTGATGGCAATCCCGGAAATACAGGAACAGATTTAACTTTTTTATTATCAGAAACGAATGCCAACTGTGAGGAGCAAGCTTGCTTAGATGTAACTGTTCAAAATTTTGAGGATATTTTATCTTTCCAATACTCCATTCGCTGGGATGCTACGGTATTGGGAGCAGCGAGTGTACAAGGGTTTGGGCTTCCCGATTTGAACAATAGCAATTTTAATACAAATTTGCCCGGAGTATTGCGAATAGGTTGGGATGACACTTTCATCACTGGAGCAACGCTACCGGATAATCAAGTAATTTTTCAAATTTGTTTTGACGCTACGAATGAAGTAGTAAATGCTGCGGTTTTTCAATTTTCCGGGAAACCCCACCTCCATAGAAGTTTATAATGCAGATAGTGAAGAACTGAATCCCGCCTTTAGAAATGGATCTCTAAGTATCGCTTGTGGTAACATTGGTGGAACAGTGGACAATGACAATGATGGCTACACGAATGATGTGGACTGCGATGACAATAATGCCAGTATTAACCCTGGCGCAACCGAATTTCCCAATAATAATGTGGATGAGGATTGCGATGGTATTGCTCAATTTTTTGATAATGACAACGATGGTTGGAATTCCAGCATTGACTGTGATGATAACAATCCGGCTATCAATGGCAATGCGTTGGAAATTCCCAATAATGGCATTGACGAAGATTGCGATGGGGCAGATTTAATAACCAATAATTTAGTGGACAATGACAATGATGGCTACACGAATGACGTGGATTGCGATGACAATAATGCCAGCATTAACCCCGGCGCAACCGAATTTCCCAATAATAATGTGGATGAGGATTGCGATGGTATTGCTCAATTTTTTGATAATGACAACGATGGTTGGAATTCCAGCATTGACTGTGACGATAACAATCCGGCTATCAATGGCGATGCGTTGGAAATTCCCAATAATGGCATTGACGAAGATTGCGATGGAGCAGATTTAATAACCGATAATTTAGTGGACAACGACAATGATGGCTTTACCAATGACGTGGACTGCGATGATAACAATGCTGCTATCAACCCGAATGCTACGGAAATCCCCAATAATAATATGGATGAAAATTGCGACGGCATCGCTCAGATTATAGACAATGACGAAGATGGTTTTAATTCTGATACAGATTGCGATGATAACGACGCAAGCATTAATCCCAGTGCCCCGGAAATTCCTAATAATGGCATTGACGAAGATTGCAATGGCGAGGATTTGATTAGTAATACAGAGCCTTTAGTTAGTATGATCGTTTCCAGCAACATTGTTAATTGTGGCGAGCAGATTTGTTTAGATGTCAGCACCAGAAACTTTATAAGTATTTTATCTTTCCAATTTTCACTTCGCTGGGATCCTCAAATTTTTAATAACGCCATTGTTCAGGAATTTAACCTGGAGGGTTTGACCAATGCAAGCTTTTCGATTCCCGAAAACGGGTTATTGAGAGCAAGTTGGCTAGACCTTAATGTAGCAGGTATGACCTTAGCAGATGATCACATTCTATTCCAGATTTGCTTCGATGTCATCGCAGATGTAACAACTACTGCAAACATTCAGTTTTCAAATGATCCTGTACCAATCGAAATAGTAGATAGAGAAAGCAATGTTGTTAATTCAAATTTAACCGATGGGACGGTCATGATTGCCTGCAATTCTTTCAATATTTTAAGCCCTCTAACGACCGCTCCTTCGACATGGACCACCATTAGCAATCAAAGCAATGGATTTCAAGAAACAATTTCGGCACATCCAAATGAATCTAGAATTAAAAATTCCCAGCTTTTTCCCAATCCTGCCAAAAATGAATTGCATCTCACTTTGGGAAAACCCTTACCAAAAAACGGGATAGTAAGGCTCTATAATATTTGGGGACAATTAGTCCAAATTGATTTTTTAGCTGCTGGAATAAGCAACCATACATTAAACATTGCTTTACTTGACGCTGGCTTATATTTGGTGGAAGTAGAAGCAGGGCAGACATTTTTTAGCGAAAAAATAACCAAGCAATAAAATCTCTTAAAATCTGACTTTTAACTATAAAATAGGCTTAAAAAAATCATTTTACGAAGCCACTTATTTTCACAAAAAAAATTCTACTATTAGTTTAATTAATTGATTATAAGTACTTTAAACACTAATTGTATAAAAAAATACTTCACAAACACGTAATAATGTACTTTGGTAGGCGATAGAATGCTTGCATATTTGTATTGTGATAAGGAAATAAGTATGGAATTATCACAAGCTAATTAAAAGAATTGGCGAATAATTTTAGGATATGTTCATGGGATTTGTCGCACATAGTAAGTCGCAATTAGTGGGATTTTTGTGACTTACTATACCCGACACCTTTAGAACCACACAAGCTGACAGCAATTTTGATATACAATATATATGCTTAAGAATTAATTTTGGATATGTTCATGGGATTATAATTTGTTGAAAAAAGTCGTGCCAACTGCACGACTTTTTTTTTGCTCCAAACTTTTATTCCTTATACGCTTTTTACAATAAGCCTACTTGAAAAAGCGTATAAGGAAACATAATTTCATTATAAAATCTAAAATGTGATTTTCCGTTTTTATGAATAATCGTTTCGGCTTATTTTCCATGCTTATTGCAAGCCTTTTATTAATTCAATGCGAAGACCCTGTACTCACGCCCAAACCACGAGGCTTTCCCAAAGTAGTATTTCCCCAAAGAGGTTTCCAGCAATTTTCGGCAGATTATTGCGATATGACGTTTGATTATCCCGTTTATGCCAAAATTGAACGCAATCGGTATTTTTTTGGCGAAGAAGCCCCAAATGACTGCTGGTTTAATATTGACTTTCCGACATTTAATGCGAAATTACACTGCAGTTATCTTCCAATAGATAAAGAAAATACTGCCCAACATTTACAAAAGCAGGCTTTCAAAATGACTGATTGGCATAATAAAAAAGCCAGCTATATTAATGAGCAGCTATTTGAAAATCAAAAAAATGCCGTAGGAATGACTTTCGATGTAGAAGGTCCGGTCGCCTCGCCGTTCCAATTTTATTTAACAGATAGCCTTCAACAAAAGCATTTTTTCAGGGGTGCTTTTTATTTTAATACCCATATGCGCCCCGATTCACTTGCGCCCATTTACAATTTCATTAAAGCAGATTTAATACAAATGCTAAACTCTTTTGAATGGAATAAATAGCTGGATAAACGAAAACAGCGTTTAGTAATGCTGTTATCCTACTTGACTGAAAAAGAAAAACTTAGAAACACAAGCTGGCGCAAATTATATTCATTTTATTCAGAAACATATTTAGGAAAAGAAGGTATATCTTTGGGAATTTAATCTCTACATACCTTATGACACAATTTAGCCCATTTCTTCTTTTCTTTCCTCTCCTTCTTACGCTTCCTTTATTTGCTCAAAATAACCAAGGAACCCTTTCCGGTAATTTTCAAACAAATGGCAACTTTTTTATAAGAGATACAGCCATCGGGGCTGCCAATACGCCTCAATACGAACATCAACTTTACGGCGCCGATGCTTGGCTGCAACTGAATTATAATAATTGGGGATTTGACCTGGGGCTTCGTTTTGATTTATTTAATAACTCCAATTTGCTAAATCCGCAGGGTTCTTATACTGCCCAGGGAATTGGTAGATGGTATATTAAAAAGAAAAATCGATAAGTTCAGTATTGCAGCGGGTTATTTATATGACCAAATTGGGAGCGGGGTTATTTTTAGGGCCCTATGAAGAGCGGCCCTTATTGATTGATAATGCTTTATTGGGGATTCGATTAGGCTATGATTTAGGGGAAAATTGGCAAATGAGTGTGTTGACCGGAAGACAAAAGCAACAATTTGATGCTTATGCTCCGGTCATTAAAGCCTTCAATATTGACGGATATATTACGGGCGATGAATCTGCTAATTGGTCGCTTTCCCCTGGTTTAGGTTTTGTCAATCGCACTTATGATGACGAATCTATGCAAAGGGTAGTTAATACGATTGCTACCTACTCCGTTGTTGATAGCATTGCTCCAGGCTTTAATACCTATGCCTTTACTCTTTATAATACTTTGGCTGTTGGCAAAGTTAATTGGTATATAGAAGCAGCTTGGAAAACTGAAGACGTCATTTTTGACCCACTAGCTGTCAAAACCAATCGGGACGGTAGTAATTCGTTAGGGAAGCTAGTCAATGCCAATGGGTCGGCTTATTCTTCTTCTTTAAGTATCTCAGGAAAAGGATTTGGAATAACTCTGGAAGGAAAGCGAATTAAAAATTTCACATTTCGCACAACTCCTTTTGTGACCTTGAATAGAGGGATGCTCAATTTTTTGCCCCCTACATCACGATTTAATACGTACCGACTGCCTAGTAGATACACCCCTGCTATTCAGGAGTTAGGGGAACAAGCAGTAAAGCTCGATTTTAAATTTAGGCCTGGAAAAAACATCAATGTTGAATTGAATTTTTCCAATATTAATGATTTGGGAGATAAACTGTTATATAGGGAAGCCCTCGCAGAAGTCCAAGTCAAGCACAAAAGTAAATGGGTTTTGATTGGTGGGCTTCAATATCAACAGTACAATCAGGAAATTTTTGAAACCAAACCAGGCGTTCCAATAGTACAAACCGTAACGCCGTATGCTGATTTTTTATATAAAATTGATCGAAAAAAAGGCATTCGTTTTGAGTTACAATGCATGAATACTGATGAAGATTTTGGAAGTTGGTTTTTTGGATTGATAGAATATTCAGTTGCTCCAAATTGGACTTTCACCCTTTCTGATATGTACAATATCGCTCCTAAAAAGACCCGTAAAATACATTATCCTCGAATGGATGTTTTTTATACTATTAAATCTAATCGTTTTTCTTTAAGTTATGTTAAACAGGTAGAAGGGGTCGTTTGTTCTGGCGGGGTTTGCCGATTGGAGCCTGCATTTAGTGGTTTTCGGCTGACTGCGGCCTCTACCTTTTAAATACTTACCTTCTTTGACAAATTGTGTGGAATAAGATCATTTAAAAGGACGAGGACGATTAAGGACGAGCATTTTAGATGGTCTTATTCCTCCATAACACAATTTTTGTCGAAGAACCAATACTTATTATGATTTTTTTCAATCTAGTTACCAATTGCCCAATCATCCATCACTCAGCGAGATTGTCGAATTTTAAATATTTTATCACTGCTTTTTCCCCTTTTTTTGATCTCCTGTAGCGAAAATAAGCCAGTCATTCCCTGTTTAAGCTGTGCTGCCAGCATTAATCCGCCTATAACCGAAACGCTTAAAAGGAAAGTATTAATGGAGGAGTTTACAGGGGTAAAATGCGTCAATTGCCCCCAAGCAAAAATAGAAATAGAAAATCTCCAATCAGCGGATTTGTTTGGAGAAGATTTTATAGCGGTTTCTTATCATGCTGGCTTTTTTTCTAGCCCTTACCCCGAAAGTAAGGGGGATTATAGGACAGAGCAAGGCGATAATATTTTGGACTTTTTGGGGCAGCCTATTGGTTTTCCATCGGGGGTAATTAATAGAAAACAATTTTCGGGAGAGGAAGATTTGCAAATCGAGCAATTTGCCGCTTGGGGCGGATTTATTACCCAGGAATTGGAAGAGGAAGCGCTCTTAGCAATTGACTTGGCAACGACCTACAATACAGACAATAGGGTTTTAAATGTTTCTATTTCAATCACTCCAATTCAAAATATTTCACAAGACCTCAGTTTAAGTGTGCTAATCACCGAAGATGAGGTAGTTGATTTACAATTAACGCCAGATGGTATTATTGATGATTTTGCTCAAACCCATGTTTTTCGAGCCATGATAACCAACACTTTTGGCAACCCAATCAATGAAGCATTAATTGTCAATCAAACCATTTCGCAAATATTTTCCTTTACTTTATCCGAAGAGTGGGTAGCAGAAAACTGTAAAGTCGTCGCTTTTGTCCACCAAAACAACGAAGAAAAAGAGGTTTTACAAGTAGAAGAAGTTGCCCTGATAGATTAAAATAATTCCTTGTTTAAATTAAGAAGTCTTTATATTTATGGTTCTTTGGCAAAAATTATGTTTACAATTTGTCAAAGAAGGATATTTATCATTCAAAATTTTGCCCTTTGGGTATGCTTTTTGGGATCGTTAATCAAGTTTCAATGCCTGTTTACTGGCTCTCCGATAAAGAACTTTATTTTCCCCCTGCTTATATGACCAATGAAGATGGGATACTAGCTATTGGGGGAGATTTGTCGGTAGAACGATTGGTTTTAGCTTACCAAAATGGCATTTTCCCTTGGTTTAACCCAAATGACCCGATCATTTGGTGGTCGCCCGATCCACGCTTTGTTTTATATCCTTCCGAACTAAAAGTGGCCAAAAGCATGCGTCCCTATTTCAATCAAAAGAAATTTCGATTAACCGTTGATCAGCATTTTGAAAAAGTCATTTACGCTTGTCAACGGGCAAAGCGACCAAGGCAAAGCGGAGGCACCTGGATCACAGATGATATGGTGGAGGGCTATGTACAATTGCACAAGCAAGGCTTTGCCCATTCGATAGAAGTTTGGAAGAAAGAGGAGTTGGTCGGCGGGCTTTACGGGGTTGCTCTAGGGAAAGTCTTTTTTGGTGAGTCCATGTTTTCAAAAGTTAGCAATGCCTCAAAATTCGGTTTTATTTCTTTGGTTAGAAAATTGGAAACACTGGGCTTTAACCTAATTGACTGTCAGCAACCTACTCGATATCTAAGTAGTATGGGCGCTAGAAAAATTCCTCGGGCAGTCTTTTTAAAGTTGATACAGATTAATCAAAAAGAGGCAACTTTAAGAGGCAATTGGAGCGAATTATTACAATTTTCGTAAGAGAATGCACCAACATTGCCTAATTAGGTAATTAAACGTAACTTTGCAGTCATTTTCTAAAAAAGTTACACAACTACCTCGTTAAGATGAAAAGGACGTATCAACCATCTCGAAGAAAGCGAGTCAACAAGCATGGATTTCGCTCTAGAATGAGCAGCAAGAGCGGCAGGAAATTAATCGCTCGCCGACGAGCTAAAGGTCGTATAAAACTGACTGTGTCTGATGAGAACAGAGGCAAGTAATTTCCTCTTCCCTGATAAAGCAGTTTCAAAAGAATAGCAAGCAATTTATTCGAGATTGCTTGCTATTCTTTTGTTGGTTGTCTAATTATATGGGAATAGCTAATTTTTAATCAATACCCTTAGTGCCTTCTTTAAAATTTTCAAAAAAAGAAAAGCTGAAAAGCCGCAAAATCATTCAGCAACTTTTTGAGGAAAGGCAATCCATTTCTGTATTTCCTTTAAGGTTGATTTGGGGAGTCATTTCTCCACCTCTAAGCGAATATCCTGCCCAATTTGCAGTAAGTGTTCCTAAACGAACTTTTCAAAAAGCCGTTCAACGCAATCGAATTAAGCGACTCATCAAAGAAGCTTACCGACTAAAGAAAGCGGATCTATATGCTACCTTGACAAAAGAAGAGAGTCAATACGGCTTGATGTTTTTATATACAGGTAAAAAAGAACCCTGCTACTCAGAAATAGAAAAAGCGCTTAAAAAAATATTCCCCCTTTTTTTAAAAAGATTAAAAAAGAAAAGACCCGCCTAAAAGACGAGTCTTTCGATTGAGCGCGCGCTTTTGCGCGAATACATTCTCTCATTTAATTAAAAGGGGTTATACATTTCTAAGTTCGCTATTCTATAGACTATTTAAAAATTGGTATTCCACACATTCTTTGATTTTTTTTTGAAAAAAATACTTTTTGATGTTCATTCCTTCTAAATTCTCAAAAAAGGCCATCCGCGAGAGGTTGCTTTTTGAAGGGCTGGGCAGATAGGTTGATAAGACTCTATTTTGGTCCATAGAGCCAATATTGCTAATTTTAATTAAATTTGAAAAAAATAACTATCCATTTGTGCTACACTTATTTAGAACTAACCAAATCATTTACAGTTTTTTTCTGCTCTTTTATGCCATTTTATTAAGGGTTTCGTTTTTTTTACACCCCCATTCATCAGATATTGAGAATAATGGTATCTTATCTTTAAGTATAAAAACCTGGCTGGGAGAGCAATATCTAATTGCTGGTGTTTTTACAGTGCTAATTGTTTTCATACAAGCAATTATGATTAATCAATTGGCTAAAAAGTATCATATATTTAAAGAAACAACCCTTTTCCCTGGGCTTTTTTACATTCTTTTGGTGAGTGCGATACAAGACTTTCTTCCCCTCTCTTCCATTTTATTAGCGAATACCTTTTTGATACTGGCGGTAGCCAACATTTTGAAAATATACAAAAACCCAAAATGTGCTGACATAATTTTTAATATCGGGTTTTGGATAAGTTCGGCGGCTTTGTTTTATAATGCATTTTTTCTTTTTTTGTTATTGGCTTTGATTAGTCTGGCTACATTGCGGGCATTTAAAGGGAGGGAGGTTTTGATGATTTTGTGCGGGTATGTGCTGCCTTTCCTCTTTGTCAGCACCTATTTTTTCTGGAATGATCAGTTGGGCTTATATTGGGAAAATTATTTTTTCAATCAATTTAATTTTTTGGATTTTCGATTTGAAAAGGGATGGAATACCTATTACAAAATAATATTGCTCAGTCTATTATTCCTATTAGGTATTTTTAATAGTTACTCTTTTACCAAATCCATAAAAATTCGCAATTACCTGAATGTTTTTTATCTGACTTTATTTATTAGCGGCATTACTTTTTTTATACAAGACAATATTCAAATTAATCACTTTTTGATCATTGCTATGCCACTTTCCATTTTATTGGCTGCGAGGTTTTTATCCATGTCTAAAACTGCTGCAGAGTTTATCCACTTATTTTTATTTCTGGGCATTATACTCTTTCAGTTTAATGTGTTTTCCTTATAAAAAGACAGGCAACCGCTTCGCAGTTGCCCGTTTTAGTATTTTTCAAACAGGTTAATTTAAGAAGCAGAGGAATGTACATCCATTTGAGGAAATGGGATGCTGATGCCTGCCCTATCAAATGCCTTTTTCACATTTTCTTGCATATAAAAATAAGCATCCCAATAGTTTTCACTTTTTACAAAAGGCCGTGTAGCGAGATTAACAGAACTGTCTGCCAGTTCAGCTACCACCACTGCTTGCTTGGGTTCATCTAAAATATAGGGGCATTCTTTACCCACTCGAAGAATAATTTCTCTGGCTTTATCAATATCATCCTCATATCCAATACCATAGGTCAATTCCACGCCGATTAGCCCTTGCCCAGAAATATTAGTCATTACATTACTGGTTACTATACCATTGGGCACAATCACCCTCTTATTATCTAGCGTTTTTAATATAGTATTAAACACCTGGATTTCTTCGACTGTTCCGGTATTTCCGCCTCCAATTTCCACCAGATCTCCTACTTTATAGGGTTTGAAAGTCAATAATAATACGCCGCTAGCAAAGTGCCCCAAACTTCCCTGTAATGCCATGCCAATAGCAAAGGCAAGTGCTCCAAAAATGGCAACAAAGGAAGTTGTTTCAATCCCAAACATTTTGGCCACTGCCAGCAAAACCATGATTTTAAGGCCCACGCTTACTAAAGAGGCTAGGAAAGGCCGAACAGTAGCATCTACACCACTTCTCGACATCAAGCGTTTGATTGCTCTCGTCAAGATTCCGGCGATCCAAAATCCTATTATTAGGGTTAATATAGCTCCCAGTACTTTTGGGGCATAAGCAGTAAATTGCTGTGAAAGCGTTGACATATCCAACAAATTGTCCATCTTTTAGTTAGTTTTACTTTTGTATTAAAAAAATAATTTACGCCATATTGACGGGTCTTTTGATTCAAAGCCACATCTTTTTTAAGATTTTTTTAACTTTAATATATCGAAATGCTTACTTTCTTTTTTATGAAAAATAAATAACCAAAGTGAAAGAAAATTGCAAAAGTAAGTAATAATCAAAAATTATAAGGCTTGGGTAAAAAAGTACTAACAGAGAAAGAGATTGCTCTAAAAAAGCTACAAAAGTATTGCGCTTATCAAGATCGCTGCCATCAAGAAGTACGAAGCAAATTATTGGCTTTAAAGATTTATGGAGATGATTTGGAGGAGATCATTGCTGAACTAATCAATGAGAATTTTTTGAACGAAGAACGCTTCGCCCGTTCTTTTGCCAGAGGAAAATTTAGAATAAAAAGATGGGGAAAAACCAAAATCAAACGGGAACTCAAAAAACGAGCAATTTCTAATTATTGCATTGGAAAAGCTATGAAAGAAATAGAGGAGGAAGGCTATATAAAAGGTTTGGAAGAAATAATCGAAAAGAGGAAAAGGGTTGAAAAAGAAACAAATGAATTCCAACTTAAGAATAAACTCGCCCGATATGCAGTGCGAAAAGGCTTCGAATCCGATGCTATTTGGAAAGTCTTAGATGAATTTTTTAAAGAAAAATAAAAATTTTTATATACTTATGGACAACTAAATTAATGAGCCATTTCTAATGCTACCTTCCTCACTGCAATCCCCTCCTTTGTTATGACTTTTACAAAATAAAAGCCACCAGGAAAACCAGATACATTAAAAGGAATGAACTGCGTATGTCGGTCTATATTGACTGCTCGTTGCAATAGTTCTTGTCCGTTGACATTGAATAAACTTACGGCACCATTCACCGGCTTTTCGTTACTTAAGCTAATATTGAGATAGGCTTGAGCAGGGTTTGGGAAAACGGCAAAGTGCAATCCAGCATCTTCTAGATCGTTAATGTGGGTACTCAGTTCGCCTACTTCTACGATTGTTCCTCCTTCAGGAGCTATGACACAAACATTATCGCCCCCAGCAGAAGTAAGGCAAGCAGGGCTTTGGTATGCAATTAGATCTAAGAACTCTACATCATCTATAAACCAGCCATTATAATTAGAAGCTTCTCCCGCAGCATCTTCATTTGAACCGAAGCGAAAACGAATAATGATCGTTTCACCCAAAAAAGAACGCAAATCAACATAACTCGGGATGAATCCTTCACTATTTCCCCAAAAGGCCTTTCGGTCAGGGATAGCAAAAGCTGTATAAGCAATTTGACCCGTATAAGTATTTCTAATAAAATGAGGAGCTAAATCCTGCCAGGTAGAGCCACCATCTGTAGAGATTTCTACAATACCGCCATCTGTACCCGGGTCTGTATCATGCCAATGATAAAACCGAAGTGCAGGCGAATTACCCGTCACGGTAATCTCTTCATCCAGTTGCAAAAATTGCTGACTACTAGTAGGTGGGTTGGAAACGTGCCAGGCAAATTCGCCACTGTTGGAAATGGCGTCTTGTAGATCCCAGATATTGGACGTTTCCTCATCTAGGTTAATAGGCAGCCAAAAGTCATCTCCATTTTCGCTGTCATCCAGAAATTGACGAGAAGACACCTTATCAGGAGCTGTTTCTACGGTATAGGTAATCGTGGTAGTGGCTCCATTTGCTAGTTGGGGTATTTCAAACTGCACTTGATTTCCCTGCGCACTAGCGGTTAGGTTGGAAGAGCCATTTCTATAAGTTGTCCCCGGTGCCAACTCATCAGTGACGACTAGGTTAGTGGCCATCTCTTCCTTATGATTGGTAATGGTTAAGGTAACTGCTATTTCTTCTCCGGCATTAATGCTGGGGGTAACCGCTTTTTCAATTTTTATCGTTTTAATACATTCAGGTAGCACATCATAGCCTTCGATCAAGTCATTATGATCATCATTATCCCCCTGACTAGCACTAAAGCCCATGCCTCTTTTAGCAAAGATTTCCCAGATCAGACATTGGTTAGCACCTCCATAATTCGCTTGATCCGCTGCCAGTATTGCATCTCGACCGTCCAGAAATCCAGGATTGCAAGCTTGGATTTTCATCCCGTCCATGACCAACTGGATCGCTCGATTATTGCCTCCAGTTCCATTATACAAATCAGGATCCCAACCGTATTCGTCAGACATGGCCCAATACAAATCCCAAAGCGCAGCCACCCACACTTCTCCTAGGGAATGTTCTGTAGTTGTAGCAACCGAATTTTTATAAGTTAAAGGGTTGATAGTTTTGTCTGTAGAATAGGGAAATCTTCGAATCCCCACGCCATCATTGCCTTGCCGAAGCACATAGGTTCCTATGCCCCTTTTATCTGTTCCTTTATCTCCAGGCTCAACGCTTGTAATCAAAGTAAAAAAGTCGCTCCAGCCCTCTCCCATTTGCTCTCTATTGTTCAAACAATTGGAATTGAACCTTCCGCCCGTCAAGCGGATAGAAATACCATGCGCGTATTCGTGGGCAATGATCCCGTTGTCCAAATCGCCATCTAGTTGGTCCGGGCCGGTTTTATCAGCTTCTGCTAGTTCCAGATCAATGACCAGCCCCTCATTAATAAACTGCTTTAAGAGGACGCAATCTCCCGATCGCATAAAAACAGCGGGAATCGTAATATCATTAGCCGCATCCCCAGAGGGAGTCCCCATCGTTACGAGAGAATTTTCAAAATTGCATACAAGAGCAGCAATGGCTCCAGCTGCCTGTGCATTTCTAATTTTATCCACAAAGTCACACTGCCCCCGATCAATCAACGCAATATTCCCATCTATTTCCTCTGCATTTTCAATAGGATTGCAAGCCAAAGTAGGCGCATTATTATCTCCATCATTGGCTACCACTATTGTTCCTCCAATGATCGGCATATCTTCCACTCTTGGGCCAAAGCTAGCATTGGTAACATCATAATCTCCTGCAATGCCTACTGGGGCGGTCACATGAAGCAGTTTTCCCCCTCCTCTACTCCAAACAAACATGGACATACTGCCATTTCCTCCATCTTCTGGTGTGCCAAAAGAAGCGTTATCTGTAGCCCCTCCATTGGCATTATCCAGGGCTTCTGCTTCTACATAATCTCCTGCTCCAACAGGCTCTATATAATTTTTCTCCTGAAAATTGCCCGCTTTTTCATCAAAGCCATATCTAAAAGAAAAATCGTGCATAACATTATTCATGTAAAATAATTGCGTGACCGCAGCATCTTGATTGTCTAGTGGTTCTTTATCGGGATCAAAAGGAAAGTCGAAATGGAGTTCCTCTCCTCCATTTGGTTCATCCAAATTGGAGCGATTCAGGTCGTTTGGGTCCGCATAGGCATGGACATTATTACCTCTCGTAATGGTGTATTCTGCTCCTTTAACTCCGTCTGTATCATGCCAGCCAAAAGGAGAAGCGACCGGATCAGCCGGATCAACCACCAATGACCTGTCCCCATGAGCAGGGCTTTCTACAGGAACCGCAAATACGCGATAAGTATCTCCGGTATTTTCAGGTTTGAACCGATTTTTTGAATTTGTTTTTTCAAAATGCGTATTATTTGTTTTTTCCAAAAAACCACAATTGTTGGTAGATTGATGTGTTCCAAAAGAACAATGGGTCGCCCAGTTATTTTTGTCTAATAGTTCTCCCGTCAAGGCATCTATTCTAAGATTCCAGTAGTTGGTGGAGGTCATGCTGTTAATCGCCAATTGCCAGGCGAGGTATAATTTATCCTTAGCCATCGGTTGATAAACCAACTGAACTTTTATGGGTGATTTGGAAATATTGTTTTTTTTGAAAATAAATTGATTGCCTGCGATTTCTTTATGCTTTAAATCGGCTGTTGTTTTTATAGAAAGGTGATTGGCTGCCGCCCAAATGGCTTCTTCAGGGCTTAGGGTTGGCTGCGTGGCATTGATGGCGTTTTCAATATTTGAATAAAACCGATTAGCGGCGTATAATACTTTTCCGCTGGGCAGCACATTAATAGTGCTGACTGCATTAAAAATTTCTATGCCCTCGTATTGCTGTTTAAGGTAAATGTGGGTAAGACCATTATGGTCACTTTGATATGCATAATCCACTTTTAAATCAGCAATATCTGCTGCTGTCAATTTCCATTCAGCCATATTCTCTTGAATATATTTTTCAATTATGGCTGTTTCTTTTTTATTCTGTGCAAAAATAGAAGTAACAACGAGAAGGTTTACAAGTAATAAATAAAACGCTTTCATATTTTAACTTAAATGTAGTGATTTTTTAAAGACTAGCAACTGAATGAGATTGTGCATTTGATTTTAGGTTATTTACATATTTTTTTAACTCAAGCTATTTACTAAAATGAGTTGAATTAACTCATTTTATTTGTAAAAATGGAATGAATTTCATAACAAATATGCTCATCGGGTTAACCTAGAATTGATATAATTTTTTTTAGTATCAAAAATAGCTAATTTCCTACTATAAAATTGTTTTTATTTGGCTTAGTTTATGACAAAATTGCAAGTTTTTACCCATCTCCAAAGCCCAATCGTTTATCTTAATCTCCTTACTGCCATTCTTTAAACGACAGGTATTGTTTTTTAGTAAGGCAATAAAGTTTTATCCAAAAAGCAGCTTTTTGTTGCATATAGTTTAAAATTTAATGCTCTCCAAAGTGCCATTTGTACTATACTGCAAACGGGATAAAATAATTGTATAGGTTGTCTGATTGACAATGTGCATAGTCAATTATACAATCTCGCAATTTTAGCTCTTAAAAACACCAGAAATCATCCTTCAAAGGCCGTTTTTAACACGTGACTTTAATGCGGCATAATTTTTGTTTTATATCTAGTTCAATCCCCTTAAAAATTCCCTCACAGCTTTTTTTATTTCTCTTTTTTGCCCTTTTCTGGCAAAGGATTTATTCGTTAAAGATAAGGACAATCCCCTCCTAACAAACATTTTTAAACTTACACAACTCAAGAGGTATATGCGCCCAAACTCTTACAAACGAGCATGGATAGTTGCATTATTCTATAAAAGAAAAGATGTAAAAACTACTTATCAGGATACTTTGGACAATTGCTTTTCACTCGTTTTTAACCAAACTTTCTCTTTTTCACAAAAAACCTTCTCCCTATTACTGTTTTTTCTATTTTCTACTTTTCTTCTGGCGAAAGGCAACCTCGCCTACGATGAAAACTCTTTTTATGCCAAACAGTTTCGGCTTTTAAAACAACAACTTTACCTTTTTCAGCCTATTTCTAAAAGCTCTTCTGTGGAAGCTTTTGACGGTGAAGAGATATTTCTGAGTGCTACGAATACCTTCTCCTGTGTAAGTGGTTTACTGAGCAATCCGGACTTCGAATCCGGTACAACGGGATGGGGAATTACAGGCACTACAACGATTACATCTGATGCCTATTTCGGCACTCAAGCGGTGGTGCATACCACTTCTAATGGAGGGGTTTCCCAAAACATTGCAACTACAGTGGGTAATACTTTCTCATTGAGTGTTTTTGCTAAAAAGAGTGGGACGGCAGCACCTGTGGTCGGGATAAAATTTTTCGATGCTTCGTGGAACACTTTGAGCGATGTTTATGCAAATGTTACGTCAGACATTGTTGCTGAACCATACTACGTTGAATTGGTGGCCCCGGCAAATACAGCTTGGGTGCAGGCCATTGGCTGGAACACTACGGGAGTTGGCAATGCCTATTTTGATGGTTTTTGTCTGGAGAATTGGGCAATAGATGGCTCCAACCTGCCCCAATACAAGTTGTAACCTACGGCGGCTAGTTTTGATAAATACATCTGGGCCATGGATGACTCGGGCACTGATGCCAATTGGATGGACTATGACAACGCCGACCTGATGCTTTGCGACAATGGCGACGGCACGCTTGGTGTCAAAGGAAATATTATCCGGGGGAGGGATGCGGATTGGCATGCCAGCAACGGTTCACCTTGTGGGCCCCAGGATGGTTGGTCTGTGGACTTGACCTTATCGGATATGCAGTCCTGGGCGCAATTTGGCGGCAGCTATGAAGTAAATGCCGGCTGTCCAAATGCTTTTCAGAACTTGGATTATTGGGATGTAACAGGTACGCTGACAGGTATAGGCTGTAATGCTGGACGGACAGTAACTATTAATGCCCCTTGGAGTGGCTACCGTTTTCAGATTGGTTCAGGAGGAAACTCACAGTCCTGTGGTTTTGGATGTCCACTTGGTTTGATGCGACAACAGATGGTCATCCTGTATATGCCGACATTTATGCCCATATAGATTCTGCTTGTTACTATTCCATGCGACCTACGGTTAATTCTTCTGGAATCCTTAGCAATGGTACTTTTACCTCGACCGAAAATCCTTGGACGTTGAATGGAAATGCTACATACAACAGCACTGGCGGAAACCCAGATGGATACGTTGTTCTAAGTCCTGGAAATTTCGATACCGAGGCAAGGCAAACCATTGACCAAACCACTAATAAAATCAAAGAAGGAGCAGTTTATACCTTACAATTTGAGGCCAGAGCTCTTAGTCCAGTGGATACCCTTGTTGTTGGAGTTTATAACCCTATTTATTCTTTTCAAGCATTGGAGAAGGTACCTATCACCTTGAATACTTGGACAACTTATAGCGTTACCGTATATGGATTAGCAGATGCTCTATACGGACAAGGAAGCCCTCCCTTCGCACCGTTTGAAATCACGATATACCCTAATACTGACGTAGCTAATGATGGCGATGTATATATAGATAATGTGGTTATGGATCAAGTGCCTGACCCAATACTGGCCACGAATGTCCTTACGGATTATGGAACATGCAGTAATGTCTTTGGTACGCCAAACGTCACGGCAGGGAATTCAGGAAGTATCGGCGGAGATGGACAGGCTGGAGTTAATTATTATGCAAACAGGTTGTATTTTTTCAATTGGGCGGGTGATTTCAATGATGGAATCCAGAATGGCGACCAACAAGTGTTTAACATTGGTGACGGCATCTCCGTCACAGCAACCATATCCAATGTATCCCCCACCGGCAATGGAGATTCTTACCAACCCACGGATATGACAAATACGATTGGTGGCTCATTAGAACTTGTTGGCTGGATGTACAGTTCGACGGGTAATAGTGAAGCCCTTAGAGGGGGGCAGGCTAATGGTACCGGAATCACAGATTACGACGTATCTTGGACGATGACCTTTGAGGCAACAAAAGACGGTCAGCCTTATCCGCTGGACTTGATAGCCTTTGACGCAGAGATAACATTAGATATTAATGAGTCCCTGAGTTTCACAACAAATGGCTCTAACTGGGGGGTATTTGACCGATATGACGACGGCGGTATGTGGTATGTAGAAGATAGCGGTAAGACAGTTCGTGCACATGACACTCAGTACCGTACTCGAACGGGTGGTTTGGGTACATATGGAGGAAATACCATGTGGCTCACTACGGGTCCTTCAAGCGGGACAGTTATCGACATTAAGGCAGATGATGGTGGACGAGAAGCTGTTGGATTTGCCGTACTACTACCTTGCGGTTGTGCGAGTTCAACCACCATTAGTCCTTATGTTTTTGACGGCAACGGCTGGGCGAATTCATCAAGCGTCACCATTTACATAGACTCTACCTTTTCCCTCGGAACCCAGACAGGATTGCAGAGTGGGCTGGAAATCCAGTTACCCGATGGCAGCACGGATACCACCCCAGACGGGGATTCTTACTTTCATTTTACAAATGCGAGCCCTTCCGATGAAGGGACTTACATCATTACTTATACGGATGCAAGTGGCTGTACTGTTTCCCAGACCTACACCGTAGAGGTCCTAACTTGTACCGAAGTGGACTGTGCCTTCGACGGGTGCTGTCGGCATACGGTAAACATAACCAACAATAGTTGCTGTACGGTGGAGGTCTGGTGCGACGAGGTGGGTTGTGGCACAGGGGAGTTTTTGATGACGACCTTGGGGCCGGGGCAGTTCTCTTTGGGTGCTACCCCAAGTGCCAACGATGCCATTTTCAGGTTAAAAATGGGGGGAACAACGATACATACCTTCCCCCAACTGGATGTGGGCGTAGGCTGCTTGACCTATGACTTTGTGTATGACCCACCTGTGGAGACCTGTCCGGGACAGACAAGCCTTGACCCTTATGTGCAAGATGATGGAGGTAATTGGACCAACTCTAATACTTTAACATTGAGTTTGGGTGACAATTTCAGTATTGGCACTCAAACGGGGCTTCAGAGTGGGTTGGAAATCCAACTGCCAGATAGCAGTACGGACACTACTCCGGACGGGGACTCTTATTTTTTATTTACGAATGCGGGTGCTTCCCATGCGGGTACTTATACGGTTACTTATACGGATGCAAGTGGCTGTGTCTCTACTCAGGATTATACGGTCCTGGTAACAAGTACGGAAATCTGCGACAATGGCGTTGATGACAATGGTGATGGATTGATAGATAATGCCGATCCAGATTGTTCATCGATTTGTATTAGCGAGGATTCGATAGCTGTATGGCATTTCGATGCAAATAACAATTATACGGGAGATATGGGAAGTGGGCAGAGCGGAATTGCCCCGGATAACACCAATAATTGTGGTACCGTGACCAATATGAACCGTAGAATGGGTACTAATTCAACTACCTATGGAAATACTGGGAATGGCATTTGTATAGGCGCATTTGGCTTAAATAATTCTTGGGTAGATAATGCTCCAGAAGCCATTGAATTTACAATTACTTTTCCAGCGGATAAAAGTGGGCAACTATCCAAGCTGGAATTTTATCAACAATCGCCGACTACTAATTGGTGGATTCCGGAAAATATTTGGGTCTGTAATAATCCAGCGAATAAATATGGAATTAGAGTATTAAAAGACGGTATCGAAATTTATAAAAATATAGACCTGCTCACCGCCTCCAGCTGGCAATTTGAATCCTTTGATTTTTCCAATCTTCCAAATTTTCAATATACAAATGGAGGAGTATTTAAGTTCGAATTAATGGCTTATGAAAAAAATGACTTGAATTGCTGGAATAATATAGTCAATACAGAACCCGTCATGTGGGATTTAGATGAGGTAAAAGTGTTTGGCTGCTGTTTAACGCCTCCTCCAGAAATTTGCGATAATGGTATAGACGACGATGGCGATGGACTCATTGATTGCAATGATCCGGATTGTACTTCAGGGAATGCAGATACGGTAGTCTCCCAAATAGGAGTAAGCAATTCGGACAATGCACTTGGTGCCCCTAATGGTTCAGGCGCAGAGTTTTATGATGTCAATGACCAGATTGTATTGGATTTGACAGATGAAATTTCGGCGGGAAATGATTATACCATTCGCTGGCGTCGGGATGCAGCTTCAAGCTCAGACCCTTCTGTTCAAGTGGAAGAATCCACTAATGGGGTGACTTATAGTGCTGCTGCTGGTAGTCCTTTTACATTTTCTACGACTAACTATTTTGACCAAACCATAACGACAGGGATAAACACGCGCTATCTACGCTTGACCAATTTGAATACTTACAATTTTGATTTAGATGCTATTTCCTATAGTAAGTCTTGCTCTCCTCCAGAAATTTGTGACAATAGTATAGATGACGATGGCGATGGACTCGCTGACTGCAATGACGATGATTGTTTCTGTGACTGCGGCTATATCACGAACAGTAGTTTTGAAAATGGCTTAACCGATTGGACTTCCGGCGGCGGGGCGATCACTTCTAACGAAGCCCATACAGGCATCAACTCACTGGTATTAGCCAACACCAGTGACAATCTTTATCGAAATATTAATACGCTATCGGTAGATTCGACCTATGAATTGACCTTCTGGGCAAAGGTAGCAACTAACAGGTTCTGGTCTCCGGGAGTGGTAATATTTTATGATGCCAGTAACAATTGGTTGGGGCAACTCGCCCCAAATGCCCACTTGACAACTACTTGGGAAAAATATTCTATTGTGTTTACCATTCCCGCCAACACGGCTTATGCTCGGATTGAATTTGCAGATTGGGTTGGAGGGGAGGACATTTTTATTGATGATGTCTGTTTAACAGCGACAGATATTGAAGTGCCAGTAACCTGTAGTGGTTGCTTTATACAACCCACCTTGGAAGATATTTCTCGAACTTCTACTTTCTGGTTGGATACGACAGCTGCCTGGACAGGCCCTTATCTAGTATTTGAAGTTGATTATGGTACGAGTATATGCCACAATCCGGACGGTACGATTACCATTCAGGGCAATATGGTCAATCAGGAAGGAGCCACAGGTAGCGCCTGCGGCTGGTTTATAGAACTTACACTATCGGATAAGCAAGATTGGGCGACCTTTGGGGGTAGCTATGACGATTGGAACTTTGTGAACGGAGTTTGTTCTCCAGACAACCATGCAGATTGGGACTACTGGGCTGTATCGGGAACGCTGACTGGGCTAGGCTGCAATAGCGGACAGATGCGTAACATCATTGGCAATCAAGGTAATTATCGAGTTCAAGTAGGTTATGGAGCGAGCCGCAACCAATGTAACTTTGGGATGGCGGGTTGGTTTGAATGGGATGATAATGGGACAACCAAGCGAGGGGATATCTATTTTGAACTAGATGAAAATTGTTATGATCCACAAGAAATTTGTGATAATGGCATGGATGATGATGGGGACGGGCTAACTGACTGTGCTGATCCCGACTGCTTGAATGGATTAACGGTAACCGCTACTGCTGCTGCAACTGATATTTGTGCTGGATCAAGTACCGATCTAAGTGCCGCTGGTTCAGGTGGCAATGGTAGTTTGACCTACACTTGGGACAATGGGCTGGGAGCAGGTGCCAACCACACCGTCAACCCAGGGACTACGACCACCTACAGTGTAACCATTTCAGACGGCACCTGTACCGCTACTAGCCAGGTGACAATCAATGTAGTTGCCTCAGTGCCTGCCCAGCCAGGCAGCATCATGGGAAATAACGCTCCATGTCAAGGCAGTAGCCAGACTTATTCGATCAATGCTGTATCTGGTGCAACTTCTTATAATTGGGTTGTTCCTGTAGGGTGGACAATCATTTCTGGTCAAGGAACAACCAGCATCAATGTAACGACCAACGGAACAGCAGGGGATGTATGTGTAAGTGCCGAGAATATTTGTGGTAATGGGAACAATAGTTGCCTATCCATTACACCGACCACGATTCCCCTACAGCCTGGAGTTATATCGGGCAATGACCCTGCATGTGAAAGCTCGGTGGAGAGTTATTCGATAAGTGCAGTTGGTGGCGCAGCCTCTTACACCTGGACAGTACCTGCTGGATGGACAATAGACAGTGGTCAAGGCACAACCTCCATTACGGTCACCACTGGGATAAATGGAGGAAATGTCTGCGTTACTGCTGATAATATCTGCGGCAATAGCTCTGCTAGCTGTCTGAATGTGACTATTGGTTGCTCTGAAATTTGCGACAATGGTATAGACGATGACGGGGATGGGCTAACTGATTGCGCTGATCCCGACTGCTTGAATGGATTAATGGTAACTGCTACTGCCGCTGCAGCTGATATTTGTGCCGGATCAAGTACCGATCTAAGTGCCGCTGGTTCAGGCGGCAATGGCGGCTTGACCTATACTTGGGACAATGGACTAGGAGCAGGTGCCAATCACACTGTCAATCCGATAATAACTACAACTTACACAGTAACGGTTTCGGATGGTACTTGCACGGCGACGGATGAAGTAACGATCAACCCTGTTGGTATAATTGCTATTAATGATTCTATCAGCCTTTGCCCAGGAGCTAACTATAAGGGCACAGTAGCTGAAAATGATACTAATTTATCTAATACTACCTTTAGTGTTTTGGTACAACCTACTCATGGCTCTGTCGTGTTCGCCTCAAATGGTTCCTTTACTTATACCCCAATAAATGCAGTGTGTGAGACCGACGAGTTTTCCTATCAAGTGTGTAATCAAAATATCTCTTGTTGCGCTAATGCTATTGTTCATTTAACTTTTGAAGATAATTCTATACCTGTTTTAGTCAATATTCCAGTAGATGATACCGTTAGCTGTGATGAAGAAATTCCTTTGCCTCCCCTGGTTTCTGCTTTTGATAATTGTCCTGCTATTGGAATTCATGTAGAGGAGGAAAGCACACAAGGAGAAGACGGCTGCTCTTTGTATGACTACACAATTACTCGAACCTGGACGGCCACAGACCTATGTGGTAACTCTACTTCTAGTTCTCAAATAGTAGAAGTGCAAGATGTTGTCGCACCCGATATTTTTAGAATATATACCTTACCCAATGGTAAAAAAATGGTAGCTGGTGTTATGGAATTTGTTGGAAAAAATTGGAAAATAGTCAACCTGCCTATTGATTTTGATACTAAACCAATGATTTTCCACCAAGTAGTTACCACTAATGATGCAAGTGCAGTAGTAGCCCAAATTCGTGGCGTTTCTGTTTCCCAGTTTGAATTGCGTATTATGGAAGAAGAAAATAATGATAATAAACATATTAGAGAAAGTGTTGCTTGGATTGCCATTGAATCGGGAACGCAAACGACGAAGTATCAATTAGAGGCAGCATCTCTATTCCTAACAGAAAGTTTGAAAGGCTTAGCTTTTCAAAACACTTTCACTGCTTCACCCGCATTATTTACAAGCCTTCAAACGACTAATGAATTCGACCCAGCCTTTGTTAGAAACGATAATTTAAACAGCGCAGGAGTGACTTTAAATATTCAGGAAGAAGCTTCTAAGGATGCCGAATTAGCTCATACCTCTGAAACAACAGCTTATTTGGCGATAGAAAACATTGGTACGATCACAAGTGCAAAAGAACAAATAATTGGAGAGGTGGGAAAGACCACATTATCCAGTACTTGGAAAACTGTTTATCTAAATAATTATTACGCCAATCCCGTCATCATTGCTAGTAATTTAACAACTGCTAACGGGGAAGCCGCCACCATAAGGATTCGAAATGTAGGTTTAGATCAGTTTCAAATTCGGGTAGAAGAATGGGATTACTTAGATGGGGTACATCCCAATGAAACGGTTTCTTACCTGGTAATAGAGGGAAGTATTCCCTTGGATTCTCCTCATTTTTGCGAAAACGAAACAGATAGCCTAGAAATAGGCATTGATATTAAAGCCATTGACAACTGCGATGCAAGTGTTGTTATTAACTATTCTGAAATAGCCGCCTTTTTTGGTGCTAGGAAAGTCATTAACCGAACCTGGTCTGCTATGGACGAATGTGGGAATAGCACCTCTTATTCTCAGGAGGTTACTTGCGAAGGGGTTGCTCTACAATTAAAAGCGACCCTACAAGGTGCATTAATCGGAAGCAATGTAGATGGGCTGATGCGGGATGATTTAAGAAAAAAACAACTTATCCCTGTAAAAGAACCCTACTCAGCTATGGACCGCTTTCAACATTATGGCGATGGAGGTAACGAAATAGCAGATACTACTTTATTTGAAACAACGGGGGCGAATGCTGTTGTTGATTGGGTTTTTGTAGAATTAAGGGCGGCTACTAATAGAGATAGTATCGTGGCTACCTGTGCTGGCTTAATACAACGCGACGGCGATGTAATGATGGCTGGAGGAGATAGCATCATTACTTTTACCAATGTACCTATTGGGGATTATTATGTATGTATTCGACATAGAAATCACTTGGGTTTGCAAAGCTTAAATCCTTATACTTTTTCCACATTTCAGATCCCTTTTGTTGATTTTACTTATACCTTTACGCCTGTTGTTGGGGACGATGCAACTGTAAATATGGAGGATATGAAAGCTTTATGGGCAGGCGACTTAAATAATGATGGAAGAATTATTTATCAAGGACCGCAAAATGATATTTTTGATATATTTTTACAAGTGCTATTAGATTCTGAAAACACGCACTTCTTGACCAATTTTATTAGCACGGCTTATACAGAAAATGACTTTAATTTAGATGGTACTATCATTTTTCAAGGACCAAATAATGATCGGTCGGTCTTATTATTTAACACTATTTTGAAACACCCAGATAATCAAAACAAGTTTCCTAACTTTATTATTCTTATTGATCCGTAATGCTCAAAAAACAAATTTTAAAGAATTCTTGCTGATTAATTCAAGAACTAGAGATATTAACAGATTCGCTTTTTGACAAAAAAAATAAGCGGACTATCGGTCAGTTTACCAAAACAAGTCTAATGTAGAGAAGGCGAGTAAATTTGCTTCTTCAAATTTATTTGCCATCAATTGCACGCCAATTGGCAAGCCGTTTGAAGTTCTCAAAGGAATGGAAATTGCCGGAATACCTGTCATGTTAGCCAGCACCGTAAAAACATCTGCCAGATACATGTTGACTGGATCATCGTTGATTTCGCCAATATTCCAGGCAGGTCCAGGAGTGGTAGGCATCAAGATAAAGTCATATTTTTGGAAAATGTCAGTCATTTTTTGAGCAATTAACCGTCTGACTTTTTGAGCCTTGGCATAGTAGGCATCGTAATATCCAGCACTTAAAACAAAAGTACCCAGCATAATGCGCCGCTTGACTTCTGTGCCGAAACCTTCGGTTCTGGACAGGGTGTAAGTTTCTTCCAGGTTGGTCGCATTGGGACTGCGATAGCCGTAACGAATGCCATCATAGCGAGATAAATTGGAGGAAGCCTCCGCAGTAGTCAGCACATAATAAGCTGGAATAATATAATCGAGATAATTGAAATCTATGTCTTTAACAACATGCCCTTCCGCTTCCAGTTTTTGAATTAGCTCAAATATTTGACCTTTAATAGTTTTATCCAGATTTTCATGATTTAGAGCAGAAGAGAAATAGGCAATTTTTGCCTTTTTATTAAAAATTAATTTTTTAGAATAAACAGGCACTTCTCGACTGCTAGAAGTGCTATCAAATTCGTCCCTACCCGCCATTAATTCCAAGGTCAAAGCAATGTCTTCTACACTATTTGCTAATAGGCCAATTTGGTCAAAAGAAGAGCCATAAGCCAATAAGCCATAACGAGAAATCCGCCCATAAGTGGGCTTAAAGCCCAAAATACCACAAAAAGCCGCTGGCTGTCGTACCGAACCTCCCGTATCGGTTCCCAGAGAAATGAGGCAAGTATCAATTTGTACGGCAACTGCCGAGCCCCCCGAAGAGCCACCGGGCACTTTTTCGGGATTCAAGCCATTTTTGGTTGGCCCGTAATGCGAATTTTCATTGGTCGAACCCATCGCAAATTGGTCGCAGTTAACTCTGCCAATAATGATTGCATCCTCTGCCAATAATCGCTCAATCCCCGTAGCGCTGAATGGTGATCGAAAGCCTTC
Organism: Saprospiraceae bacterium; assembly: GCA_965222705.1. Lineage (GTDB taxonomy): Bacteria > Bacteroidota > Bacteroidia > Chitinophagales > Saprospiraceae > JAFMDF01. Next base: position 73,586 of record CBDCUO010000008.1, on the reverse strand, counting down.
TAGAATTTTAGAACCTGCACTTACGCGATGACCTTTGTAACACAACACATCTTTGATAGAAACCACCATACCGTATAAACGTCCAACGGAGGAAGGGTCTTGCTGGTATTTAGTATCCAATGCTTTGGCTTGAGCCAATACTTCTTCTTCAAAAACTTCTATATAGACGTTCAAATGTTTTGTCGCTCTGACTCGATCCAGGTAGTATTCAACAAGTTGTTCGCAGGTGATTAGCCCTTCTGCAATATCTTCCTGAATTTGGGTGAGATTTTTATATCGAGGCATATTATTTCTAACTCAATTTTTTGATAACTGCTTCTATATCCATTAACTTCTGCTCCCCGCTATCCATATTTTTAAGCATTACTTTTTGTTGCTCTATTTCCTCTCCACCGATGAGGGCTACGAAGGGCACGTTTCTATCATTGGCATATTTTAGTTGCTTTTTCATTTTTACAGGCGAAGGGTACAGTTCGGCATTGATGCCTGCCTGACGGACTTGATTTAGGCATTTAAAAGCATATTTGTGACTAGCACTGTCAAAAGCCACAAATAGCAATTTCAAACCGTCTTTTCTATCTTTTGGAAACAAGTTTAATTCCTCCATGACATCGAAAATCCGTGCGGCGCCAAAAGAAACGCCTACCCCAGATACATTTTTTAGACCAAAAACACCTGTCAAATCATCATATCTGCCACCGCCGCCGATACTGCCCATTTCAACGTCTTTTGCCTTCACTTCAAAAATGCAACCCGTATAATAATTTAACCCCCTGGCTAAAGTAATATCAAAACCAACTTCGTTCGCCGACTTTTTTAAATCAAAATAAGCGTGAAACGCTTCTAACTCTGCAATGCCCCTCAGACCAATTTCGCTATTTTTAAATAATTTTTTTAAAGGCGCAAGCGAAGTGACTTGTAGCATTTCTTCAATCTTATCAATTGAACCATCAGAAATACATTTTTCTGCCAGTTCTTTTCGCACCCCCTCAATTCCGATTTTATCCAGTTTGTCAATAGCAATAGTCATAGCCATGAATTGATCCGCGATGCCTGCTGCCTCTGCCATGCCCGCTAGAATTTTTCGATTATTGATTTTAATGGCTACGTTTATGTTCAAATTGGCAAATACTTCATCATAGATCTGTGCCAATTCCGCCTCGTACATTAAGGAATCCGAACCGACTACATCCACATCACACTGATAAAATTCCTGATAGCGGCCCTTTTGTGGCCGATCCGCTCGCCAAACAGGTTGAATTTGATAGCGTTTGAAAGGAAAAGTAATTTCATTTTGGTGCATCACTACAAAGCGGGCAAAAGGAACGGTCAGGTCATAGCGTAAACCCCTTTTTGAAATAGAAGGGATTAATTTGATAGAATCCTTCTCTGCTAGGGCTTTAGCGTCCGCTTTTTGCAAAAAATCGCCATTATTTAATACCTTAAATAGCAATTTATCTCCTTCTTCTCCATATTTGCCCGTTAGGGTTGACAAGCTTTCCATTACAGGCGTTTCAATTGGTTGATAACCATATTTGATAAACACATTTTTGATGGTATCAAAAATGTAATTGCGTTTGGAAACTTGCTCTGGCGTAAAATCTCTCGTTCCTTTTGGGATGCTAGGCTTCAAAGTAGTATTATTTGGTTCTTCGACAAAAATGGTGCTTTATTCCACACGATTTGTCAAAGAAGGTAATATTTTTTCGATAAGTCTGAGTGAAAAACGAAAGTTATAGTGCGGACTTGAATTGTTTGTTGGCTATAAATTTGAGTGCCATGTTTTAATGGAATATCACTAATCAAAATGAGATATTCTGTGTTGGATATTTTCTGACCACCAATGTAAAGTCGGTGTCCAAATAATATCCTCTGTTTTCGTAATGCCCGAAAATCCTTGCATTCAAATAATTTATAAGCATGTCGTTCCTGTAATTTACCAGCTTTACTAAAAATCGCACATCATTTTCAAATAATAATCGAATGTCATTAATATCATAGAGCATCATTGCTTGTCTTTCGATACCCATGCCAAAGGCAAAGCCGGAATATTCATCCGGATCAATACCACAATTTTCTAATACTTGGGGGTCCACCATACCACATCCCAAAATCTCTACCCAACCCGTATATTTACACACGTTACAACCTTCTGCCCCGCAAATAAAACAAGAGACATCCATTTCTGCGCTTGGCTCAGTGAAGGGGAAATAAGAGGGGCGCAGGCGAATTTTTGTACCAACGCCATACATTTCTTCTGCGAAGTAAAGCAGGGTTTGCTTTAAATCAGCAAAAGATACATTTTTATCAATATACAAGCCTTCCACTTGGTGAAACTGACAATGAGATCGAGCAGAAATGGTTTCATTCCTATAAACTCTTCCAGGCGCAATGATTCTAATAGGCGGCTTTTGGGTGGTCATTGCCCGAGCCTGTACGGAAGAGGTATGTGTTCTCAAGAGCATGGTCGTGCTATTTTTCAAGTAATAGGTATCTTGCATATCTCTGGCGGGGTGGTCTTCTGGTGTATTCATGGCGGTAAAGTTGTACCAGTCATTTTCAATTTCTCGTTCTTCGGCTACTACAAAACCAATTCTTGAAAAAATGTCAATAATGCGATTCATAGTGATAGAAATGGGATGTCTGGAGCCTAGTGCAATGGGTTCTGCTGGTGCAGTTAGGTCAAGGGCTTCCTCTGCTGCTTCATCTGCTGCTGTTTCCAGGTGCTCTTTCAAACTGGCAAATTTTTGTTCGGCTGCTTGCTTTACTTTGTTGATGAGTAGTCCATAATCCCGCTTTTGCTCACTTGGCACATTGCGAATTTCTTTAGAAAGAGGTTTTAAAATATTTTTAGAACCTAAGTATTTGATTCTGAACTGCTCCAATTCCTCTACATTTTGCGGCTGGGCAATTTCAATATCTTTTAGAATTTGATGAATGGTTTCAAATGCTGCTATTTTTACCATTAGAATTTATTTTAATGCTTGCAAAAGTAATGCTTTCAGTAAATTTTCACTTATTAGAGTTTATTATACAAAATGCTTTAGCATAATGATTTCCTTTTCAGATAAAAATTTGTAACGCCCTCTTGGCAGGTCTTTTTTCGTAAGTCCGCCGTAATATACCCGATCCAATTTAATTATTTCATATCCCAAATGCTCGAAGATGCGACGAATAATTCTATTTTTACCGATATGAAGTTCAATTCCCACTTCATTTTTTCCTTTATTTCTGACGTAATCCATGCCATCCACCATTGCTAAACCGTCTTCCAATTCCAGTCCTTCGACAATTTTTTTTAGGTCATTTTTTGTGACAGGTTTATCCAAAATGGCATGGTAAATTTTTTTCACCTTATAGCTTGGATGGGCTAGCTTTTTGGCTAAATCGCCGTCATTGGTTAAAAGTAGCAAACCAGTCGTTTCCTTATCTAACCGTCCAACGGGAAAAATTCGTTCCTTTACATCCGCACCAATTAGGTTCATTACCGTTTTTCTACCTCGCTCATCGCTGGTAGTTGTGATCACTCCTTTAGGTTTATTAAGCAGAATATAGATCCTTTGCACCTGCGGCTTAATAATTTCTTCTTTAAAACGCACTTTGTCTTTGGGACTAATTCGATGTCCAGGTTCTCTGATTAGCTGTCCATTCACTTTCACCAAGCCTTGTTTGATGTAGTCATCTGCTTTTCTACGGGAACAAACGCCACAATGGGCGACAAATTTGTTCAATCGAATATCTTGCCCTAAATCTTTTGCTGTAACGATTTCTTTGGTTTGGGGGCGATTGATAGCCCTTGGGTTAAATGGGCCATAATCGGTTTGATCCCTTTTTTTATTTTTCTTATATTTTCTTTTCTTGGTATCCATTTCAAAATTTGAATGGTAATTAGTGAAATTGGCACAAAGATAGTTAGTTCGCACAGAATTTATTGAGCAAACTTTATTTACTATTCACTTCTTATCTCTACCTTTGCATTTTAAAATAATTCTAACCATTTTACCAAAAAGATATCCATGAGAATTTACTTGGACAATGCAGCAACCACTCCAATAAGCGAGGAAGTGATTGAAGCAATGGGGTATGTGATGAAGGAAACATTTGGCAATCCTTCTTCTATCCACAGAGAAGGGCGAACCGCTCGATCCCTTATTGAAAAGGCTAGAAAAACCGTTGCCAATTGTATCAACGCTTCTATCGGGGAGGTGTTTTTTACTTCCGGTGGTACAGAGTCTAATAATATGGCTTTGAAATGTGCGGTCAGGGATTTGGGTGTGCAGCGAATTATTACTTCCAAAACGGAGCATCATTGCGTATTACATACAGCGGAAAATTTGGTAAAATCTCATGGAGTAATCATCGAATTTGCACAAGTAGATGGTGAAGGAACGATTGATTATGAACATTTGGAAACTTTGCTACAAGAAAAAGGGCAAAAGACGATGGTTTCCCTGATGCACGCCAATAATGAAATCGGGACGGTTTTGGACATGGAGCGGGTTTCTCAATTATGTCAAAAATATGACACCTTATTTCATTCTGATACGGTGCAGACAATGGGGCATTTCCCAATTGATATAGAAAAGACCAAAATCAATTTTTTGGCTGGTGCTGCACATAAGTTTCATGGCCCGAAAGGGGTTGGCTTTATCTATATCAATAGTGATTCTATGATTCAACCCTATATTGATGGTGGGGCACAAGAGCGAAATATGCGAGGCGGAACGGAGAATATTTATGGGATTGTGGGCTTGGCAAAAGCATTAGAGTTAGCGGTTTTAAACATGGAGGAAAGGCAAAGCCATATCGAGTCTATTCGGCAGTATTTAAAGATCAAGTTAATAGAAACTTTTGAGGATATACGATTTAATGGCAACCAGGACAACAATTATTTATACACCGTTTTAAGCACTTCTTTCCCGCCTTCTCCAAAATCGGATTTGCTCTTGTTAAACCTGGATGTTTCCGGTATTAGTGCTTCCGGCGGCAGTGCTTGCAGTTCTGGTGCAGAGCATGGCTCTCACGTATTGGAAAGTATCCAATCTCCTGCTGGTAGAAAAACAATTCGCTTTTCTTTTTCTCACTATAATACTGAAGCAGAGATTGATTTTTTAATAGAAAAATTAAAATCGGTCGTTGCTTTAAAGGAAGGAATCTCGGTCAATTAGACGTAGTTTTTCAGTTAAGTTGTACAATTTGTTGAGAAAATTAACTTTCAAAAGCAGGTAGCCCATCCAAGCTTTTTCGATTTTTCTGTTGGACGTATTCATCAATTCCTTCTTTTCCTTTCCGATCAGCCCATTTTAGCAAGGTATCCCGATCCCCTTTGTAGTCGTATAATGGAATGGCGTAACCACAGGAGTCTGCTATTCTATGCAATCGTACTTTGATGATAGATCGGCTGCTTGAATACTGTGGAAATAGGTCTTTTAGTTGGTCGAATTCTTTGCTGCCTTTTTCATACACTTCTCCTTTGCCGTATAAACGAACAATCTTTGGCTTCCCTTCAAAAGCACAAAATAGGATAGTAATGCGTTGATTTTCTTTTAAATGAGCAATCGTTTCTGCTCCACTACCAACCAAATCAATGTAAGCCACTGTATGCTCATTCAAAATGCGAAAAGAATCTAATCCTTTTGGAGAGCAATTGACTAGCCCATCTTTTGAGAGGGGAGCAGTACCTACGAAAAACATTTTTTGTTGCTGAATAAATGCTTGTATTCTTGGCTCTATTTTTTTATAAACCTTACCCATGATGTGAGATATTTTAAAGAAGCTACATTCTAATAATTTTTATTAAACAAATATAATTATGTTTAGGGCTATCAAAAAATTTTGGCTATGAAAAGATGATCTTTTGTAGCTCAAGCTTTTGAAGAAGAAAAGTTAACGAATATTATTTCTCAATCGCTCTTCCTGTTTTCGTCTTTTATCCATTATAGAGTCAATGGCTATTTTTATTAAGGATTCTTTACGTTCCACACAAAGGCTATCTAAAATGGGGTTGAGTGAATCTAATTTATGGTTGATTAAAGTATCTATTGCTTTGCGGGTAGCTCTGTCAATATGGATTTCTGGTTGCTGGCAAGAGGGAATAAGAAAAAAAATAAAAAGAGAAAAAATGGAATAAAAGAATAGCTTACTTATGTATTTTAATACTATTTCAAAATACCTTCCAACTTGTTTTTCTACAGGTTTTGAATTTTTATTTTGCACCATATTAAATGCCCGTTTGGTACAAAAATAAAGAATTATAATCCTGCTTTGGCAGAAATTTTTAACATTCGATCTATGCTGGCTCGCCCTTGTTCAATAATCCATTGGGGCAGGGTAATTTCCGGTTCGCCATATTTCATGCTTACATATAATTTTTCCAGCGTATTTAATTTCATATAGGGGCAATCATTACAAGCGCAAGCATTGTCTGGAGGTGCGGGAATAAAGGTTTTGTAAGGAGAAGCCTTTATCATTTGATGGAGGATGCCGGATTCAGTGGCGACAATAAACTCAGTTGCTTCATTTTCTTTGGTGTAGCGCAATAACCCACTCGTAGAGCCAATGTAATCGGCAATGTCTAAAATGGCGGGTTCGCATTCGGGGTGGGCGATAAATTTAGCCTTTGGGTGACGGCGCATCAATTTGGTAATTTTTTCCAGAGAGAAAATTTCGTGTACCATACAAGCCCCATTCCATAGAATCATGTTTTCTCTACCCGTTTTTTTCTTTAGGTAAGTACCTAAATTAATATCGGGCGCGAAGATAATTGGCTGATCTTTGGGAATACTTTCAATAATGTGGGCGGCATTGGTCGAGGTGCAGCAAATGTCTGTCAAAGTCTTTAATTCTGCAGTACAATTGATATAACTTACCACGACATGATCGGGATGTTTTTCTTTGAATTTTTTAAATAAATCGGGTGGACAAGAATCAGCCAGCGAGCAACCCGCCTTTAGGTCGGGCAGGACAACAATTTTCTCTGGTGAGAGCATTTTTGCCGTTTCTGCCATAAAATGTACGCCTGCAAATACGATCATGTCCGCATCTGTAGAAGCCGCCTGTTGGGATAAGCCCAAACTGTCTCCCACATAGTCTGCAATGTCCTGAATAGCTGCTTCTTGATAATAATGGGCGAGGATAATAGCCTTTTTCTCCTTCTTTAACTTTTCGATTTCTTCAAATAAATCTAGCGTCGGATCTACTTCTATATCAAGGTATCCCTTTTTTTCTAATTCTTTTTTAGCAATGGCTAATGCTGCGCTCATCGGTAATTTAGTTGTTTATTTAAGGATAGATTATGCCAATTTAAGACAAACTATTACTGTAAAAGTAACACCTTCGCTCTTATCCAATTGCAGAAGAAGTAAAAAGGTGTGTTAATCTGTTAAGCCTTATTTTGACGAGACGGCTTGACAATTCGTTTCAAAGTTTTACCTCTTTTGAGGATAAGCAAATAAAAGCATCTATAAAACCAAAAATACTGCTGGCCGTTTGTGCAATTCTGGCAATTTCGTTTGTCTCCATTCCCCAATGGATTTTGTCAGCACGTATTCATTGGGTAAAGTCAGGTTCATGGCAATACAAAATCTGGTTTGGGGAGAAAGTGTTTTCAAAGCTTGTTCCAGAACCTGTCTGTTTCGATAGGGCGTTTCTATAAAAATCTGGGTTTGTTTCAATCTTTGAGCAGCTTGCTCCAAGCGTTTTAAATCTTTGGCGAGTAATTCTCTCTTTGGAGAAAGATAGCCGTGGAAAGTAAAGCTTTGCCCATTCATCCCTGAAGCCATTAATGCCAGTAAAATAGAAGACGGCCCAACCAAAGGGATAACTTTGATGCCGGTGCCATGTGCTAATTTTACAATTTTTGCTCCTGGATCGGCCACACCCGGGCAACCTGCCTCGGAAAGTAAGCCGATATTTTTTCCATTTTCAGCAGCTTCTAAATACCGCCCCCATTCTTTAGCTTCGGTGCGCTTGTTTAGTTCAAGAAACAATAACTCGCTTATGGCTTTGGGATGTTTTGTGGATTTAATATATCGTCGGGCAGTTTTTATTTTTTCTACTATGAAAATATCCAAAGAATGGAGAACCTCCTTAACGGATTCGGGCAATGTATGGCTGCCATTTTCACCGAGGGGCGAGGGAATTAAAAATAGTTTTCCTTTTTGGCTCATATTAACGATTTTCAATTCGCCAAAATAACAATTTCTAAAAAACGGGGCTAAAAAATTCTTTATCCTTGCCTCTATTTGTAGGATTTAAATATTTGTTTTCCTACGAATTAAGGCAAATTTTCCAATACCATTTTTTGATACAACCCTGTGGATTTAATATTTCCACAACCTTTAATGTCTAAGGACTTAATATACTCCAGGCGATTGGCGTAGGAAGGGCGGGTATCGCGCCATTGCTCTTGAGAGGTTAAGCTTTCTAGCAAGGTGATGATACCAAAGCGGTCAAAAATAGAAGTCTGGCAAATTAGCTCACTAGCATTTTTATCAATTTCCTGAATGATGTCATTTTCAAAAGCGAGACTTCTTTTAAGGTTTTGAGCGATCTCTAGTAATGTCGGGTTAGTAGAGGCTTCCGGACTGTCAATGATTTCCAACAAGGTGGCAGTGCTGTACTCGGTGACCATATTGTCTATTAAATAACGCCCACTAACATTAGCCGCTTCAAAAGCCATTAAATAATAAATTTCATAATCTTTGCTAAGGCTACCCAAAAAACCTGTTGAAATAAATAAATGCCCGCCTGGAACAGAAAAGGCAAATCGATTTCGGTCATTTAATACCACAACTTGCCAGGTTCTTTCTGGATTCCAGCGATCATGAGGGGAAGAGTGGCGATCCTGCCGAATGTCTTGCGTTGCTTGGTCATAAAGGGTTTGTAAATAATCGCGAATGAGTAGGTCATGTTTGGACTGCCGGTCTAAAATGGTAAATTCATTGGGGGACCGAGCCATAGTTTGTAAAAGTAGGTCTCCCAGCCGTTCTCTTTTTTCTTTGGTCAAGTCGTCCGGGGAAGGGCCGGGCTCCGCCTGCTCTACACACGTAGCAGCGACAAAGAAAAAATAAGCCAAACAGATGCTAATTAAACCTTTTCTTTCATAGTGCATGATGATCAATTTCTTTAAATAGTCTTGAGTAAGGCGTACAACAATTGTAAAATAGGAGATTATAATTTGCCCTTTACAAAGATAAGGGTAATCAAGTTTAGTATAAATTTATCAGCAAAAAACGTACCATGTTTAATTTAATTAACTAAAAAACAATATTTTATAAATTAAAAAAATATTATTTATATAAAACAAAGCTCAGCTTTAGCTTAAAAGTAGCGCATTTGTCATTTTATATTGGGACCTAAAGCATATGTGTTTTTTTGTGGCAAGCAATAAATATTCCAAAAAAAGCTTACTTTTAGTACATTAATGATCAATAACTTAAAACCTGACAAGATGAGAAGACAATTATTTATAATGGGAATGCTTGGCTTTATTTTATTTGTGGGTTCTACTAATTGGAGTGCCTGTACCTCTTCTCAAAAAGCCACTACTTCTACAGAGGCAGATAAGGCAGAAAAACCTTCCAGCCCCCCAGCTTTCATCGTGGCCATTAATGAGAAAATCAAAGGCAAAGAAAATCTGCCCGCAGAAGAAGTTTTTGAAAATATAGAAATTTTAAAGGGAATGCCTGCTAGTAGGGTGCTGCCAATTATGCAAAGGGCTTTTAATAAGTCTTTAGGGGTGCGCTGCAATCATTGTCATGAATTTGGAAAATGGGCAAGCGATGTCAAACCTACCAAGCAGATTGCCAGGGAAATGTGGAAGATGACGGGACAAATCAATAGAGAATTATTAAAAAACATTCCCAATTTAAAAAGCGAACAGGCAATTGTTAATTGCACAACTTGTCATAGGGGCGAGGTGGTTCCAGCCAAGAGTCTAGAGTAATCTTTGGAGGGGACTAGTACAATTAGGTCTGTTCAATTTGTTTAAGAATCGTTTTTACATATTTTCGAGATACAGGGATTTGCTTTTCTACGTCGAGCATTTGTAGTTGAAGCCCTCGACTATTTCCGCCTACATATTTTATCTGATGCAGATTAATCATATACGACCGGTGGCATCTTTGAATATAAGCCTGGCGGATTTGCGCCTCTATTTTCGTTAGTGTTGAGCGCAAAAGTTTTTTCTGGATATGATCTTTTTCCCGATAGTAGATGCTAACATAGTTATCAGTGCTTTCGAGATAGACAAGCGAAGAAACACGAATTTTCAACCATTCATTATTATTTTCTGCATATATCGTCAATAAATCAGCTCCAATCGCTGGATTCGGGAAGGTATTTTCGACGGATTGCTGAAATAGGCTTGCCTTTTTTAAATTTCTTCTGAGCAGCCAATTTTCTAGCAAAATAGTGCTTATCATCACTGGAATAATGGCTAAAAGCAAGGTAGTATATCCAATATCCCATAAGCCCTTCCAGGTAAAATTCTCATATCCCGACCAATAGCTTTTATAAATAAATACCCCCACTATGACGGCGACCACATCGTAAAACGTCCAAAGAATGGACTTTCCAATGGTCCATTTTTTTAAATTGACGGGAAATACTTTTGTAATTAGCAGATGATTGATTGCTAAAACTAGGCTAACCACTAGGCCAAATCCGGCATTTACCAAAGGGCTTTGGGATGTAAAAACATTTTGAAAAGGCTTAAAAAGCACCAAAAAGGCAGCGACAAAAACGCCGTGAAAACCGATCACTGTCCAGCGCATCTCCCAATCCTCCATCACGGGGAACGGGCGATTGAAAAAATCTAAAACATTTTTGGTTATTCCATTATTATGGATATTTTGATGCGCCATTTATAAAAAGGGTGATCTTTTTGAAGGTTTAGTAAGATGCAATATAAGAACTTACAAGAAAATAAAATTACAAGATATGGCCTATACAACTGAAATACTAGCTAAAAAAATTACTAGCGGCACCGACTATATCCACTCCTTAAAGGGTAGAAACCTAAAAATTTACCTCTTCGGTGAATTGGTCAAAGACCCTGTCGAACATCCTGTGATTCGCCCTTCCATTAATGCTATTGCAGCGACTTATGATTTGGCAATCACTGCACCAGAATTGGCCGCTGTTATCTCCCCTTTTACGGGCGAGCGAGTCAGTCGTTTTTTGGGCATTTGTACTAGTGTGGCGGATTTAGTTTTACAAAATAAAATGCAGCGCAAGTTAGGTCAACAAACAGGTACTTGTTTCCAGCGATGCGTGGGCATGGATGCCTTTAATGCGCTCTACTCGGTCACTTTTGAAATAGACGAACAATGCGGGACCGCTTATCATGCTCGCCTAAAGTCTTTTCTGACCCTCATGCACCAATATAATTATGTAGTTGGTGGCGCAATGACCGATGTAAAAGGAGACAGAAGTTTGGCTCCTCACCAACAAGAAGATCCCGATCTATTTGTGCATATTAGCAAGAGAACGAAAGAGGGCATTTATATAAGCGGTGCCAAAGCCCACCAGACGGGCTGCATTAACTCGCACTGGCTGATTGTCATGCCCACCATGCGATTGGGAGAAAAAGACAAAGCCTATGCCATTGTAGGGGCCATTCCCGTAGATGCCCCTGGTATTACCTATATCTACGGGCGGCAATCCTGCGATATCCGCAGCATGGAAGGGAGCGAAATTGATGTCGGGAATGCCCAATATAGTGGGCAAGAGGCTATGATTATTTTTGATAATGTGTTTATCCCTAATCAATCTATTTTTATGGATGGAGAATACGATTTTGCGGCTATGCTAGTCGAAAGATTTACGACCTATCACCGAAGAAGCTATGTCTGTAAAAGTGGCGTGGGAGACGTCTTAATCGGAGCCGCCGCCGCTATTGCCGAACTGAATGGGGTGCCCAAAGCCTCACATATCAAGGACAAATTGGTCGAAATGACCCACTTAAACGAGACCATTTACGCCACAGGAATCGCTTCTTCTTATCAGGGCTATGCCACCAAATCTGGCTGCTATATTTGCGATGATATGCTTTCTAATGTCTGCAAGCACCACGTCACTAAAATGCCTTATGAAATAGGGCGGTTGGCACAGGATTTAGGCGGCGGATTGGTTGCGACAATGCCTTCAGAAAAAGATTTAAACCATCCAGAAATAGGCCTTTTATTAAAAAAATATTTAAGGGGAAAAGCGGATGCCAAAACTGAAGATCGAATGCGCATCCTTCGCCTAATTGAAAGTATGACTTTGGGTAGAAATGCCGTTGGCTATTTAACAGAAAGTCTGCACGGTGCTGGTTCGCCTCAAGCGCAGCGTATCCAAATTGGTAGAGCCATGCAATTAGAGTACAAAAAACGCCTGGCCAAGATCATTGCTGGCATTGACCTAGAGGAAGATAAGACGCAGCTTGTGGAAGAAATAGGCAGCTATTTTGAGCGGGTTTTTAAGATTTTCCCTTCTTTGACAAATAGTGTAGAATAAAGCCATTTAAAAAGACGAGGACTATGAAGAACGGGTATTTTAAATGGCTTTATTCCTCCATAACACAATTTTTGTCGAAGAACCAGATTTTATAAAAGGGGCTGTCAATCTGCCCTACGCAAGCTCTTCTTTTAAAAACTGTCCCGTATAGCTACTTTTATGCTTGGCGAGTTGTTCAGGTGTACCGGTACAGACAATGGTTCCCCCACCACTACCGCCTTCTGGGCCAATATCAATAATATGGTCAGCGACCTTAATCACTTCCATATTATGCTCAATAATGACGACCGTGTTTCCTTTATCCACTAATCGGTTGAGTACACCCAATAAGTGTTGGATGTCCTGGAAATGTAGTCCCGTAGTTGGCTCATCGAGGATATAAAGGGTTTTCCCTGTATCTCGTTTGGATAATTCTTCGGATAGTTTGACGCGCTGTGCCTCCCCGCCAGAAAGGGTAGTTGCTTGCTGCCCCAAAGAAATATAGCCCAATCCTACCTCTTGCAGGGTTTTCATTTTGCGGTGGATTTTGGGAATATTTTTAAAGAAATCCACTGCTTCATCCACCGTCATGTCCAATACATCGCTAATGGATTTGCCTTTGAATAAAATTTCTAGTGTTTCTCGGTTATACCTTTTGCCCATACAGATTTCGCAGTCCACTTGCACATCGGGTAAGAAGTTCATTTCTATTACCCGTTTGCCTGCCCCCTGACAGGTTTCGCAGCGTCCCCCTTTTACATTAAAAGAAAAACGGCCAGGTTTATAGCCCCTGATTTTGGCTTCGGGTAGCTCGGTAAATAGCTTTCTGATTTCCGTAAATACGCCTGTATAGGTAGCGGGGTTGGAGCGAGGAGTTCGTCCGATTGGCGATTGATCTATTTCGATGACCTTGTCCAGTTCTTCCAACCCTTTGATTGATTCGTAGGGCAGGGGTCTTTTATTGCTTTTATAAAAATGCTGCCGCAAAATCGGGTACAGCGTTTCGTTAATAAGGGAGGATTTCCCACTACCCGATACCCCCGTGACACAGCAAAAAGTCCCCAAAGGAATGTTTAAGGTTACTGCTTTTAAGTTATTACCTGTTGCGCCTGTCAAAATCAGCTTTTTGTCTGTCCCCTTTCTACGAGTTTTGGGAACTTCAATCCGGCGAATATTATTTAAGTATTCTGCCGTTAGGGTTGTATTTTTTATAAAAATTGTTGGAACTCCCTCTCCTACCAACTCTCCACCGTGCTTTCCCGCTCCTGGTCCTAAATCAATCAGATAGTCCGAAGCCAACATAATATCTTTATCATGCTCGACCACCAGAACCGAATTGCCAATTTCGGATAATTCCCGAAGGGCCTCGATTAATTTTTGATTATCTCTTTGATGTAAGCCAATGCTAGGCTCGTCTAGAATATAGGTGATACCCGTCAATTGAGAACCAATTTGGGTAGCCAATCGAATTCTCTGTGCCTCTCCGCCGGAGAGGGTTCTGGCGGGGCGATTTAGAGAAAGATAACTCAAGCCAACGTGCAACAAAAAGCCCAAGCGTAGTCGCAGTTCCTTTAGAATATCTTTGGCGATTACTTGCTGTCTTTCGGAGAGGTGCTTATCAATCCCCAATAGCCAGTTGTTCAAAGCGACTAAGTCCAATTCGGCTAAATCGGAGATATTTTTGCCATTTAGTTTGAAATGTAGGGACTCTTTTCGCAGCCGTTGTCCATTACATTCCGGACAAGCATCTACAATCATAAAAGACTCTGCCCAACGCCTAATTTTTTCAGACGAGGTGTCCTGATACCACCTACCTAGCATTTTGACGAGTCCATCGAAAGCCAAATCATAGGTATAATCCTGCTTTCGATAACGAATTTTTACAGAAACACTGTCATCGCCGCCATATAAAATAGCATTTAAAGCTTTTTCGGGAATATCTTTGACGGGGGTGGCAAAAGAGAAATTATATTTTTTTGCAATCGCACGCAGTTGCTTAAAATTCATATTGTCTCGCACTTCTCCGAGCGGGACAATTCCCTGTTCATTGATACTTTTTGAATCATCAGGAATGACCTTTTCCAGATCAACCTTATCCACTCGACCTAGCCCCTTACACGTTGGGCAATACCCGTAGGGAGAGTTAAAAGAAAAGCTATTAGGAGAGGGTTCTTCATAGGAAATGCCCGAATCTGCATCCATTAAATGCCGACTGTACGGGAAGATTTTTTCCGTTTCATGGTCCATGAGCAAAATGAGTCCATTGCCCATCCGCATTCCGGTTTTTAAAGATTCTACTAAGCGATCTTTTCGTTCTTTGTTGACCTTTAGTCGGTCAATGACGACCTCGATGTCGTGTACTTTATAGCGATCCACCTGCATTCTTGGCTCAATATCCATAATCACCTTATCCACTCTGATTTTGGTGTAGCCTTGCTTTCGGGTATGCTCGAATAATTCTCTGTAATGCCCTTTCCGCCCTCGCACTAAAGGGGCTAAAAGGATTATTTTTTTATTATTAAAATGCTCGAAAATATGCTCCAGTATTTGTTCCTCATTATACTTGACCATTTTTTTGCCTGTAATATAAGAGTGTGCTTCCCCGATTCTGGCAAAAAGCAAGCGCAAAAAGTCATAAACTTCGGTGATTGTACCAACTGTAGAGCGCGGGTTTCTTCCGACGGTTTTTTGTTCGATAGAAATGACTGGACTCAAACCGGTTATTTGTTCCACATCTGGTCGCTCCATTTCGCCAATGAACTGACGAGCATAGGCGGAGAAGGTTTCCATATAACGGCGTTGCCCTTCTGCGTAAATAGTATCAAAAGCTAGGGAGGATTTTCCACTTCCGCTTATACCCGTTATTACTACCAATTTATTTCTCGGTATGCTAAGGGTCAGTTCTTTGAGGTTATGGACTCGCGCTCCGACGACCTGTATAAAATCCAAGTCTTTCCCTCCATTTTTGGAGGGAATCACCCCATTGGAATTTCCTATATTTTTTGAAACGACCATTTTTAAAATACTTATTTTTTAGCCTTTCTAATATTTTTTGCAAACTCGTACAACAAGTTTTAGCCTATTGCCGAATTGATCTAGCTTTTTATGATAGGTTATAATAGAGGTTGTTTTTAAAACACCTCAGTATCTAAAATACCGCTTTTCATGTTGACCTCTAACTTATAATAGCCCTCTGAATATCCGCTCCTAAAGCATTGAGTCTTTTATCAATATTTTGATACCCTCTATCAATTTGTTGGATATTGTGAATCGTACTTATTCCGTTAGCCGACATGGCTGCAATTAACAAAGAAACGCCCGCCCGAATATCCGGCGAGGTCATTTCAATGGCTTTTAAAGAGTATTTTCTGTCTAGGCCGATGACAGTTGCCCGATGTGGGTCACACAAAATGATTTGTGCGCCCATATCAATCAATTTATCTACGAAGAACAGGCGGCTTTCGAACATTTTTTGATGGATCAAAACACTGCCTCTAGCTTGTATGGCCATAACCAAAACGATGCTCAATAAATCGGGTGTAAACCCTGGCCAAGGAGCATCATAAATGGTCATAATCGAGCCATCAATAAAGGTTTGAATTTCATAATTTTCTTGAGCTGGTATATGGATATTATCTTCTTGAATGTTCATTAGAACACCCATTCGCTCGAAAACGGGCAGAATATTTCCCAACTCTTTTACGGCAGCATCCGTAATGGTCAGTTCTGATTGAGTCATGGCAGCCAAGCCAATAAAACTCCCAATTTCTATCATATCTGGAAGTACTCGGTGCGTTGTTCCTTTTAGAGAGTTAACGCCTTCGATTTCCAATAAATTAGAGCCAACCCCTTTGATTTTTGCTCCCATTCGGTTGAGCATTTTGCATAATTGCTGGACATAAGGCTCGCAGGCGGCATTATAAATTTTGGTCATCCCTTTTGCTAAGACGGCTGCTAAAACTACATTTGCAGTTCCCGTCACAGAAATTTCATCCATTAAAATAAAAGCTCCTTTTAGGTTAGACCCTTCTATATGGTAGCAGTTTTTTTTATCATCATAATTAAAAATAGCTCCCAATTGTTCAAATCCCTTGAAGTGAGCATCCAGTCTCCGCCGGCCTATTTTATCTCCTCCCGGTTTGGGCAAAAAAGCTCTGCCAAATCTGGCCAATAAAGGTCCAATTAGCATAACGGAGCCTCTGATTTTTTTAGCATTTTTTTGAAACTCGGGAGATTCAAAAAAGTCCAAATCAATGTTTTTTGCTTGAAAAACATAGGTGTCGTCAGCTATTCTGTCCACAAAGACTCCCAAACCTTTTAAAAGAGCAATTAGTCGTTGCACATCTAAAATATCCGGCACATTGGAAACGGTTATTTTTTGGTCGCTTAACAAAACGGCACATAAAATCTGGAGGGTTTCATTCTTCGCTCCTTGAGGGCTAATACTTCCTTTTAATTTTCGTCCACCGACAACTTTGAAGGATTCAGACGGCATATTGTGAATATTTAAAACGGCAATTTTTTGAAACCTCAAAGATAAGGGAGTAGCAGAAGATTTCTATGATTTCCAGCATTACTTTTAAGCTAAGATTCTTTTTTTACAAAACCAAATACTTTCTGTCGAAACAAAAGGGGGCTTTTTCTTGCTTACCCTTTCACAAAACATTTTAAATACCTACCTTTGCACCGCTAAAACTGATCCTTGTGATTACTATTGGTAATATTCAAAAAGTAAATTAAATATGGCGGTTTATTTGTCAAAAGAAAAAAAAGAAGAAATTTTTAAAGAGTTTGGTGGCTCAGTAGCGAACACCGGATCGGTAGAAGGACAAATTGCTCTATTCACTTACCGAATCAAAGGTTTATCCCAACACTTACAAGAAAATCATAAAGACCATACGTGTCGTCGTACTTTACTGTCATTGGTAGGTAAGAGAAGAAGACTCCTCCAATACCTTTCCAGTAAAGACATTAACAAATATCGAGCGCTTATTGAAAAGCTAGGCATTCGTAAATAAAACCACAGAAAAGGTGTTTTGGGTATTCCGAAACACTTTTTCATTTACTGTCGTAATACAGCAAATTCACAAAACAGGAAAAATTATAAACCATCAAAGTATGCTCTCCTGTTAGACTTCCTATTCAAAAAAGCAAGCGACATTAAATTCACATTATAAACCAAGGAAGTCTTTAAAATTCAGTATATCTTTTTGACCGTAAAAAGCAGTCCGGTTTTACCCAAAAGGATTTTACCATTTTAGAAATAACTTTATAATTAAAAGCATGGGTTTACAAACTCCTATCAGTACGTCATTTAGCCTGCCCGACGGAAGAGAAGTCATTATAGAAACGGGAAAATTAGCAACCCAAGCTGACGGTTCAGTGGTGGTGAAAGTTGGAAAAACAATGATCTTTTGTACTGCTGTTTCCGCTCGTGAAAAGAGAGAAGGTCAGTCCTTCTTTCCTTTATCTGTAGATTATCAGGAAAAATTTGCGGCGGCTGGTAGAATTCCTGGCAATTTTTTTAGAAGGGAAGCTCGACTTTCTGATTATGAAATCCTTACATCTCGATTGGTAGATAGGGCCATCCGACCATTGTTCCCCGATGGGTATATGAATGATACACAGATCATTATTAATCTAATTTCGGGGGAAATAGAAGAATTGCCAGATGCTTATGCAGCTTTGGCAGCTTCAGCAGCACTGACAGCTTCTGACATTCCCTTTGCAGGACCTATTTCGGAAGTTAGAGTAGCTAAAATTAATGGATCGTATATCATTAATCCGAGTCGTTCCGCATTGGAAACTGCTTATTTGGACATCATCGTTGCTGCTAACATGGATAATGTGATGATGGTAGAAGGGGAGGCAAAAGAATGTTCAGAAGCAGAATTAGTAGAAGCCATAAAGATTGGTCATGAAGCCATCAAAGTGCAGTGTCAGGCACAAATAGATTTGGCTCGAAAAGTGGGAGATAAAGCCATAAAAAGAGAAGTAGAATTGCCGGAGGAAGAGGAAACACTTAAGGCAAAAATAAAGGAGTTGGTCAGCGATAAAGTATCCAAAACAGCTAAAGCTTTTTTGGATAAACATTCCAGAAAAAATCAATTTTCAGAAATCAAAGAGGAGTTAATGGAAACGTTGACGGAGCAAGAAGGAGAAGAATTTATGGAGGAAAAAGGAGAGTTAATTGCTGATTATTTTGGTAAAATCAAGAAGGAAATTATCCGAGAAATGGTACTGGCTGAATCTATCAGATTAGACGGCAGAAAACTGGATGAGGTCAGATCTATTTGGACAGAAATTGATTATTTGCCGGCTGCTCATGGCTCGGCTATTTTTACTCGGGGCGAAACACAATCTCTGACCTCGCTTACTTTGGGAACCAAATTGGATCAATTGATGGTTGACTCTGCTTTGAATAATACTTATGAAAAATTTATTTTGCATTATAATTTTCCTGCCTTTTCGGTCGGTGAAATTAAGCCAATGAGGGGACCAGGAAGAAGAGAAGTGGGGCATGCTAACTTGGCAGCAAGGTCATTAAAACAGGTAATGCCCGATGATTTTCCTTATACGATTCGATTGGTTTCTGATATTCTGGAATCCAATGGTTCTTCTTCGATGGCAACTGTTTGTGCGGGGGCTTTGGCATTAATGGATGCCGGAGTTAAGATTAAAGCACCTGTGTCCGGAATCGCAATGGGTATGATTTCTGATGGAAGCAGGAATGCCATTCTTACAGATATTTTAGGAGATGAAGACGCACTGGGAGATATGGACTTCAAATTGACCGGCACAGAAAAAGGTATTTGTGCCTGTCAAATGGATATTAAGATCGAAGGCTTGTCTTATGAATTATTGGAGCAGGCATTGGAGCAGGCTAAAGCGGGGCGTGTGCATATTCTCCAAGAAATGGCCAAAACCATTAGCGAGCCTAATGAAGACTTCAAAGACCACGCCCCAAGAATTGTGGAATTAAACATTGATAAAAGCTTCATCGGTGCTGTGATCGGACCAGGCGGAAAAGTTATCCAGGAAATTCAGGAAGTCACTGGAACGGTTATTAACATTGAAGAAATAGACGGAAGAGGCATTGTTAGTGTTTCTAGTAATAATAAAGCCTCTATTGATGCTGCCGTATCCAGAATCCGAGAAATCACTTATGTTCCACAAGAGGGAGATGAATTCGAGGCAGTGGTCAAAACCGTAATGCCTTACGGCGTATTTGTCGATTTTATGGGAAAGAGTGGACTGCTCCACGTTTCAGAAATTTCCCATACGCGCATTAATAAAGTAGAGGACGTATTCAAAGAAGGAGATAAAGTAAAAGTAAAATTGATTGGTATTGATAAGCGATCTGGAAAATTTCGGCTTTCCCGAAAAGCTTTAATGCCTCGGCCCCCTAAGAAAAACCATCAACCACGATAATTTTCTAAAGCCCAGGTGCTGAAATTGGTAGACAGGCATGGTTGAGGGCCATGTGTCCGTATGGGCGTGCGGGTTCGAGTCCCGCTCTGGGCACTTGTTTTTAGGCATCTGTTTATCAATACTATAAAAGTAAAAATTAAAGCTCGTTGAAGTTATACTTTGATGAGCTTTTTTATTTGATACAATTTGCCCGCAATTGGAGCAGTATGTACGCCTAAACACTAAACTTTTTCATTAACTATTCATTGAGCAAAGGTAATTGCTTAACTTTGCCTTAATCTACTACACACAATATTAAAACTGGAATTATCAGAAAAAGGAAAGGGGCTATTTCATTCACTTTTTAAATTTAGCAGCCAAACCTTTCTGAATCCAATCTAATTTTGTTTACCAATGATTGAGGTAAAACTATTTTCAGGTACTAATTCGGAGTACTTGGCTGAACAAATTGCAGACTACTATGGGCATCCGCTTGGCAGCATTACTCTTCAACGGTTTAGTGATGGTGAAATGCAACCCATTATCAACGAATCCGTGAGAGGATGTAATGTTTTCCTCATTCAGTCCACTTTTGCGCCCTCGGACAATTTGATGGAATTATTCCTGATGATTGATGCAGCGAAAAGGGCTTCTGCCAGTTATATTACAGTAGTCATTCCCTTTTTTGGTTATGCAAGACAAGACAGAAAAGATAAACCTAGAGTCCCCATTTCGGCTAAATTGATCGCTAATTTACTACAAACTGCGGGTGCTAGCCGAGTGATGACCATGGATCTTCATGCGGATCAAATCCAGGGCTTCTTTGATATTCCGGTAGATCATTTAAAAAGCGAAGCGATCTATATGCCTTATCTGGAGAGTATGGATTTAAGCAATGTGATTTTTGCTTCTCCTGATGTAGGCGGCGTAAAACGGGCGAGAACCTATGCCAAATATTTTCATAGAGATTTGGTTATTTGCGATAAATACCGAAAAAGAGCAAATGAAGTAGCCGGAATGACTGTGATTGGAGATGTAACGGGAGCGGATGTGATCTTGGTAGATGATATTATTGATACAGCAGGCACACTTTGCAGAGCTGCAAACATCATTATGGAAAAGGGGGCAAAGAGCGTCAAAGCTTTGTGTACTCATCCGGTTCTTTCCGGCAAAGCCTATCAAAACATAGAAAAATCCAAATTACAGGAATTGATTGTTTGCGATACAA
Organism: Saprospiraceae bacterium; assembly: GCA_965222705.1. Taxonomy (GTDB): domain Bacteria; phylum Bacteroidota; class Bacteroidia; order Chitinophagales; family Saprospiraceae; genus JAFMDF01. Next base: position 52,468 of record CBDCUO010000008.1, on the reverse strand, counting down.
TCCCTTTGAAAGAAAAGTCAAGTAAAATACGCGTTTTATCTGCGGCTAAACTATTTTCTAAAGCCATTCGACACACGCATGAGCACCGATCCATTTCTGCTCTGTTTGTAGAAGGATAAAAAGAAACCTTCTCTGACAAATTGTACAATCCACTCTTGATAGTGGATAGCCTGCTGTGCCAATCATTTCATCTGGCCAATTCCTATCAAATCTTATCTGGTTGGATATCAGATGGCTTTAAAAAATCAATATTTCGCTTTAATCCTTTAAATTTAGCCCTTTTAACGGCGGAATTCTTAAAAACTTCTTTAAAGACGGTTTCTGTGATTTCCTCCCAGTCCGATTTTTTCATCTCCAAAAGTTTTGGATGGGGGTCAAATGCAGGCTCTTTATGGGGAATGGCAAAGCGATTCCAGGGACAAACCTGTTGGCAAATGTCACAGCCAAAAACCCAGTTTTCAAACTTTCCTTTATATTCCGTTGGGATGTTACCTTTTAACTCAATGGTAAAATAAGAGATACACTTGCTGCCATCCATCCAATAACCGTCAGCGGCGATGGCCTCCGTAGGACAAGCATCAATGCACCTCCTACATCGTCCACAGTAGTCTTTAATTGGATGGTCATAAACCAACTCTAAATCCAAAATAAGTTCTGCTAAAAAAAAGTAAGAGCCTCTTTTGGGATGGATAAGGAGCGTGTTTTTTCCGATCCAGCCCAATCCTGTTTTTTTCGCCCAGTCTCTTTCCAATACAGGAGCAGAATCTACAAACCCCCTACCATTAACTGCTCCAATTTTTTTCCGAATGAAAGCTATTAAAGCTTTTAATTTACTTTTAATTACAAGATGGTAATCCTTTCCATAGGCATATTTGGCTATTTTCGGCGCGTCGGATGCTTCTTGTTCTTTATCTGTATAATAATTAAATAGAAAGGTAATTACCGTTTTGGCATCGGGAACAAGTTTTTGAGGGTCTATCCTTTTTTCAAAATGATTTTCCATGTAAGTCATTTCTCCATGCATTCCCTGATTGAGCCATCGCTCTAGTTTTTGAGCTTCTTCATCCAGCCTTTCTGCTTTGGCAAAACCCACAAAGTCAAATCCCAGCCGATGTGCCTCTTGTTTGATTAAAGATGTGTATTTTGCTTTTGACATATTTTTTATAAAAAGTAAGTAGGGTTTCAATGCAAATATTGAAAAAATAACCCTTTTTAAGCAAAATATTTTTTGTCAAAGAATCAAAATAATTCAGATGAGCAATAAAAAATCATGGCAATTGATTCGGTCAGAGGAAGGGGTTGATTTTAAAATTTTAAAAATTCGCTATGAGTATTATAGAAATCCCAGAAACCAAAAAATAGTCAAAACAATTGCTATAACTGGACAGGACGCTGTGAATATAATTGCTCAGACCCCTGCTGGTAAAATTATTATGGTCAAACAATTTCGATTTGGAATAGGAGATTATACTTTGGAACTTCCTGGAGGCATGATTGACAAGGGAGAAACCACATTAGTTGCTGCACAAAGAGAATTAAGGGAAGAAACGGGCTTTGAAGGAAAAAGTTGGCAGCATTTAGGCCACGTCCAGTCCAACCCCGTTTTTATGGACAGTTTGGTACATCATTATTTAACTAAAGAAGCGAAGCGGGGGTATACCCTTCAATTAGATGAGGCAGAAGATATAGAGATAATAGAAATGGAGGTAAAAGACGTATATCGAACAATTGATATAGGTATTATCCAACACCCCCATACTATTTCTGCCCTATATTTCGCGCGAAAATACCTTTCTGACGCACAATAATTTTTCCGACCGCTTACCTCGTAGAAATACAAAAAGGGCTTGGTAGTTCAATACTACCAAGCCCTTTATTAAAATGAGGACAAGACCAGCTCTACCCCCCGACGAACTGGTCTGCCTCACCTTAAGACTATTGCTAGCCTTATTCTTACCGGTTTGGAGAAAAATCGGAGGGAACTGCTACGAGGGGCATTATTTATAGTGAGCTTTGAGACCAGTTCTACCCCCCAAGAAACTGGTCTCGCTCACTTCTCGGGGTCACATTTGACCCCAATACTCTTGAATCAAATTAACAAAAATTCCTAATGGCATCAGACCACCTTATTAACCTGATTAGTATAACTTTCGAATCGGTTTAGAGAAATGGGAATAAGCGGGGGGAGAAACTTATAATATCCCAATAATGGACTTATATAATAAACAAAGTTTGTAGTCTTTATTTGTTAATGTCATCTAATACAAAAACCCTTCCTAAAATTCAATTTCTTCAAAATTTTTTAAATTTTATGTTTTATATTGTTCTTGCCCAAATGACACCACAATAATAAGTGCATTCTTAAAAAGGAGCATCTGATATTTCCAATTTTTGTGACAGGAATAATACAGCAATAAATTTTATTTATATTTAAGTATTTTTGGCAGGCTATAGCTCGATAAAACCCTCGTAACCCGTCATATTGGCAGAATAAAATCAATGGCATATCATTTGAGTCATTCCTTAATTATTGCTATCCTTAATTTTCAATAATCAAAATCGAATAATAATGCAAAAAGGCAATATTTCTGTACAAACGGAAAATATCTTTCCAATAATTAAGCAATTTCTCTATTCGGATCAAGAAATATTTTTAAGAGAATTAGTATCTAATGCGGTGGATGCAACGACTAAATTGAAAACTTTAGCGTCCAGAGGCGATGTAAAGGGCGATATAGGGGATACGACCATCGAAATCATTATCAATGAAGAAAGTAAAACCCTTACGATAAAGGACAAGGGGATTGGCATGAGTGAGGAGGAGGTAAAGAAATATTTAAACCAAGTCGCCTTTTCCAGTGCACAGGAATTTTTGGAAAAATACAAAAACGAAAGTAGCATTATCGGTCATTTTGGCTTGGGTTTCTACTCGGCATTTATGGTAGCTGACAAAGTAGAGGTGATCACTAAGTCCTATCAGAAAAATGCAGAAGGTGTGACGTGGATCTGCACTGGAAATCCAGAATATATTTTGGAAAAAAACAAAAAAGTAACGCGCGGAACGGACATCGTTTTGCATCTCAGCGAAGAGAGTGCTGAATATTTGGAAAAAGGACGAATTGAAGGTTTGTTACAAAAGTATTGTAAATTTCTTCCCGTCCCCATAAAATTTGGAAAAAAGAAAGAATACATCACAGAAGGGGAAGGAGAAGACCAAAAACAAACCGAAATTGAGGTGGATAATATCATTAATAATGTCGCACCTACTTGGAAAAAACAACCCACAGAATTAAAAGAAGAGGATTATACTGCTTTTTATAATGAGTTATATCCTTTTAGTAGTCCTCCTCTTTTCTGGATTCACCTCAATATAGATTATCCTTTCAATTTGACAGGAATACTGTATTTTCCTAAAGTGAATAATACTTTGGAAGTACAAAAAAATAAAATTCAATTGTACAGCAATCAGGTATATGTAACCGATGATGTCAAAGAAATAGTTCCCGAGTTTCTCACTTTATTGCATGGGGTGATTGATTCGCCCGATATCCCTCTGAATGTTTCCAGAAGTTATTTACAGAGTGATAAAAATGTAAAGAAGATTACTAGCTATATCACGAAGAAGGTAGCGGATAAGTTGAATGATTTATTCAAAAAGGATCGAGAAAGCTTTGAAAAGAAATGGGATGACATAGGCGTATTTATAAAATATGGAATTATTTCTGACGAAAAATTCTCAGAAAAAGCACTAAAATTCGCATTACTAAAAGATGTAGATGGCCTTTACTTCCCGATAGAAGACTACAAAGAAAAGATTAAAGACTTGCAAACCGATAAACATGACAAAAAGGTTTTGCTTTATACTAATTCACCAAGTGAGCATGATAGCTTTATTCAAGCGGCAAAGAACAGGGGGTATAACATTCTGGAAATGAATACAGTTTTGGATAACCACTTTATGCAAAAATTGGAAATGACGCTCGGCGATGTCACTTTCGTTAGGGTTGATTCTGATACCATAGATAATTTAGTACAAAAAGATGAAAAGGCAGAGTCCGTATTAAATGAAAAGGAAGAAGAAAAAGTGAAAACAATTTTTACAGAATTAATAACGGAAACTGGTGCGACAGTGACTACAAAAGCCATGTCGCCAGAAGACCAGCCAGTAGTTATTACGCGACCAGAATTTATGCGCCGAATGAAAGAAATGCAAGCCATGCAGGGCATGAATTTTGGCGAATTCCCAGATTCTTATAATGTAGTAATCAATACCAACCATCCATTGGTGGCCGACCGTTTGTTGAAGGCAAAAGGAAAGAATAAAAAAGACTTGGCGAAATACCTTTATGATTTGGCATTATTGAATCAAAATATGCTGAAGGGGGCAGATTTGACGAACTTTATTAATAGAAGTTTGGACTTTATCAAGAAAAAGTGACTTTACCTAGTCCAAGGATTTTCTCCTGTATTAAAAAGTAAAAGCCATCAGTAAATGCTGGAAATAATAGGAGTCAGCTCGATGCTCGAGTTGACTCATTCTTTTAAAAGGGTACTACTTTTGAAAAAAAAGATTTTGTTTATCATCATTGGACTTGTTCAAAAACCTAAGTTTCATACAAACAAACCTGGTTAAATTGACCTTACGTAGCCCACTTACAGAGAACTGCAAGTGTAAGCTACGGTAAGAATCAACTTATCAAGGGATTATAATTAAGTTAGAAAAAAATATAAAGGATTATTTATCTTTAAGATACCTAAAGAGGTCATAAATGGCCGTTTTTTCATAGTAAGGATTAGTTAGTTGCTGGACGGACCATACATACATAAAAGAACCAAGCAAGGAACTTGTATATACCTAAATCAATAAAGAAAGTAAATTAAAAATCGGAGTTGGGAGGTAAAGAACGTTTTAAAATGGCATCCTTAAAATTTAGATCAAAGGTATAGAAAAATAACAAATATAGCAACTTGCATATAGAAAAATTCTATGGGACAGGGTTGTTATAAACAAGCCACATGTGTTCTTTACACATTCCTAAAAAGTGAAGTCCATTAAGTGGTGACGGACAGATTTTTATTTTTTATAATTATTTAAAATATATTTTTTGGCGAAAATGAATTTTTAATTTTTTTTTACAAATTGCCTACCCTTATGAAAAACTATGAATAATTTGAATAAAATCCGCTGCTTTTAGCGAGGCGCCACCCACCAAACCTCCATCTACATCTGGTTTTCTGAACAGTTCTTTTGCATTGCTTGGTTTGACACTTCCGCCATAGAGAATACTTGTTCTTTGAGCGACGTCTTTTCCATATTCATCTGATAGTAATTTTCGAATAGCTTCGTGCATATCCTGTGCTTGACTAGGAGAAGCAGTTACGCCTGTTCCAATTGCCCAAATTGGCTCGTAGGCGATTATTATTTTGCCAAACTGGTCTGTAGTTAAATGAAACAGGCTGGCTTTCAATTGTTGCTCGACAAATTCTATGTGCGTCCCCGCTTCTCTAATGGATAGCGATTCGCCGCAACAAAAAATGGGAATCAAGCCTTTGGAAAGTGCCATATTGACTTTTCCCGCCAATAATTCATTACTTTCTTTAAAATATGCCCTTCTTTCTGAATGTCCCAAAATGACATACTTAGCACCGACAGAAAGGATCATATCGGCGGAGAGTTCTCCAGTATAGGCTCCTTTTTCGGCCTGATGGCAGTTTTGGGCAGCTAGTTCCAGATTGGGGACTTTCTTTATCAGATTATGTACCGTCTTCAAGTGAATGGCAGGCGTACCTAAAATGACCAATGCGTCGGTCTTTCCCATACCTGTGGCAATGGCTTTTGCCAACGCTCTGCCCTCCTTATAATTTTTGTTCATTTTCCAGTTTCCTGCTGCGATTTGTTGTCGTTTCATTTTTTATCGTTATTAAACCTAAATTTTAATAATTTCCTTTTTACCCAAAAATCGAGGCTGTTTATTCAAAATTGTAATATCCAAGACGGCTTTACACCTAGCGAGGTATTCTCTGATTCTGGTCTTAAGCCCTAATTGAACGCCTATATCTTCGGCATTATAAGCGACGGCATTTATGCCTCGGTGATTGGCAATAAATAAAGCCCGATGATTATGAAATTTTTGAGAAATTATAGTGATTCGTTGTTGGTTGAATACTTCTTTACTGCGGACGACAGAATCCAACGTTCTAAAGCCTGCATAATCCAATGTAATAGCAGATTCGGGAACGCCTTTTTTAATAAGCGCTTTTTTCATTTGTCTTGGCTCATTGTATTCTTTGATACTATTGTCCCCACTTAAAATAAAATGCCGCACTTTTCCTGCTTTAAACAATGCTGCTGCCGCTTGGATTCGATAATAAAAATAAGGGTTTTGATAGCCATAGCGAGTAAATTTTGAAGTGCCTAAAACGAGTGCTACATCATTTTCAGGAAGCTCGCTCAATGTGTCGAAAACCTGGTTTTCTGTACTCTGTTTAATCCAAAAATTACAGCTCCAGATAAAGAATAAGCACAGAGAAAGAGGAATCGCACTAATAATAATCCATTTTTTAATTTTTAAAAACATAACACCCCTCTCTTATAAAATCTGCTTTAAAGCACAATTTTTGCCAAAGAGCTAGCAAAAAATCACCTTTTTTTATGTACGTAGGCCTCTATTCTATGCTCATTTTTTAAGGTCTGCACTAATCTATTCGCTGCTGAATTAGAAGAAAAGCGATCTACAATTAGAGAGGCATAAGCCGAATTGTTAAATTTTCCGATTTCTGCATCGTTAAACCCCAGCCGCCTAAATTTTTTCAATTCTTTCTCTGCATTTATCATCTGAGTAAACGTGCCAGCCACTACCAGAAATTTCTTCTCAGAGGCCGAATCATAGGAAAGCGGAGTGGTTTCTCCTTTCGCTTCATCATCGGTCTGAAGGTCTGCTAAGTCGTCAATGGTAGGTTCTTCTGGCACGTAAACGGTTGTATCCATTTCTTCTGGATAGGATTCTTCTTCGTACATATCTTCTCCATCCAGCCCACCAGTTTCTTCTCCCCCAATTTCGTCCAGCCTTTGTTCAACAGGAGGGCGATCTGGCTGCTGATTTTGAATGGTTTTGTAAGTTTTTACAAAATAATACATTGCCCCCAAAACGAGCACTGCTATAAAAAAACCGATCAGCCAATCTGCTCTTCTCATAGTTTTCCATTTTTAAATTGAAAAAATAAGGTTTGCATCAACCTTCTTTCTATTTGTCAAGTGCTTAGTGATGAAAATATAGACAAATTTAGCACAAATAATTTATTGACCCCCTTTATTTCTTCAATCATTTTGCATAATAAGGGCTGCAAGACCGATCCTCATTAAAGAGAAAGTAAAGGGTTTTAATCAACCTCAAATTTTTATTTGATATTAAAAATAAAATATCTTATCAAATAAATAATGGCTTTTTTCGTTAATATTTTGTAAATTGCAAATGTGTAAGCAGTACAAACAATTCTATTTACATATATAAATATGCTCAAATAGAAAAACCAGCACCTAATAACAGCTACATTTGCCTTAACCAATCTTTTGCAATCTACAACTTACTTCACGGATAGCTTTTAATGTATAGAAGATTTTTAAATCTCTTAAGATATAGTGTTTCATAGTGTGTAGAGGGAAAGTAGAATTTCAATTCTACTTCCCTCTTTTTAGAAAAGAAAGAAGTATTTCAAAATAAAAAAGGGGGGTTTCAACGAAACGACCCCCCTTTTTTATTCAAACTACTATATTTCCTGGGCTTCTTTACCGATTAATACAATTTTGAGATCACTAGTTTTTTTGCGAGTGTTTCTTTACCGGGCGTGTTGATTTGTAGAATGTACAAACCATTGTTAAAATTGCCTAGATTTATTCTCGCTTGAGGAGTTTTTACTTTTGGGAGGTGCTGGCGGTACAATTCCTTCCCAAATTGATTATTGATTATAAGGTCAACTTTTTTGTCTATATACTGATTTAACTCTACAAAAATTTCTGTTTGAGCTGGATTGGGATAAATACTAAAATCCGCTAACCCTCTAAATACGACCTTTTGTGGTCTGGTAAATACCATTGAGCCATTATTATAAATCAACTTCAGTCGGTAATAATTGTTTCCTTCTAATGGGCTGTCATCCAGTTCTTTATAAGTTTTTAAAGAATTGTCTATTCCTGCTGCATTATGGGTAGAAATAGCTTCGAAATGTATTCCGTCCTTAGAACGTTCAATAACAAATTGGTCGTTTTTATAGCCGGTATTATTTGCCCATTTTATTAATACCGCTTCCTGAGTTGGATAAGCAGTAAAAGAAAAAATGGTTCTTTCACTGGCGACGGTATTGATTAAAGCAGAAGTGACGGTCACGTCCTCTTGTCGGAAGCAATAATTGCCATTAATATCCGACATTTGAAGTTTGACCGTGTAAATTCCCGCGGATAGATTATTAATAATATGCGGATTGGCACAATCATTTTCACAAATTGTAATCGTTTCCCAGGCTGTTTGTTCTCCAAGGATTTGTATTACTTCGTTGGGAGCGGTCAAATTGCTCAAAGTAATTTCACCAGCACCTCCAATAAATTGCACATCCCCGCAATTAACTGACCCACTACTACTTCCCGCACAGGTACAGCCATCCGCCTGAATTACATCGTTTTCCGTATTGGGGTCGCCGTCATCGCAAGCGGTGCCAGGGGTAGTGGGTACGCTTGGGTCTGTGTCGTCACAATCTTCGGGTACACATACGCCATCTCCGTCGGTATCTGTGCAAGAGCCGTCTAGGACCTGAACAATTTCTTCTCGATAACAATAAGTTCCGTCATTGCCAAACATTTGCAACTTTACAGAATAATCTCCTGGAGCTAAATTTGGAATAATAGTTGGGTCCGAACAAGGGATGCCGATGTCGCAGATTATTATGGGAATCCATCCGGTAGCCGCTCCTATTATCTCTATTTTTTCATCGCTGGCGGTCAAGTTGGTCAAGGTAATTTGTCCATTGCCGCCAATGAACTCTACGGACGGACAATTAGCCGGTCCTCCACTACCGATGGACGTTCCCTGGCAAGTACAGCCGTCGGCTTGATATACATCGTTTTCCGTATTGGGGTCGCCATCGTCACAGCTTGCTCCTGGTAAAGTGGGAAGGAATGGATCATTATCGTCGCAATCTTCGGGTACACATACACCGTCATTATCATTATCTGTACAGGGACCCGTTCCTTGGCAGGTACAGCCGTCTGCCTGGATCACATCGTTTTCCGTATTGGGGTCGCCGTCGTCGCAAGCAGTGCCAGGAGTAGTGGGTATGCTTGGGTCTGTGTCGTCGCAATCTTCGGGTACACATACGCCATCTCCGTCGCTATCTGTGCAAGAGCCGTCTAGGACCTGAACAATTTCTTCTCGATAACAATAAGTTCCGTCATTGCCAAACATTTGCAACTTTACAGAATAATCTCCTGGAGCTAAATTTGGAATAATAGTTGGGTCCGAACAAGGGATGCCGATGTCGCAGATTATTATGGGAATCCATCCGGTAGCCGCTCCTATTATCTCTATTTTTTCATCGCTGGCGGTCAAGTTGGTCAAGGTAATTTGTCCATTGCCGCCGATGAACTCTACGGACGGACAATTAGCTGGTCCTCCACTACCGATGGACGTTCCCTGGCAAGTACAGCCGTCTGCCTGGATCACATCGTTTTCCGTATCGGGGTCGCCGTCATCGCAAGCGGTACCAGGGGTAGTGGGTACGCTTGGGTCTGTGTCGTTACAATCCACATCAGAACATACACCATCCCCATCTATATCTTGAGAACAAGGACCCGTTCCTTGGCAGGTACAGCCGTCTGCCTGGATCACATCGTTTTCCGTATTGGGGTCGCCGTCATCGCAAGCGGTGCCAGGGGTAGTGGGTACGCTTGGGTCTGTGTCGTCACAATCTACATCAAAACATACACCATCCCCATCTATATCTGTACAAGGGTCTTCTGTTACGGTTATATCCTCTTGCCGATAACAATAACTACCGTCGCTGCCAAAGACATTTAATTTAACGGTATATATTCCGGGGCTTAATCCTTGTATAACCTCTGGATTATTGCAGTCTCCGTTGCAAATTTCAATGACCTGCCAGTTGGTACCTTCACCGATGATTTCGATGATTTCACTTTCAGCGATTAGGTTAGAAAGGGTTATCGTTCCATTTCCACCGGTAAAAACAACCCCATTGCAATCTGCGATGCTTCCACCTTCCCCCTGGCAAGTACAGCCGTCTGCCTGAATGATATCATTGGTAGTACTTGGGTTTCCGTCATTGCAAGGCGTACCTGGCAAGGCAGGCAAATTGGGGTCATTATCATTACAGTCTTCTGTTGCACAAATGCCGTCACTGTCGTTATCTTCTAGACAAAGCGGACTGTTTAAAATGATATTGGTGATAGGCGCATTCGCCCCGGAATGGGTAATCGCCAATACTCCATTTACTGTCGAAGGATTACCACTTACATTAATGGTAATTGTCAAACTATCCCCAGGAGCAAGTACATAAGGCAAGGGAATATTATTTTCAATAAAAAAACTAAAAGCAGGTGAAGAACCCGTTTCAAAGGCGATAGTTTCAATAATAATTCCCTGATTGCCATTGGTGTTAAAGAGTTGAATACTTTCGCTATTACTAAGAAACTGGAGGGTATTATTTTCATCTAAATTGTCCCCTTCCGGGCTAAGCAACCCCGGAACCAATGGTGTAAGCACTGGCTGATTTTGCTGGGTAAAATAGAATACTTCCTGCGTATTAGAATTTCCATCACCAATGACTGGTGAACCGGCAGCGACATAGACTACGCCGTTATTGACTATTGCCTGTGTGGCATGACGGTTTTGATTTAAATTGGGTAAAGTTCGCCAAGTATTTGTTTCCAGATTGAGAGCTTCGGTCTTGTTCAGACTAGTACTTATAATGCTTTCTCCACCAATTACCAATAATTCATTCCCTAAAACTGCCACAGCATTACCCCCTCTAGGGGTTGGAATAGGATTGGGTAGGCTCTGCCAGGTTTGAGTAGCAAAATCATAGACATCTACTATTGGTTCGGTGGCCATTTGGTTGCCGTTCAAGTTGGTCTTTTTACCTCCTGCCATATATAGTTTATCCTCCCAGACAATGGCTGAACAATGATCTCTTACGTGCGGTGCATCCGGTAAGACTGTCCATGAGTTAGTAGAAGGATCATACTCATCCAGCCAAGCGACTCTACCATCAATATGACCATTTTGGATACCTCCAACCAAATAAATTTTTTCTTTATATAATACGGCGGCGGCGGCACCTCTTCTCCTATTTACAGGTATTTCCGGTCCCTGTGTCCAGGTATCCATAGCAGGATCATAAATATAAATGCTGGGAACGGGTACTTCTGACGGAAAGTTATTAGTAAAAGCCCCCATTACATAAATCAGCCCTTTGTATCGCACTCCTTGAAAGTGGTGAAGAAGTATAGGTGGGGTTGCCCCAACGGTCCAGCTATCCACTAGAGGGTCGTAGCTATTGACATTGCTATCATTTTCTCTTCCGCCCAATAAATAAAAGTTTTCTCCTACTTCTACATATCCATGCTGATGTCTTCCTTGGGGACAACTTCCCGAACTTCCAAAAGGTGCGCAATTAGCCCCATTATTGATCGTTGTCCACTGCCCAAGTAAAGCATTTGGATCATTAAATAAGAGACTAATACCATCCCAAACCGCTGTAAATGGCTGACCAGGTCCTGCAGAGGTCGCTATGATTCCAACAGCCATGCCCACATTTGGATTTTGAATAGCATTTAAAATAGCTCCGGATGTATTTATTGGCCCGCTTCCTAAAGGTATAGGGTTACCTCCACTGATCGCCGCCAAAGGTTGAACCGTACCAGCAGCAGGGTTAATGGACAGAGATAGTTTTATAGAACTAGCGTTTAGAATTCCACCAATAGAAAACTGTTGGAAAGTAGGAATGCCATTTACTTCTTGGACCATCTGAATACCTCCGCTGCCCCCATTGGCATTTAGAACTATTTTTAAATAATTGTCCTGATCACCATTGCCAATAAATATACCAAGAGCCTGATTATCCTGGGCGGGGGAAGTAAAAAATGGCGGATTAATTTCACCAGAAACAGTAAAGGAAGGAGTCGTACTATTTACATTTATCCCAAATTGAAAAGCGTTTACTTGTGTATTAGTGCTACCAATAGCATCTCCATCTTCTACGGCAGGAATGACCAGTAACTCAGGTGCTCCCCCTGCAATAATATCATTTTCATTGGCGATTAAATTTAAATAGTCTGTATTACCATCCGTCATTAGCCCTGTAAATCCTAAATCTAAAAGCCCTCCTGTCCCGTTGGCGAATGGATTGAAATAGGGAATCGTTGTATTCAACCCATTAAAAGGGTCTTGAGCAAAGGGATCTGAAGTATCCAATAGCCCATCATCGTCGTCATCTGGATCATTTAGGTTCGAAACTTTAAAACCACCAATTAAAGTTTGGTCAAAATCAGCCGGTACAATTGCTGGATTACAAGGATCACTTTCATTGTCTATTTCATCCCCATTGGTGTAGCCGTCGCCGTCTTCGTCAATAGTATCATCGTCAGAACCAAGACAGGTAGCGTTGTTACTCGGCTCTAATATAGTAATAGAGTTTCCACTAAATTCTGCTACCCAAATGGTGCCAGCAAAAAGAGAATTATTAGGCAAAGTAGTGACATCCAGAGGAAGACTAAGCTGATTGGCGATACTAATAGCTCCTTCCGGGCCAATATCCCCATTAGCATCTAAATCCACTCGAAGCACATCTCCTGCGAAAGATACTGCCAATAAGTCTCCCTGCATTGCTCCATTAAAGCTGGATGCGGTATATTCTGTGATTCCATTAGTAGAAGAATTGCTTATGTAAATACTACCATCATCTACGCCTGGATTTTGAAAATCAGCTTCTCTTACATCAGCTAGCGCGGCTGGATAAGGCGGCCAATCAACTGGTAAGGTAGTAGCAAGATCGCCCGTAATAGCGGTTCTAAAAGTACCATTTTCGCCTGGTCCATCTTCATGGGTAAAGAGGCCTGCGCCCGTAGGATTGGCTCTTATTGGATTGGGGTGCCCTGCGTAATAACCTTGTGTAACTTTGTGTAATCCATCTTTATTATTTACTTTATCATCGTTTGGTCCGGGCGTATTAGAACCAGGTTCGCCTGGCACCCAATTGTTTGTTACGTTAGCGGTTCCTTCATTTTCGGGATGACCACCAATTCCGGCATTGGCTCCATTATCCCATGTGTACATATTTCCTGCCTCTGTAATAACCAGATCGTATTGATTTCGATAACCGGTTGAATAAATGCTAATGGGACCGCCAGGGATGTATTTTGCCTGGTTCAGCCCATCATTTCCTCCAAAAGGATCGTTGATGTCTTTTCCATTAACATTGGGTCTGGTTGGATCATCAAGTGTTGGAAGATCATAGATATATTGCTGCCCATTGCCATCTGTTAATAGGGGCATTGCCTCGATTGCATCCAAATCCACTTCAAGGATAGCGGTTGATAGTGCATATTCACAAAGCAAATCAAAATTTTCGGAGGGGGCACCGGCATTGGTATTTCCACCTTGAGCAATAAAAAGTGTGTTGCTTGCTTCTACATACTGCATTCCATTAGTGGCATGGTTTTCTTCAGACCGAGGCAGACCTCGAATAATATCTACTTTTTCCCAGTTAATTCCATTATGGGTTAGTCTAGAAACGGTACCAGAGTTGGTATCTAAAAAAGTATCACTACCACCGCCGCCGCCAATGCGAGGATCGCTAGAAGACACATACAAAACTGGATTTTGTGCTGTACCAACCACCAATAGCCCGGTTATCTGCCGTTCATTAAAACTACTGAAAGAACCGTCATCATTATGGTTGGGAATATTTTTAACTAAATTAATGGTTTCTGTGGCCACTACGATATAATTGCTACTAACCTTATTGACGGTATAGGCGTAAATGGTTCCCCCTTTTTCAGAAACATATAACCTATTGTCAGGCCCAAATTGTAGGGAAGTCGGTTCAACTAAATTGGTTCCTTGCAAAATGGTCTTAGTAAAAGAAATATTCTGTGCCTGAATGGTTATGATATAGGAACAAATTAAGGACAAAAGCAAAAGAATTCTTGATCCCTGTTTTAAACCGATTTCTATATATATTTTTATAGAAAAATCATCCGCATAGCAGAAGTTTCCTAAAGTGGAGTGTTTGGAGTGCATTGTTCGTAGTCTTTATTTTTAAAGTAAATGATTCTTCGTACTAAAATCAGAGGGAAGAGGCTGTAAAAATGGTTCTTTAATAAATTCTATGGCTTCAACTGGGTTTATAATAAATATTCCTTTCCAAAATCAAGGTAACTTTTGTTTAAGTTTAAGCACAGAATTAGTCAAAAGGGGTGAAAAATTTGATCGCATATAAACTGAAGCTATTACTCAACTAACTTGGTTTTAGCAAAAAAAATTAAGTTGACGGGTAAAGTCGCAAGGGGGGAATAAAGCATAAATGTAAGGGTTTTTCCTTTTCCAGGAAAGCAGTTTTAGAATTATTTTACAAATTTTTTTAAGATGTAGGTATTCTCTAATGATTATTTTGAAGGCTATCGTTAGAGAATACCTACAACGCTTTACCAGCCAGGTAAAATATTCAAACCAAATTGCCCCCTCGTTGTTTTTTGTAACGGCCAGGCATAGTAAGGTTCTAATATCATCGCTCCAAACAAGTTAATTCTGGCAGAAATACCCGCACTAAAAATAGGCTCTGGCCCTGTACCGATAACGCCTTCGTTAAAAACTTTAAATTCATCGAAATTATTCCAGGCCATACCACCGTCAACGAATACTGCCAATTCTGTAAAGAGGAACCTTGATCGAATGACCGATAAGCCCTCCGGACCAGTAAAAGGTAAACGAACTTCAAAATTGGAAACCAGTATTTTGTTACCCACCAATTGATTTCGAGCGATATTATTTTCAAAAACCAAATCACTATTCCCATAGCCATAGCCCCTAACATACCAGGGATAGGCAATGTTATAAATTGGAGATAGGCGATCAATTTTTTTACCATAACGCCCTAAATGCATCGCTCTAAAACCTAAAGTGACAGGACGAAGGTACTTATAAACCCTGGCATCTGCCGTTAAATTCATATACTCCACGTCTCCTACATACTGATCTATCCCCAGTCGATAGCGGTAGCCCATCAGGGGAGAACCTATACCAAAAAAAGAATTATCACCTACCCAAGCAGCACTTAGGCTGGCAAAGTTAAAACCGTCAGGAGCATCAATTTTTTCACTCCTGGTTTGAGTAATGGGGTTGCCAAAATCATCCGTAAAAACACTGTATTGATCCCTTCTGAAACCGTAATGAGTGTAGGCTACACTTGCTTCAAACCGCTGTACTTTGGAAACTGGAAACATCGCAAATACGCTTGCTTGATCTTGAAATAATCGTTCTGTCAATACAACAAATTCATTGGCTTCGAATTGTTGGCCATTACTAAATTGCAAAGTATCTGTTCCATTAAAAAACGTGCCACCATAGCGATAGGGAACATGGGACAAGCCCACTCCCCAGGCAATTCTTTTTTTGCGATTGATATAGGATAATTGTCCGCCAAAATCATAAATTTCTCCATTCAAAGAAAGCCCTGCATATAATTGATTATTGCCGATAATGTCGCTAAATAAAAAGTCCACGCCTCCCGACATTCCCGTCGTGGGTCCAAATCCAGTAGCTGCTACCCCAACGCCTGCCCCGCCGCCGATGTAGTCTAGTTTAAATTTGGGTTTGTATTCTTTGGAAGTAAACTGGCTAGTGGTCATGATACTTCTGGCATCAAAATTCGCCATATTTCGATCTACAATGGAAATGGCTTCGGGATTATTGGGTGGCAATAAAGAAGCTTTAAAATTTACTTCGGTTGACGAGACCTCCTTATTTAGAAAGGCTTCCTCTTTAGCAGAATAAATCGTATAAATTCCCTTAAAAAAATGAGTATAAAGCACTCTGTCTCGTTCCGGTGCCGCAGAAATCGCTGGCGCATATTCTGTAATCCCACTAATTCCTGTTTTTAAGTCTGTCAACTGGAATACTTTGCCCGAGATAACCTCATATTTGTACATATTTCTAAACCCGTCTCGATTGGATAAAAACAAGATGTTTTGATCTTTATCATAGACTGGATTTAAATTATTCGCAGTATTAAATATTTCCAAAATTTGAGCGCTACCCGTTTCCACCTCCAAAAGGGCTATATTAAAAGTCCAGGCCCCATGCGTCCGACCATTTTTTATGCTCCATTCATCGGTAGCGTATAATAGTTTTTTACCATCCACAGACCATTGAGGTTGTACTTCTGAATAGAGCGTGTTCGTCAATTGTCGAACTGTTCCTTTTCTAAGATTGTAACTATATAAGTCAATTTGGCCATTAACCAGGCCAGATACAACAATCTCCTTTCCATCTGGTGACCAGGCTGGATTGCCGAAGGCAGGGACCCCGGGAATGCTTATTTCTTCAATGGTTTTACCATTATCTACATTTTTGATGACCAATACATTTTCTCCTTTTTTAAAAGCTACAAAGGCAAACTCTCTGCTATTCGGGGACCAAGTGCCTGCTGATTCTATGAAATTGAAAGCGTCCAAATGACCATCTCTAGTAGTACTACCTATTTGGCGAATGATCTTGCCCGTTTGGGCGTTGGCCATAAAAACCTCAATAGAAAACAGGTTTTTCTCCGTTAAAAACATGACATATTTCCCATTGGGACTTAGAGTGGGGGCGATATTGATCTTGCCAGAGTTTTTTTCAGAAAGCAGTTTTTTTCCAATCGTATCCTCTTTTTTGTTGCCCAATAAAGGCGTATAATAAGTTTTTAAACTATTTTGCCACATATTGGAAAGATTTTCCAAACTGGCATTTAGGACCTTTACACAAGCTCCCTGGATTCCATATCTAGCTGTCCCGACAAAAAAGGGTTCTACAATCGTATCGCCATAAACGCCCGTCAGAAAAGCCCAAAAGGCCTGCCCGTAGCGATAGGGAAAGTATTTGCCGCTACTCAAGTCTTTCAAAGAAGGAACGTCTTCATTGAGGACAGCATCCCGCATCCACATGGCGGTGTGGGCATCTACCCGCCCAATGGACATATATTCGGCTAAACCCTCAACCATCCACAGGGGAATATTTGCAATGCTTTTTAGGTTAGTAGAATCGCCATAAGTCATTAGGTGATACTGAAAGGCATGTACGAGTTCATGCCCCAATACGTGATTGGTTTGCTGATTGGACATGGCAATAGGCATGATAACCCTCCGCTTAAATCCCTCTGTTACCCCACCTGTACCAACGCCAATAGAGCCTTGTATAGAGTTGGTTTGCTGAAAATCGGCATGGTCATTATAAAAAATAATTGGATTGCGCTGCTGGAAGGTGTCGTGTAGTACTTCCTGGTGCATTTGATACCATTGTTCGCTTTGCTGGGTGAGGCGGTTTAATATTTCTTCATTTTCAAGATAGTGGTAAATTTCAAAGGTCGGTGATTGATATACTTTGAAATTAAAATTATCGTATTTGGCTTTATTTCTACCAAAATACTGGCTATAGCTGTGTTTGGAAACAAGGCTAAAAATAGCCAAGATCAGGAGGATTCTTAGTTTGCTCATAATAATATACTCAGTTGTTAATATAATTATTAGACGGGCTTTTTAAAACGAAGTCTCTTTTTTGTGCAAAAGAATGACTACCCAAAACTAAACAAATATATTTTAACTGGTATAAAACTACCAAACTGTTTGATTTCTTGATTATCAACGAGATCAAAGCAATTCAGCCATTAAGCATTTTTATAATTTAACAATTATTTAATTCTATTTGCGTTCTAAAAAATTTTACAAATCGAGGAAATACTTGGCATAGATTGAAATAGAATGGGCGCAGATTAATTAATTTCTGGATCAATCCCATTTTATTCTGAGGAATTACTATTTTGGCTTACTAAAATTGTAAAAGCTATGGCTGAAACGTTTTTTATCAAACAAAGCGATCCAACATGAAACTTTTAGAACCCGTTTTATCCTTACAATTGCTAAGTTTAGCTTTCTTGAGCATTTTATTTTTACAATCCGGCTTGGATAAAGTATTTAATTATAAAGGAAATCAGGAATGGTTGAAAGGCCATTTTGCTAAAAGCCCACTAAAAAATTCCGTTGGATTAATGATGCCTGTTATTACCATTTTAGAGGTGGCAACAGGGCTGTGTTCGTTAATCGGAATTGGTCAAATCCTACTCAGCGGGAGTACACAAATTGGTTTGATAGGCACTCAGTTGGCGGCTTTATCTATTCTCGCCCTATTTTTTGGACAAAGAATCGCTCAGGATTATGAAGGAGCAGCTACTTTGGCTATTTATTTTTTAATTTGTCTGGCAAGCATTTATATACTGAGTTGATTATCTTATCAAGGTGACATCCCCGCTGATTGTCTTTACACTTTCCCCTAGTAAATACTGAATCGTGTACACATAGGCATCCGGTGGCTGTTGACTACCCCTATTTCGGAGTTGCCCGTTCCAGCCATTTATTGGATCGTCATTATCATAAACTAGTTGTCCCCAACGGTTATAGATTTTGAATTCCTGAATAAGGTTTTGAGGATTGTTTAAAAGGATATTAAAATGGTCATTAATTCGGTCCCCATCAGGAGTGAAAGCATTAGGAATAATGCTATTTGGAGGGAGGACTATAATCACAATTTCGGCAGTCGTTTGGCAACCCTCGAGGGTTGTTGCCTCTGCTTTAAGGGTGATGGATTGAATAGCGCCTTCCAAGTTAGTACTGGTCAATGGCGCATAGTTTAAATGAATGCTTTCATAGCCTTCCAGCTTTCGGTCATTTTCAAACCATTCAACGCTTAATATCTCTGTATCAGCGGCAAGTGTTAAATCTACTAATTCGCCCTGGTAAATACTATCTGTGCCATTATTATTCAGAGTAATCATTGTGCCCGTAATTACTTCTATTGTTTTTGAGCCCATTATCGGACAATCCATTATTGAAGCAGTAATTGTATAAATTGTGCTATTGGAAGGTGCAAAAACTGGATTTGGGCAATTTGTACAACTCATACTTTCCATAGGGGTCCAGATGATATTTTCTGCTCCTTCTGGCAAGGTGGCGGTTAGTTGTATCGCTTCTCCCTTGCAGATGATTGGGGCTGCTGGTTCAACGGAAATAGCATTGGTTTTTATAACATTAATACGTGCTAATGAGGTATCTCTGCAAACGCCATTTGTAGTAATTCGCTTCAGTGCTACGCTGTCTAATGCGGTTAAGACCAGATTATAAAACGAATCAGGTGTTTCAAAACCTACATTGGGTGTCCACACATGTTGGATGCTTGGAAAAAATATGGGATCATATATTGGAGCAGTTAGTATTAGTTGTGTTCCTTCACAAACCGTTGTATCAGAAGGATTAATGGATAAACTTTGGGGCAAAGAATCTACTTGAACCCTCAATGTATCGGTGGCAAAGCAGCCATTTGCAGTTACAGTAGCAATGTAGGTTTGACTATAGTTCGGGGTTAGTTCTAAAAAGGTCGCATTCGTATCTAATGCACCGTTTAAAGAATAAATTTGAGGTAGAGTAGCAAGAGGCAAAACCACCAAATCCAGGCTTAGTGTTTCTCCCAAACAAAGGTTTTCATTTGCTTCTTTATTTTGAAAATAAATATCAATTTTCGTAATGTCTATGGCTACGGAAGCTTTGGTCGAACATCCCCCTCTGGTAGCCGTCAGTGTATAAATGGCATTGCTCGTTGGCCGGACTACCGGATTAGCAACCAAAGGATTTTCGATATCTGTTATATTAGTAGAAGTCCATTCGTAAGTCACATCTTCTTCTACTGTAGTTTTTCCTAAAACAGCAGTTGTTTCCTGGCAAAATAAAGTGTCATTGATAAGCTCAATAATCGGAGGAGTTGCTACTTCAATGGTTACGCTATCCAAAGTTGGAACGGGGCAAGCATCAATGGAAACAGTAGAATAGTAAGTAGTTGTTTCTGTCGGCGAAACAATGGGGTTGGGTTCGGAAGAAGAAAAATTTCCTTTACTGGAAGTCCATTCATAGGACTGACCCGAAAGGCCTTCTCTTCCTAAATTGATAGATGTTCCTACACAAATTTGATGATCTTCAGCAATGTCAAAAACCGGTGCAGCACCATCCAAAACGGTTAATAGCATTGTATCGCTATAAGTACAGGTAGCCGACGTCAATTGAACGATATATTCAAAGACTCCAGCTTCGACAGCACTAATAATGGGGTTGGGGCAGGCGGTGCAACTGAGGTTTTGTACACCATTTGGGCTAATCCACTGATATTGAGCACTTGAAAAATGATCATTTCCTTCCATTGGTATTTGCGCCCCGATGCATACCGTCCGGTCAGGACCGGCACTTGCAATAATGACTTCTACTTTGACCTCTTCTTTTTCACTACTACAAACGCCACTAGCATTTAGAGTATAAGTGGTCGTTCTGGAAGGAAAAGCGATCGGATTGGGGCAATTTCTACAGCTCAAACTTTCTGAAGACCCCCATTCGTATAAGGAGGCACCCTCAGCCAATAGTGCTACGGATTCACCAAAGCAAATAGTTGTATCGGAACTGACCTGCAAATCATTGGGAATATTATCCAAAACGCCGGGGCTGGTTTCACTAAAGTCAATAGCCACTGCCCCACTAAAAATAACGCCGTCAAAATCATTGATTAGAACCACATACACTTCTTCCTTTTTGACGCTTAAAGGCTTAACAAATCCATCACTTATCGAGCCTTGACAAGTACTGGTAACGGGCGTTCCTAAAATCGGGTTGGTGTTGGTAATGCCCGTTACGCTATAAATCAAATCATCTGCCCAGGAACTACGAATTGGCTGCGAGTTTTTTGAGCCATCACAGGCATCATCCATTGTATCGAATGGCCCCCAGACATTGAAGTCGATATCTACTACCTCATCGGGAATATTATTTCTTAATAAAAAAGCAAATTCGCCGTCTGCTTGCGCTTCAAAGACAAACCAGGTATAATTGGTTTCTAGTACTCCTTCCCAGCAACCGTCATTTACATTCTCCCTGAAAAAATCCGCATCGCCCTGCCCAGGCGCAACGGTTAATGCAGTAGGTAAGTGTGAAGTACAACCATTTAAAATCAAGGCATTGGAACAATCAGCAGCAGAAGGAAAAACGATTGGACAATTCGTAGATTTTTCGACTCTAATGCTAAAAGGAGTACAATTAAACTCATGGGCAATAACAATGTAATACCTTCCTTTTTCTTTTAAAGAAATATTGGGAATGGTGTGTTCCCCATCGCTATCATTCCCTCTTGTTTGTGAAATGCAAATAGCTTCTTCCAAAGAGGGACAGCCCTTTATTAAAGAAACCCCTGTTTCGGGAATGGTTCCATTTACAATAATGGAAACGCATTCGCCACCTGGTGAGTCATAGGCAAAAATATACTCATTTCCCAATAAAAAATTATCGCTTGAGCAAGGTCCGTCTTCAATACTATTACCAGAAAAACAGGTACTCAAATTAGTAGCATGAAAGGGTAAATCGGGGATAATCACCGGATACTCGCAGGTCGTTTCTTCAAATTTAGGGCAAGCTGCCGGCGTGCAATTCCAGCTTAACTTAAATCCAGGACTAACGACTGAATTGTCAGAAGTAAAATTAATGGTCGCACAATTGCTTTCAGCATAAGCCAGTGAATGCTGCCCAGCCCCACTAATCGTACTTAGTAAATTGGCCTCGTCTCCCTCTCCATCAAAAATACGGATTGCGTCAAATTCTGCTTCTGTATCATATTGCTCTACAACAATTTCTATGCATTGGTGAAAATCTGTTGGGCATATGGTAAAGAAAGTATTTTCTCCAGAAAAATAATCACCATTTTGCCCTCCCGAATCGTATAAAGTTCCGCTACAAAGGCTCGTTCCTTCTACTTCTCCCATATTAAAAAAAGGAGCTAAGGCTTCAATGCAAACGGTAAAGTTCCCCCAATTTGGAGTAGCCGTAGCTGAAAAATCATTAATCCTTAAGTAATACTGAGTGCCCGGAATTAACCCCAGTGCTTCTATGGAAATTTCTTTTTCATTGTTCTCCGCTGAGGTGCAAACCCCCAATTCAGATAACTCTCCTGCCTCGCAATCGCCGCGATAAATAGCGACCTGGTGAGAGCGAATACCAGTTACTTCTGCACTTGCTACAGTAACTTCAAAATTTTCGATACTGCCATCTGCTGGAATTCTAAAAGCAAACCAAACATCATTATTGACCACGCCTCCATTAAAACAAAAAGGTATATTTGCTGCTCCAATATCGCTTTTAGTTGCATTAATATTGGTATAAATGACTGATTCGCAATAAGGTACAACCCCTAAGTCAATAGCCGTAGTGCATTCATCATTAGGAACTTGTGCAAAAACTAAAGATTGAAATGAAAATACACCAATAAAAAATAGCAAGTAGTTTTTCATTAGGGTTTGGTTAAGCATCATTGATTGAAAACAGCTTTGAAGCTATTGTACGGTTTAACTTGGAGGAGTTTAATTTTTTTAATCGAAAAAAAAGAAAATGTACAAAAAAGCAAAAAAGGGAAGGTGCCCGGCGGTTCAAAACAAAACTTAGAATGTCAAAAATTTACCTCTTGAGCAAGTAGTGAGTCGGATATCAACTGCTAAAAAATGCTTCCCAAAGAATAGCTTGATTTATAACAATTTTATCCTTTTACCCCCCTTTGCAGCCTGGTAAACAGCCTCAACTATTCGAATATCCCTCATCCCTTCTTCACCCGGCACCAACATCAGCTGATTATTCAAAATGGCTAGGGCATCATCGTCCATTTGCTTGACCTGCTGGTTGGCAATCGGTTGGTTCAATAGAATGCCGTCACTGGTTTTTCCCCGAACGCCATTATAGGATTGAAAAGGTTTTAAGTAATATCCTCCTTTTTCGCAACTGACCTCCAGGCGATTCATGCCTTTTCCAAAACTCGTGGCGCATTTGGCAACTGCCCCGCTCGGAAATTCTAACTCAAAATGGGTCGTTTCATCTACTTCTATATAAATTTGGGGGCGATTAGTAGAATGCCTGGCTGTCACTGCAATCGGTTCTTCTCCTGTTGTGTAACGAGCAGCGTTTAGAGGGTAAACACCCATGTCATACATCGCTCCACCACCCATTGATTTTTGCTGCTTCCAATGATTAGAACGGCCATCATAATAACCCGCTTCTGCAATAAGCCTTTGAATGGCTCCATAGGGTTTTTCTTTTGCGAAGCGCATCACGGTTTGAGTATTGGGCTCGTGCTGCATGCGATAGCCAATGGATAATTTTACTTTATTCTTTTTACAAGCATCAATGATAGCCTGACATTCTGCAGTTGTTCGGGCCATAGGTTTTTCGCACCATACGTGCTTGCCCGTATTGGCTGCCTTGACTGCATATTCGCAGTGCAAGCCCGTTGGCAGCACAATATAGATCACATCAATATCTGGATTGTTTGCAATGCCAGACATCGTTTCGTAATTATAAATATTTTTATTTGCTATTCCATATTGTCGTTGCCATTTTTGAGCTTTGGCAGGTGTACCCGTTACAATTCCTGCCAAATAACAATGTTGAGTAAGTTGCAGCGCAGGAGCTAGTAAATCGGTGCTATAATAGCCCAAGCCCACTAACGCAACGCCCAATTTATCTTTCTTTTTGGGTAATAAAATATTTGGAGAAATACTAGCTGCCAGGACAGCCGTTCCTAAAAGCGATTTTTTAATAAAAGCTCTACGGTTATTCATAGGTCTATTTTTTTCAAAGAAAATACATTTACTTCTAAAATGCTGAAAGTCTATTTAAATTTAACACTTCTAATTTAAACCACTAGAGGTAGTAAAAGACCACTTTTTAGTTTCCAAAACTAATTTCAAACAAGTTCAAAAATTTCGATACTTTTCCGTACCTTGTTATAAAATCCAACAAATTCAAACTACACTTGAAGCAATAATTTAACTCAAACGCTTCGTCCACTATTTTTTTGATAAACACTAATCGCCGTAGTTATAAACAACCAGACAGAGAAAGGGCAAATAACAGCGTGGCATTTGTCATTAATCCAGAAAACTCCAAATCATGAACTTAATCAGCAATGACTGGATTACACTTCTCTATATTGGCTGCCTGCTGATGATGTTCATTTACAATTTCTTTTTCTTTTTTATGGTCAGGGATCGGACCTACCTTTTCTATTCGATCTATTTGATTTCCAATGCTGCTTATGCCGCTTTTGTTTGGTTTAGGGCCGATGCCGATTTGCGGGGCTTATTGTCTCCTGCTTTTGATTCATGGTTTGACTATTTTGCACTTACGACTACTTCTGCTATGGTGGGGTATTTAGCTTTTATTCAGTCCTTTCTCAATTTAAAAAATTTACTTCCCTGGTGGCATCGCTTTTTTAACCGTCTAATTTATTTAGCTATTCCGGTCTTTTTGGCGGTGCTTTTTATTTTGGGAAATTCTCAATTTTCTAATATCCAGGCAACTTATATCATGTTCACCTATACGGTGTTGAATTTAATAGTTGGGTTGATTTTTATCATTCCCATTGCCAAAACAAAAGACATAAAGGCTTATTTTTTTCTGGCGGGCTTTATAGCTTTAGTGTTGGGAGCTTCCATTGCAGCAATTACCCGATTTAGCAATGAAAGTATCTTTTTTGTACAATTTTATCACGCTGGGGTATTATTGGAGGTGACTTTTTTTTCCTTGGGTTTAGCCTATAAACAGCAAATGAATGAAAAAGAACGACAAAAGGTAAAATTTGCACTCGCAAAAAGCCAATTCTTACAAGAACAGCAACGGGCAGAAGCCAATAGATTAAAAGAAATGGAACAATTTAAAAACCGACTATACACCAATATTACCCACGAATTTCGCACCCCGCTTACAGTTATTATGGGTATGGCAGACAATATTCGGGGACACAAAAATGAATGCAAGCTAATTAAGCACAATAGCCAAAACCTCCTTCGATTGGTCAACGAACTACTGGATTTATCTAAGCTGGAAAATGGCACTTTGTCCTTGGATTTAACGAAAGGGGAGATTATCACTTATTTGCAGTACCTTACAGAGTCCTTTTATTCGATGGCAGAAAAAAAGCAAATTCGACTAACTTTTTATTCTGAAATTCCCGCTCTAATTATGGACTATGACGAGGTTAAAATACAACATATTATTTACAATCTTCTATCCAATGCACTTAAGTTCACACAGTCAGGGGGCAAAGCCCTTATGCACATTCACCAAATAGAACAGGATGCCCAATCTTTTTTGATCGTAAAAATCCAAGATACAGGTATTGGTATTCCGGAAAAAGAATTGCCCTACATTTTTAATCGCTTTTATCAGGTGGATAATTTCAGCACTCGAAAAGGAGAAGGAGTCGGCATCGGACTGGCTTTGACCAAAGAATTATTGACGCTAATGGAAGGAACTATTAAAGTAGAAAGCATTCCTCAAAAAGGGACGACTTTTACTCTGCGGATTCCCATAATACAAGAGCTACAAACGCAAAATTCCAAAGCGGAAAACTTCTCAGAAGCCATTGAAGTGCCTTCTATTGAACTTGTTGATAACCAACCTGTTAGAACTAATGGTAACCTGCCTTTATTGCTTGTCATAGAAGACAATCGCGATATAATTTCCTATATTCAAAGCATTTTGGAAAAAGATTATCAAGTTCAAACGGCTTTTAATGGCCAAGAGGGAATAGCCCGAGCAATAGAATTGATTCCTGACCTAATCATCAGCGATGTGATGATGCCTAAAAAAGACGGCTACGAAGTTTGCCAAATGCTAAAAATGGATGAACGAACCAGCCATATCCCTATTATTATGCTTACGGCTAAAGCTGGTGAAGTAGATAAAATAAAAGGATTAAAAGCAGGAGCAGATGCCTATTTGAGGAAGCCATTTAACAAGGAAGAGTTATTGGTTCGGCTGAAAAAGCTGCTGGAATTGCGCCAAAACCTACAAGAGCGGTATGCTCAATTTCCAGCAACATTATTCTCCTCAAAACGAGTGCCTATCTTGGAAGATATTTTCCTGCAAAAACTAAAAGCACTTATGGAAAAAAATCTAGATAACATGGAGTTTGGAATGGAGGTTATTTGTAAAAAAATGCATTTGAGTTATGCGCAGCTTTATCGAAAAATAAAAGCCTTGACAGGCCAAAGCCCAACCATCTTCATCCGTAAAATTCGCTTGGAAAAAGCCCTTAATCTATTGCAAAATACAAATTTGAATATTTCTGAAATTGCCTATAAAACTGGATTTTCTGATCCCAATTATTTTTCCCGGGTTTTTGCGGAAGCATTTGGAGTATCCCCAAGTACGATACGCAGTAAAGTGTAAATTAGAAAGACTACTTTCATTACTTAAACACCTCGTTTATGAAATATCAATTAGAAAAAAGTTTAGAAATTTTAGAACGAACTCCACAGGTTTTAAAAACATTATTAGCTGAGCTTTCTGAAGAATGGCTAGTCAATAATGAAGGAATAAATACTTGGTCTCCGTATGATGTAATTGGCCATCTGATTCACGGAGAAAAGACAGATTGGATCCCAAGAGCAAAGATTATTTTGGAGCAAAAAGAACCGATCACTTTCAGCCCTTTTGACAGATTCGCCCAATTCGGAGAAAGTAAGGGAAAAACAATCAAGGAATTGCTAAATGAGTTTGAGCAATTGCGCCTAAAAAACATTCATACGCTTAAATCTTTCCCTATTAATGGGCAAACATTGGGGCTAACTGGTAAGCATCCTGAATTGGGAGTGGTTACTTTAAGCCAATTATTAGCTACTTGGGTAACGCATGATTTGGTGCATATTGCTCAAATCGCCAGAGTCATGGCGAAACAATACGGGGAGGAAATTGGCCCTTGGAGGGCTTACATTGGTTTTTTTAATAAATAAAGTAAAGTGTCTAACTATTTGACCAATTGTGTTCGGTGTATGTCCATTGATAGAAGCGGCTATTTTAAAAAATCTTCTACGAATGGCCTATTTCTAAAAAAATTTTTAGGCGTTTGTTCGATGAGTGCTTTAAAATCGCGAATAAAATGTGCTTGATCAAAATAGCCGCAGTTATGAGCTAGTGAAGTGTAGCTCCAGCTAGGTTTTTCAGATAACATTTTAGCAGCATATCTCAATCTCGTTTTTCGGGCAAATTGAGAGGAAGTTATCCCCAATCTAGATTGAAATTGCAATTCGATAGTCCGCCTGCTAATCCCCAATTGTTGCCCTATTTTCTTAATCGAAACAAACCCCTTTTGCTGCATAATAATCGAGCTGACGGATTGAAAAACGGAATTTTGAATATTTTCTTCTGCTACTTTTCTCCTAAAAAAGGCTTCTAAAATTTTGATGCCAGCCTGGTCGGAAGAGCTTTCTCCTAATTGTTGATAAACCTCATTAATTTCTTTTCCAAAAACAAATTCAGGCAAAATAATTTGCCCTCGCAATTCAGCGATTGGGTACTTAGTAAAAGTAGTCATTGCCCAGGGAAAAATTTTTACGATTAATGTTTTCATTTTTTGAGGTAATTGCAACTGAAAACTTTCCACTATTTGCCCGAAAAACACGGCACTTTCTTTTTTTACCGTATATTTCTCTTCTCCAATCCGATTAATAAAAATGGTTTCGCCCAAATTAAAAGCCAATTCAAAATATTCATGTGGAATGACCCTTCCCGTACAAATATTGGCTAGATTTTCAGCTTCTAACACTGTAAAAGAAAGGATATAATCGGATAAACAGGTTGGAACTTTATACTTGTTCAGTTTCATAAAAAATAAGCCAGGTGATCTATTTCAACAAAATTAGTTGCATATTTGCATTAATTCTAGTAATGATATATATAGTTTATATGACTAAATACTCATAATGACCTTGTCGCAAATCGAAATATTTGTTGAATTGTGCAGCGAAAAAAATTTCTCCAAAACAGCAGCCAAGCTGGGCATTACTCAGTCTGCCGTAAGCCATGCGATAAAAAAGTTAGAGCAGGGTTTGGGAGTAAATTTGGTTTCCAGAGAGCGAAAAAAATTTCGAATCACCAAGGCTGGTACTAATTTGTTAGTTTATTGTCAAGAAATTAAGCAACAGATTCAGAATATTGAAGTGGAAGTGGCTGCTCAAAAAAACGGAACTTTGGGGACGATTCGCATAGGAACGCTTTGGAGTGTTGCTAATAGCATTTTATCAAAATTGCTGAATGCTTACAAAAGAAAATTTCCAGCTATTGATGTGATTATTTTGGAAGGAACAGATCAGGAAATAGAAAAATGGCTACTGTCTAGGGCGGTAGATGTGGGAATTTTTAGTTGTTATAATAAAAAATTGGAGTTAACTAAATTAATGGAAGATCGCTTTTATGTGGCTGTTCCTGAAAAAAGCCCGCTTGCTTCTGCAAGAATGCTAGCAGTAGGGCAATTGACCAAATTTCCTTTCATTATGTCCAAAGGCGGTTGCGAGCCTTTGATCGAGTCTATTGCCCAATTGCATCAGGCCGAATTAAATGTAAAGTTTGAAGCCCGAGAAGTCCTTACTATTGTCACAATGGTTAAAGAAAATTTGGGCATTTCGCTAATTCCCGAATTGGCAATACCGAAAGATATTTTGGGGATAAAATATATACCCTTAGATACGGACTATCGCAGAAGCATTTATTTGGGCAGATTGAAGGAGAGTCGGTTAAGAAAAACACTGGACGATTTTGTGGAATATTCTCTTTCTATCTCTTTTGACAGATTTCAAATATTCTCTGACAGTCGCCCTGGCCAGGCACTTTCCAGCATCCAGCAGCTTAATACCCTTTGGAATGTTGGCGATGGCAGGATTCAGATCTGTACAAGCCAAAACTATTTGTTCTATACCGGATTTTTCTAATTTTTCTACCAATACGTTCCATTTATCCTTGCCCTCAGCTGCTCCTTTTCCCATTTTTACGAAACGAATGATTTCATTAACGATTAACTGCCATTCTTGATTGAACATAAAGGGGGTGCCTTTTTGTAATAAGCCTTTCTGGTACAAATTGGCATCCATGATAAAAGAGGTAGCAAGTATGGTGGATCGGTTACCTGGCGGCAATCGATGGATCGTTTCTTCCATCATATTTAAAAGAGGAATATTAATAGAACTTTGCAAATTATTATAGTATAAATGCGCCGTATTACAAGGCATAGCAATAAAATTGACTCCGCAATTTTCCAATTTTTGAAGCCCGGAAATAATTGTTTTTTCTATTAGTTGATGCTCCAATTCCCTATCCTGGCGAAAAGGAACGGGCAGAGAATAAATCATTACAGGTGGAAAATCTTTGTCACTTTTTATGTGATCCAGTTGCCGACATTGCATCATGAGTTCGTGGATAAAAGGAGCAGTAGAAAAAGGCCCCATACCGGCAAGGACACCAATCGTATTTGTCATAAAAGTCTTTTAAAAGTTTATCAATTAAAATCCCAATTTAGCTACTGCCATAATTTAAAAATTGCATGAATGCGAATACTTTCAAGAAGGTTTGTTAATAATCTCCATATAGAAGTTTGGGTCAGAAATGGCTTCAAACCCAAATTTTCGATATAAATCATGGGCATCAGCAGTAGTAAGCCTCCATGCTTGCAAGCGTTGCAAATCCTTGTATTCTACAATCGTTTTCATCAATAGTGTGCCCAATCCTCTTCCTTGATAGGCTTTAATGATAAACACATCCAATATCCAGGCAAGCACGGCATAATCTGTTAGCACTCGTGCAAAACCGACCTGTTGATTATGTTCATCATAAACGCCAAAACAAAGAGAATGCTCAATGGATTGTACTACGGCTTTCCTGCTTCTGCCCTTTGCCCAATAAGAGTGATTGGAAAGATAATCATGGATTAAATTTATGTCCAATTTATTTTTATTCGTGGATATGAAAAATTTATTTTTCATTGATAAATTTTTTCACTTGTATTTGCTCTATCAGAAGCCCCATGATTCTATACTTTTTGAAATCAACTCCGCTTACAAAAATTCTCCGTCCTACAATTTTCTCCTTCCAAATCCCTTGGCTTCGTGGTGGATTGGGCCAGTAGAGAGAGTGCAAAAATCAAATTTTATTTTTTAAAATAATTGTACAAATGCGAAAAACCGAAAAGCTAAAAATTCGCATCTATACAATTTTTGCTATTTTTTTTACCGTAATTTTATTGCCTACTTTCCTAAAAGTCTAACAGAGAATTTTATTTCAAAAGATGATATATTAAAAATGAGCCAACAACCAATCATTATTCAGGTAGAAGAAGCCCTGTCTCCTATTGAATTTAAAGACATTTTAATTCGCTCTACTCTTGGAGAAAGACGACCCATTACAGAAATCGAAAGGCTAGAAAAAATGTGCCTCCATGCCAATCTAATTGTCACCGCCAGAAAAAATGGTATATTAATCGGCGTTGCCCGCTCCCTTTCCGACTTTACATTTTGTACTTATTTATCTGATTTGGCGGTAGATAAAGATCACCAAAGAACAGGAATCGGCAGACAATTAGTACAAAGAACTAAAGAAATCGCCCCTAAAGCTAAACTCATCTTACTGGCTGCCCCGGCAGCTAGAGCATATTATCCGAAAGTCGGCATGCGGCAATTTGAGTATTGTTTTATGTTATAAAAATACTTTCAATATGGCTATCCAAACCCATCCTTTGACTCTAGAATTATATGAGTATTTACAAATGGTTTCGCTTAGAGAGCTGGATATTTTAAAAGAATTGAGGGAAGAAACGCTTGTATTAAGCGATGCCATCATGCAAATATCGCCAGAACAGGGACAGTTTATGCAGTTACTGATTAAACTAATAGGTGCCAAACGTATCCTAGAAGTCGGTGTTTTTACTGGATATAGCACTTTGGCAATGGTTTTGGCTTTGCCTGAAGACGGGCAACTTATCGCCTGTGATATTAGCGAAACCTGGACAGCTATTGCCAAAAAATATTGGAAAAGAGCAGGGGTTGAAGATAGGATTAGACTATATTTGGAACCTGCAGCTAGTTTTCTAAAAAAATTATCTCCTTCTTACCCATTTGATTTTATTTTCTTAGATGCTGACCAAGCAAACTACCAATTGTATTATGACTTATCTCTGCCTTTGTTACGTTCGGGAGGCTTGATGCTGCTAGACGATACCTTGTGGGAAGGGAAAGTGACCAACCCCGCTATTAGTGATCCAATTGTGAATGGCATTCAAAAATTGAACTTAAGCTTATTAAAGGATGAGCGGGTGGATATTAGCTTATTGCCAATTGGGGACGGGGTAACGCTAGTGAGAAAAAGGTAAATAACAAAATAAGCAATGTAAAAAAGCCGTACCTTATAATTGGAAGTACGGCTTTTTCTTCATCGGCAACAACAAAATTGTTAAATTCTCATGAGTTATTTTTTACTGCGATTTCGTCTTTCTTTTTGGGGAGTTTTTTGGAGATAGAATCTAACTTCTATCTCCAAACCTCCTGAGATTAATTCCCAACCAAATGTGTTAAATCCCTTAAAATACGGTCTGTTTTTTACTTAATTTTTAATCGGTTTCTAGGAA
This sequence comes from Saprospiraceae bacterium, assembly GCA_965222705.1. Classification (GTDB taxonomy): domain Bacteria; phylum Bacteroidota; class Bacteroidia; order Chitinophagales; family Saprospiraceae; genus JAFMDF01. Next base: position 20,681 of record CBDCUO010000008.1, on the reverse strand, counting down.
ATAACTTGTGTTCGGTTGTGCGTAATACTTAAAATCGGCTTTTAAAAAATGTGTAAAGCGGTTTTGGAATATACTTAAAATCGGTTTTTGTAAAATTAGTAATGAGGGTTTTGAGCAATACTTAAAATCGGTTTTCGAGCCAATTCTTATTAAATCGCTCGATTATATGTCTATTGAATTTTTTCTGTTTTTCAAAAAAGTGGCGGAGTTACTCGCTAAATCGGTTTCTGATGTCCTTTAAATTTTCTTCAGTTGTAACTCCGGCACTAATAAACCAAACTTTTTAACCAAAATTATAATCCCCTGAAAGGAGGATGCTATTTTATTAACCAAAATTTTTTCAATTTTTTTGCTCAAATCTTCTTTTGAGCCTTCGTTTTCTTCTTTATCCTGCCCTCGTTTTCTGTGTGCGAACTAATTACACTACAAATATGCAATCAAATCAAAGCAAGAACAAGGACAAAAAATGGGTTTTGTTGATTGGAAAATAATAATTCTAGTTTTTATTATTTTGACAATTGGATGATAACCAGTTTTTTATAAAAAAAAGAGGTTGAGATTTTAATGTTTTTGTTGAAAAAAATATTAAAAAATCATTTGTTTTGCAGGAATTTTTTAGAAAAAAATGCTAAAAAAAGACAAATTTTAATGGAGGTTTTATAAAAAAGGCTTGAAGAAAATACGTTCTTCAAGCCCTTTTTCGACGTTTTTGAGCTTTCATTTTAGCCGCCAAAATCATCAAAGGATATATTTTCCTCTGGAACACCCAAATTATCTAGGGTTCTAATGACAGAAGCATTCATCATCGGTGGGCCACAGAAGTAATATTCGATTTCTTCCGGCTCTGGATGATCTTTTAGGTATTGTTCATAACAGACGTTCATAATGTAGCCTTTGAAGCCTTCTCCATTGGGATCGTCAATATTTTCTTTAATTTTCCAATCATCTTCAGGCAAAGGATTGTCCAGCGCTACATAAAAACGGAAGTTTGGAAATTCCTTTTCTATTTTTCTAAATTCGTCAATATAGAATAACTCTCTTCGGGTCCGGCCTCCATACCAGTAAGAAACTTTTCTATCGGTGGTTTTTAATGTGTGAAATAAATGAAATAAGTGGGAACGAAGTGGAGCCATGCCCGCTCCACCGCCGATATAGACCATTTCCTTTTTGGTATCTTTGATAAAAAACTCGCCGTAAGGACCAGAAATGGTAATCTTATCTCCAGACTTTTTAGAAAAAACATAGGAAGAGCAAACACCGGGGTTAACTGCCATCCAACCTCCGGCTTTTCTATCAAAAGGAGGCGTAGCAATCCGAATATTTAGCATGACAATATTTCCTTCGGCAGGGTGATTTGCCATAGAATAGGCTCTAAATTGCTCTTCATCGTTTTTCATCTTCAAATCCCACAATTTGTATTTATCCCATTCACTTTTAAATTTTTCCGGCCCAGTCGGGTCATTTGGATGTGGGGCAATATCCATATCTTTAAAATCCACTTCTACCTCTGGCACATCTATCTGGATATATCCACCAGATTGGAAATCTAACATTTCTCCCTCTGGTAATTTTACGACAAATTCCTTGATAAAAGAAGCAACATTATAATTGGAAACAACCTCACATTCCCACTTTTTAATTCCAAAAACCTCTTCTGGCACCCCAATTTTCATATCTTGCCGAACCTTTACTTGGCACGCCAGCCGCTTGTGTTCGGCGGCTTCTTTGCGCGTCAAATGGTTCATCTCTGTTGGCAGCACGTCGCCGCCGCCTTCATAGACGTGACATTCGCACATGGCACAAGTCCCTCCACCACCACAAGCAGAAGGCAGGAAGACGTTTTTATCGGACAAAGCACTTAATAAAGAAGAGCCTGGCTTTACCAGCAGTGGGTTTTCCTCATCCCCATTTACGACCAACTTTACATCGCCTTGCGGCACCAGGCGTTTTCTTGCTCCGATCAGCATAAAGGCGAGTAATAAAATAATCGCACTAAAAACGAAAATGGCTAAAAGGATATTTGTAATCATATTTGTAATTGCTAGATGTTGTACACAAGAAATTTGGAGCGATCATTTGCTCGTCAAAGCCGCAGGATCAATGCCCATTAGGCTCATAAAGGCAATGCCCATCAATCCCGTTAAAATAAATGCCATTCCCAGCCCTCGCAATGCCGGAGGCACATCAGAATAGCGAATTTTTTCTCGAATAGCCGCAATAGCAATAATGGCCAAAAACCAGCCAAAACCACCACCTAAGCCAAAGGCTACTGATTCGCCAAAATTATATTCTCTGGACACCATGAATAGCGAACCGCCCAAAATAGCACAATTCACGGTTATTAATGGTAGAAATATACCTAGAGAATTGTACAGAGCAGGAGAAGCCTTTTCTACAATCATTTCCACCAACTGCACCATAGAGGCAATTACAGCAATAAAAAGAATAAACCTCAAAAAAGTTAAGTCCACCCCAAAAATGCCCGTTTCTCCTAATAAATAAGTATTAATCAGCCAGTTGATTGGCATGGTGATGCCTAAAACAAAAATAACAGCTAGACCTAAGCCAAAAGCTGTTTTTACTGTTTTAGAAACCGCTAGATAGGAGCACATCCCCAGGAAATAGGCCAATACCATATTTTCAATAAAAGCAGCTTTTATAAAAATATTGAATAGTTCCATTTATTTTTCTTTTTTGTAAATGCTACGGATTTTATTCGCAGCAATTATATCTAAAGCCCGTTGGGCGAATTTTTAAGAAATATCCACCAATTTAGGATTCCTGCTTCGTTGAATCCAGATAAAAATTCCAATTAGAAACATGGCAGCCGCAGGCAATACCATCAAGTTATTATTAGTGTACCAACCAAACCAGCTATCAATCCCGCTCGTAGCCAGCGTATTAATAAAATAATCCTCACTTGGCCCGATTAGTTTCAATTCTGCTGGACTCCCTGCGAATAGACTCCCTTTTCCAAATAGCTCTCTAAAGAAAGCGACAGCTAGCAAAATAGCTCCGTAACCCAGTCCATTCCCAATGCCATCCAAAAAGGATCGCCAGGGCTTATTAGCCATTGCAAATGCCTCTAGCCGCCCCATTACAATACAGTTGGTGATAATTAGTCCGATATAAACAGATAATTGTTTGTAAACCGGATAGTTCAAATACTTTAAAGTCAATTCCACTACGGTTACCAAGGTCGCAATAATAACCAACTGCACAATCATCCGAATAGACTTGGGAATTCGAGTCCGTAACAAAGAGGTAAATAAACTGGAAAAGCCACAAACGAAAACAACGGCTATGGACATAACCAGAGAAGGATATACTAAAGAAGTAACTGCTAATGCCGAACAAATGCCCAATACTTGAATAGTGATTGGGTTATTATCCGCTAACGGATCAGTTAGTAACTTTCGTTCTTTTTTACCAAATAAAGGTTCCGCTTTTTTTACAGGTGCCGTTTGAACTTCTGCCATTTGATCTACTGTTTTTTACCTTTTTTACAAAAAGAATTTTTTACCCACCTTAGCCTGGACACGATAGACTGCCAATTCATATTATTGCACCTTCATGCCCAAAGGTTTCCCTTTGCTTTCTTTTAATTTATTAAAGTAGGGTTCATAGTATTTAATGCCTCTGTAAAGCATTTCTTTCACCCCGTCTGCGGTGACTGTGGCACCAGAGATACCATCTACATCGTGGTCCTTATCCTTTGCCCCCCCCTTCTGAACATTTATTGAAATATAATCTCCATTTTCATTATACAGTTTTTTCCCTTTAAACTGTTTGGCAAAAGCTGGGTTATCCTTGATCTCTGCTCCTAGGCCAGGTGTTTCTCCCTGATGATCGAAAGCAGCCCCTATTACGGTGTTGAAATCCGTTTTTAAAGCAATATTGCCCCAAATTTCGTCCCATAATCCATTACCTCTGATAGAAACAATGTATATTTTTTCGGTATCGCCATTAAAAATATAGAGCGGCAATTTTCTATTCGCCTCTGGTTTCTTTTTCTCTTTTTTCATATCAATATCTTCTGCAAGTATCTCCTCAAGCTCCTCCCCTCCCATATCCAGCACTTTTTGCTCCATTCTCTGGTCGAAAATGTCTAATACTTCTTCATCACTAAAATCATCAATTTTTTTATCAAATTGGTCACTAATAGCGGACAGGATTGCCCTTTTATTAAAAACGGCTTCGTTTAGAGCCGCTTGTTCTTTTGTACTATAAAACAGTCCTGACAGCAATAAAGCCACCAAAACAGTCATTGCCAATGTAAAGAGTACGATATAGTTTGTTTTTTCCATAACTTTATTTTTAATTGAAAGTATTGGGTACTAAGCCTTCGCCCTCTTTAATCTCCTGCTCACATTGGCCTCCAAAACATAATGGTCAATCAAAGGAGCGAATACATTCATAAACAAAATAGCCAGCATCCAACCCTCCGGATAAGCAGGGTTTAATACTCGAATAATCATGCCCACAAAGCCAATCATAAATCCATAAATCCATTTTCCAGTATTGGTAGAAGCGGCAGTCACCGGATCAGTTGCCATAAATGCCATAGCAAAGAAGAAACTGCCCATCCAAAACTGATAATACCAGGGTACAGACATAAAAGGGGTTGCTCCCCAGGCATTCAATAATAAACCCATTACTACTGCTCCAACAAACATAGATAACATTACTCTCCAACTTGCAATTCCCGTAACAATCAAAAAAGCTGCGCCGGCTAATATAAATGGTTTACAAGTTTCTCCAACTGAGCCGGGAATTGCCCCCCACCACATTTGCGATTCGCTATATACGCGGGTTACATTTTCCCAACCACCTTGAAAAGCTAGACTCAAAGGGGTTGCTCCAGTATATCCATCTACTACGGCGGACATTGGATCAAATCCACTAAATCCCAGCCACTCAAAAATTGGATTAATAAAAGATAAATGGACCCAGCCATATTCTGCGATTGCCCCTGCTTCGGCAGCAGATAAACCAGCTACCCATACCTCATCCCCTGAAATGGATAAAGGATAGGCAAAAAAGACAAAAACCCGCGCCAAAAGCGCAATATTCAGAATATTCATACCCGTTCCGCCAAAGGCTTCTTTGCCAATAATGACAGCGAAGGCGACCGCCAAAGCTAGTATCCATAAAGGAATATCAGGAGGCATGATCAAGGGAATTAAAGCTCCTGAAACCAAAAATCCCTCTTCAATAGCATGCCCCTTTTTAGCAGCATACCAAAACTCAATTCCCAAACCAACCAAATGGGTCACAATAAAAATCGGAATAATCTGAATCAGACCATAGGCCAATTTCAAATGGATGCTGTCCAGAAAAGAAGGATACATACCCAAAGCCGCAAAATGCTGGTGCCCAATATTAATAGCCCCAAAGAGGTAGCACAATTGAAGAGCTAGTACCACAAATACCATTGTCCGCTTCAGATCCATCCCATCTCTAATATGCACTCCTTCTTTAGTCACAGTGTTTGGCGCATAAGCAAACGTAAAGAACCCGTCATACAAGGCGTGCAAGAAAGGAGATTTCTTTTTATCTGGCTCAATTTTCTTAAAGAATTCTAATAAATTCATTTATTGATTATTCGTTGTTATTAGTAGTTCAAAGCACTAATGGCCAGTCCCTTTTAAATTTGTTCTCTCATTTTTTCCAAGCCTTCCCTTAAAATTTTCTGCAGGGGTTGTTTGGAAGTACAGGCAAATTCGCAAAGGGCAACGTCTTCTTCAATCAACTCATTGATTCCCAAGCCTTCCATTCTTTCATAATCATTGACTAAAATTGCCTTCATTAAATGTTGTGGATAAATATCCATTGGAAGTACACTTTCGTACTGTCCGGTCATCACGAAAGCGCGTTTTTCGCCATGCGTATTGGTATCCACTTCGTATTTCATATCAAAGGCCCTGCTCAAAAAGGTTCTGGAAACACTTGGGCGGGCTTTGCTAGGAAAGATCCATCCGAACATTTCGTATTCGTCTCCTTCCTTAACAACCGTTATTTGGTCATCCTGAAAGTCCAGGAATTCTTCCTTTGTTTTTTGAGTACCGGACAATACATCGCCAGAAATCAGGCGTACCTTTTCAGTTTTTAAATTTTTCCCAACTATTGCCTCTATGTTTGCTCCTAAATAAGTTTTCACATAGACGGGGTTTTTCAACTCTGCACCTGTGAGAGCTACGATGCGGGAAGCATCAAAAATGCGTTCGAGAAATAGAGCTCCTAAAGTAATAACCTCCTGCACCCCCAAAGTCCAGACCTTATCTACGTCCACAATTGGGTCAATATGGTGAATTTGAATCCCAACATTTCCGCTGGGATGGGGTCCATTAAACCAATGTTTTTTCACTCCTTTCGCTTCAGTGAATATAGAAGCAGGTGGATTTTTACCCCTTGCATTTAGTCCTAAATGTACTGCTCCGTCCGTTAGTTTGCTCAATACATCCAAGCCTTTTTGAAAAGCAGTTGCTTTTCCTCTTACTACAAAATTTAAATCCGGTGCTAAAGGAGCAGAATCAAAAGTAGAGATGAAGACTCCTTTGGGAGTTACCGTTGGGTCGGCTACTATATCAAAAGGCCTTTGGCGAATCATTGTCCATGCACCACTTTCGAGCAAATAGTTAACCAGTTTCTTCCTATTGGCTTTTTCCAGATCAAAAGCAGCAAACTTTTTATACTTGACCTTTTTGTCCGCTAGTATGACGATTTCTTTAATAGCCCGTTTTTCGCCTCGGTTGATCGCAACAATTTCTCCACTGACCGGAGCGACATATTTAATGGCGGGTTGTTTTTTATCAAAACACAGTTCATCTCCAGCTTTTACTTCATCACCCACGGCCACTACCACTTTTGGAATGGGAGAGATGCCGATAAAATTTTGCGGTTGTAAGGCAAAAGTGGTGGCAACAATCGAATCGTCAATGGTCTGAATCGCCTCCCCTTCCAAAGCAATATCGTGTCCTTTTTTTAAAACATGAACCTTTTCACTTCCTACAAAAGCGGGCGTTTTGGATTTAAAAATTTCTGCAGTGGACGGAAAAAGGGAATAATTACCTTTCTTCTTGTCACCCGCCCCGACTTCCCTTGCCTCAAGTTTAATTAAATTGTCCGCGACTTGGATAATGATGAAAAAAATGACCAAAATGGCAACGATCAGGAGTGAAATATTGAAAATATTGCTACCTTCAGTCGAATTTTGAGCAAAGGAAGCATTGGTAGAAAACATGAATACAACTCCCCAAAAAGTGTGTAATGTATTATTTCTCAATGTTTTACAATTTAACCCCATGGAATGAATAAAGTGGCTTTTCATTTAGGTTTTCCAAAAATTTTCGCAAAGATATAAAACCTTTCTATTTTAAAAACGGAAGATAGCACAAGTGAAAATTATTTAGACTAATTCTATATAATGTCGGTAAAATTGCTGGCAAAAGGAGAGAAACGCTATAAAAAGAGGAGCAAAAAAGAAGGGACCTCGCCTGGAGATCCCCAATTAAAAACCTATAAACAATTTAGCTGTTTTCATTAACGCAATCAAATTAAAAAAGTTATTATATTTTAATAATAAATTAATATGCCATTCCTTGTTTTTTAAACTGGCACTTTGGCCTTAAAAAACCAACAATCATTTTCTGAGGTGATTTGGTAGCCAGAATAGGCTTCGATAAAGAAAATTGTTCCTTTTTGAAAATGGGATATTTTCTCGTTGGCGGTTACTTTCCCCGTTCCGCTTAGAGTAATCAGGATTTCGGCAGTAGGGCAATTGGCAATCTGGTAAACAGTTGTTTTTGAAAGGTTTATTTGGCTTAGTTCAAAATCCGGTGCAGGTGTTTGATAAATTTTTTCAACAGAAGAGATGGTTTCTCCTTTTAGAATTTTAGGGGTAACGGATTCAAAGATTAATTGTTTTAATAATTCTGGTGTGTTCATGTGTTTTTGGGTCAGGCCGCCTCGAAAAACATTATCAGAATTGGCCATTAGCTCCATGTTTACGCCTTCTAAATAGGCGTGCGGAATGCCTGCTGCCTGAAAGATGCCTGTTCCTTTTTTTAAGTTAACCAAATTGAATAAATAGATAGAAAAAATGCCTCGATCATAATGCCCGCCAATGGTGTAATCCATAAAAGCCTGTGCTGCCCAGAAATCTGCCTGCCCTTTTTCTAGGTTTCCTTTTTCAAACTCTGGTCGTAATCTTTTCCAAAGTGGCGTTAAGATTGCATCTATTGTCACTTGGGGCATTTCCATAATGATTTTGTATAAATTGAAAATGCTCTTATTCTTGAAATACTTTCGTAAAATCTGAAATTCAGGAATGTTTAGTACCGCTTTTATTTCTTTTATGGACTTAAAACCATGCAACAGCCAAAAATCCGTCAGCGCAACCATCACTTCCGGCTTATGGTTCGCATCACGGTAGGTGCGGTTGGGTGCAGTAATGGGAATGCCCGTTTTATTTTCTTTCGCAAATCCTTTTTCTGCTTCTTTTTTGGTGGGATGTGCCTGAATAGAGAGCATTTTGCGGACATCTAGGACTTTAAAAAGGAAAGGCAGTTGATTATCAAAATAATTGGCTACTTGTTTTCCTAGCTTATTTTTGGGTGCTTTTTTAATAAATTCTTTTAATAAAACATTACCCTGTGGTGTTAAGACACTAGCGGGACCTTTTGCATGAGTGCCCATCCACAATTCGGCAAAAGGTTTCTTTTTATCATTTTCAATATTTAGTAAATTGGGAATAAACTCCATCCCCCCCCAAGCATAGTGTTGGACAAATCCTTTTAACTCATAAATTGCCATAAGCGCGTGCTATTCAATTTAACAATTGCCGCAATGGTGAAGCGACTAAAGTGAGGCTATTGCGGCATCTGCTCGTTTATGGGCAATTCGCTTTTTTGTTTCAAACCATTTGTCTTTTAATACTACTCGCATTAGCTCATCCACATGGGTAAGCACGCCCACCTGGTAAATACCCCGCAAACGCGTGCTTAAATATGGGCTTAAAGAGCGCATGGAAAAACCAATACCTGCCGAGCGATATTCGATGTGGTGCCACCAACCAGAAGGCATAAAAATTGTGTCTCCTGCTTTGATCGTACAATCGTAGCCCGTCACTTTATCCAAGCCCGGAAATTTTTCGTAATCGGGATTGTTAATATCAATAGAGGTATGTGTCCCAAAAGGATAGCGATAAAGCAGTTTTGAATATTTGGGATCAAACAACACCACCCGTTTATTGCCAGCTAATTCGGTCAGAAATACGTTGCTATTATCCATGTCTCGATGAATTCGAGTGATGGCTCCCTCTCCTCCAAAGAAAGCAAAAGGCAAAAATTTTAGAACATTATCGGCGACATCAGGAAATTGGAAATCATTAAACAGGTCCTTTTTATACTTGAAAACATTGAAAAGAAATAGCCGCTTAGAGGTGGGGGCTTGCTGTACCATATCTAAGTAATCCCCAAACTTCATTTTATTATTGGCTCCTTTATAAGAACGATCATCTTGGCGTTTTTCTCCTTCTACATCATAAACGCCCACCTCAATGTGCCCTAATTCTTTCTTAAAAAAGTCGAAACTCCATCTGGTATATAAGGGAGAATCTTTGCCGTAAAAATGTTTAATAATTACTGGTTTTTGTGGTTTCATGTACTTTTTCTGGAAGGTCTCTCGGGTGATTCCTTCTACCCGATCTACTCCTTTAATGAGTGTTAATGGCATAACTATTAGACTTTTTTGTTTGCTAATTTATAGGTGCAAAATTACGTTTATTGCGATATTTTTGTGGTTCTTTGATGAAAAATTAAGCCCCTTTGGGTTTATTTTGTATTGTTAGCTAAGAATTAAAACGAAGATTAAATATGGAACCTTTTTTTACGAATGATGCGATTGTATTTGGTTTATTGATGGTAGTTTTGGCAGTTATTTTTTATACGTCAAACTTGGAAACGTCCTTTTGGAAAAAATTTTACAGCTTCGTTCCAACGGTTTTACTGTGCTATTTTATTCCTGCGTTATTGAACTGGCCGTTGGGATTAATTTCAGGAGAAGAATCCAATTTGTATTTTGTTGCTTCCCGATACTTACTGCCAGCTTGCTTGATTTTGTTATGTTTAAGTATTGATTTTCAAGGAATTATCAACCTGGGGACAAAAGCCATTATCATGTTCTTAGCAGCAACTTTGGGAATCATTATTGGCGGACCAATTGCCTTGTTGGTTATTTCTGTAGTGGCTCCAGATATTATTGCAGCTAACCCGGACCAGGTTTGGCGGGGTCTTTCCACAGTAGCGGGAAGCTGGATTGGAGGCGGAGCCAATCAAACGGCGATGAAAGAAATTTATGAAGTAAGCGACACCATTTTTGCTTCAATGATTGTCGTAGATGTCGTGGTTGCCAATATTTGGATGGGCTTTTTGCTATATGGCGCTAATATTGCGCCCAAAGTAGATGCTTGGCTAAAAGCAGATGTATCCGCCATAGAAGATTTAAAAGCACGCGTAAAGAACTATCGTGCAAGCATCGAAAAAATTCCGAGTACAACGGATTTATTTGCCCTAATGGGGGTCGCTTTTGGGGGAGTGGCTTTGGCGCATTGGGGTTCGGATGTGGTCACCCCTTTTATGAAAAGTTTTGAAAGCACACTAAGCTCTATGCGGCTGAATTCGCTAATGAGCAGTTTTTTTTGGCTAATTGTGATTGCTACTACGATTGGTTTAGGTTTGTCCTTTACTCAATTTCGACAACTAGAGGGTGTAGGGGCATCTCGGTGGGGAAGCATTTTTATTTTTATTTTGGTAGCAACGATTGGGATGAAAATGAATTTGCGAGAAGTGTTTGACAATCTGGGCTTGTTTGCTATAGGCATTGTTTGGATGATGGTGCATGTCGCTATTTTATTAATTGTGGGAAAGCTGATAAAAGCTCCTTTTTTCTTTGTAGCGGTAGGTAGTCAGGCAAATGTAGGAGGCGCCGCTTCGGCACCGATAGTTGCATCTGCATTTAGTCCTTCTCTTGCACCTGTAGGCGTTCTAATGGCAGTCTTGGGCTATGCTTTGGGAACTTATGGAGCGATTATTTGTGCGGAACTGATGCAAGTGGCAGCGACTTAAAGTCTTTTAGTAACCACTTAATTACAAATCATTAAGTCATGCTTTTCATCGTTCCTACACCTATTGGCAACCTCGAAGACATTACATTGCGAGCCATTCATACGCTGAAAGAGGTTCAACTTATCCTGGCAGAAGATACTCGAACTTCCAAAAAATTGCTCCATCATTATGCAATTGAAACGCCTTTGCGTCCTTATCATGCCTATAATGAGCATCAAGCGGTTGCTAACCTTATTAAGCGATTGCAGGCCGGACAAAACATTGCCTTGATCTCCGATGCTGGCACTCCGGGTATTTCTGATCCTGGGTTTTTATTGGTAAGGGCCTGTCATCGCAACGAAATACAGGTGGTATGTTTACCTGGCGCGACTGCCTTTGTCCCTGCTTTGGTAGCCTCTGGCTTGCCCTGTGATAAATTTCATTTTGAAGGTTTTCTGCCCCATAAAAAAGGCCGTCAAACCAGATTGAAATATTTAGCCACCTTGCCTTATACTTTTATTTTGTATGAATCCCCTCATAGAATACTAAAATGTTTACAACAATTAGCAGACCATTGCGGGTCAGAAAGGCAAGCCTGCGTTTGTAGAGAATTAACCAAAATTCATGAGGAGATTGCTACGGGTTCTTTGGGAGAATTACTTAGCCATTTTAGTAAAAATAAAAAAGTAAAAGGGGAAATTGTGCTAGTTGTGGCAGGAAAAACAACCTCATAATAGCTTTCATCGTTTTAAAAATTGCCGCCGTAAATCCGTCTAAAACTAACCTGCCTCAAAGTTTGAGAGGGCTTACCTTTGCTCCATGAAAGCACCTTTCCGAAATAGCTATTTATTTGCAGCACTTATCATTGTATTGGGAGCTGTTCTTTTTTCTACCAAAGCAATTATTATTAAATTAGCTTATCAACACCCCATAGACAGCCTATCGCTGCTGGCTCTGCGAATGTTTTTTTCCTTACCGCTATTTGTTTTGGCTTTGTGGCGACCGAGAAAAGAAAAAGCCCTGTCCAAAATAAGTGGTAAAGATTATTGGAGCATTGCTGTAGTGGGTATTGTCGGTTTTTATGGAGCGAGCTATCTGGACTTTCTAGGGTTGCAATATATTTCTGCCAGTTTAGAACGGCTAATTTTGTATTGTTACCCAACTTTAGTTTTGCTGATTTCTGCTATTTTTCTTAGAAAGAGCATCACCAAAATCCAACTGTATGCCCTGTTAATGACCTATGTAGGCATTGCGATCATTTTCTCTGGTAAAATCTCTATTGTTGGCAACTCTAATCCATTACTAGGCGGAATATTTATCTTCTTTGCAGCTTTGACCTATGCAATTTATCTGGTAGGGAGTGGGCAATTATTGCCGCGTATTGGGACCCGACGGTTCACTTCTTATTCTATGATTGCAGCAAGCATGGTTGTTTTGGCACATAACAGCATCCAAAATGGAATGAACCTGTTTGATTTTCCAGAAAAACTCTATTGGCTAGTCGGGTATATGGCTGTTTTTGCTACTTTTATCCCTACCTTTTTAATATCTGAAGGTATTCGAATTATTGGGGCAAATAATGCTTCTATTATTGGGGCTATTGGGCCAGTTTCTACTATTTTACTAGCTTACGTATTTCTCGGAGAGCGGCTTTATTTTATTCAATGGATCGGAACGATTATTGTTATCGGGGGCGTATTATTAATTACCTTGACCAAGAACAAGCCAAGCGAAAAAAGTACTAAAATAGCAATAGAAAAGCTCTGATTTGAAAAACAGGTCAAGGATCAATAATTTTGCCGTTTCAACTTATTATTTTTATCAATGAGAATAGCTATTGCCCAATTAAATTTTCACATTGGAAACTTTAGTGGAAACCTTAAGAAAATGCTGGAAGCCGTCGCTCAGGCAAAAAAGCAAAAAGCAGACATCGTGTGTTTTAGCGAACTAGCGACTTGTGGCTATCCGCCCAGAGATTTTCTGGAATTTGATGACTTTATTGACTTGGCAGAAACAACCGTTTTGGAATTGACAAAAGTAGCAAAAGACATTGCGATTATCGTTGGTTCGCCAAGTCGAAACCCAGTTATTGAAGGAAAAGATTTATACAACTCAGCCTATTTTTTAGCAGATGGAAAAATTCACCAAGTGCAGCACAAAGCCCTGTTACCTACCTACGATATTTTTGATGAATACCGCTACTTTGAACCAGCTACTGAATTTAATATTATAAAATACAAAGGAAAAAAGATTGCCTTGACGATTTGTGAGGATATGTGGAATCTGGGCAATGAAAATCCTTTATACACGGTTTGTCCTATGGATGAATTAATGCCTCAAAAGCCAGACCTTATGATAAATATTTCCGCTTCTCCTTTTGCTTATGATCATGCAGCAGAACGGATTGAGGTGCTTCGAGCAAATGTAAAACGCTATCAGTTGCCTCTGTTTTACATTAACCATTCGGGGGCGCAAACGGAAATTTTATTCGATGGCGGTTCGATCATTATGTCGCCCGATGGAAAAGTATTTGATGAATTCCCCTATTTCGAAGAATGTTTTAAAATTTATGATTTAAAAGAGGTTGAAAAAGGAGGAAGAGTGCAAGAGCAACCAAAAGAAAAGATGCAATTGATGCACGATGGTATCCTCACAGGCATCCGAGATTATTTTGGGAAATTGAGGTTTAAAAAGGCAATTTTAGGGCTTTCCGGCGGGATTGATTCGGCGGTTACGGCTGTTTTAGCAGCCAGAGCACTAGGCGAAGATAATGTGCGGGCGGTTCTGATGCCTTCTGAATTTTCTTCCGGTCATTCCATTAATGATGCCAGGGATTTAGCAAAAAACCTGGGAATTCAATACGACATTATTCCCATTCAAAAGGCTTTTGAAGCCTTTAAGGAATTGCTATACCCTCATTTTTTAGGCACTTCTTTTAATATTGCCGAGGAAAATATTCAGGCGAGAATTAGAGCCGTGTTATTGATGGCATTGTCTAATAAATTTGGCAATATTCTGTTGAACACTTCCAATAAGAGCGAAGCCGCCGTTGGATATGGAACGCTCTATGGCGATATGTGTGGGGGGCTATCAGTGATCGGAGATGTTTACAAAACAGAAGTGTTTGAATTGGCTCGATTTATTAATAAAAATGGAGCAATTATTCCTGAAAGTACGATCATTAAACCACCCTCTGCGGAGCTGCGTCCGGATCAAAAAGATTCAGACACCTTACCAGAATATGATATTTTAGACCCGATTCTTTTTCAGTATATCGAAAAACAACAAGGACCCAAGGATATTATTGAAATGGGCTACGATGAACAATTGGTTCGTCGCATTTTGCGATTGGTCAATATTAATGAGTTCAAGCGATACCAGACGCCGCCAATTATTCGAGTTTCTCCCAAGGCATTTGGCATGGGAAGAAGGATGCCCATTGTGGGGAAATACCTATCATAGTAGGACTTTGAGCAGGGCCTACCGGATATAAAAAAAACCAATTTGTTCTTCTTTTTCTACAAAAATAGTGGGCACTCCCCCTAATTGTTCTACTACTCCTTTTACCCGAATTATTTTTTCTTTATAAGTTTCAATGGGATTTCCCATAAAATTTACCAGATATTTTTTATTAATAAAAATATCAAAAATCTGATTGGGGTAAGCTTTATCCAGATTGAGAATAACATTGCCCTTTCTGGTTGTTCTGGCGCGAACGACCGTTCCACAAACATATATTTGACTACCCTGTCCCATTTGCTTTTTGGCAATGACGGTATTATAGTGTTTGGAGGGTAGAGAGGCAAATGGCAGAGGTTCGACATCGCCTTTGGCAACTGCTGGCACCCATGCTTTTAAATCTTTTTGGGCTTCTAAATCATTTTCTAGATTATCTGTCAAATCCATATAGAAATTAATGCCAGTCAGTTGCTCAATTTTGTCAATGGGTTGTGCATAATGGCTTAAAGGATAATCCAAAGCAGCATTGGGCATTAAAAAACCGATACCTCGCTTATTGTCTAAATCAACCGCTACTTTCCAGAAATATCGAGGAATGGAAACCTGGTGAACCCCCCTTTCAATAACCGGCAAATCTTCTTCTAAAACGCCTCCAGTAACTATAAACAAAGGCACTTGCTCACTGTAAACGTAAGCCCTAAAAAGGTTTTCCAAGTCTGCCCATTTCCCTCTGTTTAGTTCTGCTACTTGTGGGGCTATATTGGAATAAAAATAACTTTCTGACAGGGCTTTTTTTGACCAGCGGAAATCAGCAGAAGGAGCTAAATGTCCTCGATCATAGCCAAAACCATCAAAGCCTAGCTGTCCATTTTCATCTATAATCCGCAAAAAGTAATCTTCTTCGACGGCTGTGCCACTTTCTACTAAAGGGTCCACTCTAAAATCATTTGTTCGACTTATCTGCCCATTTAAAATATCCGGGGAAATAATGTGCGCAACCCATTTGGCTTGCTTGTGTTTCGGACTGTAAACCAGTGACATGACAGCGTGATGGATGATTTTTTCCTTTGACTTTAATTCAGGTAAGCCATTGGCTATTAATTGATTGTGAAGTTTGACCAATTTAACGGATTCAATATTTTGTAAAATTTCCTGCTTTCTGTTTTCAATTTGTGCTAGCTCACTATGGAGTAATTCTAATTGGTTAGAGGTGGATTGAGCAATCAGAATAGTGCTAATGTAGAGGGGTAGAATCGAATAAATAAGGCGCATGATCTGGTGAAGTTTTTATACTCCACAAGAACGATTTTTTTATAGCAAAAAAAGACGTGAACAACTTACTTTGATAGGATTTGTATAAAATTAAGCAAAGAGAAAAAACACTTTTAGCCAGATGAGACTTGACGGGCAGTGTACAACACCAATCAGCGATAGACTGAAGTCTCATTGTATGAATCTTTCAAAAAGTAATCTTTAAATCTGACTAAACATTAACGGAACCACTAATCTACCAAATGATCCAAAATGTCTATATCTTCAGAAGCTTGGTTTAATTCTGTTACGTCCGAGAAAGCAGCATAATGCATACACAACATAGCCGGATAGGTAAATAAAATACCAATGAATAAACCCAATACACCCAAGCCACCAATCAATCCAGTTACCAACATAAAAAGGAAGAAAATAAACCATTTTTTGGTGATCATAATTCGACTGGCCTCCATCGCATCCCAAAAACTCAACTTGTGAAAAACGACAAACATACCCGACCAGGCATAGGCCACAGAAAAATAAATGGCAGGCAATAACAGTAGCAAAGTCCAGTTGGAAAAACCAGGGAAGTCATCAAGAAACATTTCGGGGTCCATTAAGCCTTCTGTGAAAAAACCCATAAACCAGGAAACGATGTTCACATTTGCAAAACCAAAAGGAATAAGTGATAACAAAATAATCATCCCACTAACTAAAGCTACTAGGGCCAATTGAGGGACGTATTGAAAGCCGTTAAAAAAGTCGCTGAACTCCCGATCTTCTCGCCTTTCTACTTTATTGGCGACAATATAAACACCAGCCAAGAGGGCAGGAGTGAGAATCAAATTAGCAGCAAGGCCGCCAAAAATCGGTATAAAGCCAGCGGTCATAATAATAATCCCTGCCAACAAGCCGAAAACGACAAAGCCGCCCAGGTTTTTCCCTAAGATATTAAACCCATGACTAATATAATCGCCAAATTTAAATTGATAATCTTTTTCTAAAAGTCGCTGGATGTGCTGATTCTGCATGATCTGGTTTTTTGTTAAAGCAAATTATTTTTCTATAAAAATAAGAAATCCAAATGAATGAATTAGACATTATTCTAATCATTCTTTTGTATCAAAGATAATAGAAATGGGGTATTTGTAAAGTGGAAAAATAGACGAGTACTGTTTTTTAATCGCTCAAATTTGCTTTTTCACTCTTTGTTTAGTTCAAAGAAAACCGCACCGTCAGGCCACCTGCTACATTAGTAATCGGGAAAGAGGCAGAAGTAGCGGGAACAGTTCGATTATAATCTACAAAAAATCTAAGGTTGAGTTGATCATTTACCGCGTAGTCAATAGAGGGCGAAATTCTTAAGCTTTTTAGCCCGCGTGTCGGCTCCGTAATGTTTTGATCTAAAATATGCTTGATCGTGATATCATCCCGAAAAGAAAAATCAAATTTAAAGTTTAAGTCATTTGCCTGAGCAGCACCCTGTCCGCCCCGTCCGCTGCCGGGAAAGCCGCTGGGTGGTTGTTGTTCTGCGCCTTCATCTTTTTTCTTCTTTTTCTTTTTCTTGTTGCCAAACTGTAAAAAGGGAATGATGACATCTTTCATTCGGTAACCAAAGCCAATTACATATTCAGTGGTCTTGCTTTCGTCTAATTCGTTGGAAATCAGAGTAAAAGAAAGATTTCTGGACTTTTTAAAATCCAAACTCAGATTCATGCCGTTTCTCATTCGCATATCTATGCCCAGTAATGGACTGAAGGATTCCTGAATGACAATAGCTGGAATTTCAAATCGGGAATAGTAATTATTGGTCTGTTTGTTTAAATTATCTATTCCAAATGGGTCCTGTGAGAGATAATTAAAATTCGTATTAAAAGAATTAACAGTAAAGGTGGATTTGTAGCCATGCGTAATACTGACATTTTGGAATAGCTCGTCCAATCCTTTTATTTTGGCTAACCCATTATAGGTCAGCCGCCAGTTGGGCCGAGGTAAAAGGTTTTTAAACTTTCGGGCGTCTTGATAAATATCGATTGACTGCGGGTCTTTTCCGGTATAAGCCGACAGAAATGCAGGGATTAATACATCTTGCTGATACCGTCCGTAGCCTTCCTTAAAGCCAGTCCCATCCGTAGCATGTGTCCCTAAACCTTCGCCCAGTCTTTGAGAAATAATGAGGCGATTGTCTTCAAATTTATTGAATAAGCCAATAATATCGTCATTGAACAAAGTATTTAGGGCATAATAAGACACGCTGACAGATCCTATATCTCGCTTGGCGACATGCTCTATAATGGTATTATTATCTCGAAGGGTATCTTTAAAGAACTCAGTGTGGTTTTCCTGATATTTTCTATTGGCTTCAATGTCTATTCTAAAATCCTTAAAAGGCTCTAGACTTATTCGGGCATCCAGTGATTGTTGATAATCCTGGATGACTTGTTGGTTTAAGAAAATATTATTGGTAATCCAGGGGTTTTGATAGCCATTGGCAATGTCAGAAGCTCGATCGAACCAAGCCTCGCTAGGGGAAATCCCCAGCACATAACTCCAGCCAGGAGATGTAAAATCCTCTTGCCCAAATAATTGCGAAGTAGGCATAAAACCGGGCACGACTGAACCAAATTGCTCTGAATAATTAAATCGAACTTTTTGCAGAAGCAATAGGGGGCGGATCAATATTTTTTCAATGGTGGTTACTTCGCGATCCTTTTTTTCTTTCTTTTTCTTGTCCTCTTTGCCTTCCTCGGATTGGTTTTCCTTATCTTGGGTGCTTCTTCGGATATTGTTTCTGCTTCTAGTTCTACTGCGAGTTCCGCCTTTGCCATTAATCTTTTTCAAATAATTCGAATAATCATACAGTTTTTGAAAATTGAAATCCAGATTAATTTGTCTGTTGGAGCTATTTTGGATGACATTACCCAAAGAATCTGCATTAATTGCGGAGCGGCTCCAATCATAAGTTGCACTATATTGCCCCTTCAGCGTAATCCAGTCAAGAAAGGGGAAATTTTTAAAAGGCACATTATAACTGGCATTAATTGTATGATAGTAATTTTTATTTCTACCTCCATTTTTAATATTCTCCCAAATATATTCCCGATTGGTTCCGGCGTAATATTCTCCAAAAGGCGTATTGCCTTCGGCATCCAATTCATCTATAACACCCTGATTTTCAGCACGAAAGTTTAATTTTAAATTTCTCATCAAATCCCATTTGAGATCGTAATTTCGTCCCCAGGTGAATTTTCTAATATAATAAGTGCTAAACTGTGGCTCGACAAAGCGATACTTAGTTTCCTGCAATTGACGATCCAGAATGGTATTAAAAGTAAAGGAATTGGGGATCGGATTGAGGTTAATAGCACTAATAAATTTGAGGTTTTTATTTTTTATTTTTTTAAAAGGTTCAAGATATTTTGGTCGAAAGTTGAAGCTGTAATCAATCCCGCCTCGATAAATATCTGATTGGTCATTTTCAATAATGGCATTCCGCTTTACGGTTCTGGTATGGTTGTAAGAAGCACTAAAATTAGAAATATCCCAGGGCATGGGTTTTTTATCCGAGCCAGCCGTTCGTTCTTTCCGAACATTGCTAAAATTAATGGTTCGAATAGACGTAAAATCTTCCGCCTGCTTTCGGATGGAATCTCTTTGGGAAGCGGGAGAAGCATCCAGTTTGTCTTTCAATGGAATATCCAAATCGTAGGGATCAAACTCTGGGGTATAGGTTGTAGCCGAATATTGGGCATAGAAAGGCAATCGAAGCCCCCACTTTTCTGGAAAGAACTTACCCAATTCCAAGTTGGCCGCCAGATCGTATTGGGTATATCGCTCTCTGGCTCGCTCATTGACCTTTTCCTCCAATTGCCCCCAACCAATGGTGCTAAAATTGCCGGCAATGGTCGCATTTCCCAAGTCTGCCAACTGGAAATCCACCCTTGCCAAGCCAGCTGAACCGCCTTTTTCATTAAAACCACTCAGTCGCAATTCATTCAGCCATACTTCTGTACAAATGGGTAAGCCATTATCCCGCTTATTGCGTATGCCGAACATAATGCCTTTGACCAGGCCTAGATTGGGATTACCAATGACCTTTATTCTCGCACCTTCCTGCTCGGCATAATCTACCACGAAAGGAGCAGTTAAATCCACATTGGGCATTGCATTTCGCCTGGTTTTTATAGATTGAAAAGAATCAAGTGGCACATCAACCAGATTCTCGGGGAGCCATACTTCATTTACGTAAGCTTCATCTAGCGTACTCACAGGCAAATTAGCTGCATTAGACATGGAAAGGGGGATTTCATATTCATAATAATTATCCTCAAAATCGCTACCCATCCGCATAAATAGCAATACTTCGCCCCGTTCATAGTTGTCCAAACCGTCCAGATCATCGCGGTTTTCGGCATGGACAAACATTTTGAGGCGGTCATAGACCCGCATATCCATATTGATAATTTTGAAAATGGCTCTTGCATCTCCGTCTGGCAAATTACAAACCGTCATAGAAAGGGATTGCTCATTTTGAAGCGCATTAGGGAAGGGACCAAGCGAGTTTTCTCGAACAATCCCCGCAGGCAATACATAAGAGAAAGGCTCTCGACTGCTGTTTTCTTCGATATTGACTGAGTTGACATCAAATTCTCCCTGTAAAGGTGGGTTAGTGGGCACATCAAACAGCGTGCTTAGTTCTCTGGTATAACGCCGCCATTGATTTCTAACCAATTCCAAACGGGCAAAGCGCAAAGTAATAGGGTCTTTAAAACCTGTCAGGTACATCCGCATAAATCGAATTGCTCGAAAATCAGAAATTCCTCCGACAGAAGCAGTAAATTGGTCTAAAGGAACCTTAAAACGATA
>CBDCUO010000007.1:0-19854 GCA_965222705.1 Saprospiraceae bacterium | reverse complement strand
TCTCCCTTTTTTGATTACTCTTTTTGCCTTATTTGCAATATACGATGCACGTTAATTAGTAAACTTGCAAAAAGTTACTACCTTTTCACAATAATTTCAAAAAAAAGTAACGGGAAACATCGACAAAATGAATCTGTCAACTTTGGATTGGTCCATCATTGCCCTATACTTTTTATTTGTTTTAGTGATTGGACTAATGGTTCGCGAAAAGCAGGATCGAGCGTTTCTGATTTTTTCTTTCTGGACGAAATATGACCTGGTGGTTATTGGGGGTGTCTATGGTTGCGACTACTTTTTCTGCGGTACACCCAATCTGGTCACCAATTTTGTTAGGGTTGATGGCGTGGCGGGTAATTGGAGTTGGTGGGCTTTTCTCTTGACGGGTATGCTGACGGTATTTTGTTTATGCAAAATTGTGGCGACGGTCCAATGTATTGACAGATGTAGAATTTTATGAATTGCGGTATAGTGGGCAGGCAGCAGCTTTTTTTGCGGGGATTCAGGGCTTTGTATTTAGGTCTCATCTTTAATGTGCTGGTTATGGGGTCGGTTTCCTTAGCTGCGGTTAAGTTTGGGGAGATTATGCTTGGTATGCCGGGGTGGTTGACTTTATTGATTGCGGGGTCTATTACCTTGGCTTATAGTGCATTTGGGGGATTAAAAGCGGTCATCATTACAGATTTTGTGCAGTTTGTCCTTGCTATGATCGGGGCAATATGGGCTTGTATTTATATTTTAAATTTAGATCAAATCGGCGGAATCTCTGCTTTAATGTCCCATAAAAATGTAGTAGATAAGCTTCATTTATTTCCCGATTTTTCTGATCCCAATGTCTGGGTTCCTGTCATGCTGGTTCCATTGGCGGTACAATGGTGGGCTTCTTATTATCCGGGGGCAGAGCCAGGCGGCGGGGGCTATATAGCCCAGCGAATGTTTTCCGCAAAGGGACGAAAAAAATGCCATTGGAGCAACCTTATTATTCAATATAGCGCACTATGCTCTACGTCCTTGGCCTTGGATATTGATTGCTTTGGCTTCTTTGATCATCTTTCCAGAAGTTGCGGATATTAAAAACGCTTTTCCGGCTATTTCGGAAGATAAGTTGGGGCATGATGTGGCTTATCCAGCAATGCTGACCTTATTGCCTCGGGCTTATTGGGCTTGGTTGCTGCCTCTTTGATTGCGGCTTTTATGTCCACTATGTCCACCCAATTAAATTTGGGGGCTTCCTACTTGGTAAAATGATTTTTATCAACGCTTTATGAAGCCCAATGCCAGTCAGAGAGAGTTAGTCTGGGCAGGTCGGGCTTTTACCATTGTATCCGCCGTTTGGGTTTAGGGCTTGGTTTATGGTTAACGGATGCAGGCAAGCATTTAGTTTATTATTATTGCTGGGTGCTGGCACAGGGCTGATTTATATTTTACGATGGTTTTGGTGGCGGATTAGTGCTGTTACGGAAATTGTAGCGATGATTGCTTCCCTTGGTGATTGCGATTTATTTTACTTTTATACATGACGCTACTGGGCTATTGCCTATGGAAGCCTGGCAAAAGACGATTAGTGGGGCTTTACTAACAACGGTCATTTGGGTCATTGCGACCTATTATACGCCTCCTAGTTCAGATGAAACGCTGCGAAAGTTTTATCGCTTGATTAAGCCTGGCGGTCCTGGCTGGGATCCCGTTATTGAAAAAGCCAATGCAGCAGGAGATTTTATTCAGAAAGAAACCGGCCAATTACCACTTGAGTTGCTTTGTGTAGTCATTGCGTGTTTGACTGTTTACGGAATTTTGTTTGCTACGGGCAATTGGATATATGGAAGGTTTGCACCTGCAATGCTTCTTTCGGTTATTTCTGCATTAGGAACTTACTTTCTATTTTGGGCATGGGGAAAACTAAAAATGAAATAGCTTTAAAAAATTTTTTAAAATTTGCTGAAATTCCCTTAGATTTTAGGCAGATATGAGGTATTTTTTAATAATTTTCTTCTTTTTAAGTTTCGCTTGTAAAAGTAATAAAAGCAATCGTGGAAAAGTGCCTCAACTTATCCAATTACGAGAACCTTATGATGAGGCTCAAATAGTCTTAAGCCCTTCGGTTACTATAAATTCAGAAGATGCTGGTTATACTATAATCTTGCCCCAGGATAGTGTTGAAGGAATGATCGTTCTTTTTCATAGTGGTCGAGATACTTCACACGTTGGGTTCGAACAAAGGTTATATGTAGAAACGATTAGAAGAAACATTGCTGCAATGTATGTCACCACAGGCAATCCCTTTGAGTTTTTATTTGAAGAAACCGCCTATAAAAGACTGGATCGCTATATCCATAAGGCTTTATCAGAGCATAACATTCCTGCTAATTTGCTTTTTGCTGGGATGTCATTAGCGGGGACGCGCGCCCTGAAATTTGGAATTTGGTGCCAGAATGGTCATTCTGAATTTGAGATAAGACCTCTGGGAATTGCCATTTGCGATGCTCCCCTGGACTTTAATCGCTTTTGGCGGCAGGGGCAATTTGCAATCAATCACCAGATACACCCAACCTCCGTTAGGGAAGCCCAATGGGTCAATTATCAATTGGAAAAACATTTGGGAGGCACCCCTCTTGAAAACCTAAAGGCTTATTATCAATACGCTCCCTATTTTAAAAGCCTGAAAATAGACACTCGACTTGCTTGTTTAAAAGGAGTAGCAATCAGAGCTTATACCGAACCCGACGTGGACTGGTGGATGAAGAACAGAAATAAGGATTATTATGGTATGAATGCTGTAGATGCTGCGGGGCTGATTGCTGAATTGAATTTGCTTGATCATAAAAACGCTCAACTTATCACCACTACTCATAGAGGATATCATCCCAACGGAACCCAACACCCCCATTCTTGGAGTATTGTGGATAATGGAGAATTGATAGAGTGGTTTGTTGATTTGATTAGGGTAAAATAGTAAAAAATAATGCTTATTTCTAAGTGATGATTTTGCAAATTGAATCTAATCCTTCTTATCCCATTTCAAAAAAAAACTTAATTTTGCTTGCCCAAAGACAAGTAAGAATTTATTAACTGGTATTTACCGACAATTGATAAGGATATGTTCAACAGCTTAAGCGATCGTTTAGAAGGTGCATTTAAAACATTAAAAGGGGAGAGTAAAATAACGGAAATTAATATTGCGCAATCTGTTAAGGAGATACGAAGAGCTTTGGTAGCTGCCGATGTAAATTATAAAATTGCTAAAGAGTTTACAGACAAAGTAAAGGATAAGGCTTTAGGGCAAGAAAATATTTTGAAGTCTGTTCGCCCGGGCGATTTAATGGTAAAAATCGTCAACGATGAGTTGGTAGAGTTGATGGGAGGGCAGTCGGTGGGGATTAATATAAAAGCGGACCCGGGCATTGTGTTAGTGGCTGGATTGCAGGGCTCAGGTAAGACTACTTTTTCGGCGAAATTGGCACATTTTTTAAAAACCAAAAAGAAAAAAAAGCCCCTGATGGCAGCCTGTGATGTCTATCGTCCTGCGGCTATTGACCAGTTAATGGTATTGGGGGAACAAATAAAAGTGCCTGTTTATAAGGAAGAGGAAAACAAAAATCCGGTAGAAATTGCCCAAAATTCTGTCAACCATGCCAAACTGCATGGTTTTGATGTAGTCATTGTGGATACAGCGGGTCGTTTGGCAGTAGATGAAGAAATGATGACGGAAATTGAGAACATTAAAAGCGGTGTTAATCCTACTGAAACGCTTTTTGTGGTGGATTCTATGACCGGACAGGATGCCGTCAATACAGCAAAGGCTTTTAACGAAGTCATTGACTATGATGGGGTCGTTTTGACCAAATTGGACGGCGATACCAGAGGTGGTGCAGCTCTATCCGTTAAATATACGGTTGGTAAGCCGATCAAATTTATTAGTACCGGTGAGGGAATAGATACGCTGGATGTTTTTCACCCCGAGCGAATGTCGCAACGGATTTTGGGTATGGGGGACATTGTTTCTTTCGTCGAAAAAGCGCAAGAACAATTTGATGAAAAAGAAGCAAAGCGGCTGGAAAAGAAAATCAGAAGAAACAAATTTGACTTTAATGATTTTTTGAGCCAAATCGGGCAAATCCGCAAAATGGGAGATTTAAAAGGCTTGATGAGTATGATTCCGGGCATTGGCAAGATGGTTCGAGATATTGATATTGATAACAGTGCGTTTAACAAAGTGGAGGCCATTATTTTTTCTATGACACCCCACGAAAGAGCCAATCCCGAAGTCTTAAATATGAGCCGTAAACAGCGAATAGCCAAAGGTTGTGGCAGGAGCATCCATGATATCAATATGTTCATCAAGCAATTCAATGAAATGCGGAAAATGATGCACAAAATGAGCAGAGGGGGATTCAACGGAATGGGTCTGGGAGATGGCGGTAGTGGAATGCGCAATTTGCAGCGCCCGAGGCGCTTAAAGCGGAGAAAAAAACGGAGATAATTTTATTGGGGATTAATGTGTTACTACTTACCTCTTATCGGCTAAGAACTCTTCCATTCAATATATTCGTAAATGCCCCTTCAAAAATGGCAGCCTTTCCATTGACGAATACATATTTCATGCCTTCTGCCAGTTGGTAAGGTTCGGTAAAGGTCGCTCGATCTCTGATTTGCTCTAGGTCAAAGACAACTATATCCGCAATAGCTCCTTGTCGCAAGACGCCTCGATCTTTAATTTTAAATACTTGAGCAGGTAAACTAGTCATGCTTCGGATGGCCATTGGCAGACCGATAATGCTTTTCTCTAAAACGTACTGCCGGATTTTTCGTGGAAAAGAACCAAAACCTCTTGGGTGTGGAACGCCAACTCCCCATTTTGAAAACGGCCATCCGAGCACGTCATGGTCCAGTGCTGTTGCATAAAATTGTGCACATCTTTTGCGCGCATATTGAAAGAAACAATGCCAGCGCTGCCTTTTTTTAGCAGGGAGATAGTAGCATCGACGGGGTCGAGTTCCCAAGTTTGAGCTATAGATTTAAGTGTTTTTCCCTCAATGCTATTATCGGGCTGATAATACCTAAACTGGATGCGATTCGCTCCCCCTCTTCTTGCTAAATTTTCTAACATTTCTACCTTTAATTTTGGTAAAATAACAGGATCATTGAAACGAGCAATCATAGAATCTCTGCCTCCGGCTTGGGCCCAACGAGGCACTAATGCAGCTGAAAGTCCAGTAGCCGAAGCCAGATAGGGATATTGATCGGCATAAATTTCCAGCCCTTCTGCTCTAGCTCTTTCAATTCGTTGGATCACTGCTTCGGAATAGCCCCAAACTGGTGGCCCCAATGCCTTTATATGCGTGACGACGCTGGGCAATTGGGCAGCTCTGGATATTTCTATCACCTCATCAACAGCCGCTATAAGACCGACCGAATAATTGGACTCATCTCTTATATGACTGGTATAAATGCCTTCAAATGTAGCAGTAACCTCTGCCAACTCAATCAATTCTTTGGTATCCGAATAACTTCCCGGTGTATAAAAAGGACCGCTAGATAATCCGAATGCCCCTTCTTCCATACCCTTTTGCACCAAAGCCTTCATTTGAGCTATTTCTTCCTGGGTAGCTAGTCGGTTTTCCATGCCCATGACCGCTTTTCTAACAGCACCATGTCCGATCAATTGAATGACATTAATGCCCATTCCATGTTTTCGTAAATCCCACTTCTGTTGCTTTAAATCTATCGGTCCATAGCCATCGGGGTTTATGATAACAGTAGTAAGACCTTGTGCCAGTAATGGCTGGGCATGGCTTCTGTCTTCTGCAATTAAGCCTTCAGCTGCATGAGAATGGGGATCAATAAAACCTGGGGCCACATATAGATTGGTGGCATCAATGATCTGAGTGGCAGTGGCGCCTTTTAAATCGCCAATAGCGATGATTCTATTACCGCTAATTCCAATATCTGCCTTAAACCAGGGATTGCCGGTGCCGTCTAGTATTCTTCCACTTTTTATTAAAAAATCATATTGAGCAACCCCCAAAAAGGGTAGAAATAAAAAAGAATTAATTAGTAGTACAAAAGGCAATTTGTATGTTAAATAGATCATCCGAATGAACATAACAAGCTATTATTAAAATTAAAGTGAAGGTAAGCATTTGCTAAATTAAAAAAGAGATTTTCGAGAAGCAATAAAAAATAGCTACCTTTAATTTTCATTCTTTGAAAAAAGAGGAAGCCTTAAGTCGGATTGCCAATCCGTCTTGCCACAAAGGAATGGCAGAAAATTGCCTTTTTGAAATGCAAATCGTTGAAACTCCCATATAGCAGATTAGCAGCCACTATCGCCTGTGCGAGGCGGAGTAAAATTTTTTTGTTAATAAAACATGGACTTGAACGCAAAAATAGCTGATTGGAAAAACCGATTGAACCAATCTACTCAAGACTTTCAAAATCAGTTTGGACCTCTTTCTAAAGCGGCATTGAATTGGAAACCAGATGCTCCGGTGTGGAGCATTGCGCAAAATATAGACCATTTAATCAAAATCAATAGCTCTTATTTTCCGATATTGGAAGAACTGGAAAAGGGTACTTTAAAACTGCCGTTCACAGCTAGATTTAATTTTATCAGTAATTTTTTTGGAAATTTTATTTTAAAATCTATTTCTCCGGAAAGCCAAAAAAAAATCAAAACTTTCCCCATTTGGGAGCCAGCAACCAACGACATCTCCGAAAATATTTTGAATGAATTTGCTCTACATCAAAAGGAATTAATCCACAAAATAGAAGCTAGTCTCTTTCTTTTAGCAACCAATCCGATTATTGCTTCTCCTGCCAATAAAAATATTACTTATCCTTTAGAAAAAGCCTTTGAAATTATTGTTGTACACGAACAAAGACACCTTCAACAAGCGTTGGAAATACTTCGATTAATGAAAGAAAAAAATATGGAAATTTATAAAAAAGAAACCATGAAAGACCCAACATCCTTTGATATTCAGGTAAATAGAAATGATTTTTACAATTATAAAATAAAGACTCACCCTGCTCCAACCGAAAAAGATTTAGCAGAGAAGCAAATTTTGGTAAAGGTGAATCAATTTGCCTTTACAGCGAATAATATCACCTACGCCGTAGTGGGCGACTTGGTCGGTTATTGGAAGTTTTTTCCGGTATCTGCCGATTGGGGCATTATTCCGGTTTGGGGCTTTGCAGAGGTGATTGCCTCTAAAAATGAAGCAATTCAGGTAGGAGCGCGATTTTATGGCTATTATCCAATGGGGTCACATTTGGTGATGCAACCTGTTAAAGTGAAACCAACTGGTTTTATGGATGGAATGACACACCGCCAAACCCTACCGCCGATTTATAATAATTATGTAGATACGGAAAAAGACCCCGCCTATTCACCTGAAGGAGAAGCAATCCAAAGCATTTTTCGCCCTTTGTTTACCACCTCTTTTTTATTGGATGATTTTTTTAAAGACAATCAATTTTTCGGTGCAAAAAACATCATTTTGACCAGTGCATCCAGCAAAACAGCAATAGGAACCGCCTTTTTACTGAATCAAAAAAATCAGAAAACCGACTTGAATATTATTGGTTTGACTTCTGTTACAAATATAGACTTTGTAAAAAAACTGGATTATTATGATCGGGTATTTTCCTATGACCAGGTCGCCCAACTATCTGAGAAAGAGCCAAGCGCCATCATTGATTTTTCAGGTAATGAACAAATTCAACAAAATTTGCAAGATCACTTGGGAGAAAATCTAAAATATAATTGCCTAGTGGGAATGGTAGATTGGACTAATCGAGGAGAAAATGCACCTTCCAATGGCACTTTTTTCTTTGCGCCCACACAGGCCTTGAAGCGAAATAAAGACTGGGGACGGGAGGGTTTTCAACAGCGAATTGGAAAAGCCTGGATGCAGTTTACCCATCGACTCCACGATTGGATAACCATTAAGGAGGTGCAAGGGGCGGAGGCTTTAAGTGATTTATACCTCCAAATGTTGAAAGGCGGCATGGATTCCAGTGTGGGGTATGTAGTAAAATTGTCCTAAATGTGTTATCGAAGAATGGTCACGGTATTAAAAGAAATTTGCGATTCTTGTTGATCTGAAAATTTATACTCCAATTTGAAAATATAAACACCTTGTGGCAAATCTTGATTATTGGCTGTCCCATCCCAGAACTCATTGGGATTAGCGGTGCCAAACAAGGCATTACCCCACCGGTCAAAGATTTGGAGATTAAATAACTCAAGTTCGCAGTTGGTAAAAGCCTGAAATTGATCGTTGATGCCGTCTTGATTGGGAGAAAAGACATTGGGTATTTGATGTACTTAGACATTGTCAAAATAATCTTTTTAGCACACTGATTTTATTACGCCCACCCTCATTTAATTAACTACTGCACTTCCATTTACATCACCAGACTTAACTCCAATGAAATTTATATTATTTTCATCGCTGTTTAGAAGGATTGTTTTGGTAAAGAGAAGCCCATTTAAATCAGTAGTATTGCTATCTGTTAAAACAAATTGCCATGCAGGGATTTCAAATGCTGTTCGTTGGCCGAGAATTACATTTTGGATTAAAATAACATCGGAAACAGAAACCCTCCCATTACCATTAACATCTGCGGCAAGTGTCTGATAAATGGAGATAAAAGGCCGAAGCGTTATGATATGTTGTAAAGTAAACACCATATCTAAAGTGGTTACCCCATTTAAAACCTCTCCCTCTTTTTCCATTTGTATAATATATTCAACCCCAGTTGATAATTCACCAAATTGATACTGTCCTTCCTTGTTGGTGAGTGTGAAAGTAGTAAAATTTTCACTAGTTAGATTGACCATAACATTAGGTATTGGTTCTTCGTTTTCAAGTTGAACCCTGCCAGATATGCTGGCAGTTTGTGCAGAGCTTAATTGAGATATATTCCACAAAAAGATAAGCGAGATAATTATTTTTATTTTCATAAATCTTATTTTTTAAAAAGCCAACTTATGAGTAGCTAGAAATTTTATAAATAGCTGCCCAATAACCCTGGAAATATGGGGTTATTGGACCGAAAGTAGGTTACTTAATGGATAATTTTCCGCTACCGATGTTTTGATTATTAGCTAATATTTCAAAAATATAAACACCCGTTTCCAGATCGCTTCGTAACAATTCAAATTGATTGCCGAAGAAGCTGTATTGCTTAATGAAGCGGCCACTTAGGTCGAATAAGTTAAAAGTAGCTTCCTGCATTTCAGGGTGGTCAATAGTAATCGTAGTAGAATGGACAAAGGGATTGGGTTTTATTTCCATTTTTACTTGTGGAATCGTGAATGTAGAGCTAATGATTTTTACTTCGATGAAGTCTTTTCCAATGGTATATGTCGTTGTATTCGTGATAACAGGCTTATTAAAGTCGAAATAAATGGCTGCACTATTATTGATAATGGTGCCGAGAGCTACATCTGGTTTTTGATCAATTTCAAAACGAATAAATCCATGGGAAAGCGGTTCGTTTTTAGTACTATCTACCAACAGAATGTCCTCAAAGCTAAATTTTAAAATATTTCCTTTTAAGACTTCCAATTCATAATCATGACTAGCAACTAATGGCTCAAAGGTGGCCACTTCCAAGTGTTCAGAGAGTGTGTCTATAACAACAATGTTAAATGCAGTATCCGTCCCTGTGTTTTGGAATCTTATATGATAGGTCAAGGACTTGTTCTGGTCTATAAAATGATTTGGCCCGTAACCGTTAGGAAATCCGGTTTTATCATTGGGATCAAATGCACCAATGTTTTCCCGACAATCTTCATCTATAAAAGGATTTTCATCAGCAAGTGCAAACATATTGATAATTCCTTTGCTATAAGTTCCGACATTATTGGTCCCGCAGCCCTCAACGGATGCGGACAATTTGCTGCTAATTGGATGGAACGGCACTTGGTCCGTTTCTATTCGATAAGTGGAACCATTTGCCTCAAACCTTACTTCAAAAGATGCTCCACTTTCCAGTTGGAAAAAGAAATCTTCCCGATAGTACATTAAGACATCTTCAATGACCACAAATTCTAAAGGAGCGAGCATATTACCTTCGCCAATATTCTTTATTTTAAATCGGACGGAATCGCCTTCACAAGTACCTTCTACTTCTAGGCTGGCTTTTGACCATTGGGCAGCGACCGGCTGGCAGATAATATCTGGAAAAATCTGGGCTTTT
The DNA here is from genome assembly GCA_965222705.1 of Saprospiraceae bacterium. GTDB lineage: Bacteria > Bacteroidota > Bacteroidia > Chitinophagales > Saprospiraceae > JAFMDF01. The sequence continues at coordinate 9,648 of CBDCUO010000007.1, read as the reverse complement.
ACACAATGTGTTTGTCCGATCTCGGTACTTTCGCAATCTAGTTTTATTGTTATGTTGAATTGACCACGGGCATTAAATGGAACATTGCCAATATCAAAATGATAGATATTTTCTGCTTGTACAGTATAAGGAATGCTGCCGCTTGCAACGCTAATTTCCGGTGGAAACTGAACAAGTATATAAGCATTTTCTGCAGCTTGTGTCCCTTCATTGGCATACTCTATAAAATAATTGTTCTCAAAGCACCTTCTTAGAAAAGGAGTAGAAATATTGACTGATAAAGCAGGACATTCTATTATGGATTTGACAGGAAAATTAACTTCAATTGGCGTATCGTTCTCTCCTTCTATCGTAATGATGGATTCGATAGTGCAGGATGATGTCCAATAACCATTTTCAGGAAACAATAAACTAAGCGTGTATGTGCCCGGTGCTAGATAAGCATGAAATTCTCCGGCTTTATTAGTTATTCGAAAAATATCTCTAGTACCCTTATTTATTTTGACCAGCCAGTTTTGCAATCCCTTTTCGCTTTCCTGATAGCTACAATCTGATTGGGTATCTGTAAATACTTTTCCACTTACCAGCCGGCCGCTGGTAACGATAGTTGTATTATTAGAAGATAACCATAGGTCAATGCCATTAGCAGATACAAATTCAATTAATGTAGGCGTATCATCAAAAAATAATTCGGTAGGAATATTGGAAAGAACTGTAAATCGTATGGAAAACAGGATGTTTCCGTTTGGAAGGGTGATCCCTTGTGAATTCACATCTATCCAGGAAACGGGTAGTTCTCCTTGTTCAGCGATAGAGGTGTTAAAGCTAATTTCGCTAAAATTGGGAAGAGAAAAATTTAGTACTTCTTCAAATTGCAAAATATGCGGATCCCAATTGGTCGTAAACTGCATCCCGAAAATACTTTCAAAATTCTCAACAGTAATATCAACTATTAGCCCATCAGGAGAATTAGGGTCAGGGCTACTTTGAGTATTTAATACGACTTGGGCATTTAAGGTAAATAGAGGAAAAAAGAGGGCTATAATCAATGGAGTATAATGCTGCAATTCCAGCTTGATTCGGCTTCCTAATCGGGTAAAAAAAGTCATGGGCAAAGGTTTTTATTTTGTTAATTTACTTATTCAAAAACTGAGGGAAGTACTTGAATATTTTTCACCTTACAAAAATTAGAAAGAATCATTAACCAAACAAAGACAAATTTATAATTTTGTAGTGATTTAATAATGAATGATTTTTTTTAAAAAATTGATTACCAAGAAATTATATTGAATTTTTGTTTTTTTTAATTCTTATTTTTTTAATGAAAAATACCAAACTATTTTTGCTTTTATCCCAGTTATCTTCTCCAGAGCAGAGAGATTTACAAAAATTTGTTCAATCTCCTTACTTCAATAATCGAAAAAAGGCGATTGTTTTATTGGATATTTGGTTGCAGTCAAGCAATAAAAAAAGGGAAGCACTTACCAAATCAGCACTTTTCCAGCATTTATACCCTCGCGAAAAGTATAAAGATGAAAAGATAAGGTTGGTTATGACCCAGTTGGTGCAATTAATAGAAGATTTTTTGGTGATAAAGACACAAAGGCAGGATACTGTACGGAGGGGGACAGTTTTGGCAAGTATTTATAGAAAGAAAAACCTGAAGAAACCTTTTGTGCAAACATTAAAAAGCACATTGACCCTTCAAAAAAAGCAATCCTTTAGAAGTGCTGCTTATTATTTTGACCAATACCGATTACATTTTGAGCGTTTCTCTTTTAACGCTGCGATTCGTACTAAAGAGCAGAACTTACAAGCCGTTTCTGACACCTTGGATATGGCTTTTATTATTATGAAATTGAGGCAAGTATGCGTGATGCTTTCACACCAAACTGTCTTCCAAAAAGAGTATAAATTTGGGGTTTTACCCCAATTATTGGACTATATTCAACAAAATGAACTATTGGAGATTCCTGCCATCGCAGTTTATTATCACTATTACCTAGCTCTAACCGGTAAGGAAATGGAGGTTAATTTTAGGGCTTTAAAAAAATTGATCGTAAAACATCATTTAGAATTTCCTCCCGAAGAGCTTAGAGATTTGTACATATTAGGCGTGAATATATGTATTCGAATTATCAATGAGGGCAATACTTCCTTTTTAAAAGAACTAGTAGATTTATACAAAAAAGGATTGGAAAGCGACGCTTTATTAGAAAATGGTATTTTATCCCGCTTTACCTACCAAAATATCGTTTCAACGGGTATCCGTTCTGGAGAATATGAATGGTCCAGGGCTTTTTTATATGAATATAAAGACAAGGTAGAGACCACGTATCGGGAAAGTGCTTATCGGTTTAACCTAGGCCGATTGGCTTATCATCAAAAAAGGTACGGGGAGGCTTTAGAGTTATTGAGGAATACCGACCATGAGGATTTATTGACGAATGTGATTGCTAAAAATTTATTATTAAAAATTTATTACGAACTGAAAGAATTTAAACTGTTGGATTCTTTTCTGGATGCTTTTCAAATTTATTTAAAACGAAAAAAAGTCATTGGCTACCATCGGGAACACTATCGCAAAATGATTTATTTCACCCAAAAACTCACAAAGGTCAATCCTTTTAATAAAGAAGCTAAGCAAAAACTGCGGCAGCGAATGGAAACGGTAGATATCATGCAGGACCGAGACTGGCTGTTGGAAAAGCTGGATAATTTATAACTCATTTCTGCTTCTTTATTTTTTTAAAAGCCCTTACTTTTAGGCCTCGTTTTGTTCAAATCATAAAATGGATTGTTAATCCACCTGATCAAGTGTGTGACATCGGATCAACAATCCCAGTAACCAAAAATAACATGAAATACCGAAAAGAAAAAGACAGCATTGGTTATATCAAAGTACCTGCCGATAAATACTGGGCAGCTCAAACTCAACGTTCTTCTGAAAATTTTAAAATTGGTGGGCAACAAATGCCCAAAGAGATCATCCAAGCATTTGCTATTTTAAAGAAGGCGGCAGCGATAACAAATGCGGAATTGGGCGTTTTATCAAAGAAAAAAGCAAAATTAATCGGCAAGGTTTGTGAGGAGATATTAGCGGGCAAATTGGATGACCAGTTTCCTTTAGTGGTTTGGCAAACTGGCTCTGGCACCCAATCCAATATGAACGTCAATGAAGTCATCGCCAATCGGGGGCAGGTCATCAATGGGGGTACATTAATGGATGAAAGGAAGGCCTTGCACCCCAATGATGATGTCAATAAATCCCAGTCTTCTAATGATACTTTTCCTACGGCGATGCACATTGCGGCGTATAAAAAGGTGGTAGAGGTAACGATTCCGGGCTTGCAGGCTTTGAGGGACACCTTGAATGACAAAGCAAAGAAATATGCCAAAGTGGTCAAAATTGGCCGCACCCACTTTATGGATGCAACGCCTGTGACGGTTGGGCAGGAATTATCGGGCTATGTTGCTCAATTGGACCACGGCGTGGTAGCGATTAAAAATACTTTAAAGCATTTGGGGGAGTTGGCTTTAGGTGGTACGGCGGTTGGTACAGGTTTAAACACGCCAAAAGGTTATGACAAATTAGTGGCTAAATATATCGCCAATTTGACAGGTCTGCCTTTTAAGACCGCTAAAAATAAATTTGAGGCATTGGCAGCGCATGACGCAATTGTAGAGGCGCACGGAGCTTTAAAAACAGTGGCCGTTTCCTTGATGAAAATAGGCAATGATATCCGAATGTTGGCATCAGGGCCTCGCTCTGGTATTGGAGAGTTGTTGATTCCTGCCAATGAGCCGGGATCTTCCATTATGCCTGGAAAAGTCAATCCGACACAAGCAGAGGCTTTGACAATGGCAATGGCACAAGTCATGGGCAATGATGTCGCCATTAATATTGGTGGAGCAACGGGACATTTTGAGCTAAATGTCTTTAAACCCATGATGATTTATAATTTTCTCCTGTCGGCTCAGTTGATTGGTGATGCTTGCAATAGCTTTAATGAAAATTGTGCCCAAGGCATTGAGCCTAACAAAAAGCGAATTCAAGAACATTTGAATAATTCCCTGATGTTAGTGACGGCTTTGAATACAAAAATTGGCTATGATAAGGCGGCAACGATTGCTAAAAAGGCCTATAAAGAAGATAAAACTTTAAAGCAGGCAGCTATTGAATTAAAATATTTAACAGAGGAGGAATTTGACCAGTGGGTACGACCGGAAAATATGATTTGATTTGAAATCATGGCGATTTTCAAAATCACCATAATTGGAGCAAATTATTTTAGAATAGTCACTTCTCCACGAGAGATACCTCCTTCGCTAATGTCCAGTTTTAATACCCAATAATAGGTTCCTTCAGGGAGTACCTGTCCGTTGGCAGTCCCGTCCCAGTCATTTTGATAGGGAGCTGCTCGATAAACAACATCGCCCCAGCGATTAAAGATAATCAGTTCATTATCGGGATAGGCGGTTGGGTTAGCCTCAAGCGCCGGAATCATAAACCGATCATTCAAGCCATCTCCATTTGGAGTAATGGCGTTGGGTAATTTCGGCTAGACTAACGGTAATATCTAGAGCAGCTTCGCCTATGCAACCATTTTTATCAATAATGGTCACTTCTACTAAAGTATTGGAAACCAGATTTAGAGTTTGTTCTATACAATTAGGGCAGGGAAATAATGCTTCTGGTTTCCAAATGATTTCGGTGATTTCTGATTCGGGAACATTGCTATTGATGCCAATAGTGACAGACTCTCCTGTGACCAATTCGTTATCAGAGCTTTCCAATAGGATTTCAATGGCTTCTGGCTGCGGCAGATTAATAATGGTATCCCAAGTACATCCGAGCTGGTCCGTAATGATGACTTCATAATTATCGGGCTCCAAATTATTGAAGATGCCTGTGTCCTTTTCTCCAATGGTACTGATCAGGTATTTATAAGGGGGAGTTCCACCAATAACTTCAAGGATGTCAATTTTGCCATTTTTTGCGCCATTGCAGGAGGGAGGAACGATTTCAAAAAGAGCATTAGTTGTCGGATTTATATTGTTGTTTACAGAAATTGTATCAAAAGCGATGCATTGATTGGCATTATTTGTTACCATTAAAAAATAAGTGCCTTCTTCATTGACCTCTAAGGTAGTCTTATTGGATAGGGGTGTGGCGGTTTCATTCAACCATTCATAAGTAATTTGCTCACCAGTTGAAGAACCTTGAGCGTCTAGGATAATGGAACTACTATTACAGCTTAACATTTGATCTTCTCCTGCATAGGCAAGGGGTAAATCGCGATTATCCACTACACTCACGGAATCAATAGTAACGCAGCTGTTTCTGGAATCGCTACTCGTACAAAATATTTTCCTGGACTCCCTACCTCTATGGTTACCTGATTGGACTCTGAAAGAATAATGCTTTCCTCAGTCATTCGTAAACCAATTAATGCTCAAAAACTGTGTATCTTCCATTGTATTAAGGGAGATAGTAAGGAATTCGTCTTCGCAAGTAAAGGAACCGTTTTCGGGCAAAGTAATAGTGGGAAAATCTTTATCTTCCAAAATGGTGACTCTTGCCGTTTGGCTACAAGAATTATTGGTATTGGTTACTTCTAATGTGTATATGCCAGGCAGGTTGACCTGGGCAAAAGGAGCATTTTGTCCTTCTGTGATATTTCCGTTTTCGGTCGTCCATTTATAAATGAATTCTGTACCCTTTGCTGTGTTTTCTCCGCCAATTTGTACTTCGTTTTCTTCACAGGTCAACGTTTTGCTCGCTCCGGCATCGGCCATTGGCAGTTGAATACTGTCAGAAACTTTTAGGCTGTCAAAAAAAACACAACCATTATCTGTATTTAAAATTTGTAAAAAATAAACTCCCCCTTCATTGACCAGAGCAAGCGGATCGCTTTCTCCACTTAATATCCTACCATCTGGCGTTGTCCAGGAATAGGATAGCGAATCATATTTGATCGCATGTTCATTGCCAATAAAGACTTGCGCAGTTCTACAGTCAATCGCTAAGTCTTCCCCGATGTCAAATTCGATTTCTGAAATTGCCATTAGTTACTTCAATGGTATCCACAATCGCACAATTATTAAAGGTATCAGTCACGGTGAAAAAATAGTTGCCTGCTTGATTTAAATTTAAAATCAATGAAGTATCAATAGGCATAAAATTTTCATTAGAAGAAGCCCATTGGTACACCAGATTTTCCTGATTTTCAGAAGTAATTCTTCCCGTTAGGCTTACTAAAGAGTCATTATAACAAGTGATAGTCTTGTCTTCTCCTTTTGTAATCTCGGGAAATTGTCGAGTATCCGATACCACCACATTGCGTTCTCCTTCACAGCCTGTCAAGGTATTAATAACTTCTATTTTGTAAACGCCTCCAGAGTCAATAAGCGGGCTAAGGGTATTGCTCCCTTCTAATATGTGGCCGTCCGGTCCCGACCATTGATAACTGGCTTCCTCTGCATTTTCAATAGTCGCATTTAGTTGGATTTGCTCATTGATACAGTTGATCGTGCCAGGAGTTTGTATTGTTATTTCAGGCGGATTGTCAGCAGAAAATACAACTATTTTGTCAAAAGCTGCACAAAGGTTGGTAGAGTCAATCACCTTTAGTTGATAGGTGTCGGGTAGGGAAATAGCAAGTTCTTTTGTTGTTGCTAGGAGTTTATTGGATTGATCCCTCCACTCATAATGGATATTAAAACCTTCTGCCACGCTATCTTGCCCTAAAATAAACTCCGCTTCGGTGCAAGTAATAGACTTATCCGCCCCTAATTTTACAAGAGGCAATAGTTGATTAGTAGAAACGATGACGGTATCTGATGCTTTACAAAAATTATCGGTATTTTCAATAGCCAGGATATAGGTGCCAGCTGCATCTACGACTGGATTTAATTCATTTTTACTCGTGGCAATATTTCCGTCTTCTGTTTGCCAACTTATGCTTGCATTAATATTTTCACTTAAAATGCGGCCTTCCAGATTTAATGTATCTGCGCAATTTAGTTCGGTATCTTCTCCGGCAGTCAGTAATGGGAGTAGGCGGTCTTCTTCCACTCTGACTACTTCTATTCCTACACAGCCAGTCGTTCGGTCTGTAACAATTGCCGCAAATTCTGCTCCCACAAATTCTTCTCCCAAGGTAAGTGTGCTATCTTTTTCCATAAAATTATTGTCCCCTTCCCAGCGGAAATCGACAGACGGGAAGCTGCTTTTAGCTGTAAAAGTGACTTCTTTGTCTTTGCAATTTATAGTGCCAGAACTGGTTAAGGATAGATCGGGCCTTGGCTTTTCAAAAACACTTACCGTATCTACTGCCACACAGTTATTGTTAGTATTGGTTACTTGCAATAAGAAAGTATCGGCAATGCTAATCAATTGTTGCTTTTCATTTCCCAGTGCATTTCCTTGTATATTTTGCCATTGGTACTCCATGTTTGCTCCAACAGACGTATTTGCTCCACCCAATAAGAGTTGGACTTCTTCTGAACCTTCGCAATATAAAGTATCCCGCCCTGCATCAGCAATAGGGTTCTCTATGGATTGTGTAACTCTTACGGTATCCAAAGATCGACAACCAGTCTTTTTGTTAATCACAATTAAAGTATAAAGTCCAGGCACTTGCACAGATGCCATCAAGGTATCTGCTATATTTTGGGTAGATTGGGTCGTCCACAAATAAGTAAATGCTGACCCTTTAGAAGAATTAGAACCGTCTAATTCTACTTGTTCAACTGCACAATTTAACTCTTGATTTGGCCCGGCATCAGCGATAGGGGTAATGGTATCACTAGGAACGGTAACAGATAATATCTTGGAGCAATTATTTTGCGGATTGATGACCCTTATGTTAAAAGTGCCGGGTTGCTCGGCCAAGAGCAGTGCTTCTTCTGATAATATATTTTCTTCTAGTCTCCATTGAAATATAGGGTTTTGAATGTCTGAAACAGCAATTAGTTCGATGACATTTCGGTCACAGGTAAAAGTATCGGGCGGTCCTGTTAGTAAGCTAATTGCTGGTATTTCGGTATTGGTATTAACAAAAACGCTATCCGAACTAATACAGCCTGTTTTAATATTTTCAATTTTTAAAATATACATTCCCCCAGAATCAACTTTGGGAGTAAGAGTATTTACTTGGGTTTCATCCAAAAAATTACCCTCTCTGGTTGCCCATTCATAAGCAAATCTGCTCCTTCTGAAGAACCTTCTCCGCTAAGTGTAACTACTTTATTTTGGCAAGTAAGGGTTTGCGGTTTATTAATCTGAATAGTTGGAAATGTTGCATCTTGAAAAATTTCCAAAGAATCGGAATTAGTACAACCATTAGAGGCTGTGACAATCGCTACATAGGTACCCGATTGATCTGCCTGAATGCTTGCTTCTTCTTCGGTTATTCTGCTGGGAAGAATCCAGGAAAAATGAGTGCCTGGAGTGGTCGAAATTGCGGATAATAGCAAAGAGGGAATGGCACAAGTAACGGTAGAGTCATTGGGTATGGACAGAGCAGGTAAGGCAAAGTCTTTAGAAATTTTTACTGAAGCTGTTGATCGGCAACCATTTTCGATATTGGTTACGGTAAGGCGATAAGTACCAGCAGAATCAACCTCGGGGAGTAAGGAATCCGTGCTGGTCAAAAAATGCCCGTTATCGGTATCCCATTGATAAGAAAATTCAATGCCGGCGGAAGAGCCAGAACCATCTAAAATGACAACCCTTTGATTACAATCCAAAGTCTGTTCATTACCTGCGCTGGCTGCAGGCGGTGTTTGGTCAAGGGCGATGCTCAAAAGTTTTGACGAAGCACAGCCGGTTTGCTGGTTGGTAATTGCCAAAATATAGTCGCCAGAAGTGTCCACTACGGGTTGGTAAGTATTTGTTCCACTAATAAAATTCCCCTTACTATTGAACCAGGTAAAGTCATAAATAGCACCACTATCTGACCTAGAGGCATCTATCGCAATAGTGGGATTATAGCAGGTAATAATAGGTTCGGCATCTAGGTGAATAGCAGGGGGGCTAAAGCTGGTATCTACAAAAACAGAGTCTGTCGATATACAGCCATTATTAATATTGGTGACTTCTAGGTAATAAATTCCACCGGAATCAATTTTGGGAAAAAGAAAATTTTGATCGGTATCTTCTTGAAAATGTCCATTTGGACTAGTCCATTTATAACTAAATTCACTTCCTTCGCTGGTTCCAGACCCATTTAAAGTAGCGATAGAATCCCTACAAGTTATAGATAAAGAATCGCCTGCTTCTGCAATCGGAAATATTCGGTCGTCCCTTACAAATACTTCTTGCTGGCTGATGCATCCATTTGGAGCAATAGCCTTTATCAGGTAATTGCCCGTGTCAGTTGCTGTTAGATTGGCACTTTCTACAGGATTGGGCAATTGATTACTCGTCCATTGAAAGGATACGTCTTGAGTGCTTGAAAAGGCGGTCAATTCAGTAGTAGGAGCCTTACAGCTAATCGCCTGATTTGCTGCACTTAATTGGGGTTTGTCAAAGTCGTTTAACACTTCTACGGAATCTATTGAAATGCAGCCATTTTCCGTATTGGTAAGGGTTACTTGGTAAAAACCTTTTACATCTACCTCGATATCTTCGTCCGCAGGATC
>CBDCUO010000006.1:0-91780 GCA_965222705.1 Saprospiraceae bacterium | reverse complement strand
AGTCGGTTACAAGGCCTATCCTGACAATTTAGTGGTAGCTTTTATCGAAGAAGCCTGGAAAACGGGCATTGACCTATTCCGAATTTTCGACTCGCTCAACTGGGTAGAAGCCATGAAAACTAGCATCAAAACAGTTAGAGCACGCACCGATGCTTTGGCAGAGGCTTGCATCTGCTATACAGGGGATATTACCGACCCCAAAAAGGATAAATTCGATTTAAAATACTATTTGGATTTAGCGAGAGAGTTAGAAGACGAGGGAGCGCATATTATTGCGATCAAAGATATGGCAGGGCTGCTAAAGCCGCAGGCGGCCACTTTGCTTATCAAAGAATTGAAAAAGGTCGTGGATGCCCCCATTCATTTGCATACTCATGACACTTCTTCCATTCAGGCGGCGACTTATTTGAATGCGATCAACGCAGGGGTGGATGTGATAGATTTGGCAATTAGCTCTATGTCCGGCTTGACTTCTCAACCCAATTTTAACTCCATGGTGGCCATGATGAAAGGGCATAGACGAGAACGGCCGATTGACCTGGAATCACTCAATGAGTTTTCGGATTATTGGGAAGATGTACGGGTTTTTTATTATCCTTTTGAAACGGAATTGCGGGCAGGCACAGCCGACGTTTACGAAATGGAAATCCCTGGCGGACAATACTCTAATTTGCGCCCACAGGCAAGAGGGCTGGGCTTGGAGGATAAATTTGAAACCATTAAAAAGAACTATACTGTTGCTAATGAATTATTTGGAGGTATTATCAAGGTAACGCCTTCTTCTAAAGTGGTAGGCGATATGGCCATGTTTATGACGGCTAATAATTTGACTAAAGAGGATATTTTGACAAAAGGGGATACATTAGCATTTCCGGATAGTGTAAAAAATCTAATGCGGGGCGATTTGGGGCAAATAAAGGGTGGTTTTCCCAAAAAGATTCAAAAACTAGTCTTAAAAGGGGAAAAACCCTATACCAATAAGCCAAATGTGCATCTAGAACCCATTGATTTTGATAAGGAATTTAAAACCTTTAAAAAAGAATTTGATAATGGTCAACTAAAGGCGAGGGATTTTTTATCCTATAAATTATATCCAAAAGTTTTTACGGATTTTTATGAGCATTTTCAAAAATATGGCGTGGTGAGGAGCCTTCCTTCTACTGCTTTCTTTTATAGTTTAAAACCCTATGAAGAAATTATTGTAAAGCTGGAAGAGGGAAAAAACCTCCTCATCCAATACCTCGATATGACCGAACCAAATGTGCAGGGCAACCGTATGGTTTTCTTTAATTTAAATGGTCAAACAAGAGCGATTGTCGTTCACGACAATTCTAGTAAAACACAACTTGTCCAAAACAAAAAAGCTAATGCTGAAAATGAAGTGGGGGCTCCTTTACAAGGCCGCTTATCAAAGATTCTGGTAAAAGAAGGCGACCAAGTAGCCGTTAATACTCCTTTGTTTATTATTGAAGCCATGAAAATGGAAAGCACCATTACTTCACCCATAGAAGGAACCATAAAGGTGGTGCATTTGAAAGCAAAAACATTAGTAGAGCAAGATGATCTGGTGATAGAATTGTCTTAATATTTTTGCAACTTTTTTTCTAAAAAACAATCCCTTAAATTATACTGGGGATTTCAGTCTGCCGTGTGTGATTTTTAACAGGCTGAGGCCTATTTGTACTTGTTTGCCAAAGAAACCTTCTTTGACAAATTGCGTGGAATAAAGCCATTCTTGTCGAAGAACTCAAAGAAATTAACAATGAAAAATCTTTTTTTTAAAACTATAGCACTAGGCTTAGTCTGTTTTTACTTTTCCTGTCAGTCTTCCATAGAAATCGACTATTCTGGTACGTTGGATAACTGGACAGCCTATGGCGGCACTCCAAAAGCACAACGCTATTCTTCTCTTACTCAAATCACCCCTGAGAATGTAGGTCAATTAGAGCTGGCTTGGGAATATCATACCGGAGATGTATCAGACGGACAAGGAGCTATTCCTGTGACTACGGCTTTTCAAGCCACCCCAATTTTGATAAATAATACCCTATACGTTCCCAGCCCTTTTAATAAAATAATCGCTTTAGATCCAGAAACGGGCGTGGAACGCTGGAAATATGATCCGGAGATTGATTTGACAGGAAATTATGCTAATCAATTGATTTGCAGGGGATTATCGTTTTGGGAAACAACGGATTGCCAGGAAAAAAATTGCGCGCAGCGAATTTTTATGGCAACCAATGATGCTCGATTAATCTCCGTTGATCCAAAGACAGGGAAGCCCGATCTCAAATTTGGAATAGAAGGGGAAGTGGAACTCGCTAGCGGAGCAGGAAAGCAACTATACAAAGGAGAGTACCAAGTTACATCACCACCAGCTATTGCGAGAAATATCGTTATTGTTGGTTCGGCAGTAGCTGATAATACTCGAATAGATGCGCCGAGCGGGGTAGTACGAGGATTTGATGTTAAAAGTGGTGAATTGCGCTGGGCTTGGGATTTAAGCCCGCCAAATGATAGCTTGGTAGAGCGAAAATTTTCTGATGAAGGTTATATGCTTGGCACGCCTAATGTCTGGGCCCCTATGTCTGTTGATGAAGAGCGGGATTTGGTTTTTGTGCCTACTGGAAATCCAGCTCCTGATTATTATGGAGGTTTAAGGAATAATCTTGATTTCTATGGGAGCTCAGTTGTTGCTTTAAGGGGGAGTACAGGCGAAGTCGTTTGGAATTATCAAACTGTTCGCCATGATCTATGGGACTTTGATGTACCTGCTCAACCAACCTTGGTGGACATTGATAAGAATGGCGAAACCATTCCAGCAGTTATCCAGAGCAACTAAAATGGGGATGATATTTATTTTAAATAGAGAAACGGGCGAGCCGATTTTTCCCGTTGAAGAACGACCTGTTCCACAATCTACAGTGCCAGGAGAAATAACCTCTCCCACCCAACCTTTTCCGACTAAGCCTAGGCCATTGATTCGCCATCAGCTTTCACCTGAAGATGCTTGGGGCCCGCTTGGCATGAACGGAGATTGTGAAACAAAACTGAAAAATAGCTACTGGGAAGGCATCTATACACCACCAAAGCTGGGACAACCAACCCTTATGTATCCAGGCAATTCAGGTGGCTCCAACTGGGGAGGGGTAGCCGTTGATCCAATTAATCAGATTTTGATTGCAAATGTAATGGATTTGCCCTGGGTTGTTACTTTATTTCCCATTGCTGAATATACGCAGGAAAGAGCTGCCAATCCCGGTATCGAAATTGCTCCCCAAAGGGGGACCCCTTATTCTATTAGACGGGAAATGCTGATTTCTAATTTAGGCCTACCTTGCAACCCACCGCCTTGGGGGACCATTGCAGCTATTGACCTAAGAACAGGCGATATTCAATGGCAGGAAAAATTTGGCACCGTTCGGGACCTGGTTCCGATTCCTTTAAAAATTAAATATGGTGTACCCAATATTGGTGGACCGATCATTACAGCTAGTGGATTGATTTTTATTGGGGCTTCTTTGGATAATTATATTCGGGCTTTTGATATTAAAACAGGAAAAGAATTGTGGAGTGGACGCTTACCTGCTGGTGGACAAGCTACTCCTATGACTTATCGTATTAGCAAAACAGGCAAACAATATGTGGTAATTGCAGCGGGTGGACATGGTAGAGGAGGAACAAAATTGGGAGATTCAGTGATGGCATATGCTTTGCCAGATTAGCTTAGTGATTGAGCGAGTAGCCGGTAATTTGTTTTGCAAAATACTAATTTGAAAAACCTTATTCACAATTCACAGACTATAATGGTATTTAAGCCAAAAAAGCCCGAACTTTGCAAAAGTCTAACCAATCAAACCACCTAACCATGACACCCACTATTATTTCCAATCCAGTTTTGGATAAATTGCCCAAGCACCTTCATCAATACATTAAGCCTCAAAACTACAATGTTTATACCCCCAGAAATCAGGCGACCTGGCGCTACGTAATGCGCAAAAATGTGGATTACCTAAGCAAAGTAGCTCATGGCTCTTACTTAGAAGGGCTTCGACAGACGGGCATTTCCATAGAAGCCATCCCCAGTATGTACGGCATGAATCGCATCTTGCGGGATATTGGCTGGGCGGCTGTGGCGGTTGACGGATTTATTCCCCCAGCTGCTTTTATGGAATTTCAAGCTTATAATGTTTTGGTGATTGCCTCTGATATTCGCCAGTTGGAAAATATTGAATACACTCCTGCTCCCGATATTATCCACGAAGCAGCCGGTCATGCACCGATCATTGCCAATCCGGAGTATGCAGAGTACTTGAGGCGATTTGGTGAGATTGGCTCCAAAGCGATTTCTTCCGGCAAGGATTATGAAATGTACGAAGCCATTCGCCGTTTATCTATATTAAAAGAACAAGAAGGCACGCCAAAACATGAAATAGCCGAAGCAGAAGAATGTATTGATTATCTGCAAAATAATATGGGGGAACCTTCCGAAATGGCGCGCATTAGAAACCTGCATTGGTGGACGGTAGAGTATGGATTGATTGGTACAATAGAAAATCCAAAAATTTATGGCGCAGGTCTATTGTCTTCAATTGGAGAAAGTGCCTGGTGTATGTCAGATAAGGTAAAAAAAATACCTTACTCGATAGATACTGCCGATCAAAGTTTTGATATTACCAAACCTCAGCCACAGCTTTTCGTTACGCCTGACTTTGCCAAATTAAGCTTGGTTTTGGAAGAATTTGCTAATACTATGTCCCTGCGGAAGGGCGGACTGGAAGGCGTTCAGCAACTAATAGATTCTAAAAGTTTGGGCACCGTCGAGTTGAGTACAGGACTACAAATTTCAGGACTTTTTACCAAAGTCATCCCCAATCCTTCCGGAGGGGTTGCCTTTTTCCAAACTACTGGGAAAACGGCTTTGGCTTATCGGAATAAAGAATTAATCGGACATAGCATCGACAGGCACGAAACGGGCTTTGGTTCGCCAATGGGCAGATTAAAGGGCATTAATTTAGCGATTGAAGATATGTCACCTCGAGATTTGGAGGCTTATGATATTTATGAAGGCAAAACGATTACACTAGAGTTTGAAGGCGATGTATTTATTACTGGACAGGTTATTACGGGTACGCGCAATTTGCAAGGAAAAATTTTATTGATTGCTTTTAAAAATTGTATGGTCCGACATAGAGATGAAATTATTTTTCAGCCTGACCAGGGCATCTATCATTTGGCAGTGGGCAAGTTTGTTCAAGCAGCTTTTGCTGGTCCAGCAGATCTGGATTCTTTCGACCTGCTTCACCCCAAATTATCAGTAAAGGAAAAATTACCTGCCACTTCGGAGCGGCGAAAAAAACTGAATAATTATTATCAAGAGATTAGCGCTATAAGAATGGGGAAACAATCTCTTTCTAAGTTGGATCCTATTTTTCGAGCTGCTCAAAAAAACTTTTCGGATGAATGGCTACTCTTATTAGAAATTTATGAAATAGCTCAAAATCAAAATGATTTGTCTTTGGCAGAAGAAACATTCCAGGCACTTAATGAATTAAAAAAACGACAACCAAATATTACTCATTTAATTGAAGGTGGCTTAGTTTTGATCCCAGAACGGGTATAATTCATCTATGCACCGCTGCGCAATGAATTAAATTTGCAAAGGAGTAGTAAAAAACCCCTTCCTGTATCTCGCTTATATTTTAGCTAGCTTTAATTACACTGAATATCCCAAAATAACCTCAATTAATTGTTTATCAATAATTTAGCAACTCTTATAATTCAGCAACTTTTAAACAAAATTTCAGACACTTTCACCTTCTCCTGTTTGTAACTCATCTGTAACTAGCCCTTTCTATTTTTGCATCGTCAATTAAAAATTAATTCACTAAACTAAATAGAAGTGGCAACTAAAAAAGTAAATCGTAAGAAAGAAACGAATAATTTTAAAGCGAAAGCTAAATCTCTTCATGCGGAAGTCATTGCTGTTTCTGATGATTTGGTAGAAGATACCATTGCAACAGGAGAAAAGTGGCAGACTTTAATGGGTAAAACGCTGAAAGAAGGTGTGAACCTTTACGGTAAGCAACAAGATTTGGTACTGACTACATTAGAATCCTTAAAAGGACAGTATTCTACAGGTTCATATAGGTTGAGGAAGCTGTTGGGATTCGATACTTCAACTGCTCAAAAAACAACAAAGGCAGTTGTCAAAAAAGTAAAAATAACTACTGCAAAAGCGAGAACAACTGTAAAAAAGGCTCTTGAAAATAACGATTTGGAAACAATTGAAACGACGACTAAAAAGGCTATTAAAAAAACGGCCAAACAAGTCAAAGCTGCTGCTAAAAAAGCAACGACAGGTATAGCGACTGTAAAAACAGCTACAAACCCTAGCAAGAAGACAAATGCTAGAGTAAAAGCGACTACTCCTACAACCAAAATTGCCCAAAGAGATAATTTGAAAATAATTGAAGGAATCGGGCCAAAAATTGAAGAATTGTTAAACAAAGCGGGTATCGCTACTTTTCAACAACTGGCAACGAGTCCTTTGACAAGCCTTGAAAAGGTTTTGGCAGATGCAGGACCTCGTTACCAAATGCATGTTCCCTCCACTTGGAGTGAGCAAGCTAAATTAGCAGCAACAGGTAAAATAGAGGAATTAAAAGCCTGGCAAGCAGAATTGAAAGGAGGCAAAAACACAAAAAAATAGAGGGTGCTCTAATTTGTAACTGATTTGTAACTAAGCCTTTCGATATTTGTAGTGTAAAAAAAATAATTGTAAAAACATTTAAAAACTAAATAAAAAATGGCAACCAAGACAGCAAAAAAAACAACAAAGAAAACGATCGAAACAATTGATTTTTCCACTAGCATTGATAGCATCGTTAAAACAGCAAAAAACGTTAATGCTCAAGTAATTGAAACCGTTGTAGATGTAGCAGATGATCTAAGAGCTAACAGCATCAGATTGAAAGATACAGCGGTTGACCAGGTAAAAGAAGTAATAGAAGATATTGATGTTAAAGGTAATGTAAAAAGAGTGGCAAAGGCGGCGAAAGATATCAACAAATATTCATTAGAAACTACAGAGGAAATTTTAGATGAAGTTATACAAGGCGGTGAAAAATGGCAAAAGATGACTACCAAGGCGGTAAAAGGCAGTTTGCACTTGGCTGAAAGGCAACAAGAAATTGTTTTTGATACGCTAGATGCTTTGAAAGCACAAATGGTAGAAGGAACAAATCGTTTTGTAAAACTTTTTTCCAAAAACTAACATTTGTTTAAATTGGTAAGAGAAGGTGAGGTATTCTTATTCGGAATGCTTCACCTTTCTTGTTTTCATAAAGTCCGCTAATGTTTAAAAATAGAAACAACGACCAAGAACCCATTAAAAGACCCTCCTTTTTGTTGTATTTAACCGAGGGATTTCGGGCCCTTAAAGAACTAATTAGAGGGAATCGATTTATTAAAAAATACCTGCCCGCTAAAAAAGGAGATGGTCATCCCGTTTTAGTTATTCCTGGTTTTATGGCGAGTGATGCCTCTACCAAACCCTTGCGAAAATTCCTTCAAAAAATTGGCTTTGCACCAGCGCGTTGGGACTTAGGCAGAAATTATGCAAAATTGAAAGATTTACAAGCACTTTCTGTCAAAGTTAAAACATTGTATCAAACCTCTCAGCAAAAAATCACTTTGATCGGCTGGAGTCTAGGCGGTGTATATGCCCGAGAACTAGCCAAAGAAAACCCCAGCCTGATTCGACAAGTTATAACGCTAGGCGCTCCTTTTGGTGATATTGAAGCGCCCAATAATGCAACCTGGGTGTTTAACCTTATTAATTTTTGGAAAAAGGAGAAGCCTATTGATCCCGATTGGATTGCAAGCCTACCTACCCCTGCTCCCGTACCTACAACAGCCCTCTATTCCAAAAAAGATGGTATTGTTTCCTGGAAGGTGTGTATGGAACAAATCGAAGATGAACTCCACGAAAATATTGAAGTTAAGACCAGCCATTTGGGAATGGGTGTTGATGCCGAAGTGCTGGAGATCATTGCGGATCGGCTGCATTATTCAGCAGAAAACTGGGCAAAGTATCAAAGAGATGCTTCATTTTCTAGCAGCGATTTTAGTTTGAGATCGGGGCTATGAAGATCATTTCAAATTTAAAATATTGCCCATGTGGTAACAAGTTCGGCAACGAGGTTCATATACATCTTTTTCTCCCAATACAACTTGTTCCTCTTCAAAAGACAACCTATACGAATGAGTAGCTAAGTTGCCACAATGCTGGCAAATTGCATGGACCTTTGTGATGTATTCCGCTACGGCTAATAGATTGGGAATAGGGCCAAAAGGTATGCCTTTATAATCCATATCCAAGCCAGCTACAATTACCCTTACGCCTCTCAGTGCTAAAGTTTGACAAACATTGGGTAATTTATCGTCAAAAAATTGTGCTTCATCTATTCCGATCACATTTACCTTTTCGACTAATTCTAATAATTTTGAAGAATGATCAATGGGGGTTGATAGGATAGAGTTGGCATCGTGAGAAACAACTTTGGCTTCATCATAGCGGGTATCCATTTTGGGTTTGAAAATTTCTACTTTTTGATTGGCAATTTTGGCACGTTTCAATCGGCGGATTAACTCTTCTGTCTTGCCAGAGAACATGGAGCCGCAAATTACTTCTATCCAACCACTTCGTTGTCCTTTGAAATGAGGTTCTAAAAACATTTTTGATGTTTAGGTAGTTAATTTTGTTTAATTTCCTCTTTTTTTCTAAAGATTTAATCAATTCAGACTCTAAAAAACGTTTGGAATTAGTTATTTTGCCCTTGATTATGGGGTAGTGTGGCAGAATGTATGATAAGCTCAAAGTAGGCTTCTAATAAGACTTTGTTACTTTTCCAATTGATGAAAAGGCAATAATATCCAGCGGATATTAGGCGTCAAAAATCTCGTCAAAATAAACTCCTCCGTCGAACAATATTTTGACACCCACCCGCCTACATATAATCATACATTCTGCCACACTGCCGATTATGGGGTAATAATTAGGCAAAAAAAGAAAATTTTTTTAAGATGAATTTACAAAAAGCAAAAATCCTTTTAGAAAAAATAAATCGCTTATATAAAAGTATGAGCTTGGATGAAGAAAATGTAGCAGCTATAGAAAAAGATTTGATGAGAGATTATATTAAGCAGTTATACGACACTTTTATGCAGGAGGATATGGTGGACATTCCCGTTAAAAAAGGAAGCCCAGCCCCTAAAAAGACCTATTCTCCGCCACCTGTAGTTAGAAAACACATCGAAGTGACTCCGCCGCCGCCACCGAAGATAGTGGAAGAGATTGCCCCCGCGATAGAGGAAGAGGAACCCGCTCCTGCAGCAGTGAAGATAGAAGAGACTCCGGTCCGTCAACCTTTTAAGCCTGCCGTAGCTCCTCCGCGTTTGACTAGAAAACCGCCCCCAAAAATTAATTTGAAGCATGAAGAACTCTTTACTCAGGAAATAGAATCCAATGAGCTATCCCAAAAATTAAGCTTGACTCCTATTAAAAACCTAAATAAGGCAATGGGGCTAAATGAACGCATTTTTACGATTAATGAATTATTTGGAGGAGATAATGGCGCTTTCAAAACGGTGATGAATGATCTAAACAAATTGGCGACTTTTGAAGAGGCAAAAATTTACTTGTCCCAAAATGTGGCTGATAAATATGATTGGGCGAGCAAGACCAAGCGTAATAAGGCTAAAAATTTTATTAAACTTATAAGAAGGCGTTATATCTAGAATTTAAGTCCGAAATGGCAAAACAAAAATTTTATGTGATTTGGGAAGGACTTGAGCCAGGCATTTATACTTCCTGGGATAGCTGCAAAGCGCAAATACAAGGCTACCCGAATGCCAAGTACAAATCCTTCAAGACAAAGCTGGAAGCAGAAGAAGCTTATTACGGCAAAGCAGCGGATTTTATAGGAAAAGATAAAAAGCCGACCTTGGATACTATTTCAGAAGAAGCCAAAAAAGGTATTGTATGGGATAGTATTTGCGTGGACGCAGCTTGTTCGGGAAACCCCGGAGTGATGGAATATCAAGGAGTGGATACCCAAACAAAATACTGTTTTTTTCGTCAGCAATTTAATCTAGGGACAAATAATATTGGGGAATTTTTGGCAATCGTTCATGCCTTGGCTATGTTCAAAAAAGAGCAGAAAAACACACCTATTTACACGGACTCCAAAATTGCAATAGAATGGGTGCAAGCCAAAAAATGCCGCACTAAGCTGGAGCGAAATATTAAAACGACACACCTTTTTCAAATAATAGAAAGGGCTGAAAATTGGCTCAAGACGAATACTTACGACAACTCTATTTTGAAATGGGAAACGAAGCTATGGGGGGAAATTCCTGCAGATTTTGGTAGAAAATAATTCTTTAGACTGGTTATTTTCTAATGGCAAACTTCATTCGATAGTCTGACTTTACCTTTCCTTTCTTTATATGCTCTAATTTTCTGCGCACCAGCCGTTTTTTAAGAGGTTTTAATAATTCGGTAAATAAAACGCCGTCGAGATGATCGTATTCGTGCTGGATGACGCGCGCATTAACATCTGTAAAGGTAGTGATGTGTTCTTTAAAATTTTCATCAAAGTAACGGAGTTTTAGAACAGGGTGGCGGCTGACATCTCCTCGAATATCAGGGATGCTCAAACAACCTTCTTCATAAGCCCAGAGCTTGCCGGTTTCTTCTATTTTTTCCGCATTAATGAAAATCTGCTTAAGCCCTTTATCTTTTTCCTCCTCTTCCAATGCTTGAAAGGTATCAATGATGAAAAGACGAATAGATTTGCCAATTTGAGGAGCGGCTAGACCAACGCCTTGGGCATTATACATCGTTTCCCACATATTATCTATTAATTCCTCTAAGTTCGGGAAATCGGGCTTTATTTCCTCCGCTACTTTTTTTAATATCGGTTGCCCATAAGCGTAAATAGGTAAAATCATTCTGAAAAATAAAATAAAAGCAGCAGCTATTTCTGGTGGTTCGGTGCCTATTTGGCTCCGTGTTTATGGAATTTCAAAATAAAGGCAGCCACCTTATTTGGACCTCGTTCCTAAGTATTTCTATTTATACAATTCAAATCCTCAAATGCAATTTTGAGTCGCTTTACGAAATTATCTTCTCCTTTTCTTAACCATTTTCGAGGGTCATAATATTTTTTATTGGGAGCGTCCTCTCCATCAGGGTTGCCGATTTGGGTCTGCAAGTAGCCAGAATTTTCTTCTGCATAGCCTTTTACCCCTTCCCAAAAGGCCCATTGCATATCTGTATCAATGTTCATTTTTACAGCTCCGTATTCTACTGCTTCTTTGATTTCTTCTTTACTGGAGCCGGAGCCTCCGTGAAAGACAAAATTGATAGGATGATCGCCAGTTTTAAACTTTTCTTTGACGTGCTCCTGAGAATTTTTAAGAATAATAGGTTTTAGGGAAACATTTCCTGGACGGTAAACGCCATGAACATTGCCAAAAGCGGCAGCAATAGTAAAGCGATCACTGATGGCACTTAATTCAGCATAGGCATAAGCCACTTCTTCGGGCTGGGTATATAAACGTGCACTATCCACATCAGAATTATCTACACCATCTTCTTCTCCGCCGGTTACGCCCAATTCAATTTCCAAGGTTGTTCCGATTTTGGATAATCGCTCCATATATTCTTTGCAAATGGTTATGTTTTCTTCTAGCGGCTCTTCCGATAAGTCCAGCATATGAGAACTATATAATGGAAAACCTCTTTTTTCAAAAAACTTTTCTCCTGCTGCTAACATTCCATCCATCCAGGGCAATAATTTTTTGGCACAATGATCTGTGTGCAATAAAACGGTCACGCCGTAGGCTTTTGCCATTGTATGTATGTGCATAGCACCAGAAATGGCTCCAAATACTGCCGCTTGCTGATCTTCATTCGATAAGCCCTTTCCTGCAAAGAATTGAGCCCCACCATTGGAAAATTGGATAATCACTGGAGAATTGACTGCTTTTGCTGTTTCCAAAACGGCATTAACGGTATTCGTCCCTACTACATTAACAGCAGGCAGTGCAAAATTTTGCTCATTCGCATAATTTAATAATTCAGTTACTTCATTTCCATATAAAACACCGGGTCTAAACCTGGTAGAAGTGGCGGCGGTCATAATATTAATTTTTACTTACTTTAAAAAGGCAACCATAGTTAGTGTCCTTTTTACACAAAGGACTATCCTCAATCTGCAAATTTAAGAAAAATTGAACTTAACTTAAAGGATTTTATAAAATGTAAAATTCCAGATGCAACTTCTAGGGGTTGGCAAGCACTATCCTGGTAAGATTTATGGCTGCCAAATCACCTCCTATACCTACAACCAATCCTTAGCTAACTTTATGGGAGGGCAATATGACGGGGCTTATAGCGGTGACGAATTAGTTGAAAACTTTACTATGCTTCTGCTATTAGTTTTACCGGAAATGATTGTGAAGGACCACATACAAATGGACGGATTCGACTAATCAAGAGTCCCCTTAGGCTTTTATGCATAAAGATTCGTAATTAAGCAACCGGCAACAAAAATATATATTAAAGTAAGTTAGAATTTTCAAGCTAAATTATTCCCTTTTCCACCAAGTACCTTTCTGCATCCAAAGCTGCCATACAACCGGTCCCCGCCGCAGTAACTGCCTGCCGATAGACCTTGTCTTGAGCATCGCCACTAGCAAAAACACCTGCGATATTGGTCTGTGCGGTATCCGGCTGGGTGATAAGGTAGCCAGTAGAATCCATATCTAACCATTCCTTAAAAATATCGGTATTGGGTTTGTGTCCAATAGCTACAAAAAAGCCCTTAATTGGAATCTCTTTTTTTTCTCTGGTTTTATTATTGACGACCTTAACGGACTCTACTTCTTCTTTTCCCAGTATTTCTTTGGCTTCTGTATTCCAATGAATTTTGATGTTTTTTGTTTTTGTTACGCGCGTTTGCATAATTTTAGAGGCGCGCATTTCATCTCTTCTTACCAGCAGGTGTACCGTAGGGCATAATTTGGCCAAATAAGTAGCTTCTTCTGCTGCGGTGTCTCCGCCACCAACAACGGCGACCTCCATGCCTTTAAAAAAGAAACCATCACACACAGCACAAGCCGAAACCCCCTTGTTCATAAGCCTTTGTTCGGACTCTAGCCCTAGCCATTTGGCACTTGCACCGGTGGAAATAACAATCGTATGGGCACTTATTTCTTCTCCACTTTCTGTCCAGGCTTTGTGTACAGATCCGCTAAAATCCACTTTGGAGATAATCTCGTATTTGACTTCCGTGCCAAATCGTTCCGCCTGTTTCTGAAAATGTTCCATCATTTGAGGTCCCATAATTCCATTGGGATAACCGGGGTAGTTTTCTACGTCTGTCGTAATCATTAGCTGTCCACCAGGCTCTTTACCTGTATATACAACGGGGTCTAAGCCTGCTCTTGCTGCATAAATTGCCGCAGTATAACCTGCTGGCCCTGAGCCTATTATCAGACATTTTAATGCTTCTGTCATTTTTTTGAATGATTGAATTGTCGATTGAGAAAAATGCGCAGTTTAATTTTATTTAAAAAAAGAAACAGCATTTTCTATTTAGAAATTTGGCAAAAGTACAAATATTTACCTTTGCATACTTAAACTAACGAAACACGCTACGACCCTGATAGGTTGTTTATCCATTATTTTTTTTCTTCCTTCTTTTGAAAATAAAATCGTAAGTCAGAATTAATACCAACGATTGATAAGTGGAACGAACATCTTCTGCGGGAACCAGGGAGAATAAATCAGAAGGAGTAATATTAGAAAAATCAACCAATTGTTGTTGCCCTTTTCGAATTCCGATACCATAATCAATGCCTATAGACATCTGATTTTTCCACACAGTAAATAGACCACCAGTAGAAAAGTGAAAAACGGTGGGGGTGGAGGCCAAAAATTCAAAATCACTAAAACCTTCTACTTCTTTTCTTTGGTTAAAGTCTGTGCGGAAGCCAAAAATAAGGGTAGAATTATTCTTTAACAATTTTTGCACCCCCAAAGCCATATTAATAACTCTTTTGTTCCCACTTTTAATGCTTATTTCTTCGGTGAAATCGCCTAAAGAAAGCCCGTCAAAGGGATCATCTGTATCTTCTAAAATGGAATAAGTTTTGATTTCTTGGAAATATTCTGCGGAAAAAGAAACCCGAGTGTTACCAAAGGAGAAATCCACTCCAAAACCAATGGACAAAGGGGTTCTGTAGCTTTTCAACTGCGCACTGCTCCTGTTAGAATTGATTAGGATAGTATCTGGGCTTGGCTTTTTTAGCTCATCAAATTCAAAAAAGGCACTTCTGATCAGGTGATTATAAATGGGCGTGGTCAGCGTTAGTCCCAGTTTTATATTGCCTGGTCGCCAAGACAAACCCGCTTTACTTAGCATGCCGCCGCTAGCGTTAAAGCCATATTCGAGTTTGGAGCGCAAGCCAAAAATCAATTTTTCTGGCTGGGCGCGATTGACAATTTCTTTTTTAATATCAATATCCGTGTTTTCAGAATGTAGGATCACAAATTGCGATAGCCCGAGGGATAGATTAGGGGTCAAATCATAAGAAAAACCGAAGCCAACCCATCGTTCTGATAGTTGTCGTCTAAAGTCCAGATTGCCAATAAAAATTAGTAAATCTTCCTCGGGAACTCGGCGAATTTCTCTTCCTCGGAAACTTAAATCGGACTTGAATCGGGTAAAAGTAGTGGCTCCGCCTTTCCATTTTTGACTATTAAACAATCGAAAGCCTACCGCAGCAAAACCAGGTACAAAACCAAAGCCCCTATCGGTGACAGTTGTGCCTTTGCCAAGGAAATTTTTTGTCCGTAAAAGTGAATAACTTGGCGAAACAAATGATAAAGCCAATCCAAATTCTTCTCCATTGCCCATCGCGCCAGGGTTATAAAAGATAGCCGTTTCATCTTCCGTAGAGGCAATGACTGCACCATTTAGCAAAAGACCTTTTGCTCCGTATTGGTTGGTCCAATAATGTGCATCGGTTTGAGATGACAGCGATGGCTTAAAAAGAATAATTAGGATAAATAGAATGAATGACCTAGTGTTCATGTTGTGTCTACTTTGTTTGAATCTATTTGTTTTGTAAACTTCAGAACTAAAGCCGCTCCTTTTTATTCAAAAATTCCCGAACTTAAATATCGGTCTCCTCGATCGCAAATAATACAAACAACCAACCCTTCTTCTAACGTTTCTGCCAATTTACTAGCTGCCAAAACGGCCCCTCCGCTGCTCATTCCTGCAAAAATGCTTTCTTCTGTTGCCAACCGCTTCATCATCGCAATTGAATCCTCTCTGGAAACATCAATGATCCAGTCAACTCGGTCAGGCTCATATATTTTGGGCAAAAATTCTGGGGACCAGCGTCGGATGCCAGGGATACTAGCCTCGTTGGTTGGTTGTACCCCTACTATTTGAATGTCCTGGTTTTGTTCTTTTAAATAACGGGAAGTACCCATGATCGTACCCGTCGTACCCATGGATGATACAAAATGGGTGATTTTCTGTTTAGTATCTCTATAAATTTCTGGGCCAGTAGTTAGATAATGAGCGCGCCAATTATCCTGATTGCCGAATTGGTTGAGCATCAGGTATCCTCCTTGCTGTACCAGATATTCTGCGTATTCTCTGGAGTATTCAATCGTTTTTTCAGCAGGGGTCAAGATGACGTCCGCACCATAAGCCTTCATTGTTTGCACTCTTTCGGCAGTAGCACTTTCGGGCATAATGAGGGTAATATTTATTTTGAACTGGGCGGCGATCATTGCCAGTGCAATACCGGTATTTCCACTAGTAGCTTCTACTAGCTTTACGCCTTTTTTTAGCTCTCCTCGATCCAAAGCCCCCTGAATCATTCCATAAGCTGCCCGGTCTTTTACACTGCCTCCGGGATTATTCCCTTCCAGTTTTCCATATATTTTTATATTGGGTTTATTGATGACATTTTTTATTTCGACCAGAGGGGTATTTCCAACTAAATCTAATAATGAGGGCATATTTGAAAAAAAATTGAGAAAGTTTGGTAATCAATATTCGATAAAATGATTCTTTATGAATTTATATGGTTTGTGAAGTACGCTTAACTGAGAACAAACAACTTGGCAACCGAATTAAAAGTTGTGATCACATAAAAATCATATAGGACCTTATTTATTATAGTTTGGTTTAACTACTTTGACCATCCGGGCCTCTTGGTCAAGCCCTTTGTAATACACCCTGGAATGGGGCAATATACTTCGCGTTATCCAGACATTGCCTCCGATGACACTATCATGCCCGATGACTGTTTTACCACCTAAAATGGTTGCGCCTGCATAAATCACTACATTGTCCTCAATGGTCGGATGGCGTTTGACTTTTGCCATTTCTTTTTGAACACTCAGGGCGCCCAAAGTAACGCCCTGATAAATTTTTACATTATTGCCAATATGGGTAGTTCCACCAATGACAATGCCCGTTCCGTGGTCAATGCAAAAATTAACCCCAATTATTGCGCCTGGATGAATATCGATACCCGTTTTGCTATGGGCGTGCTCGGTCAAAATTCTAGGGACTAAAGGGACGTTCAATTTAAACAATTTATGTGCCAGACGATAAACAGCCAAAGCAAAAAAGCCCGGATAAGTCCGAATGACTTCTGCTTGACTAATG
The DNA here is from genome assembly GCA_965222705.1 of Saprospiraceae bacterium. Classification (GTDB taxonomy): domain Bacteria; phylum Bacteroidota; class Bacteroidia; order Chitinophagales; family Saprospiraceae; genus JAFMDF01. The sequence goes on along the minus strand of CBDCUO010000006.1, from coordinate 75,014 downwards.
GCAGCGGGGTCGCCACTTACCATAGCTTGAGCATCTTTGAGCAACTTTGTTCGAATGTCCGGTAAGGCATCGAAAAATGATTGGCAAATCTCCATTTCACTTGCTGGCAATTGCCCGTTCAGATCAGTTAGTATGGCAGCCAGTCCGCTTTTAATTTCTTCGAAGTCCTGTTCAAATTCTGACATCAACCTGTATCGCTTGTCCGATAGCTGAGGAAAAAGGATTTGTAATAATCCATTGACTAAATTACAAATGGATTCAGGAGATGGCATTGTCTTATTATGTCGATGCTCTTCGTATAATTGGAAAAGAAATGTTTTATCCACCATGAAGTTAGATTGTTACAGAACGAAAAAATTACCTATGAAATAATACTAATGACTTTTGCTCGTTCGGCAAGCTGATTTTCGCACCTTTTCATTAAATACATTTTCTCTCGTGCAATGCATAAAATGCTGTCTAATTTAATGAGTGCAAGCTGCTAATTGTTTCACCCGCTAGGCTATTTATTAAGAAAAGACCGCTTTTAAATAAAGTCTTTTTTCCATTTGTACATTACCTTTCGATTCATTTTAAATTCAAATCTCAAACTTTTATTCCAAATTTTATTCTTCTTCCTAATAATATTCGGACTTTCCAGTATATTCCGTCATTTCTTTTAAATATTAATTATTAAAATATTTTATATGTAAATTGCTCGCAATTAGCTGATTTAGTCCTTATTTTTGTGCTTTCTTTTTCAAAATATCTAAAATTTTCATCAAAAAATCGTAGAACTATGTCTAAAATTAAGCTGGAATACATTTGGCTGGACGGATATCAGCCTACTCAATCCTTAAGGAGTAAGACAAAAATCGTTGATAGCTCCAAATTTAGCGGCAAATTGGAAGAGTGCCCTACTTGGTCCTTTGACGGTTCCTCTACCCAACAAGCTCCGGGCGGCTCCTCCGATTGCTTGCTCGATCCCGTTTTTATTTGTCCTGATCCAGGTAGAAAGAATGCCTATTTGGTGATGTGCCAGGTGTTGGGTGCGGATGGTTTGCCTCACCCAAGTAATGGAAGAGCTATGATTGATGACGATGATGCAGACTTCTGGTTTGGATTTGAGCAAGAATATACCCTTTGGGATAAACAATTGCAAAAACCATTGGGCTTTCCAGAAAGAGGCTATCCTGCGCCTCAAGGTCCTTATTACTGCTCGGTTGGCGCGGATAAAGCTTTTGGTAGAGAAATAGTAGAAGAACATTTGGATTTGTGCTTAGAGGCGGGCTTGAATGTAGAAGGCATTAATGCAGAAGTGATGGCTGGTCAATGGGAATTTCAGATTTTTGCCAAAGGGGCAGCAGAAGCAGGCGACCAAATCTGGGTAGCTCGGTATTTAATGGAGCGAACGGCGGAAGCATACGATGTAGCGGTCAATTGGCACTGCAAACCTGTAAAAGGAGACTGGAATGGTTCGGGAATGCACGCTAACTTTTCCAACTCTACTCTAAGAAACGCCAATTCGAGAGCTGTATTTGAAGAAATTTGTGAAAAATTTGGTACTCCAAGAGCCATTAGAGAATGTATCACCGTATATGGCGCAGATAATGAACAGCGATTAACGGGTTTGCATGAAACTCAATCCATTGATAAATTTTCTTATGGTATTTCTGATCGGGGAGCCTCTATTCGGATTCCTGTTTTTTCTGTTCAGAATGGCTGGAGTGGTTATTTGGAAGATAGAAGACCCAATTCTGCTGCTGATCCTTACAAAGTAGCTGCCGCCATCATTAAAACGGTAAAGGGAGAGTTTGACGGCGAGGGTGCCGGTGGTTCTGTTGATAGTGGTATCTATGGAGCTAATATGGATGATCTGACGATCGTAGAAGGCATTGGACCAAAAATCGCTTCTATTTTAAAGGAAGCAGGTATCGACACCTTGGGAGAATTGGCAAATGCCGACGCTGGAGCGGTCAAGGGCATTTTGAGTGCTGCTGGTAATAGTTTCTCTGTTCATGATCCCTCCACTTGGGGCCAACAGGCTCAAATGGCCGTAGAGGGTAAATGGGAAGAATTGAAAAAATGGCAAGACGAACTAGACGGCGGAAAATTGAATTAAACTTATTGTCAGAAAATACAAAACGGTCAGCAATGATATTTCGTGCTGACCGTTCCATTTATACTAAAAATCGGCAATAATACTCAAATATCGGTTTTAATTGGACTGTATTAATAACGATTTTTAGTGGCAAAAAATTTCCTTTTTTTAAATTATCCCACATTTTTCAACGTCAACTTGCCTAAACTTCCTTCCTCTTAACTCCTCAACCTTCATAAGAAACCCTTACTTTTGCAGGCTATGAGATTGCGAACACTGGAAATAAAAGGATTTAAGAGTTTTGCGGACCAAACAGTGATTAACTTCAATGAGGATGTGATTGGAGTGGTTGGCCCCAATGGGTCAGGCAAATCGAATATCGTAGATGCCATACGCTGGGTACTAGGAGAGCAAAAAAGCAAAGAATTGCGACTGGACAAAATGACCAGCGTTATTTTTAATGGCACAAAACAACGAAAACCCAGTGGAGCAGCTTCTGTCTCTCTGACTTTTGAAAATACCAAAAACCTATTGCCTACCGAATACGCAATGGTCACTGTGACCAGGATGTTGTACCGAAGTGGAGAAAGTGAATACCGCCTAAATAATATTCCCTGCCGACTAAAAGACATCACTTCCCTGTTCTTAGATACAGGTATTGGCTCCAATTCTTATGCAATCATTGCATTGAATATGGTAGATGATTTGCTAAACGATAAGGAAAATGCGCGACGGAGAATGTTTGAACAAGCAGCAGGCATCTCCAAATATAAAAAGCGAAAGCGAGAAACTTTAAATAAGCTAAAAAATACAGAGGCAGATTTAGAACGAATCGAGGACTTGTTATTTGAAATTGAGGCTAATTTGAAATCGCTGGAAAAACAAGCTAAGCGAGCAGAGAAATATTACGAAATCAAGGCAAAGTATAAGGAATTATCTTTGGATTTGGCGGTTTTTCAAGTGATGGCTTACCAAAAAGATTATAAAAATGTAGAAGCGCAACTAACAAAAGAAATGGATGCTTTTCGCCGACTGGAAATTGATAACCGACAGGCGGAGGCTTTAATCGAAAAAGAGAAAAGAAAGAATCTCGACTATGAAAAAAATCTTTCTGATCGCCAGAAAAACTTAAACCAACTAGTTGGGAACATTCGGGAAATGGAGAACGAAAAACGCATTCTGGAGCAACGTTCTCTGTTTGTTAAAGATAACCTGGAGAAGCTTATTGTTCAAATTAGAACGGCAAAAAATAGAATAGAAGGGATTGATAAAGAGTTAGTTAGCTATAAAAATCGCATCAATAAAGAAAAACAAATTGAAATAAAACTCGGACAGAAGCTCCAAAAAGCAGAAGCCGAACTGGACAAAATCAAAAAAAATCATTTTAGCCTTAAGACAGATTTAGATCAGTTTTTGCAAGTGCAACAGGAATTGGAGAAATCTGTTTTTGAACTGGAAAAAAATAAGGCAATCAATAACAACCAGTTGGAATCCCTAAACCGCTCTTTGTTGCAAAACCAGCAGGAGATTCAAAGTCAGCAGGGAGAAATTGATATCTTAACGACCCAATTGTCAGAATTGGATGAAAAAGAAATTACCCAGCAAAAGCTAATTGATGATTTGGAAAGAAAAGAGGCAGTGAGACAACGAGAGCTTGAAAAAACAGAGAGAGAAATTGCAGATTTAAACGAAAAAATTGCAAATATTAGCCGAAAACTAGATGCCCGACAAAATGAATTAAAACTCACCAAAAGTATGGTGGACAATTTGGAGGGGTTTCCAGAGTCCATTAAATTTTTGAATAATAATAAAAATTGGGATACGAAGGCACCTTTATTATCGGATATTATTTATGTGAAAAAGGCCTATCGAGTAGCCATTGAAAACTATTTAGAACCTTATCTAAATTATTACGTGGTAGAAGATATGGAGCAGGCTTTTAAGGCGGTCAAATTGCTTAATAACACGCAAAAGGGAAAGGCTAATTTCTTTCTCTTAGATGCTTTTTCGGATTACGTTGCTCCGATCACCCATTTTGGAAATGCCAGCCGCGCCACTGAGTTGGTAGAGGTGGACGATAAATACCGACAATTATGCAATTTTTTATTATCCAATGTCTTTATTACGAATCAGGATATAAGCACCTTGCCAGAGCAATTGGAAGATGCCAAAGTTGTAATATTGGCACAGGAGGGTAGTTTTATAAAAAAGAAATTTAGCCTGTCTGGTGGCTCGGTAGGGCTGTTTGAAGGAAAAAAAATTGGCCGCAAAAAGAACCTCGAAATGCTAGAAAAGATCATTAAAAAACTAGATAGGGAAAAAGATCTATTTACAACGGAGTTATTAGAATTAAAAGCTAATTTGAATACGTTGAAAGCAGAATCGGGTAAAAACTCTATTGAAACGGAAAGGCATCTTTTTAATCAACTATCTCAACAAAAGATTTCGATTAAAACCCGCCTGGAAAATTTTCAATCTTTTTCCAAGGTGGTACATGAGAAGATCGGAGACAACCGGAATAATATTTCTAAGATAAAACTGGAGAATAGACGCATTGAAAAACTACTTTCCGAAAAGCAAAAAACTGTTAGAGAAGCTAAAGCCAACTGGTCAGATACCGATACGTCTTTCAGAGCCATAGCTGACAATTTAAGCATTGCGACACAAGCATTTAATGAGAAAAACATCGCTTTCATTAAGCAGCAAAACTTGATTAATACCATTCAGCAGGAGTTAACTTTTAGAGAAAGGCAAAGGCGGGAGCTAAAGGAAAAGCTAGAACAAGATAAGAGTGCTATTGACCATTCCAAAGAAGAAATTGAAATGGTTTTGACTCAAATAAAGAAAATTGAACGACAATTATTAGAGGCTTACGAAATAAAAAAGGAAAAGTCAAAAACGCTCGGCACGGCCGAACAAGGGTATTTCAAATCTCGCGGTTACATCCACGAATTAGAGGATAATCTTCGAAAATCTAACCGAAAATACCTGGACACGCAGCGTTTCATAAATGATTTAAAAGATCAATTTAATGATATAAAACTAAGTTTGGCTTCTATTGGAGAACGTTTGAAAATAGAATTTCAGGCTTCGGTTAGCGAGGTGATAAAGCGAGAACCTGGAGAGGGGTCGGAGAGAATGGAATTGGAAGTTAAGGTAGAAAGGCTAAAAAAGCGACTGGACAATTACGGCGAAATTAATCCAATGGCGGTCGAAGCCTATAAGGAAATAAAGGAGCGATACGATACGATTACACAGCAGAAGGATGATGTGGTGAATGCCAAAAATTCTTTAATAGAAACCATTGCCGAAATTGAAGCGACCGCTACGGAGCAATTTATGAACTCCTTTGAAAAGGTTCGGACTTATTTTATTGACGTGTTCCAAAGTTTGTTTACAGCAGATGATATATGTGATTTGGCCTTAGCAGATTCAGAAAATCCTCTGGAGTCACCCATTCAAATTACGGCAAAACCGAAGGGAAAGCGGCCACAGTCGATTAGCCAATTGTCAGGAGGAGAAAAAACACTAACGGCTACGGCCTTGCTTTTTGCCCTTTATCTACTAAAACCTGCTCCTTTCTGTATCTTTGACGAAGTAGATGCGCCTTTGGACGATGCAAATATTGAGAAGTTCAATAATATTATTAAAAAATTTGCAAAAAAATCACAATTTATTGTCGTAACACATAATAAGCAAACAATGGCGGCAGTAGATATTATCTATGGGATACATATGCAGGAAACAGGCGTTTCTTCTATTACACCAGTTGATTTTAGAACGCTGGAGCATAGCGGCATTTTACAGGCGGCAGAAGGCTAAATCCATCCTTATGTTGAGGTACTTTTTTGTTTTTATAGGAATTTTTCTTTTTATCAAGTGCAATACCAATTCTTTTCCCCAGGGAAAGATTATGTATGAAAACTTTTGTTCGAACTGTCATATGGAAGATGGTACTGGCTTAGAAAAAAATATCCCTCCGCTAGCTAATGCAGACTATCTGGATAAGCACCGAGGAGAAATCGCCTGCATTATTCGTTATGGCATTCAGGGAACAATCATTGTTAATAACAAAATTTATACGACCACTATGGAAGGGCTACCTCAACTAACGGATGTAGAAATAACCAACATTATCAATTATGTTAACCATGCTTGGGGAAATGACTATGGTTATATCAAAATTCAGGAAGTGCAACGGCAATTGGAGCAGTGTAAATAATAAATGGCTATCGGACGGTAGCCATCCGATAGCCTTACTTTTTAGATCAATTAATTAATATCTTGCTTTTGCTTTAGTTTTTCGACAGCAGCAGCCATATTATCTTTATTGAGCTTATTAGGGGCTTGTTCGTGCGCTTTTTGCGCGTGCTTTAGGGCTTCCGCATAGTGTCCGTTTGCGGATAACCCTCTGGCCATACCAACCTCGGTCGGCCAAGCACCCTTAAAATGCTTATAATTATATTTAAATACCTCTAAAGCCTTTTCCTTTTTCCCCTGAGCAATCAATTGACGACCATAGCCGTGAATCTGAAAAGGAGTAGCCGTAGGGTCGTAGATGGCTTTGTCCATAATTGCTTCTGCTTCATCTGCTCTTTCTAAGGCAACTAACAGTCCGCTTTTTGTCTGAAGAGTCGTGAAATTTTCTTGCCCAATAAAGGGCGTGCTAATAGAAGCCTCGGCCCATTCTAGCCCTTGCTCTAAATGGGTCTTATTTTGAAGGGCAAAATTTGCAGCAGCGTTCCAGTTTTGCCAATTAAAACCTAGAGGACTTTGTAGTTCAGACTTTATTTGGGCCACATATAAATCATTGTAATTAGGAACTTCGATTGTAAAAGGTAATTTGATATTTTCCCACATCAAAGCAGCGGTCGTTGAAGTAGGTTGGCGGTCTATAAACTCAAAAGTCAACCATTCGTGGAATTCATTTTTTTCTGGCGTGGCTTCTACCCTTAAGGCATCTTCTGCTTCATCGTAAAAAAAACTACCCCAAGCTCCGTGATTTTTGGATAAAACGATGGTCCAGGGACCAGTTTCTTCTACTATTACGTGAAAGCCATATTTTCCGGCAGCTATGGGTTTGCCCTGGATAGTAACATCGTGGGAAAACTTAATGGTTGTGTTTTCATTAGCTCCTGCGCGCCAGGGAGCGGGATTATTTAACCCAAAGCCCTGTTGATTTAATCCATAGGGAACCAGTTGCCCCCAAATTTTTCCGGCTCGGTCAGTTCCCTGTGGACTGGTCACATCTGGGCTATTATAAGCGATGGTGACGCGTACCATTTTGCCGATGTATTGGGTCGTCACGCTTTTTTGATTTCCCCCTCCAGGCGGGAGGCTTAATTGTGAATAACCGATAATGAAACTACCTGCTAGTAGCAAAGTAGAGAACAAAAACTTTTTCATAAATAAGAAATTTTGGTGATTTCATTGATCTTAAAGCGATCAACTGTTGAAAGTATAGATTGAGAAAATGGATGAAACAAGTTTCATCAACTATTTAGGCAGGATAAATCACCGATAGAGAAAGGAAAAATTTTCCTATTTCGAAGGTAAGACAAGTAGCCAATTTATTATAGCTATTTCGATAAAAGGCCTTGAAAAGCAGTTTGGAAGACAATTTTTTTAGACAAACTACGCAATCAATCCTAATTATTTTTGGGGCAAGATAGCAGTTTGCTCACCAAAATACTGTACAAATCGCTGCATATCTACGGCTAGTTGTTGATTTTGAGTGGCTTTAAAATAGGTGTCGGCCATTGCTCTGAGCGTTTGAAAAAAGAAGCGATCCATTTCATTGACCTGCATGTCTTTCGTCCATAGGTCCATTTTTAGTGTGTCTTTACTATCTTTATCAAATATAGATAATAAAAAAGCTTTGGCTTCTGCAGACTTGTTGCCATTAGGACCTTCTTCTGCTTGCCAGTCAATTTTGACAGGAATCTTTTGTTCGTCTAAACCTATTTTTATCTTTATGAGAGAAGATTTGGCAATTTTCATGCGCAGTTTTGAGTTTTTGATATAGACTTGTTCGTGAATAGGAAAAGACATTTTCACATCTTACCTTGCTGTTGGGGACAAGTCTATTAGGCAAAATAGTCTTTCATTCGTTCGAAAAAGGTCTTTTCTCCTTTGCCTGGGGCTGGTTGAAAATTGGGAAGTTCTTTCATCTTTTCGAGTATCTTCCGTTCTTCATCTGTGAGTTTTTTCGGCGTCCAGATATTGAGGTGAATTAGTTGATCGCCAGTCCCATAGCTTTGGACAGAGGGCAAGCCTTTGCCTTTGAGCCGAAACATCTTTCCCGCTTGTGTTCCAGTTGGAATTTTAATTTTTACTCGGCCCGTTAGAGTTGGAACTTCCACAGAGGTGCCTAATGCAGCATCCGCAAAATTCAAATATAACTCATAGATGACATTCATTCCTTCTCTCGATAAATACTCATGCGGTTTTTCTTCAATATTTATTAATAAGTCGCCATTTGGTCCGCCATTCAGCCCCTTGTTTCCTTTGCCGCGCATGGATAGTTGCATACCTTCTTCTACACCTGCTGGAATTTCGATTTCGATCATTTCTTCTCCATAGGTTCGACCTTCTCCCCTGCATTTGGCACATTTTGCCGTTACCTCTTGTCCCGAACCCTTGCAAGTGGGGCAGGTAGTGGTTGTTTGCATCTGCCCCAGAAAGGTACTCCGCACTTGTCGGACATATCCGGAACCCTTGCAAGTGCCGCAAGATCGGACAGAACTGCTATCTTTGGCACCGCTACCATGACAAGTAGTGCAGGTCACTTGTTTTTTCACCTTGATTCTTTTCGCAACCCCATTTGCAATTTCTTCCAGCGTCAAAGCGACTTTTATTCGTAAATTGGTACCTTTTTGTCCTCTTGGGCGGCTTCTTCCTCCCGACCGCCCTCTTTCAAAGAAAGATTCGAAGGGACTATCATTAAAAATATCTCCAAACTGGGCAAAAATATCTTCCATGGTCATGCCACCTCGTCCACCAAAACCACTTTGTCCGTTGACCCCAGCATGCCCAAAGCGATTGTAGCGGTCTCGCTTGGTTTGGTCGCTCAATATTTCATAGGCTTCGGCTGCTTCTTTGAATTTTTCCTCTGCTTCCTTATTGTTGGGATTTTTGTCTGGGTGATACTTTACGGCCAGTTTCCGATAGGCTTTTTTGATGGTGTTTGCATCTGCATCTCGCTTAACCCCTAATACCTCATAATAATCTCTTTTTGCCATTTTATTATTGTTTGCTTTTCTCTCTTTGCAAAAACCAAGAAGCCCCTAGAAAAAAGCATTTTACTTAATTACTTACCCACCACTACTTTTGCATGGCGAATAATTTTATCTCTTAGCTTGTATCCTTTTTCAATTGTGTCAATTATTTTTCCTTTCATTTCTTCGGCGGGAGCGGGGATTTCTGTCACTGCTTCGTGTAATTCCGCATCAAAGAGCGATCCCGTGGATTCCATTGCTTCCAGTCCTTGCGCTTTTAATGTATTATACAATTTGTGATAGACCAACTCTACGCCTTCACTAAACGACTCTGAAGAATTTGCTGTATCGGCTGCTTTTTTTGCCCTGTCAAAATCGTCTAGAATGGGCAACAAAACTGACATTGTGTCTTGTGCCGCCGTTCTCATCATATCCAATTTTTCCCGAATGCTTCGTTTTTTGAAGTTTTCAAATTCGGCATAAACCCGCAGATATTTGTCCTTTAATTCTGCTATTTGCTGTTTTAGTTCCCCGATTTCTTCTTCTGGGCTTAATTGCTGTTTTTTTTCTTCGATTTCTGCTACTTTTTCCTGTTCATTTGTTTCTAAAGTAGCGGTGGATGCCTCATTTTGTTCTAAAATTTCTACTTTTTGCTTTTTTTTCTTACCCATTATATCCTTTAATTTTTTTATCACCGTGTTAAAGAAGATGTTAAATTAATCGACGATTTTCTTTTTCATTGTATATGAAAATTGCAAAAATACACTTCTTTCCCTAAAAACAGATCAATTATTTTGCCATTGAAAATTCTAAGACAATTTGGCAGGTTTTGAAATTAGCTTAGCAATTTTATACTTTGTAGTTATTTTCAGTATTTTCACTTTAATGATTTTTTGTAAACCCTTTCAATTTTTCCAATAAAATCTAATTCAAACATGGAAGCAACCAATATTTTAGATGATAGTTTCTCCGAAAATTTAAGCATTTCGGAAGCGGCTAGAAATTACCTCGCTGAAACGGCAAAATGGGCAAAACTTATAGCCATTGTCGGCTTTGTCTTTGTTGGGCTCATGGCGATCCTTGCTTTTTTTATTGGTTCGATCATAGGAGCGATGACGGCGGCTACTCCTGAGTTAGACCAAGGACTGGGTTTTATGTCCACCACCTTTTTGACTATTATGTATTTGGCGATTGCCTTGATTTCTTTTATACCTATCTTGTATTTGTATCGCTTTGCGACCAAAACGCAGATGGCTTTGCGCGCTAATAATGAATTGGTGCTGACCGATGCTTTTAAAAACCTTAAGTCCCACTATAAATTCTATGGGATATTAATGGCTATTTTGATTGGATTTTATATGTTGGCCTTTTTATTTGCACTTATCGGAGGGACGGCTTTTTTGTAGCTGATTAGTGGGGAATGAATTACATATTTAGATAAAAATCTTTAGTTAGATCGATGTAGTCTTCCGTATAATTTTTTTCTTTTTGCTGATAGATGACTAATTCTTCTTTTTGGGCTTGGGCGCATTCTCGTTTTTCAAATTGCATTAATAGGCGTTCTATGCCACTATCGGATCTGGATTTGACTTCGGTAATTTTATGACAATATAACCGGTAAGTTTTGGCTATTTCTTGAAGACGCAAACCTTCAATCAACGGCAAGATCACGCAAAATTTTCCATTTTTAGCTAATAATTTTCTGGTCGCACTCAATAGGTCGCCGTGCGACAATTTTACGGTATGTCTCACATTGGTTTTGTTTTGATTGTGAGAAAGAGTCCCTCCCGAAAAGAATGGAGGGTTACTCACTATCAGATCGTATGTTTCTCTGCTTAGTTTTGCATAATTCTGTATGGGAGCGTGGATGGTTTTTAGGCGATCAGACCAGGGAGCTTTTTGCATATTATCATTTGCTTGCAGGTAGGCAGGTTGGTCGATTTCTACTCCGTGGATAATAGCTTGTTTTGTTCGCTGACCCAACATGATGGCAATTAAACCATTACCAGTGCCAATATCGAGTATTTTTGAGGCCGTTGTCACGTCTGCCCAAGCTCCTAGCAGGACACCATCTGTACCTACCTTCATTGCACATTGGTCTTGCTCGATGACAAACTGCTTGAACTGGAATGGCTTGTAAATTTTCTTTTTCTCTTCTTTGACCATATTGCTGGCTTTAGTTTGTGCTGGTTTACGAATGTAAAAATGGCAGGTTGCGAGGAATGTTTAATTCTCTTTGTCCAGCAATTGCTTCATTTCGTTTAATTTCATCATGCACTCAATCGGGGTCATTGTATTTAGTTGCAAATCATCTAGCATTTCCTTTAGCTTTCCCATAATTGGATCCACAGTTTCAAAAATGCTCAACTGATAATTTTCAGGAGCAATATGTTGAGTGTTTGCTTCTGGAGCCCTTATGCTTTTTGGGTGTTTTTTTTCGCCAGTATTTTCAATAGATTTTTGTTCCAATTGACTTAGAATACAGGCTGCCCTTTCTACTATACTGCGAGGCATACCCGCCATTTTAGCAACATGGATACCAAAGCTATGGTGGCTGCCGCCCGCCTTTAATTTTCTTAAAAAAATGACCTTTTGCCCCACTTCTTTAGTGGCGATATTAAAATTTTTAATACGGGAAAATTTATTGGCTAATTCATTTAATTCGTGGTAATGGGTAGCAAATAATGTTTTAGGTCTTGCCGCTTCATTATTGTGTAAAAATTCAGCAATGGACCAGGCAATTGAAATGCCATCATAAGTGCTAGTTCCCCTGCCAATTTCGTCCAGTAAAATCAAACTGCGATCAGAAATATTATTCATGATACTTGCGGTTTCATTCATTTCTACCATAAAAGTAGATTCGCCGGAAGAAATATTATCAGAGGCACCCACTCTGGTAAATACTTTATCTACCAAGCCCAATTTGGCATTTTTAGCAGGGACAAAACTGCCCATTTGAGCCATCAAGCAAATTAGGGCAGTTTGCCGCAAAAAAGCGGATTTGCCCGCCATATTTGGCCCAGTAATCATCATTATTTGCTGGCTTTCATTGTCCAGATACACATCATTGGGAACATAGGATTCGCCCAATTCGAGGTGTTGCTCAATAACCGGATGCCGCCCCTCTTTGATATCAATGATTTTACTATTATTGATTTCGGGCCGACAATAGTTTTGCTTGATAGCGACTTTGGCGAATGATAACAAGCAATCTAGCCTGGCGATTAGGTTGGCGTTGTGCTGGATGGGTTGAATATAGCCGCTAATGACCTCTGTTAATTCAGCAAATAGCCTTTCTTCAATTACTAATATCTTTTCTTCTGCCGTTAGTATTTTGGTTTCCAGTTGCTTGAGTTCCTCTGTAATGTATCTTTCAGCATTGGTCAAGGTTTGTTTTCTAACCCATTCGGGAGGAACTAAGCCTTTATTTTTGTATTTATTGGTCACTTCCAGATAGTACCCAAATACATTATTAAAGCCTATTTTCAAATTGTCAATTCCCGTTCGTTGGGCTTCTGTTTGTTGGATGCCGAGGAGTAAGTCTTTGCTATTTTTAACAATATTTCGCAATTCGTCCAGTTCTTTGTCCATGCTGTCTGCAATCACTCCGCCTTTGGTCAAATTGACGGGTGGCTCGGGGATGATCCATTTGCTAATTTGCTCTTTTAGTTTCTGGCATGGGTTTAGGCCATCGCCCAGATTTTGGAGGTATTGGTTGTTTGTTCCGGTTAATAAAAATTTGGTGGGATGAATGATAGCCAATGCTTTTTTTAACTGGACGACCTCTCTGGGGGTAATTTTACCTAATGGCACTTTGGAAATCAGCCGTTCCAGGTCACCAATTTGGCTAATATTTCGGGTGATTTCCACCCTTAATTCTTCATTTTTTAAAAAAAAGTGAACAATATCCAATCGCGCATCAATCGCCTCTTTGGATTTTAGAGGCAACACCACCCATTTTTTTAATAACCTCGCTCCCATAGGAGAAATGGTCTTGTCCAAAATTCGAATTAAGGGAACCCCCGTTTCGTGATTGCTATACATCAATTCGAGATTTCGAATGGTAAAGCGGTCGAGCCAGACGTACTTATCAGGGTGAATTCGTCCGATTGAATTGATGTGTTTTAAGTTGGTATTTTCGGTAGTTGCCAGATAATGTAGAGCGGCACCGGCTGCCATTTGTGCAAGGGTTAATTCTTCCACCCCAAAGCCCTTCAAGGTTTGTACTTGAAAATGCTCCAACAATTTTTCTCTGGTATAATCAATGGAATACACCCATTCATCGAGCACAAAAGTGTAATATTTATCCCCGAAACCTTGTTCAAAAATAGATAATTGGTCTTTGGAAAAGATAATTTCGGTGGGTTTAAAGCTCTGAAGCAACTTGTCTATATAGGTTTGCATTCCTTCACTAACTAATAATTCTCCGGTGGAAATGTCCAAAAATGCAATCCCCATTTGTCCTCTTTTTCCAAAGGCGATAGAGGCTAAGTAATTATTGCTTTTATGATCGAGCAATTTATCGTCACTAGTAACGCCTGGGGTCACTATTTCTGTAACCCCTCTTTTGACTATCTTTTTTTCTTTGCTCGGTTTTTCCAGTTGGTCGCAAATGGCCACTCGATAGCCTGCCCGCACCAATCTCGGTAGGTATAAATCCATAGAGTGGTGAGGGAACCCTGCCAATTCAATATCACTTCCTCCATTATTTCGACTCGTTAAAACAATACCCAATACCTTTGAAGTAGTAACGGCATCTTCCCCAAATGTTTCATAAAAATCACCGACTCTGAACAATAAGATCGCATCGGGATGTTTAGCCTTAATGCCAAAATATTGCCTCATTAAAGGAGTGCTCTTTTTCATTTTTGATTTTGCGCTTGCTTTTGTCTTTGTTATTATTTGTGCCAATGCGAAAGGTTATAAGATTAGAGGTATGTAGTTTTCCCGATGATTCATTAAACAGAAATGCCAATTTCTGTCTTCATTTAGGGTATGTTTAAAATTTATTTTGATTTAAAAATCAGTAGTTTGCGGTTCTGGCGAAGAAAAAATTAGTGCGTTTAGCGAGCTAAATAAACTCATTTTTTCAAAGTCAGGTTCGTAAAATATTGGTTTTCAGCTGATAGAAATTTAAACATACTCTTAGCTCGACTTTAGCCATTTGAAAATAAAAAGAGAATTCTTAAAGATGAGTAAATTTGATTCGCCAAAATCAATAAAAAATGTTTACTCTTCCAAAAGAATTCTTGCAGCAAATATCGGTATTTGCTCCGATATTTAGCCACAAGGTCTTTGAACATGCAAAATTTTTACTACTAGGTAGTATTTTAGTAGTCGGTCGTCGTACAGTCTGTAGTGCCTTAAGAGCAGTTGGACTTAGTAACGAAAAACGTTTTCATAAATACCATCGAGTCCTAAGTAGAGCCAAGTGGTCGTGCTATAAATCAGCCCATATTTTATTACTTCAACTTGTCAAACATTTTTCCCTATCGTCTGAGCCATTAATTTTTGGCATAGATGAAACAATAGAAAGAAGACGAGGAAAAGCAATAAAGACAAAAGGCATTTATAGAGACCCAGTGCGATCTTCCAAAAGTCACTTTGTCAAGTGTAGCGGTCTAAGATGGATTAGTATGATGCTTCTAACACCCATCAGTTGGGCTAACCGAGTATGGGCATTACCATTTCTGACGGTACTGGCTCCTTCTGAACGGTACAATGAGCAAAATGGCAAACAGCATAAGAAAATAACCGATTGGGCTCGCCAGATGATGTTGCAACTAAGTCGTTGGTTGCCTAATCGCTTGATTATCATTGTGGCAGACTCTTCTTATGCGGTCATTGAACTACTAGCAGCTGTGCGTAATCATGTTTGTGTCATCACTCGGTTGCGTCTAGATGCTGCACTTTATGATTTTGTTCCTCAAAGACCTAAAGGGCGTCCTGGACGAAATCGTAAAAAGGGTCAGCGATTAAAAAATCTAGAACAACTAGCTGATGACCCAACCACTCAATGGGTAAAACTGACTATTCCTAAATGGTACAATCATGGACAAGTAGAATTATTAATTGCTACAGGAACTGCCATTTGGTATCATTCAGGAATGAGGCCTTTACCTATTCGATGGGGTTTGATTAAGGACCCTAATGGAGTTATTAAAACAAGTGCCTTATTATGTACTAAATTAGACTTACCTATTCTTGAGATTATTAACTTCTTTATCCGAAGATGGACGGTTGAAGTCACTTTTGAAGAAGTCAGAACTCATTTAGGAGTAGAAACTCAAAGACAATGGTCTGATAAAGCAATAGCTAGAACAACTCCAATTTTGATGGCGTTATTTAGCATCATCACCATTATGACCGATAAGCTACACCAACAAAATTTATTAGTAGTAAAAACGACAGCATGGTATCAAAAATCACATCCGACTTTTTCGGATGCTATCGCCTCTGTTAGATTGCTAATTTGGCGAAATAATTATTTTTCAATGTCTAGGGATAAACCTGACATTCATAAATTAAATCAACATTGGCTTGACCATTTATTTTTTATGGCTACCAGAGCTGCTTAAATGGCTAAAGTCAAGCTTAGTTCAATTCCAGATAGAAAGTCAGATCGCATTTAGAAGTTGCCTTACAATTTTCTATTTGCGTAAATCCCATTTTTCGGTATAGAGATACCGCTTCTTTCAATGCTCGATCTGTTTCCAACTCCACCCTTTGATAGCCCAAATTTTTGGCTTTTTTTAATAAAAAATGAACCATCCACTGGCCGATTCCATAGCCTCTTGCTTCAGGTAATAGATACATTTTTCTAATTTCGCCGGTAGTTTCATTAAGGCGATACAAGCCAAAAGTCCCTACAAACTGTTTTTCTCCATTTTGTATCAAGCCAAAATAGCCATTTTTGAAAGCCCACTCCAGATTATTCAGATCATAATTTGCAGGTATAGTTTCGGGTCTAATCCCATATTCATCCATGACTGAAAAAGCAATTTTTTTTACAATATCGCAATGTTCATTTGTCGCCTCAATATGTTGGAAATTGAATTTTTTCATGATAAAAGTGATTTTGAAAAGCAGGCTAACAAAAGTAAGAAAAACCTGTTTAAAGTTTCATTTCTTTGTACTTTTGCGCTCTATTTTTAGAATTTTGTGAAAAATATCTAATAATTGCAAACTGTAATCAGCTATGGCAATTGCTTATTTAACCAGAAGGGAACGGTTCAATGCAGCTCATAAATTATGGGTAAAAGCCTGGTCGAAAAAGAAAAATAAAAAGGTATTCGGCAAGTGTGCTAACAAAAACTGGCATGGACATAATTACGAATTGTTTATAACGGTTAAAGGGAAGCCCGACCCATTGACAGGCTTTATTATGGATGCCAAACAGTTGAGCAGTTTGATAAAAAAAGAAGTCATTGACTATTTGGATCACTCCAATCTTAATCTGGATGTCAAATTTATTCCCAAGGATATTCAACCAACTACGGAAAATATGGTTATTCTTATCTGGAAGCGAATTGCCCCTAAATTAAAAGGCTGCCAGTTGCATAGTGTGAAATTAATTGAAACAGAAAACATTTATGCGGAATACTTTGGCGAGTAATTTTTTAGAATCGTTCAGAGTGTTCCCATTTTAAAAAGTTAACCTAGTGAGTAAAAAGAAAGAAAGCTATCGTCCGGAGATTACTAAAACCTTAGCTGAAAAATACTATACTTTACTGGATAAAGTTGGCGAAAATCCTGATCGAGAAGGCTTATTAAAAACCCCTCGGCGGGCAGCCAAAGCGATTCAATTCCTTACCCAAGGCTACCAAATGGACGCTGGAAAGATATTAAGATCTGCTATGTTTACGGAGGATTATAATGAAATGGTTTTGATAAAAGATATCGAATTGTATTCCCTTTGTGAGCATCACCTCCTTCCTTTTTTCGGAAAAGCGCATATTGCCTATATTCCAGACGGCAAAATTGTGGGACTAAGCAAAATTCCGCGGGTAGTAGATGTGTTTGCTCGACGACTTCAGGTACAAGAGCGACTGACCCACGAAGTGCTAAACTGCATTGATGACACATTGAAACCCCTTGGGGTCGCCATTGTCATCGAAGCTAGGCATATGTGTATGATGATGCGGGGGGTACAAAAACAGAACTCCGTCACGACTACTTCTGCTTTTACCGGAGCCTTTAAAAATGTAGAAACCAGAACGGAGTTTTTGAATTTAATCGGCAGCAAGCTTCACTAATACATCTACTTTGGTACAACGCACTCGAACGTTTATAACTTCGCATTTGACATTTTCTAAAAATATATTTGTGATATAAAATTTTTTTGCTATTTTGTGACAAAGCCCTAAAAAATGAGCACCCCTAAGAGCTCTTCTTGCTTTTTAATTTCCTCGTTTTAACCCTACATGTTATTCGTTTATGGCTTCAATGGATAAAAGCATCTTTTGGAAGTTATTTTTATATACTCACAAAAAACTTTACACATGAGATTTTTAACAAAACCTTTTATTGCTTTAGCCGTCATCGCTTTAGCAGCAGGCATATTTGTTTACTATTACTCAGCATTACCTGAAAAAACAATTTTAACAGTACAACCCATTCAGCCCAAACTTACAAACCCTTCCGAATTGGAAGGGGAGGAATCAAAGTATCGCAATAACCTCGAAAGAATGGAGAGAGAAGTTATTATGACCATGGACCCCACTACAAAGGAAGTGCCCGTAGAACGGCTTTTAGCTGTAAAGAGGATTGCCAATCAACGATTTAAAAACCCACAACGCTCTGATATTGATGACATTGACTGGGAAGAGCGCGGACCCGATAATGTAGGAGGGCGAACCAGAGCCGTCTTAATTGATGCGGCTGACCCTTCTAATAATACGGTGTTTGCCGGGGGTGTGGCTGGGGGATTATGGCGGACGACCAACTTTTATTCCAATTCTCCTAAATGGACAAAACTGGATGATTTTTATGAAAATATTGCGGTATCAAGCATTGTTCAAGACAAAGAGAATCCAGCCATTATCTATTTTGGGACGGGCGAATGTTGGGGTAATGTTGATGGAGTTAGAGGGCTAGGTATTTGGAAATCGACAGACGGCGGCCGCTCTTTTAGCCAGCTTACCTCCACCAATGATCCTGTTTTTTACTGCGTGCATGACTTGGAAATGGATGATTGGGGTGCATTATACGCTTCGACTTTGAGGGGCGGGGTTCAGCGTTCAGAAGATGGTGGGCTTAGCTGGACCCAAGTATTAGGTTTGAGTGTAGGAACTGGGGCAACAAATAGAGCGGCTGATCTGGAAATAGCTTCCAATGGAGATTTATATGCAACTCTAGGCGTTTTTTCGACTGGTTCTGTTTGGAAATCTTCTACGAATAAAGGCGAATTTGTTGGAAAAAAGGGACATTGGAAAGATATTACGCCAGAAGGCGGTGATTATTGGCGGATGGAAATTGCTACGGCTCCTTCTAGTCCTCGAAAGGTTTATGTAGTCGCTCAAGGAGCAGAATCCAACGGGGCAGGCTTTGTATTCAGGAGTGAGGATGGTGGTAATCGTTGGACGGCTCTTCCAGTGCCTACCATTTATGATTTTGGTGGAAATCCTGAATTTACAAGGGGACAGGCTTGGTACGATTTGATTGCAGCTGTACATCCGGAACATCCTGATGAGGTTTATTTAGGAGGAGTGGATGCTGTTCGTTCTTTTGATGGAGGAGCGACTTGGGAACAAATCACCAATTGGCATGCTTTAATTGGGGCCGCTCCTGGCTTGACCCGTTCGCAGTATGTTCATGCAGATCACCATGAAATTCTTTTTGTACCAGGCACTTGGGGAAAAGAAGCAATTTGGGGAACAGACGGCGGTATTTTTCTAGCCAAAAATTTACAATACAAAGATAGAAAGCCTACTTTCCGATCAAAAAATACGGGCTATAATGTTACTCAGTTTTATGGTGTAGCAGTACACCCGACGCAAGGCTCTAATTATTTTCTAGGCGGCACACAGGATAATGGCACGCAGCAATTCAGGGAAGAGGGAATCAACAGTACCATACAAGCAACTGGCGGGGACGGTGGTTTTTGCCACATAGACCAGGGTGATCCCAATGTACAAATTACTTCTTTTACAGGAAATACTTTTTCTTTTTCTCTAAATGGAGGAAAATCCTTTGAATTTGTAGCTAGTTTTCCTGGTGGTGCTTTCATTAATCCTTCTGAGTACGATAATGATACCAGAAAGTTATATAGCCGATTTGGAAATGGAGCGATACTGCGATGGAATGATCCGGCTGTTGCAGGCTTGAGTTTTAATTTAGTACAGGGCTTAAACGGCACTACTACACATATTTTAGCAGACCCTCATACAGAAGATAGACTTTGGATAGGTCTAAGAGGTCGTCAGACTTCTATAGCATTGGTTGATGATGCCGGAAGTGGTGCGCCTTCGGTTTTTAATTTAGAACCTCCGGCAGAAATATTTCCTCAAACGACCGTTTCATCCATATCTGTGGATGGAAATGATCCTGCTCATTTGCTGATAACGCTTTCTAATTATGGCATTATCAGCGTCTGGGAAGTTAGAAACGCAGACGCTGCTCCAACATGGACAGCAGTGGAAGGGGACTTGCCAGATATGCCAGTAAGATGGGGGATGTTCGTCCCTGGTAGGTCAGATCAGGCATTAATCGCTACCGAAATGGGCGTTTGGTCCACAAAAAACCTGAATGGATCCGCCACTAACTGGAATCCAACTAATAGAGGACTAGCGAATACTCGTGTGGATATGCTTCAATTAAGAGCATCCGATGGTCTAATTGCGGCAGCCACGCATGGGCGAGGGTTATTCACAACAGGTGGCATAGAAGCAAGCTGCGAGGACGGCATTCAAAATGGAGATGAAATGGGCATAGACTGTGGAGGTTCTAATTGTCAACCCTGCGATGAGTATTGCTCGGCTGGCCCTGCTTCGGCTCATTTTGAGTGGATTGAGCGGGTTTTGATAGCTGGACTGGAAAATATCTCTGGCAATGATGGGGGTTATGGCGACTACACCCATTTAGTGGCCAAATTGAAGCCGGGAGAAGATATTATTTTTGAATTAGAACCCAACATAGAGCTATCCGGCTTCCCTCAATTTGTGACCGTATGGATTGACTACAACCAAGACAAAGACTTTGATGATCCTGGCGAAACCGTATTCCGCGCCAATACAGGGACTTTAAATATTCTAAGACAGTATTTTAAAGTTCCGGAGGGGGTAAGTGGACAAACCAGAATGCGGATTACGCAGGAAGATCGAGCAGGTGGGCCAGGAGCAGGCCCCTGCGATGGTTATGCTTTTGGCGAAACCGAAGATTATACGGTTTATTTTGATAATTGCGGCGTTCCTGAAAACGTTTCCTGCACTGGCTTATTTGGAAATACAGTCATTTTCCGCTGGGATGCAGTGTTGGATGCTACAGAATATGAGCTTCAATACAAAATAAATAATGCGAGTGACTGGACCACTGTTAGGACAACGGATACCAGATATAGATTGGTTGTTCCGGCGGGTTCTATTATTACTTATCGAATGAGAAGTATTTGTCCATTGGGTACAAGTGTTTATTCTCGACAAGAACAGTTTCGATTTGGGCAGGAAGCTAGTACTGCGAATATTGGAGAGGACTTAGGAAACGATTTAAACTTGATTCATCAAATCTATCCTAATCCCGTTCATAAAGAATTGAACATTGAATATACCCTGGCTAGTGGACAAGAAGCGGAATTGGTCATTTTCGATGCTGTTGGCAAACAGGTCTATCGCCGTAATTTAACCGCCACTTTTGGTCTTAGCAGGCAACGAATCAATGTGACTAACTGGACTTCCGGAACCTATCTGATCAACTTGAGAATAGGAGAAGAAAGCATTACTAAGCAGATAGTGAAGCAATAAACAATAGACACATATATGCAAATATATTAAGCCAGAACAAAGCCGTTCTGGCTTTTTTGTTTTAAAATTGTAGAGCTTTATTATTTTTGACTTGAAAAACTCTAGCCACAAGTTTGTCAAAGAAAACGGTTTTTTACAATGCTAATTTTATGCATCGAGAGGAAAAAAATAAACATTTGGGAAGTCAGCAGGAAAGATCATCTTTTCCAGAAACATCAAAAGGGAAAAACTTTCTTTTTATCATTGCCATTGATGCTTACCAACATTGCCCCAAACTGTATAACTGTGTAAAAGACGCTAATGATTTGATTGGGGTATTGACTAGTCAGTATGATTTTGATAAGGAAAATATAGTTACCTTATTCAATGAAGCGGCTACAGAAAAAAATATTTTTAACCATTTTAGAAAACTGGCTAAGGCGATCACGCCAGAGGATAATTTGCTCATTTATTTTTCCGGACATGGAGAATATGATGCGGTTTTTGACGAAGGATACTGGATACCCGTCAATGGGCAAATGGGTGCTTATGAAGATTTTTTGCCCAATAGCAAAATCAAGACTTTTTTAAGAAAAATAAATTCCAGGCACACCTTTTTGGTTGCCGACTCTTGTTTTTCTGGCAGCTTATTTATGCGTTTTAAAAGTGCGGGAATTGCAAAGCGACTAGAACGCATTCCTTCTCGTTGGGGACTAACCGCAGGCCGAAATGAAGTGGTAGCGGACGGAAAGGCAGGGAATAATAGCCCTTTTGCAGATAGTTTGCTCTACCATTTAAAAAATAACAAACAACCTTTAGGTGTAGCTACCCTGTGCAATTTGGTCCTTGAAAGCGTAGCTGCCGGAACTAACCAAACACCAAGGGGTGAGCCGCTTAATATAGAAGGGCACAAAGGAGGGCAATTCTTTTTTAACCCTAAAGTCGCTTTTACTGAAAAGCAAGAAACCAAGATTTTAGACCAGGCGCCCAAACAAGAAGAAATTGATAAAGATAAACAAGCAAACCCATCATTAAAACCACCTATTTCAAAATCGGACGAAACAAGCCTGGAATCGCTAAAGTTAAAACCCAAAATTGCTCCTAATGGAAAATACGGGTTTATAAACAGAGCTACTGGTGAATGGACTATTCCTCCAAAGTACGAAAAAGCCATTGCCTTCTATGAGGGACTCGCTGCAGTACAGTTGTATGGACGATATGGCTTTATCAATAAAAGAGGGCTAGTAGTTATTCCATTTATTTCCAACCAGCCTACTCGGTTTAGTAAGGGTTTTGCCGGCATAATTATTGACGGGCAAATCGTTAAATTTAATCGGGAAGGAAAAATTGTTGTAGGAGAAAAACTAATAGATATTCGAGACTATATGAAAAATAGATTTGGCGATAATGCTTTTTTGAAATGGGAGTAAAATGACTTAAAAGTCCGCCACAACCAGTACAAAAGGATCAAACACCTGCGAAATATACAATCGATTATTAAACTGCAAAACGGTAGAAGCAGCACTGATCATTTCGCCGTTATTTTGATAAACCAAACTGGTTTTTAGAGTCATTGGATCCATAGCAAAAACTTGAACGGGCGAATGTTTTTGCGAATCAGTTGCATGACCCAAAAATTTGGTCGGGCAAGGATGAGCGGCTGTCCACAAAACACCCTGATTGTCCAAAAGCAAATTATCACCGATCGGAATATTAACATCGTGGTATTTGGTCGAATGACGATCACTTTGATCTATTTTGCCATTATTAATTTTATAGCGAACGACTTCTTTACAGCCGCCATTTGCGACTAATAAATAGTTTTCTTTTTCATTGACCCAGATCCCATTGGGATAGCACATATCTTCCACCACAGTTTCCCAATTTCCTTTGCCATCATAATGGACTACATCGCCCGTTTTCGCACCCAAAATGGTAATAAAACTATCAAAGGTGGAGCCGTCCTTTAAATAATTTGTAGCATATAAACTACCGTCAGCCAAAACGTCTAAATCATTGGGTAGTCTTAGTTTGGGATGCTCCAGAACGAATTGATTATCAAGCAATAAAGAGTCTTTTTTAATTTCGAAACGAATAATTCGATGCCGGATTTTTTCGCCTTCCGGATCGTGCGAAATAGCATACAAATACGGAATAGAGTCAATCGTTACGACATCAATTCCATGTGGATGAAAAATAAAATCTGCCGGTATTATTTGAAACTTAGCTGCTTTATTGGAGGAGAGGTTAATCTGATAGAATGCCCCATTTTTGGCAAAATTTGCCCTTCGGTCATCGCAAGATACAATAATCCTAGGGTAGCCTTGCGAATAATCCATTCCCATGTCTTCGGGCCCACTGCCCAGAGATATTTTTTTAGTCTGGGGATTACCTTCGGTAGCATAATCGCCGCAAGCGAAGGGAGCGATTCCACAATCGCTAAAGTGGAAATAAAGAACTGGAATTAGAATTAGCAAAAAGAGGAAAAAGAGCAGGCCTTTTAATAGATTTTTCATGAAGTGCTATTTATTTTGAAATAAAAGTAAATAAAAAAAATGCTTTCTTTGCAATCAAAAACAGCATTTTACAGATTTTAATTAATCGCTCAAACTCATTGCTCTGTACGCAATTAAAGAAATATATTATACCTTACAAGGAGAGGGAGCACAAACCGGCCGGCCGGCTGTCTTTTGCCGCTTTTCGGGTTGCAATCTATGGAGTGGGAGAGAAGAAGATCGCCATAAAGCTATCTGTCAGTTTTGCGATACCGATTTTTGGGGGACAAACGGTATTAATGGTGGAAAATTTAAATCAGCGAAATCGGTAGCTGCAATTGTTACAGCACAATGGCCAAAAGAGATAAAGCATACTAGAAAGCGCCAGGGCAAATACCATAAACCCTATGTAATTTGTACAGGAGGGGAGCCGCTTTTGCAACTAGACGCGCAATTGGTGAATGCCTTTCATTTGGCAGGATTTGAAGTAGCAATTGAAACGAATGGCACGATACTCTCCCCTTCCGGAGTTGACTGGATTTGTGTTAGTCCAAAGGCGAATACAGATTTGATATTAAAAAAAGGGAATGAGTTGAAGTTGGTTTTTCCGCAGTCGGGAGCCATGCCAGCGCAATTCGAGCAGTTAGATTTTGACCATTTTTATTTACAGCCCATGGATGGACCAGATATAGCGAAGAATACGCAACTAGCCCTGGATTACTGTCTGAAGAACCCCATTTGGCATCTGAGCATTCAGACGCATAAGTTCTTGAACATACCTTAGCTTATAGCTCTTCCACCAACTTTCCTTCTTTGCTTTTGATATAGATTTCTTCGTCTTTGTATTTAGACGGGCACTTCATTAGCATATCAGAGGCATGAAATTCTTCTCCTTGCATTTTTCCAGTCAATACAATTGACTCTGCTCGCTCGAAATCTTGTGGTTTGGAAGATAAAAGGATTACTTTTTTCTCTTGCCCGTCTTTATCTTTTAAATAAAAAGTAAAATAATTGGGGTTTTTTTGAGGATTGTAATACATTTCTTTATCCTTAGCTAGTTGTCCGGAAATTTTTACTTTTTTCCCCGTTTTAATAGCTTCCGAAAATGTGGTAAAAGTACTAACTTCATCGGAAAGCGAAAGTAGTATAGCAATGGCAATAGCAATTAAGGCAATGCCAATAAGGTGTATCTTTTTCATGGTACAAATTTTGGACCTTGACTAATTTTAGTAGCAGGACAAAATTAAGGTTTTTGAAACTTCCTTTCCGGACAAAAAGCATATTTTCAATAATTTGAGAGAATAATTTGTAAATTTGGTAGTAGCTTGATTTTTGATACTGGATTATATGAAAGATAGTACTATTGTAAATTTAAGTAAGGCAAGCATTTATCAGCAGCAAAATTTGATTTTGGATCAAGTGAATTTAAAAATTCACAAAGGAGAGTTTACTTATTTAATTGGTAAAACGGGGAGCGGCAAATCCAGTTTATTAAAAACACTTTACGGTGCTTTGCCTCTTAAAAAAGGAAAAGGAGTGGTTGCAGGCTTTAATTTAAAACAATTGAATCGAAAAAATATTCCTCTGCTGCGCCGAAAGTTGGGGATTGTTTTTCAAGACTTTAATTTACTGACCGATAGAAGTGTTTACAACAATCTGGATTTTGTGCTGAAAGCTACGGGTTGGAAGGACATTAAGAATAGGCAAAAACGCATTTATGAAGTGCTGGGAAAAGTAGGGCTGCGCCCCAAAACCAATAAAATGCCCTTTGAGTTATCGGGCGGGGAGCAGCAAAGGATCGTTTTTGCCAGAGCTTTGCTCAACAATCCTGATTTGATTATTGCTGATGAGCCAACGGGCAATTTGGATCCAGATACCTCTGACGATATTTTATTGTTGCTCAAGCACTTATCGGAAGCAAATAATACGGCAGTATTGTTTGCCACGCACGATTACCGGATTTTAGAAAATTTCCCCGCCAGAATAGTTCGTTGCCAAAGTGGACGGATTTTGGATGAAGAGAACTTTTTAGTATAAAAAATATAAAAATTGAACAAAGCTTTCCCTTTATTTTTTCTAGTATCCCTTTTCTTTTGTTGTTTTAGCTGCCGATCCGATTTGAACATTAAAAAAATTTCTACCCCTTGCAAAGAGGGAGGAGAGCCCAATTTATATGTCACTGATCAAGATAAGGCTTTGCTCTCTTGGGTGGAGTACCTCAATGACTCTACCGATGCGTTGGTTTTTTCTATGTTGGAGAAGGGACAGTGGTCTGCTCCAACTATTATAGCTAAGGGTAGTGATTGGTTTGTCAATTGGGCGGATTTTCCTTCTTTGGTCGCTTATAAGGATAATGGAAAAAAATTGGTCGCTCATTGGCTACAAAAAAGAGCTGCGGGGACTTATGACTATGATGTGCGCATTACTCAGTCTATGGATGGAGGCAAAAAATGGCAAAAATCTTTTATCCCACACACAGATGGAATTGCGGCAGAGCATGGCTTTGTTACAATGGTTTCGGTTGATGAAAATCAAATCTTTGCTACCTGGCTGGACGGCCGCTATACCAAGACCGAAAATGCCTCTGATGGGCATGACCATGAAGGACAAGGAGGGGCAATGACCCTGAGAGGTGCATTTTTTGACCCCGAAGGCAATCTTTTCGGAGAAGTGGAATTGGATGATAGGGTTTGTGATTGCTGCCAAACCTCTGCCGCTTTAACTGCGACGGGGATGATTGTTGCTTACAGAGATCGGTCAGAAGAAGAAATTAGAGATATTGCTATTGTCCGCCAGATTGGGCAGGATTGGACACGGCCTAGAAACATCTTTAATGATAATTGGGAGATTGCAGGCTGTCCGGTAAATGGCCCTAAAATTATTGCCAGTAGAAACAAAGTAGCGATTGCCTGGTTTACTATGGCGCAAGACACTCCGAGAGTGCAGGTAGCAATTTCCGCAGATGCAGGGTCAACTTTTAGCCCCCCTATTCGGGTAGATGATGGACAACCTTTAGGCCGAGTGGATATAGTTTTTTATAATAACGACCTGGTTGTCAGTTGGTTGGAAAATTTGGAAAATCATGCGGAAATTCGCTTAGCCAGGGTAAATGGGCTAGGTAAGATTGGCGAAAGCATTACCTTTGCAAAAACCAGCTCCGCTCGTAGTAGCGGTTTTCCCATTATGGAAAAATTGGGGGATAGGTTGCTGTTAGCCTGGACAGAAATAGTGGACGAAGAAGAAGAAACTACTACCGTGCGAACGGCTTTAGTAACGATGAGATAATAAATTCGCCTAATTTGGCGATGTTAATGTTTTGTCATTACTTAGTTAGTTTTTGAATGACTTTCTCATATTAAAGCCTACTCCTTCTGAGTTTCTTCTTCTACAAACTTGGACCATTCCTCCAGCGTCGTTTTTTGCTTTTTGGCAAAGGAGCGGCTTTTTTCTGCTGGAATCCCAAAGGTTTCCTCAATTTTGTAGTAAATGGAATTGGCGACAACGGGGTTAGATAGAACTTTGCCAGCATTTTTTGGCGTAATTATTTTATCCGCATCTATGCCTATTTCACTGAAAGCAGACTTTACGGCTATATAGGTCTTATGCGATTTGGAAATAAGCGAAAACCAATCTGTACCGTCCGCCTCTCTTTCTTTTCCTTCATAGCGATTTTTTAAATAATCTGCTTCGTCTTTTGGTATTTTCAAACTGCTCCAATCAAAGCCCGTTTGCTTGCCTTGTGCCCTCGCTTGTGCCCTGTTTTGGGCAAAATAATCCGCTAGATCGGACAACCGCTCTTTACCGTCCTTTTCTGTGTTGGAGAAAGGACTGACGGGGCTTTGGTGGCGGTTTTGCTTTTCCGCTTCGCTAATCTCTACTTTTTCGGTCGTTTCGACCATATTGATTCCTCTGTTTTGTAAAAGGACTATTGCCAATATGCCTATAGCAATTAACAAGAGCAACCATTCAAATTTGCTGAGTATTTTTTTAGGTTGGTCATTCATAGAAAATTAGATTAGTTATTTGAAAACTAAGGATAATTCGTATTTACCTGTCTTAGTACAAAAATTCATTTGATTTCGATACCTTTTCCCCCTCTGGAGGGGGCTAGGGGGAGGATTATGGGGATTGTTTTTCAAAATCTTAAAATTATCCGACCCCCGCCCCCTCCGAAGGGGGAGAAGAACCGTGCAAATCCTAAAAATTTGTAGGTAAGCTTGAAATTTTTTATCCGTAGTTTTCAATTAGTTATGTAATATTTTACCTTCCTCGTTTTAGTAGGATGGATTGACAATCTGTTAATGAGTTACGTTTTTAAAAGTCCATTCTTAATCTCAAATTGACCCTTCTCGAAGTCAAAAAGTTAGGGACAGCATATTGTTGATTAAATACTGTTTTTATCCAAGTATTGGAAGCTACATTTTGCACAGCCATTAAATTAAAAACTTCCAACCGCAGCCAGGCACTTCGGGTAAAACCCAGCCAATGTTTGGGTTTTTTGGCTCTTTTACTTTCTTCCCAAAGAGCAAGCGAAAAACCAATATCCACCCGATGATAAGGTCGGTAGCGGTAGGTGTTTCTAAAAATAGTATTATTTCCTCTTAAACCGTAGGGCAAACCCGTGCCCACAGTGAAGTTTAGGTGCATTTTAAAATATTCATTCTTGGGCAGATGGTCTTGAAAAAACATAGAAAGGGTCAAAAATTGATCTGTTGGGCGAGGAACAGAGCTAACTGTCGTTCCCTCTCTGTCGCCAATCTCTCTGACGATGTGTTGTATGCCATTGAGTTGCTCTCTGGCGCGCAAAAAAGACAAATTAATCCAGGATTCAGACCCTGGAACAAATTCGCCATTTACACGCATATCCAATCCGGCTACATAGCCTGTGGCATCATTTTCACCGGAGTAGCGAATGCGTACATTGTCCACCTCGTAAGATACGACGTCCCATAGGTTTTTGTAATAGGCTTCAAGGATAAACCGGAATGGTTTGGGGCTGACATTTTTTAAATTAAAATCATAGGTGAAACCGCCCACTACGTGAAGCGACTTTTGCGACAAAAGGCCTTTATTGACCGTTCCGTCTAGTCGCCTCAATTCTCTGTAAAAAGGAGATTGATAATATAAACCTGCTGCCAGGCGGTAGGAAATATCTCTTTTGGTATCTAGTGGTTTATATAAAAGCTGAACCCTGGGGGTGATGAAAAATTCTTGGTTTAGATTCCAATAGGCAACGCGGATGCCAGCAGTAATTTGCAATTCCCTTTCTTCTTCTTCTCTTAATGTATAAGTGTTTTGAAGGGAAGCTGTGAAGCGATTAGAATTTAGGCGATTTCGCGTTTTTAAAACGCTAGATAGCAGTACTGCATTTGGATCATAAGGCAGCGAAAAACCTGCTGAGTCCAATCGTTCCCACTCATTGAGTTTGTCCTTAATGGATTCTCTTTGGTAGCGGGCGGACCATTGTAGAAAATGGCTGGCAGTTCGACTAGAACTGGGATTGCCTAACTGAAACTCAATACCCCCCTTGTGCTGAATATTAGACACATTGGAAGTCAGCGAATTTCTTACAAAATTATGCTGGGTTCCGGTGCCTAAAATATTGACTAGTTCTCCAAAACTATCACTGCCAATATCTGTATTGATTTCTCCCAGTCGGTAAAACCCAAGTATATCAATGCGTTCATTTTCATCGCTTTGATAAGAAGAGGCTAAAAATTTTAAAAATAATGGATTGCGTTGTTTATCAGGCAAATAGGTTAGGGAAATACCGCCCATTCCCGTCGTAAAATCATCTACCTCCTGCCCTTCAAAGACGGAAAATAACTCCAAAGTAAAATCAATTAACCCCAGAGCAGTGCTTCTTTCAGTAGGCTCAAAGCTGTATTCGCTTCGATTGTAATTACCGATCAAGCCTAGTTGCCAATCGCGATTAATGTCATAAGTAAAATAACCTTGAAAATCTGCAAAATTGGGAATATATTCCCCCTTTGTGTCTAAAGACCCAAGCAAATAGCGGGTCGTTTTATAGCGACTGCCCACCAAGTATCGAAAGCGACGATAATCATCTTTTCCTGCTTTTGTACTACCCTCAATATGCGCCGACCCGCCGAGGAAACTGGCTTCTATGGAAGCACCAAAACCCTCTGGACGTTTATATTGAACATCCAGTACGGAGGATAACTTATCCCCGTATTTTGCCTGAAAACCTC
Organism: Saprospiraceae bacterium; assembly: GCA_965222705.1. Lineage (GTDB taxonomy): Bacteria > Bacteroidota > Bacteroidia > Chitinophagales > Saprospiraceae > JAFMDF01. Next base: position 45,074 of record CBDCUO010000006.1, on the reverse strand, counting down.
CAGAGGAAAAGGACAAGTTACTCATTAAATCAATATTTGGAAAAGTCAAACCTTCTTGCTGTCCGGAACGAATTAACTGTGGACGATAAATTTCAAAATCATTGACGTAAATCAGGTTTTCATCGAAATTGCCTCCTCGTACATTGTATTGAGAACTTAGCTCGCCCCCTGTACCACCACTAGTTCCCAATGCAATGGAAGGCAGAACGCTTTCCAAATTTCCGGTCGTAGTGGGTAGCAGTTTTAATTCGGTCACTTCTTCTCTAATGATGCCAGCCTCTTCAATTTTGCTTTCAGTAATAATGACTTCGAGGTCAGATTGTGAAGGCGACAGAAAAATATCCAGTTTTTTTGACCTTCCTGCACTAATTTTTTCAATATCAACAGTTGCTTGTTTATACCCAATTCGGGTGAATACCAGCGTGAAATCCTGATTGGAAGGTACTTTAATGCGATAAAAACCAGAAGTATTGGTTTCGACCGCATAATTGGTTTCTTGCATATAAACGGTGACTAGTTCGACAGCCTCCTTTGTTTCCGCATCTTTAATAGTGCCGTAAATAGAAGCATCTCTGGTTTGGGCGAAAGAAAAGGGGAGGGCAAAGAAAAAAAGACAAATCGTAAGGGTATATTTCATTATTGCCTGGTTATACTTTTACTTTAACACAATTGAATATACTAACGTTGTTCTACTATTTAATAGCCTGGGAGTTGCAGAATTTTTCTATCCTTCTTCCAATAAGTCTTGTGGCAAATCTTTTGATGCTTTTGCACCTAGGTTTTTTATTTTTTGCGCTCTGCCAATCAAGGTATCGCCGTATTTTTTGGAATCCATCAGCTTATTCATAGCATTGTCATAAGCAGATTGAGCCTGATTTAATCGCTCACCAATTGTTTTTAAGTCCTCTACAAAACCGCAAAATTTATCGTACAACAGGCCACTTTGACGGGCGATTTCCAGTACATTTTTCTTCTGCTTCTCCTGCTTCCAAATAAAGGCGACTGTACGCATAGTAGCGAGTAGGGTAGAGGTCGTGACCAGGACGATATTGCGCTCCAAAGCATCCATAAATAGGTTGGCATTTTTCTGAATGGCTACGGCAAAAGCAGGTTCAATGGGAATGAACATAAGCAAATAGTCAGGCGTGTTAATTTGGTACAGTTGGGTATAGTTTTTTCCGCTTAAATCCTTAAGATGATTGCGGATACTTTCAATGTGTAAATTTAAGAAAGTAGCTTGCTGGCGGCTGTCTGCGGCATTAAAGTATTGTTCATAGGCTTTTAGAGAAACTTTGGAGTCAATCACCAGTTGCTTGCCATCGGGCATATTAATGATAAAATCGGGGCGCTTCAGTTGCCCATTTGTATCCCTAAAGGAAGTTTGGGTTGTAAAATGAATCCCTTCTTCCAAACCCGCTTTTTCCAATAAAGTTTTTAGTTGAAATTCGCCCCAATCTCCCTGTATTTTGGAATCGCCCTTGAGGGCACTGACCAAATTGGCAGCGTCTTCGCTCAATTGGAGGTTCAAGTCTTTTAACTGCTCAATTTCTTTTTTTAAGGACACCCGCTCTTTGGTTTCATCCACATATTTTTGCTGGATGCTGGATTCAAATTCTCGGATTTTTTCTTTTAATGGATTTAGGACATTATTGAGCTGCAATTCGTTTTGTTGAGTGAATTTTTGACTTTTTTCCTCTAAAATTCGATTGGCAAGGTTTTCAAATTCGGTTTTAAAGCGGTTTTGCAATTCGGCGACCTCCGCCTTTTGTTGCTCCAGACGACCTTCCAAATGTAGTAAATTTTGCTCTTTAGCAGCTAATAATTTGCTCAATTGGATGATTTCTTGATCCTTTTCATTGACCTCTGCATGAAGGGTATCGCTTTGAACTTGCAGAGCTTGATGTACTTCCTTGGATACGTACTTTTCAGCTATTTCGCTTTTGGACAAATAATCCTTTGCAAAGTTATTTTTAAATAATAGCCATAAAATTACGCCAATAATTAGCCAGCCAATTACCAACAAAAAAAGCAGTAAGGGGAGTTCCATAGGATAAAATTAACAGATTGTTTTAAAAAAGCTCGATTTGTCACAAATGTAAACTTTTTATTTATAAAATGTCACTTATTACTACTGATTTCTAGTAAAAACAAAGGAAAATTGCCTCTAAAGCAGCATAATCTAAGGCTCACTTTTTTCAAAAAATATTTATTCTGAAAAATAAATCAAAAATTTCGCTACTTTATCGTATTTTCGGTAATTATTTTAAACTAATAGTTTGGCAGATGAAAATCCTAAAGTATGTTCTTTATGCAGTTGTTGGGCTTGCCATCATTTTTCTTGCAATTGGATTAATGAAACCTTCCGTCAGTTATGGTCACGAAATCACTGTAAATAAGTCTATTAAAGAAGCATGGGCCGTCTCACAAGATGAGTCCAAATACGAGCAATGGCTTGATGGATTTAAAAGTATTGAATTAATCAGTGGGGAAAAAGGGGCTGTTGGTAGCAAATACAAAGTCGTGGTTAACCCCGAGGAAGGTCAACCTGATTTCGAAATGATAGAAACCGTTGTTTCCATGAAAGAATTCGATCATGTCAAAATGGATTTTGATAGCGATTTTATGGATTTCGAACAAACAATTTCTTTTAAAGAGAGCGACGGAATGACTACTATAACAACGGATTCCAAAGTAATTGGAAAGAATATAATGACACGCTCAATGTTTGCACTCATGGAGATCTTCACCGGTGCTTTTACCGTTCAGGAGACTAAGAATATCGAAGCTTTGAAGAAAGTAATTGAGAAGAATACTACAGATTATTATCCAACGGAGATGGTCGAGAATGAAGCCATTTCGTCTGGGGAGGATTCAAATTAGCTGTTTCATTACTGCCTACCCAATGTCCTTTTAAATCGGTCAGCAATTGGTAGCCTATTATTTCATTATTATTTGAATTATTCATGTCATCTTTGTTATTACAGTTTATGCTGCTTGTCACAACGAGAAGTAGGTAAATCAGTGAATTTTTCATATAATTAATTTTTCATTTTCAACCTGCAACTACCAGATCAAGTGAGCATTACACATTAGACTATTCATAAACGAATAGCAATCATCTAAATGCTTATTTTGTGTTTTTGGCATTAATTTCTGCTTGTATTTGCTTAAGATTGTGTTTATGTTTTTGTTTAAATTTCTTCATCAACTTTTTCGCTGAACCCTCTATAACGGCAGCTATTTGGACATTATCTTTAGCAGGACTTTGTGCAAATCCCCTTAGGGACATCATTGCCATTACAATTAACGTTATAGTTACTTTTTTCATTAGGCTTTGTTAAAATTTATCTAACTGGACTAGCCATTGTTAGGTGCCGACATTTTTTATAAATTCAATGAGTCTAAATTCTGCTATCGGTTCATACCCGATTTTTTTATAAATGTTATTTGATGTTGGATTATCTAAATCTGTAAATAATGTACAAAATTTATAACCTTTTTCTAACATCAAATGACTCAACTTTGCGACTATTTTAGTTCCATAGCCCTTATTTCTAAATTCTATTGGAGTGTACACGTAATTTATTGTTATTCCATTGTTTGTTGGTCTTGCAGTACAACTCATTGTAACTTCTGAATTATCAATCCAAATATATACTTCGCCATTTAAAATTTTATTTTTAGCGATTTTGTAGGCTCCTTTTTTATCCTTTTCCTTTAATGCCTCAATACAAAACCAATTCATCCATTTTGATATTAAATCTAAATTATTCGACTTTACTTTTTTTAATTTGCCTTTAATTTTTGGATTATATTTTACTTCCTCAAGGATATAAACTAATTGTTTGAATCCAATTTTATACTCCCAATTAAATTCATTTTTAATTAACTCTCCCAATTGAAGAACTAAGTTTTTGGGACCAATTATTCCTGGCAATACTATTTTATTTGTTCGCAAATAACTAATTAAAATTCGATTATATTCATTTTGTTTTGACTCATTTCCATAAACGATTAGATTTCGCCCTACTGTTTTAATTGCTGTAAATAAGATTTCTTTCTCATCTTGGATAGTTAGATATAAGGTATCGTCTTTTTCCTTTTTTTTATTTGCAATTGCTAGCCCAAGGAGTAAACCATTAATAGCTTCTTTTTCCTCAAGAAATTTTAGATTTTCCTGCAAATAATTTTTAGCTGATTGATAACTTTTAACCTTCATTAATCTAACTTTATTTGAACTCAAGGGCTCATCTTGCCGCATTGGTTTGTTTGTGTACCCGCAGGTGCTAGAAAATGACACAGCAAGGCCAAGAAAAAACATACAAGACAAACGAACTATAATAATACATACAACTGGCAATTTAAACAAAGAGGCTAATTCTTTTTTATAAAAAATATTTTGAATTAGGGATAAAAAAAGCATCCTCACGCAAACTCCTACCCAAGCGGTCTAGTTTTCATACGACCACCACATCTCCCTTGCGAATCAGGGTGCCAACTTGCCCAAAGAGCGAGGCCTGTACGAGTATTAGGAAGAAGCTTGTCGCTCATTTTTTTAACGAAATTTTAAGAGAATTCTCATACCAAGTCTATGACTTATATGGGTACGTTATTTTTAGTAGAAACACTTTTTGACGTAATACATTATTTTTTTAACTATTAAATCTTTTAGAGTTTTGACAGAAAATGAGGTGGGCAAAAAAAAGGCAGAGTGCTTGCATTAGAAAAAGTGTGAAAAAGCAAAAAAAAATCTAAGCGAGCAATTCTGCCATGACATATTAGAGATGGACATAAATCGTTCCAAATCTCTAACAAACCTAATCATGGCTCTGTCCAGTTATCAGAAAGCTGATAGTTTAGTCCAAATAAGTGACAGTCCAGTATTTCATTATCAATTCTCTAGTATATTTAAACCAATACATCATTTGGCATATACAGAGAAAGGTTATGACTACCGAAAAGCGCAAATACTTGGACAATGTTTGAAATATGCAAAGCCGCAAAAACGAGTATTGTTACACACAGATGTTACCTCTTTGATAAAGGAACATTCCCCCACATTGGAAAATCGACAGCATGTCAAAAAATCCAATAATGTAATCAAGGGGAATAAACCTTTAGGAATAGGTTACCCATTATCAAGCATCAATTTATCGGCTGAATCTAAGTGGTCTTTACCCTTACAAAGAGGTAGAGTACCTTTAGAACATACCGAAAGTAGTTATGCGGTGGAACAGATTAAGGCACTTTTGCCTACTTTGCTGCTGAGCTTGCAATATGATTTAATCATCAACACCACAGACAGTAGTTATACTCATGCAGGCTATTTAAGTCCGCTTTATGAAGAAGATAACTTAGTCTGTATCAGTCGTTTTCGCTGTGGTTCAAAAGTTTTTACATCTGCTGCCGGGGATAATCCAAGAGGAACACCAAGAGTATATGAAGACTGTTTTTATTTGAGAAATCAGACCCGAATACATAAAGGTAAAGCTCCCAAAACAGGTGAAGTTTATGAAAAAGAGCAAGTCACTATTTACGATTTACCTTGCTCAGAAGAACAACACTTTGAAACAACTACTAAAAAAGGCAGACCGATAATTATCCAGCTTTATCGATGGAACGATTTAAAAATTCGTTCCAAAAATGGTCATTGTATGAAGCATAAACCATTTGATTTAGTAGGTGTCAAAGTAGTAGATGCCGATACAGGAGCACTCGTTTTTAAAAGAGAAATGTTCTTCGGTATTTTCGGAAAAAGAAAAACCGAAATCTCTTTAGGGCAATCTTACTGGGATTATCGGCATCGCTATGATATTGAACCGTCTTTTCGGTTCAATAAGCAAAAAATGTTCTTAGATAGTTATGATTGCGAGGATGTTCAGCATTTAGATAATTTTCTACTGATTAATCAATTAGCCAATTGGTTACTTTATGTAGCATCAGATGAAGTCGAATTTATCCCCAGAAAATGGGAACGGAATAAGGCTAATCCACCACCGAAACCTGATAAATTATCTATTGCTAAAACTCGTCGCTCAGCCGAAGGACTTTTTTTAACTTTTGACAAAGCACCCTTTTTGCCAAAACCTTCAAAAAAAGGAAAAGGCAATATCAAAAAGGAGCGACCACACTTTAAAGTGGTCAAAAAAGTTAAGAAAAAGCCTCCTGATAAATGATCTTTGGCTTCTTTAAGCCAAGTCATATTAACTTTATTTTTAACAGCTCCCCACTGAAAGGAGAGGAAGTTGTCAAAACTCTAAAAATCTTTTAAAATGAAATTAAAAAATGTTTTTTTCCTAGTATTAGCTTTATGCTTTAGCTTAATTGAATTAAAAGCAACAATTACCTATGTACATAAATCAGGAACCGTTTATTCTGTAAACCCTGGTAGGTCAACTTTTACCTCAAGTTCGGAAGAAATAGAGATTCTCATACGTAAGACGGATGGAAGAGCGGAAACCCAAGTCAATGTTTATGTCGATAATGTTCTTAGAACTATAATAGAGTTTGACAATGGTAGATACACTCTAGAACAGACTAGGACTATTTCCGACGTTTTGAATAGGGAAGTTATGATAGAAATTGTAAATCAATCAGTAGCCAATACATTTTCCTATTTCCTTAGATGTTTTGGTGAAGAAACCATTATATGTCCAAATTTGCTTGAGAATCGAAATGGAATTGTTTATGCAGGTGGCCCTAGAAGGTTTAGATTAACTCCAAAATGTCAAAATCTAGAATTAGTTGTTAGTAAGACAGGTGGAAAAGCAGAAACTCAAGTAAGTATTTATGTAGATGGCATATTTCAAAATGATCAAACAATAGAATTTGACAATGGTAAATATACTGCAACTGAAAGTGTCGTTTTACAAGATGTTAGTAATAAACATATAGTAGTCGAAATAATCAACCAATCCTTTACTAATACTTTTAGATACAATTTTAGAGCAAATACCTTTTAGGTCTCAACGGAACAAACAGGGGAAATGCCTCACATGAAAAGGGAGATATCCCCAGGTAGTCTAGCTTAACAGTATATTTAAGACCTTCCATTTATGAAAAAATCTATTGTGGCAGTCTTTACAGACACCTTTAAAAGACCTCCAAAATGTTATTTGGAGGTCTTTTTATATGTAATGCTTGCAACTTGATCTAACAGCTATGCCTTATTACTTTGTAAACTAAGTTTCTTAATTTTTTGAACATGTTTTTTTCTCCAACTATTCGTTGCGTACTCGCCTTGATAGCTACGGCTGTGATCAGCCGACCCGTTTCGGTTCACTCACTCAAAAGATCAGGATTTTGGGGTTTATACAAATAAACGAACACCTGCTCACTTTGTCTTATAGCACTTTTCAATTTTTTTTCAGAAATCGCACCTATTTCTATCCATTCTAGTATATCATATTTATTTGGAGATATAACAGCAACTGCTGGCCTATCACTCTGACATAATTGTCCATGTGGAGTTATACCTTTTTTATAGTGTAGAAGATAAGCCAGCATCCGGGTAACTAAATAGAGTTCTCCTTCCGAAGGATGTCTTGAGAGTTGAAATTTCATCTCTTCATCTGGACCTTTAAGCAAAAATTTATATAGGATATAAGACATTATTTAACTAGTTTTCTTTGATAACACTTATCGTGGATTAGAATTAAGGGCTATTAAGAAATTTGGTAGAAGGCTTAGGTCACAATCAGATCTATACTTGATTATCATTATGGTCTTATTAAAAATCATTTCTATGGATTCAAATTACTTTGGCTATTACATTTTCCTTTGGTATCCAACCGTTAATTTTTCCAAGATTATTTCCAATCAATATATTTGTTTCAGATATTTCTTTTGCGACATGCAATAAATAATTGTTCTTCCATTTTACAAAAACAACATCTTCAATCTCTACTTCATCAGCATGAATTTTTTTCAATGTTACAAGCTGCCCACTTTCAATCCTCCCTCTCATTGAGCCTCCAATAGGCCTAATTTGACAAACTCTAGTATCTTGTAATTCTTTCAATGCATCTTTTACCCAACCCATTTTACTGAATTTAGTTTATTACTATTTTCAAGCTCATCAACTATGACTTAGTCAAATTAATTCCTTGAAAATCCAAATGAGACTTAACGGTCAAGGGTCTGCGCTGTGTTGGGCGGAGGGAGGGGAAATTTCGGCGAAGCCGAAAAATTTTTCCGACTGAAGTCCCAACATTGCGTTGACGCATTGATGAGTGCTCGTCTGACCGAAGGGAGGACGAGTGACCAGCAATGGAGCGCAGACCCTTGACCGATGCGGTTGTCGGACGACCGAAGGGAGGATGACAACCGCATCGGTCGGCATACCCGCAGGCTGCCCGCATAGGGCAACTTGACGGGTATGCTTTGTTCGAAGCAGGTGTGTGCCTTGACGGTTTATCGGGTACAATATACAAAATAGATAAACCATGCTGTAAACGAGATGAAAGAATCTTGATTTTTTTTTAGGAATTGAGACGGGCTTTCGATAGGGAGATTATCAGCGTCACCTATCAAACCACCACAAGGTGCTTACCTTTCACGGGTTGGTATTGAGCGTTGTGGAAAAGATTTCGGTGGAGTCGGGAAACTCAATGAGCGTACCACACAGACAGAAACACGAAATCAGGTGCGATTTAAGGAGATGAGCGAGACGAGAGCGAACCATCGCAGAGGCATCGTAAAGAACCATATTACTGCTCAAAATCAGGGGTCGGCGACCTTACGAGACCAGTCGAATGTGTAAATGCTGACAGGACACAGATTCGGCGGGCAGTCGGTGTAAAGATGGCATGACCTTAAATTAGGCTCGTTTACGGAACAAGGGAAACTCCCGTGCGAAAAGAAAGGAACGGTATAAGCCCAGATTTATTTTTTTCAGGGTAAGCCAATTACTTCAGTAGCATGGGAGTGGCGGACTAACTCGTAGTAGTGATGAAACTTTTGTAATGAAGGTGGAGCGAAGGGGTTAGCACAATCAGATTTTATTTATTAACAACTTTAAAACAGCTGTTTTAAAAGGATGATTTTTAAAGACAAATCAAAGCCGTATCCCATTACCAAAGAACAGGTATGGGAAGCGTTTAAGCTTGTCAAAGCGAACGGAGGTTCGGCAGGCGTAGATGGATTGACCATTGAAGACATCGCCGAAAATCCAAGGAAACACCTGCACCCGGTGTGGAACCGCTTGGCAAGTGGCAGTTATTTTCCACCGCCCGTCATGCGGGTGAGCATTCCGAAAGGGAAAGGCAAAGAGCGGCACTTGGGCATACCAACGGTCAAAGACCGAGTTGCCCAAATGGTGATATGCAAGGAGTTGGAAGAAATATTAGAACCAATATTCTCCGAAAATTCCTCTGGCTATCGCCCCAACAAAAGTGCGCACCAAGCCATCGCCCAAGCCCGAACCAACTGTTGGAAGTATGCATGGGTAGTGGACATGGACATCAAAGGTTTCTTTGACAACATAGACCACGGCTTGATGATACGGGCATTACGGCATTACACCGACAAGCCCCACCTCATCACCTATGTAAAACGGTGGCTCAAAGCCCCTGTACAACTCAAAGACGGCAGCCTTGTCCAAAATCTGGAAAAAGGAACGCCGCAAGGCGGAGTGATAAGTCCCTTACTGGCGAATCTGTTTTTGCACGTGGTATTCGACAAATGGATGGAACAGCATTTTCCTGACTGTCCGTTTGAAAGATACGCTGACGACATCATCGTCCATGTGAAAAATGAACGTACCGCCAAGTATGTCCTAAAGTCCATACGGGAACGTATGACCCAATGTAAATTGGAACTGCACCCCGAAAAGACTAAATTGGTTTACTGTAACCGAAAGGGCAGACGCAAGCGGACAGAAGCCGAAGTTCGACAGTTTGATTTCTTGGGCTACACTTTCCGAAGCCACAAAGTGCAAACCAAAGACGGTAATGTGATGTTTGGATTCAGTCCCTGTATCAGTCGAAAATCCATGAAACGTATCTCGGATGAGTGTCGAAAGTTGGGCTTTCACCGATGGACACATCTGAACATCCACCAAATAGCCGCCGAATTATCTCCCAAGATAAGAGGCTGGTTATATTATTACGGTCGGTTTCACAAAACGGCAATGGAGGGTATTTTCAGAATTATCAACCGAAGGTTGGCAAAGTGGGCATTTAACAAGTACAAACGCTTTAAAAGACGCAAATTCGTCAGCTATGCTCAAAAATGGTTAAGGCAAATTGCAAAAGATTATCCTTACATTTTTCCGCATTGGCAACAGGGGTTTACGCCTTAGACTGATTGTGAAGAGCCGTGTGAATCGAGAGGTTCACGCACGGTTCTGTGAGAGGTTTGGGGGTGAAATTCCCCCTTACCTACTCGACTGTGTGCCTTGACGGTTTATCGGGTACAATATACAAAATAGATAAACCATGCTGTAAACGAGATGAAAGAATCTTGATTTTTTTTTAGGAATTGAGACGGGCTTTCGATAGGGAGATTATCAGCGTCACCTATCAAACCACCACAAGGTGCTTACCTTTCACGGGTTGGTATTGAGCGTTGTGGAAAAGATTTCGGTGGAGTCGGGAAACTCAATGAGCGTACCACACAGACAGAAACACGAAATCAGGTGCGATTTAAGGAGATGAGCGAGACGAGAGCGAACCATCGCAGAGGCATCGTAAAGAACCATATTACTGCTCAAAATCAGGGGTCGGCGACCTTACGAGACCAGTCGAATGTGTAAATGCTGACAGGACACAGATTCGGCGGGCAGTCGGTGTAAAGATGGCATGACCTTAAATTAGGCTCGTTTACGGAACAAGGGAAACTCCCGTGCGAAAAGAAAGGAACGGTATAAGCCCAGATTTATTTTTTTCAGGGTAAGCCAATTACTTCAGTAGCATGGGAGTGGCGGACTAACTCGTAGTAGTGATGAAACTTTTGTAATGAAGGTGGAGCGAAGGGGTTAGCACAATCAGATTTTATTTATTAACAACTTTAAAACAGCTGTTTTAAAAGGATGATTTTTAAAGACAAATCAAAGCCGTATCCCATTACCAAAGAACAGGTATGGGAAGCGTTTAAGCTTGTCAAAGCGAACGGAGGTTCGGCAGGCGTAGATGGATTGACCATTGAAGACATCGCCGAAAATCCAAGGAAACACCTGCACCCGGTGTGGAACCGCTTGGCAAGTGGCAGTTATTTTCCACCGCCCGTCATGCGGGTGAGCATTCCGAAAGGGAAAGGCAAAGAGCGGCACTTGGGCATACCAACGGTCAAAGACCGAGTTGCCCAAATGGTGATATGCAAGGAGTTGGAAGAAATATTAGAACCAATATTCTCCGAAAATTCCTCTGGCTATCGCCCCAACAAAAGTGCGCACCAAGCCATCGCCCAAGCCCGAACCAACTGTTGGAAGTATGCATGGGTAGTGGACATGGACATCAAAGGTTTCTTTGACAACATAGACCACGGCTTGATGATACGGGCATTACGGCATTACACCGACAAGCCCCACCTCATCACCTATGTAAAACGGTGGCTCAAAGCCCCTGTACAACTCAAAGACGGCAGCCTTGTCCAAAATCTGGAAAAAGGAACGCCGCAAGGCGGAGTGATAAGTCCCTTACTGGCGAATCTGTTTTTGCACGTGGTATTCGACAAATGGATGGAACAGCATTTTCCTGACTGTCCGTTTGAAAGATACGCTGACGACATCATCGTCCATGTGAAAAATGAACGTACCGCCAAGTATGTCCTAAAGTCCATACGGGAACGTATGACCCAATGTAAATTGGAACTGCACCCCGAAAAGACTAAATTGGTTTACTGTAACCGAAAGGGCAGACGCAAGCGGACAGAAGCCGAAGTTCGACAGTTTGATTTCTTGGGCTACACTTTCCGAAGCCACAAAGTGCAAACCAAAGACGGTAATGTGATGTTTGGATTCAGTCCCTGTATCAGTCGAAAATCCATGAAACGTATCTCGGATGAGTGTCGAAAGTTGGGCTTTCACCGATGGACACATCTGAACATCCACCAAATAGCCGCCGAATTATCTCCCAAGATAAGAGGCTGGTTATATTATTACGGTCGGTTTCACAAAACGGCAATGGAGGGTATTTTCAGAATTATCAACCGAAGGTTGGCAAAGTGGGCATTTAACAAGTACAAACGCTTTAAAAGACGCAAATTCGTCAGCTATGCTCAAAAATGGTTAAGGCAAATTGCAAAAGATTATCCTTACATTTTTCCGCATTGGCAACAGGGGTTTACGCCTTAGACTGATTGTGAAGAGCCGTGTGAATCGAGAGGTTCACGCACGGTTCTGTGAGAGGTTTGGGGGTGAAATTCCCCCTTACCTACTCGACTCTATTTATTTAATTTTGGAATTAATTTATGAGCCTCTTCTAAAAATTCTTTTTTGATTTTCAAGCCCTCTTCTTGGGTGTAACTCCGAAGATTGGAATTAAAGGATTGAAAATTCAAATTTGGAGTAATCGCACAATCTTCTTCTGCATTATCGACAGATTTCACCTCACCGCAATCTTTAGTTACAGGAATGAAATCTTCCTTTTGAAGATGAACAACAACTCTGTATTTTTCCTTTTCTAAAGAAAACTTTCCGTAAATAATTGCTTCATCTGTCGTTGATTGTGTTTCAGACTTGATTTTTAAGTCTTTTAAGCAGTTCTCTATTTTTGAAACTACTTCTTGTGCAAACTTTTTATTTGTTGCCATTGTATTTGATTTTTTTGTTAATTAATTGAAATTTAGTTTAACCTCTTGGGCGTGGAAGTAAAGCGAGAGAACATCTTCTATTAACATCTACAGTCCCAGTTCCAGTAGTATTTCCGCTTCCTGGTAAGAGATATACTAAATCAAACCTAAATCTGCTAAACAAGGCTAAAGCATTATCAATCTCTCTCTGTAATGTTGCCATTCCTCCAGGGATCCCTCTTCTTAACTGACTGCTAATCTCACCTGTACAGAATGGCCCTCCGCCGTCATAGTCAAAACTCCAACCATCAACACTCGCTCTCAAATTTCCACCCCCTGTAAGGAAGAATCTTACATAATAGCTAATGTTTCCGTCTGCATCGGTACAAAACCAAGGAGTATCAACGTGAAAGTTAAAGAAAATTCGAACTAATAAATCTAAGTCACTTCTATCAGGTCTTGCTCGATAGTATGGTACATACTTCCAAGGAATCCAACCTGCAAAAATTCCAGAGGTTCTCCTTGATCCACTACTTAGCAAGCCATCAATTAGCCCTCTGATTCTTCCAGTATCAACTTGAGGTGTCAAGTCAATTACAATTTCTCTATCTTCTCTTTCCCAAACAAGTGTGCTATCTCTTGAGCCAATATTAGCCCAATTAATCCATGTCCAACCTCCTGCTGGATGTCGGGTGCTTAAAAATGTTGTGTTACCCCTAAAATCAGAGTCTTCAAACCAATAATTTGATAGTACTGGCATATCATTTAGTTTTAAGTTAAAAAATATGGTTTATTTCTTAATGGGATTATTTTGTTTTTTTATGCTTGTCTCCAATGGTCAAAGGTCTGCGCTGGGTTGGGAGTAAAGAGGGAAAAAAATTTCTCTGATCGTAGTTCGCAGATATACCTTATTAGCAGTCGGGACTTATTATTGTTCATATAGGACGCCTCTCCAAATCTATTTTTATAGACCCAAAATCGTTATTTTTAACGAGTGTTTTTATGGCTATAATGCTTTCCGAGGCGCGAAGTATACAAAGCCCCAATTTGAGTGTACAAAGACTGCATCTTTAGATTTGAGGTATAAAGATCGGGAAGGTTAAGTAGCTTAAATACTTTATAAATATAAGCTAAAGAAAAGAAAAAAGTGGGACATACTGGACTCGAACCAGTGACTTCTACCCTGTCAAGGTAACACTCTAAACCAACTGAGTTAATGTCCCTGTTAAATGCGCTAGCAAAGATAAAAAATTTTCCTTCTTTGACAAATTGTGTGGAATAAAGCCATTTAAAAAGACGAGGACGATTAAGGACGAGCATTTTAAATGGCTTTATTCCCTCAAACACAATTTTTGTCGAAGAACCAAAAATTTTAAGAGTTGTTCCAATTATTTTGGCAAATCTAAATGGCTCATGGGATTTTATAAAACTCAAAAGAGGCTCTTTCGGGAGAAAGTATAGCGGATCGTTCCCCTTCTACAATGATATAGTAGAGCGTATTTGGTACTTTTTCGATAGAAATCCCATAGACCTGATCTCGGGCGGTTCCGTCATTTTGACTACCATCATCCAGCATTTCTACTCTTCGGAATTTGCCATTTTTACTATTTTTATAGACTAAATAAACTTTTTCTACCTGCTCTGAATCTGCCTCGATGGCGGGGACGACTTTGGCCCTTATTTTGACCTGGGTAGCGGTGCTTTCATGGCGGATTTCGAAAATGGTGGGCGGTGCTTTTTGTAAAACCGGATGATTTTTTAAATACTCTACTCGCTTTTCCATTAATTCGGTAACCCCAATGATCTTGGAAGTACCCGCCAGGGTGGTTTGGTCTAAATTTTGGATAAATCCCTCATAAGAATATAATTTATTTTCGTCTTTTTTTACCTCTAGGTCAATAATTTGCTGGATTTGTTGGGCGCGTTCCTTATATTTTCCATTGGCGAAGTGTTCGTTCAGGATAGTTCGGATATGTCCGATATAAATTTTTCTATAAAGCTTGTTTTTAAGAAGTTGGACGATTAGAGGGCGATTGGGGTTTGGCTTTTTAAAATGGATAAAAGGGCTTAGGGTTTGTAATTCTTGATTGCTAAGTGATTTGTTAGAGCCGTCAAAGCGAAAGCCTCCAAAAGACATGTTCATGTCCCATAGTATGGGGTTAAATTGTCCTGTTGTATCTTCATAAATGTAGTAATTATGCGCTAAACGCCCCGTGTAACTATCCAAATTGACTAACACGTTATTGAACGCCAGCATCCATAATACCTGATCGACATTTAAGATGGATTCGATATCTTCGGGTTTGTTATTCAGAATATCGGTTAGGTGTACTAACTTGCTCCAGCCAAATTTTGATTTTTTTTCGTAGGAATTTTGATAGCAGGTACTATCTTTTCCGGCATAAACCAGCGTTGCTTTTTGATTGGGCGGACAATTGGGAATAGCTTTAGCTTTCCAGATTGGATCACACTTAAATAGCACCCCGTCATGTTCTCCAAAATACCTTTTCAAAAAATTGCCGTCAACGGACTCTGTGCTATTATACAATCCAAAATATTGGTCATTGATATATAATTTGGCAAAATTGGCTCTCGGTGCGGGCATGTAATTGCCGGCGATTTCATAAGATAAAACTTCTCTTAGAAAACTGGGATCTCGAAAAACATTGGATAGCTTTATTCGCTTAAAACCACCGGGTAATCGCCGACTTTTTTGGGTTTGGTTAATTTTTATATTAAAAGGCAATTTGGTAGCACCTGCTTTGCGGGTGTTAAAATAAGAACTATTCCCTTTGTATCGCACACCGATGCTGTCATAGGTGATTCCGTTTAAAATCATCTTGCCAATCAACCGTTTTTCCTGGTTTTGTTTTTTATAAGCGTTCAGTTTATTATCCCAATAAGGATCATCAAAATATAGCTTGATTTCCTGAACGTGCATCAAGTCGTATAAATCTTGACCTTGCAAAGAGGTGAATGTACACAGACAAATAAGGACTTGCCAATACTTATTTATAAAACGGAGTAACGGGAGTCTAGCAGACAGGTTTTTCATTTTTTCTTGATACTTGGTCAGTTTAATTCAGCGATGTTTGCTTCATACAAGCGGCGCATATAATCGGCGGGTTCAAAGTTGATAGCCGCCGCATTTTCTGCGGTAATATAGTATTCGATTCGATCATTTTCTCCTCTACCTACAGTAACGCCATAAATGCCATCATTGGCTGCTCCATCTTTATTCTTTCCGTCATCCTGCATTTCTGCTTCCATAAAGGGTAAATCTTTTCCATAGCGATAGATCAACTTTACTTTTTTAGGCAATTTATTGACTGTAGCTATTATAGTAAATTGGTTGACGCGCTCGCTGGAATACTGAGCTCTTTTTAGAGGCTTGACTTGAGTGATTTGAGGGGGAATGACCCGAAATAATTCGTGTTTTTTTAAAAATTTAGACCGACGATCCATCAGTTCTGCAATACCGGGAATTCGACTCATTTTTCCTATAGTTGTATAAAGGCTGTTTTTGAAATCGTCAAAAGAATATTGTCTATTTTTATCATTAATAAAAGGGACCTGAATTATCCTTTGCAATTCCTCTATCCTTTTTTTATAAGCCCCATTTTCAAAATTTTCATATAAAATGGTGCGAAGGTGAGCCAAGTAGGTTTTTTTATGTGCCGGAATTTGCAATAACTTGCTAATCAATGGTTTATATTTATTATCAATATGCAGTAAAGGGTCTAGTTCTTGCAATTGCTTCAGGCGGAAATCCGAGCCAACCCCCGCACTCTTATAGCTTCCAAAAGCTAAATTCAGATCCCAAATAATTGGGTTAAACTTGCCGGACGCATCTTTGTACAAGTAATAGTTTTGGCTTTGTTTGCCACTATAACTGCTCAAATTCACTAGGACATTATTAAAAGCCAGCATCCAAAGCGTTTGGTCAATATTTAAAATTTTCTCGGCTTTTTGTGGGCTATTATTGAGCGTTTTGGTCAATTGGATGAGGTCATCCCAGCCACTTTCCGATTCAAGTTCGTATTGGGCAAGGTAGCAATTGATCTCTTCTTCATAAACCAGAGAAGCAAAAACATTTTTTTGACAGCCTTCAGGAGAATAGGCATTTAAGTCAGGACTACACTTAAAAAAAGTGCCGTCTTTTGACCCAAAATTTTTGACCAAAAATTCATCCCCTACATTTTCAATATTTACGAATAAGCCGTAATATGCTTCATTGATATAAACCTGGACGAAATTGGCTTTGGGAGCGAGCATATATTTGCGAGCGATTTCAAAACCAAGCACTTCTCTTACCATACTGGGATCTCGCAAGGAACTGGACAATTTGATAGTTTTATACCCTTGATGGTTTTGATTTTTATCAATGAAGTTTAGTTTGATGTGAAGCGGATTTCTTTTTGAGCCGACTTTAAAGGAGCGGCTCCCCCGATAGCGAACCCCGACATTTTGATAAGTGATGCCGTCGAGATCTGCATTTCCGATTAATAGATTTTCTCCATTTTTTCGCAAAGAATCCAAAATGCTTCGCCAGTTTTTTTGCTTGAAGGTTAGCCTAATCTTTTTTACGGTGCTTAGGTCATAAAAACCATCGGAGCGATCCGCTTCATTTTGGGAATAAAATGTAATTGGAAAAAGGACGAAAGCAATAAAGAATAGTAAAAATTTTTTCATAAAAGTCAGCACCATAAATGAATGAATTTGGAAGGGTGTTCGCTTTAGACTGCAATATTAAAAAAAAAACGGCCATTTAGGGCTAAATTTATTTTCGGGGAAGTGTTAAACGCTATGCAAATGATAGGAAAGCTGGAGTTTATTTAACCGGAGGAGAAGATATTGCTTTTATTAAATTATTCCAAGCGATTTTTTATTCCTTATTCTCTTTTTTTCCGTAACTTACCTATATTAGTATCAAATTCAAACCCTCCTTTGCCTTATTCTATCCTCATTTTTATGAAAAAGGTTCTTATCTGAGTTGTGTCGGTTGGAATAGTCAAAAACATTGGCTTTATTATTAAACAAAAGTGATTCTTTGGTTGCGGAAGTTGTCAAAGGATGAAAACAAATTTGCTATGAATAAAAACATCTCAACTTTTCTCCTCTTGCTATTCTCTTTTTTTGCTCTAACTGCTCAAAGCCAGACGGCTAATGATTTTATTAAACCCTATGATGGCCCTTTTCGTCCGGGGACTAATTTGGGTTATTTCCCTGGCCTAAGTAATGAAAACTTGGCAGATTTAGCGGCGGGGAATGAAGCCAATGGCATACTGGGGGTAGGGGCGAAGGCTATTCGAACAGGGATTTTTAATGAATTTGTAGAGGTTTGGGGCTATGATTTTTTACAAGAAATCTATGACTACTTTGAAGCCAGAGGCTTAAAGGAGAATACGGTAATCGTAGGCTTTCCTGCTGCTTGGCGCAGAGACCCAACCTTCCATTGTCCCGACCACCAATCGGCAATGTTTGCCAATCTATACGAGCCTATTTTTGATAATGGCGAAAATGGCACGCCAGTTAATGATAATAATTACCTAGCACTCTATCTGTATGAGTTGGTTACTCGCTATAAAGATCACGTTCGATTTTGGGAAATCTGGAACGAACCCGGCTTCGATTTTTCTTTTAACCTTGGTTGGCGACCCCCGGGCTATCCTGGTAATTGGTGGGAAAATAACCCCGATCCTTGCGACAATATCCTTCGCGCACCGATTTATCATTACGTTCGCACCCTTCGGGTTTCTTATGAAGTCATCAAATCTATTGACCCCGATGCTTATGTATCGGTAGCTGGATTTGGTTTTCCTGCTTTTCTGGATGCTGTCCTAAGAAATACAGATAACCCGATAGATGGCAGTCCGACCGCTGAGTATCCCTTAGGCGGCGGGGCCTATTTTGATGTATTTGGCAATCACTCTTATCCCCATTTTGACGGCAGTACCACCAATTTTGACGAAGGGAGGTTTGAAAGACATTCTGACCGAGCGGCAGATGGCATTCTTACCAGAAGGGCAGAATTTGAAGCGGTTTTAGCTAATTATGGTTATGATGGCCTTACTTATCCCAAAAAACTAGCCATTATCACAGAAATAAATGTTCCTCGCAAACAATTTGGAAACTACATCGGGGGAAAAGATGTGCAGACAAATTTTATTACCAAAGTATTTATCAATGCTAAAATCAATAATATTTATGAGTTACATATTTATAATCTAATAGAAAGAGATCCATATGAAACAGCTATTGACGAATTTGGCGTAATGGGACTGTACGAGCAATTTAATACGCCTGGCCAACAAGTCCCCACAGGCGAAGCAATTGCCTACAAAACGACTTCGGATTTATTGTTCGATACCGAATATGATCCGGTGCAATCAGCGGCCATGCAAGTGCCTTCCGGAGTAAGAGCTCATGCTTTTAAGAAAACGAATGAAACTTATGTCTATGTCCTATGGGCAGAGACGACCATTGATTTTTCAGAAGCAGCAAGCGCAGTTTATTCTTTTCCCAGCAATTTGAACATTGGCAATTTAGAACTAATACAATGGGATTATTCTCAAAATCCTCAATCTACTACCATTACTGCTCAAGGAATTGTGCTGGATGCCCGACCGATTTTTTTGATTCCCAGCGGTACTACTACTCCGCCGTCGGGAAATGGTGTAGATTTGGCTCTAACGCTAACAACGAACAATGATCAGCCGGGCATTTATAATGCGACTTCTCTAAATTTGACGATTGAAAATCAAGGCGCCGAAACGGCAACGGGGATTGAGGTGAGCCTTCCACTTACTCCTGGCGTATTGGCCTTTGGTGCCCAACAGCAAACTGGCGGCATTTATTATAACTGGATTGGGAGATGGTTTATTGATCAACTAGTGGCGGGTGAAAAGTTGAATTTGGTCGTTGATGCTTTTACATTGACGGATAAGCAAATTGATGTTTTTGCTCAAGTAATTACTCAAGATCAGACCGATGCTGATTCTCAGCCTAATAATGGTATTTGTTGTAATGCCTTAGAGGATGATGAGGCCATCATTAGTTTAAATGCAACTCCTGACTGTGTTTGCACACAAGAATTTGACCCTGTTTGTGGTGCTGACGGAGTGACCTATCCCAATGCTTGTGAGGCTGTTTGTGCAGGAGTTACTTTTACTTCGGGGGCTTGTGGAGAGAACGGCACAATAGACCTGGAATTGGAAATACAGGTGGATAAGCCCCAATTTGTTATTTATGAAACCGTAACGACTTCCTTTATTTTAAAAAATAACGGGACCGGGCCAGCTAATAATATTGAACTATTTTTAAAAGGGCAAAAGGATCAATTGGCTTATGCTGGACATACCGTTTCATCAGGAGAATTTGTCGAATATTATGGAATATGGAATATTCCTCAGCTTGCTCCTGGTGGCGTCTCTACGCTAGATTTAGGACTTTTTACTTTGCAGGATGCCCATTCGCATACTGTGTTTGCTCAGGTGACAGCCGCTAGTCCTGAGGATGTGGACTCTACGCCTGATAATAATGCTACTTTGACTCCGAATGAGGACGATGAAGTGGCTATAACTTTTGTTCCTCATAATAATTTTAATAATAATAATGCCGAATTTAGGTCTTTGGAAAAATTGCCACAACCCGTTATTATCCAACAATTGGCCCCTAATCCGGCTACTGAATATCTATTGGTTAGAATTTTTAGTAAAACAGCAAAAGCAGTAGCATTAAAAGTATTCAATCCACAAGGACAAACTGTACTGGAGCAAACGCAAACAATAAAAAAAGGGCTGAATTATGCCCAATTAAATATCAATCAACTACCTTCAGGCGTTTATTTTGTTCAAGTGGATGGAGCCGGTAGCCGAAGAATTCCGATGAAATTTATAAAACAAAAGTTGTAAAACTTTTAAAAGCTAATGTCAAATAGACTGCCTAGAAAAAACGATTCTATTTTTTTTCGATTGCTCCAAATGGCTACTTTTTGCGTTTTTCTGGGCAGAGCTTGGCAGCATCTTTATTGGGATGCCCCTTTCCGAGCTTTATTATGGGATGAAACGCTGATGAGCGGGATTATTGAATCTTTTAGCTCTATGAATTGGGAGCAGTATATTACCAGCATGGAAGTAAATGATGCCATTCAATTGTCCATTAAATTGACAGGTATCTTTTACTTAGTAGGTGCTGCTATTGCTTTGTTTATCAAGCGACTAGCTTCTTTTTTTCGCTCTATGCTGGTGCTGGGAGCGATTGGTTTAGTTATTTTGGCCATGCTTTATTGCAAAGACCGTTTTTTTAGCATTGGGCAATTTTTTGAATATACTTTACAATTTGGGAGCCCTTTATTTTTGTTTTTTTTTACTAAAAATGTTGCGGCAGAAAAGCTAAAAAAAACGCCTTCGACCTATCCCTTCGACTTGGTTTTATTAATGAAAATAGCCATTGCTCTCACCTTCACTTGTCATGGATTGTATGCCATTGGTTATTATCCGATCCCCGTTCACTTTATGGAAATGACGATGAATATTTTGGGATTAGGAGAGGAAAATGCCAAAACTTTTTTGCTGGTAGCGGGCATACTGGACTTTATTATTAGCATAGGTATTTTTTTACCCGCTTTCTGGGCAAGACCCTTTTTAATCTATGCCATTTTGTGGGGCTTAATAACTTCTATGGCCAGAATTTGGGCCAATTTTAATTGGGAATGGCTGGACTACGTATTATTACAGTGGCTGCATGAAGCAGTTATCCGTTTTCCCCATTTTTTGATTCCTTTGGCGGTTTTGGTTGGACAACAGATTACAAAGGAATGTTCCCATGTTTCTTCTTCGGCAGCGTAGCGACTTTATTTTCCAACATAACAAAAGCTTTAATTAACTTTCGGCGGGTATCTTGTGGATAGATGACTTCATCTATAAAGCCCCTTCTAGCGGCTCGATAGGGATTAGCAAACTTTTCGGCATATTCGGCTTCTTTTTCCGCCAGCTTTGCAGCAGGATCGGTGGCTTCTCTAATTTCTTTTTTGAAAATTATTTCGCTTGCTCCCTTTGCGCCCATAACGGCAATTTCAGCGGATGGCCAAGCAAAATTCATATCAGCACCGATATGCTTAGAATTCATGACGTCATAAGCGCCCCCATAGGCTTTTCGGGTAATGACCGACACTCGGGGGACCGTCGCCTCACTCAACGCGTATAGCAGTTTTGCACCATTGACAATAATGCCATTCCATTCTTGGTCCGTTCCTGGCAAAAAGCCTGGCACATCTACCAGGACCAGTAGCGGGATATTAAAGCAATCACAAAAGCGAGTAAATCGTGCAGCTTTTTTAGAACTATCTACATCAAGGCAGCCGGCCAAACTGATAGGCTGATTGGCAATAATGCCGATACTTTTGCCTGCCAAGTGAGCAAAGCCGACCACTATGTTTGTTGCGTATTCTTTGTGGATTTCAAGGAAAGAATGGTCATCGCAAATTCCTTCTATTACTGCTCGCATATCGTAGGGCTGATTAGCATTTTCGGGAATAATGCTGGCTAGAATTTCCCGTTTTTCTACTCCTAGTTCATAGGGCAAATCTAGGGGCTTGTCTTCGCAGTTTTGGGGCAAATAACTCAATAATTGTTTGATTTTTTCCAGGCAATCAATATCGTGAATAGCGGTCAAATGCGTCACGCCTGATTTGCTCGAATGGGTGCTTGCTCCGCCCAGTTCTTCGGCGGTTACTTCCTCATTGGTAACGGTTTTTACGACATTGGGACCAGTGACAAACATATAGCTGGTGTTTTCTACCATAATGGTGAAATCGGTCATTGCTGGTGAATAAACCGCTCCACCTGCACAGGGCCCCATGATCGCTGAAATCTGAGGGATGACCCCAGAGAATTGTACATTTCGATAAAAAATATCTGCATAACCCCCTAAGGAGCGAACGCCTTCCTGGATTCTGGCACCACCACTGTCATTTAACCCAACTACAGGTGCGCCTGTTTTTGCGGCTAAATCCATTATTTTGCAAATTTTTTCAGCGTGCGTTTCGGATAAAGCACCCCCGAAAACGGTAAAATCCTGTGCAAAAACATAAACCAATCGTCCGTTAATTGTGCCATAACCCGTCACAACGCCATCCCCATAAAACAACTGCTTGTCCATGCCAAAATCAGAAGTTCTATGCGTTACTAAGGCTCCAATTTCTTCAAAAGAACCATCATCCAGCAAAAAGTGAATTCGCTCCCGAGCAGTCAATTTGCCCTTTTGATGCTGTTTTTCGATCCTATCTTTTCCACCGCCCATTCTAGACTGCTCCAATTTTTCATTCAATAGCTCCAGATTTTTTAACATTTTATGCCAATTTTAGACCCTCTATGGTTGTTATTAGAAAAATTAAATTGCTAAAAATAAGGCAAATTTCAAGGAATCACCTATTTTGTCTTTGTAATTTATTTTTCCTAAACTTTGTTTTCCATTTGGGAATGCAACTTATTATCATATTTCATGGGATTCCTTGCCCGTATTTTTCTTTTTTTATTGATTCCAGCTTGCGTTATTGGACAGTCTTTTTCTTTTGAACTATCGGCAGACTACGAAAATTATAAAGAACCAACTATAAAAAATCGCCGATTTAAGCATAGCGACATTATTCCGTTAATTCAAAAACTGGAAAGGCCTTTTGAAGTGAGAAAGATTGGAGACTCTATGGAAGGCAAAGCGATTTATTTGGTAAAAATCGGACGTGGATCCACCAAAGTCTTGCTTTGGTCGCAAATGCACGGCGATGAATCTACCGCTACAATGGCATTATTAGACATTTTTAATTTTTTTTCCAAAAGTGATCAATTTGATTATTGGCGAAAAGACATTTTGGATAATTTGACTTTGTATTTTATTCCGATGCTCAACCCCGACGGAGCCGATCGTTTTCGGAGAAGAAATGCTTTGAATATTGATCTAAACAGGGATGCATTGCGCCTGCAAACACCTGAAGCACAGCTACTTAAAAAAGTAAGGGATCAAACAAATGCCAATTGGGGCTTTAATTTGCACGATCAAAGCTCTTATTATAGCGTTGGAAATACCAATAAAACAGCGACCATTTCTTTTCTTGCACCCACTTTTAATTACGAAAAAGACATTAATCCCGTTCGCAAAAGAGCAATGCAGCAAATTGGCTTGATGAATGAAACCTTGCAGCAATTTATGCCTGGTCATGTAGCCAAATATAATGATGATTTTGAACCAAGGGCCTTTGGGGATAATATTCAAAAATGGGGAACCAGCACGATTTTGATCGAATCTGGAGGCTATAAAGGTGATCCTGAAAAACAATTTATTCGCAAGATGAACTATATCGCCTTAATGACTGCTTTTGACCAAATAGCTGCTGGAAAATATGCTCAGAATGGATTGGAAGGTTATGAGTCTATTCCTTTTAATGGTCGTTATTTTCACGACCTGGTGATTCGAAACGCTACGGTTTTCAAAAATGGGCAAGCCTATATCATTGATGTCGCTTTTCGAAAAAATGAACGCTCTTTTGGCGAGGGAAGAAACTTTTATTATGAAAGTTATATTTCAGATGTAGGCGACCTTTCTACTTTTTTTGGCTATCGAGAATTTGATGCAAGTGGCTATTGGATGACCCTAGGATTGTGCTTTCCAGAAACGATAAGCAGTTGGGAAGTTTTTCGACAAATGGACGCCCAAAAACTATTACAACAGGGCTATACCGATGTAAAAATCAATAATCTGCCGCCTGAAAAACATCAATTGGATATTCCGCTTCGGCTCCTTTCTGAAGGGGCTTCTTCCAACCAGGAGATTGATTTGGGGCAAAACCCGTCTCTGTTTTTAGAAAAAAATGGACGAAAAGAATATGTCGTGATCAATGGGTGCTTGGTGAAGTTATAAATTTCAACCTTATATTCACGCCATTTATTGAAGAATAACAAAGACAAAACTATGAATTGGACTTTATTACTTTTTCAAACAAGGTATTTATTAGCAATCTTTTTATTGCTAAACTTATTTGTAACTACTGGACTCGAAGCACAGCCTGATCTTTTAGTTTCAGCCATTAGGCAAATACCTGATCGCGGCGATGTAGGTTCTGTACAAACCTTTACATTTGACTTAGAAAACAGGTCTGGCATTATAGCCGCTGGCGCATATCGCATTACGCATTATTTATCCACAAATAAAGCATTGGAGCGCAATATTGATAAATTAGTAGGAGAGGTTAATACCGGAAATACCCCTTCTGGTTTGATTGCTGATATTGTTGGAGCATTTGCCATTGATGCCTCTATTCCTCCTGGCAAATATTTTCTTATTTTAGTGGTAGATGAAGATAATGCCATTTCTGAGTCCAATGAAAATAATAATATTTCTGCCAGTTTTCAAACCATTGATGTCGTTATTAATGGAGGAGTCATTGGCACAAGCCAGCAATGCGGAGAGGTTATGATTACTCATGGCAATCATAATATTCATATAGCTGGACAAGCTGATGAAGGTTATTTTTACAAAATTTATGACTTGAATGATAGCTGGGCAGAGGTGCGAAGTTGTTCTGCCGAGCGCAAATAGTCGGGAAAGTGAATATATAAACTCCTTTGAAATTTTTCCTAATCCAGTGCGCGAAGCATTATTTATCGATTTGAAGGCATATATTGGCGAACCTGCCAGTATTTCCATTAATAATTTATATGGATAAACTGTTTATAATAAAAAAGTAGAATACATATCTTTAGAAGCCGTACAGGTTCCTCTTAATGATTTTGTAAATGGCTTTTATTTTATCAATATTAAAATGAGGAACAAAAAATTAAGAAGCGAGAAGTTTTTAGTAAATCGGTGGTATTGACCGAATAAGGGAAGTAAAATAGCGGAATAAAAGGCTCATAAAGTGGTATATCCTAATTGGGCACAGTCGTAGAATAAAAAGTTAAGTCCAAAACCCGCAATCGCCGCCTTTTGCCAAATTTATGTTTTTTAGCGGGTATCTTTTCCATAATAGAGCCTAAGATGAAAGCTCCTCCAGTAAAAATAGCCAGGTTTTCCCAATGAATAGGGGGATCAATCAGTCCATAAATTAACTCATAAGTAGCAGGTACGATACCAGAAAGCTTAACCTGCTTGCCTAATTTGCTGACTGATCCCTTTTTTTTAAACTTTAGCGCAGTAATATCTTGAATGAGGATAATGCGATCATAAAATACGATCGCTTGAGCATCAACGATTAAGTCATCAATAGAGGCTTCGAACCAAATATCAGGGTTTTGTTTGGTTTTAATAAAAACGACTTCGCCAAGATAGATTTTTTGGGTTTTGATTTTGCCAAACTTTTCTATTTGTAAGACCTTTTGGGCGGGCAAATTTGATAGAAAAAAGAGTAGAAAAAAATAGGTCAGTAGTCGAGGCATGATTATTTCTTGAATTCATAGAGCCTCCAAATTTAGCGTTTATTTCTGCAAATGCTTGGTAATTTTATAAAATAAATCCTCTGGCACAAAGGGTTTTAATACACAATCGTCCATTCCAAATTCAGCGAATTTACGGTCTTTTGCCAGATGAGCGTGGGCAGTCATTGCCAATATGGGTATATTAGCTATATTTTCGGGCATTTGTTCCCGAATATATCGAGCGGTTTCGTAGCCATCCATTATGGGCATTTGAATATCCAGTAAGATAATATCGAAAGGCTCTTCCTTTAGCAGATTAATGGCAACTTTGCCATTTTCAGCTATTTTAAGATGGAGATTTTTCCATTTTCTACAGAGTGTTTTTTTTGCAACCAATTGGTTCATTTTGTGATCTTCTACCAGCAATAAATTGAAAGTGGCATTTTCGTCAATGACGATTTCTTCTTTTTCTACTTCTGGTTCCTCCTTGATTTCTTCTCCAATTTCAAAAATCAGATCAAAATAAAAACGGGAACCTACTCCTGGTTCGCTCGTAGCTCCAATTTTTCCACCTTGTTGCTCTACCAAGTTTTTACAAATAGATAAGCCCAGTCCTGTCCCCTCAAAAATTCGATCTTTTGATTGAATTCGGGTAAAGGATTCAAAGATGGCTTCTATTTTGTCTTTGGGAATACCGATGCCAGAATCTTCTATCAAAAATTGTAGTTGCACGCCATTCAAGATATCGTATAGTTTTTTAACATAAACTTTCACAAACCCTACGTCTGTAAATTTAATAGCATTGCCCACTAGATTGTATAGCACCTGATTTAGTCGAAGCTTATCTCCACTTAATAGGCGAGGAATATCATCCCCGATGATTACTTCGATGAAGAGGTCTTTTTCCTGCGCTTTATATTGCATGACATTTATCAAGTTGTGCAATAATTCGTGGAGGTCGAAGGTGTGATTTTCAAAAACAATTTTTTGATTTTGAATCGTAGAAATTTCAAGAATATCATTAACAATGCCCAGCAGAATATCGGAAGACTGTTTGATGGAATCTACTAGGTTGAGTTTTTCCCCTTTTAAGCCCATATCAATCAGGATATTGCTCATGCCCAAAATAGCGTTTATTGGCGTGCGCATTTCATGGCTAATGCTGGCAATAAATTGTTCTTTCATACGGGCAGACTGCCTGGACAAGTCCCTTGCTTTGCGCATTTTTTCTGCTTGAATCCGCTCAGTAATATCTCTAACGATACAGTTGTATCCAATAAAGTCATCTTCTTTTATCAGGTTGGCTGTTAGTAGGCAAGCTCGGACTTCTCCTCTTTTATTAGCAATTTGCATGGGGAAATCCTTGATAGATCGCTTGACTTTAAGTTTTAATAAAAATTCATTTTTATTTTCGGGAGAATAATATTGCTGATGAATATTGTTGATTTTATACAATTCTGCTGCGGAGTAGCCAAAAAGCTGTTCGGTAGCTTGGTTAAAATCTATCAACTTGCCGGTAAAAGTACAAATATAGATAGCATCTTTTGATTGGGTAAAGATTTCTTGGTAGCGTTCTTGGCTTTTAGTCAATCCTTCTTCTGCTAGTTTTCTATCGGTAATGTCCTGGACGATGCCTTGAATTTCCAGGTCACTTTGGTCAGCATTATTGATAGTACATTGAATAGAAAAATGGCGAATTCCCAATTCTTTTAAGTGAATGGCAATATCCTTTCCGACGCTTCCTCTTTCAAAGGTTTCTGCATGGATTTCATTAAAAATGTAAAAGGGGTGTTCTGCTTCCTGAAAATCAGCAAAAGTAAAGGCAGTATTGGGAGGGAAGCCAAAAATTCGATAAACTTCTTCTGAGGCAATGAATTCTTTAGTAATAGAAGAATATCCCCAGTTGCCGATATGTGCGATTCTTTGGATTAATTCGAGCCTTTTGATGACCCTGTTTCTTTCGATAGAATAGCGCAGCGATTTTGCTAATAGTTCTTTGTCAAAAGCGCCTTTAGTCAAAAAATCTTGTGCGCCGGCTTTTACGGCCTTTATGCCAATGTTTTTATCAGCCAGGCCAGTTAGCACAATGACATTATTATTGGGGAATTTTTCTAATAATTGTTCAAGTGTAACGAATCCCTGACTATCTGGGAGGTATAGGTCTAATAAAATAGCAGCAAATTCCTCCCCCTGTTCTAATAAAAGCAATCCGTCTGAAAGTTGAGTCACTTTAGTGATTTCACATTCAACCAAATTGGAATCTTCTAAAAGAATTTCCACGAGACGCGCATCCCCCGGATTATCTTCAATCAAAAGAATTCGGTCTTTATTTGCCATGAGCCAGTCTTTTTTCGGGCCGATATGGTTGCCTGCGTAGGTCATTAAAAAAAATTATCTGATTAGCTAATTTGAAACGATAAGTTTGAGTGGATGCCCTAGTATTGCCCTACCATAAGACCTGAACAATGTGAAGTAATTCTCCCTAAATATACCCGAAAACTAAATTTTCTGCCCCACTATCCACACATAATTATTTTCTTCCTTTAAATTAGGCTCATTCATAAAAAAGAATTTGAAATATGAAATTTAGATTTATGGACAAGTCTATGGTATCGCTCAGGAGTAGGGAGGTATAGAAAAAAGGGTTAAATATTTTGGAAGTAGAGTGGGAGGGGAGTTGCTCATTCACCTTGACTAAAGCAAAAAAAATACCAAAGGTGCATTTTGCTTTATTATTTAGCATAGTTTTTGTGGACAAATCAAATAACCCACCTTTTTCCCCCTACTTTCATTTTTTGTTCAAACACTCCTTTTGTTTTTTGATTCTTCGACTGACCTTGTGATTTGTCAGAGAAGACATTGTTCAATTTAAAATTATCTAGGAATGAGATCAAAAACTGTTTTTACGACCTCTTTATCGGAAGTGGAAAATCAACTAAAGGAAATCATTCAATTTGAATTTCGACCGACACTTGCCATTGCCTTTGCTTCTTTAGATGTAGATATCCAAGCACTTTCTGCTATATGCCAAAGGTATGATATTCAATTAATAGGGGCTACTACGGCCGGAGAAATTGCCGATTCAAGCATTCAGTCTGGAGGGGTTTCTATGGTTTTGTTGGACATGAAGGAAGCGTATTTTAGCATTGTCCAAAAAGAAGCAAATTATGACAACTCTGTCAGAGTAGGAAGAGAAATAGCGGCTTCTGCCAAAAAATCTTTTGACAATCCAGCTTTTATTATGGTTTTTTCTCTAAACATTAGCGGAGAACAACTGATTGAGGGCATTTCAAAAGAAATGGATAACGCTCCAATTATTTTTGGAGGAATGGCTGGAGATGATATGAAAATGGAAGCTTCCTTTACTTTTACAGATCAAAATATTGGAGATAATTTGGTGACGACTTTGATTGTGGATAATGATAAAATCGCTGTTGACGGACTGGCTATTTGCGGCTGGCAACCCATAGGTCTGGAAAATACGATCACTAAAGCAAAGAATAATATCATTTATCAAATTAATGATGAACCCGCCTTGAATGTGGTGAAGAGTTATTTTGGCAATTATTTTGCTAATACGGTTGACGAGGAATCCGTACCACTCGGGGCTGCCCAATATCCTCTTCAAATAGTTAGAGAAGGCAATTATATCCTGCGGGCTGCTATGAGCGCCAATGAAGAGGATGGTTCTTTGATGATGGCCGGACCTGTGGAGCAAGGAGACCGATTTCGATTTTCAGTAGCTCCGGGTTTTGAACTAATTGACCAAACGGTCGAAGGCTTTCGAACCTATCACCAAACCTACCCTGAAGCAGATGTCCTAATTATGTTTGCTTGTGTGGCTCGACACATGTCTTTAGGACCTTTGATTGAAGATGAGATCGGAGGCATTCATCAGATTTGGAAAAAACCTTTAGTGGGCTTTTTTACCTATGGCGAAGTGGGACAACAAGGTACAGGAACTTCTTATTTTTATAATGAAACCTGCTGCCTGGTTTTACTGAGAGAAAAATAATTCTTCAAAATCTTAAAATGGATTTCAGACAACTTTTTCAGAATATAAAAGAAATCACCCTCCCTGTTTTTAGGGAAGAGGCCCCCAAGAATTTATTTTTAGAGCAATTAAAACTGCTTCACAGGGCTTTTGCCAAAGAAGAATTCAAGTTAAAAAGAACCATAAAAGACAAGCAAATCACTACGAATGTTTTAGAAAACACCATTTCTGAATTAAAAATAAAAAGCAGAAATTTAGAGCATCAGAAGGCGTTGACGGAAGAGCAAGCCAGGTTTAAAGAGCAATTATTTGCCAATGTAAGCCATGAACTGCGGACGCCATTGCACGGTATTTTAGGCATGGGGCATTTATTGGAAAACACCCCTTTAGATAAAACGCAAAAGGGCTACGTAGATATCATTAAAAGTTCGGCAGACAATTTATTGGTCATTATTAATGATTTATTGAGCCTTTCTAAAATCAATGCTGGTAAAATAAGCCTACTCAAAGAGCCTTTTTCTACCGAGAAATTTTTTACCGATTTAAAGGGAACTCTAGAACTAAAAGCACAGCATAAGGAGTTGGAGCTAAGATTTAACCAACCGTCCGATTTGCCTGCTTTTCTTTTGGGGGATCGCACCAGGTTGAGCCAAATACTTTTGAATTTATTAAATAATGCGATAAAATTTACACAAAAGGGTTATGTCGCACTCAGTGTTTCTATTCTCCGACAATCAGCAGAAACGGTTGATTTACAATTTGATATAGAAGATACTGGAATTGGTATCGAAAAAGAAAAACTTCATACCATTTTTGATAGCTTTATCCAAGTACATCAGCAAAGCACGGATGTATATGAAGGGGTTGGTTTGGGGTTAAATATTGTGAAAAAACTGCTGGATTTAATGGGAGGAACCATCAAGGTAAGCAGTACAAAACAAAAGGGGACGATCTTTTCAGTGAACCTTTCTTTTCAGTATCCGAATGAAAAAACCTTACTGGCTTATCGCAACGCTCAAAGTAATTTAATCATTCCTCCTCACTGGCAGTATAAAAAACTGCTGTTGATCGAAGATAATGAAGCCAACCTGGTTTATGTTAAAAATATGTTTCTCGATTGGAATATTCAATTGGATATTGCTAAAAATAGAGCAATAGCCATGGAAAAACTAGCAAATAATCACTATGATTGTTTGCTCTCCGATGTTAAATTGCCGGATGGCAATGGGCTAGAACTGATGGCCCAAATTAGAACGGAAGACAAGCATCCTAATCAGCATACACCCGTTATTGTGCTAACTGCCAGTGCTAACGAAAAGGAAGCAGCTTTTTCTAAGGAAATAAATGTGCAAAGTTATATTGGTAAACCCTTTCCGCCAGAATTATTGGTAAATGAGTTAAAAAAGGTTTTAGATCAGCCTTTTGCGATTAAGCCGTCTAGTCAGTCAGTGGTCGTAGATACTAAGAAATTGAAAGAGGGCGATACTTATTTTGCCCAACTGGAAAAAAATTTTAAGGGAAAGCCCAAACTAAAACTGGAAATGATAGATATTTTCTTAAACCAAATTGGATTGGCTATTAATGAGATGGAAAAAGGCTTGGAAGAAAAAGACCTAGACCGGTTTCATTTTCATGCCCACCGTATCAAATCTACTATTAATATCATTGGCTTTCGAAAACTACAACCCCTTATTGTCAAAATGGATGAATATTGCTATAAAAAGATAAACCTGGACCAGTTGCCACAATTGCTCAGTCAATTTCAAAAACAAGCAATTTTGGATATTCAGCAAATATCTAAAGAAAAAGAAAACTTATTGATGATGGTTTAGCAATGAGGGATAGATGAAGAGTACAGCTTATTACTTTCTCATTGCTTAGCTTTAATAGGATTCCTTTTTATTTGGGAAATTATTGGCTTTTACATCTTGAATATAATGCTCTGTTGCTTCTTTTATGGCATCAAATAACTCTAAATAACGCCTTAAAAAGCGGGGTTGAAATTCTTTAGTGATGCCCAGCATATCATGCGTTACCAATACCTGTCCGTCCGTTCCGGGACCGGCTCCAATGCCAATGGTCGGAATGCCAATGCTTTTAGAAACCAAAGTGGCTAGCTGGGCGGGAATCTTTTCTAATACAATTCCAAAACAACCCAAATCTTCCAATAGCTTGGCATCTGTTTTTAATCTTGCTGCTTCTTCTTCCTTTTTTGCCCGAACGGTATAGGTGCCAAATTTATAAATGGATTGGGGTGTTAAACCTAAATGTCCCATAACGGGAACGCCCGCCGATAAAATACGCCTGACGGAATCGGCAATTTCCTCCCCTCCTTCCATTTTAACAGCATGTGCTCCGGATTCTTTCATAATGCGAATGGCAGAAGCGAGGGCTTTTGTGGAATTGCCCTGATAAGAGCCAAAAGGCAAATCTACCACAATCAAAGCCCGTTTGACCCCCCTTACAACCGATTGGGCGTGGTAAATCATCTGATCGAGGGTGATCGGCAGGGTTGTTTCATGCCCTGCCATAACATTCGAAGCGGAGTCCCCTACTAGTAAAACATCAATCCCTGCTTCGTCTAGAATGCGGGCAGAGGAAAAGTCGTAAGCAGTCAGCATGGCAATTTTTTCGCCTTGTTGTTTCATCGCCCTCAGAACGTGAGTAGTGATTCGTTTTATATCTTTTTTGTGTACAGACATCTAATTTTTAGTATTATTATGATTGATACTAGGTGACCACAACTTTATAATTCGGTTACCGAGTTGCCTGTTGTGGAGTACACTTAACTGGCAAGCTTGACAATTGGTAACCCTATTTTTGAAGACCCAACTTTCAGAACCTGATTTTTCGCTTCCAAGAATGAAATTTAAACATGGATTTGGTGCTAGGGCCTTCCTTGGCTCGGGAATGTTTCAACAAGTAAGCAGCGAAAGTAACCAATAAAAACCAAAAGAAGGAATAAAATTTAAGGCTTCTTTTAAGAAAATCACCTCGTTAATTAGCATCAAAATGTTGAGATTTATTAAAGAACCATTTTTTATGCCCAAATGCGTCTTATTTGACTAATTTTTAAATGATATTTTGCGTTCTTTGTAATTATACCGCCGACGGGATAAAAAAATTGATAATAAAGTATATGCTTATTTTTAATTTCACTTAATTTACTTTTGATGATAAATGGATTTCGCCTCGCTCTTTTTATATTGTTAGGACTTGTACTATTTTCCTGCTCTAACGAATTTGAACTCAATGCACCAGCAGAAGAAATACCTATCGTTTATGGACTGCTATCTCGTGCAGATGAAGTGCATTATATTCGGGTAGAACGGGCATTTATTGACAGAGAGAAAGCCGCTTTCCAAATTGCTCAAGACCCCAATGTTCTATATTTTGAAAATATAATAGTAGAAATTATCAAAGAGTCAAACGGGCAGTCGGTTATTTTGGAGAAAGTGGACGGTAGCCAACTGGGCTTAGAAAGAGAGGCGGGCATTTTTGCTACTCAGCCCAATATTTTGTATAAAGTTGACGCAGCAAAGCTGGATTTACAAGAAGACGAAATTTATCGCTTGAATATTCAGCAGCCTGATGCAGAAGCAGTTTTAACAACTGCGACTACGCCGATTGTCAATGATTTACGCCTCAATCGCCCCATTCCAGGAGAAGATAAACTACCTTTGCGCATTCTGGAAGAGGATGAAATTACGATTGTGTGGGGAGCAGACGAGACGGCCAAAATATTTGACGTTGCCATGCTGATTCATTATGAGGAATTTGACCCGGATGAGCCTAATTCTCTTGTTCAAAAAACAATAGAGTGGAAATTGGTAGAAGGGCAAATAGCCATTGATGGTCCAAATAAAATAGAACCTAAAGGAACAGAATTTTATCAGTTTTTGAGTACTCAAATCGAAGAAAACCCGGCTGTATTGAGAGTTTTGAGGAGTATTGATTTAAAAATTGATGCCGGAGGGGTAGAGTTGTTTAATTATTTCAATGTGGGGCAGGCAAATACGGGAATTACCAGCGCGCAAGTTATTCCGAACTATACCAATCTTTCTAAAGGGCTGGGCCTATTTGCCGCTCGAAATCAGTTTGTTGAAAAAGGATTTGTTATTGATTCTCAGACAAAAGAATTATTGAAAAATGGAGCAGTGACCAAAGCTTTAAATTTTAGATGAATTAAGAGCTTGCTGGGAAATTATTAATTGGTCTGCAAATGCCATTTTTTCGTTTGTACTTTAGCTATTTTTCGTCCCTTAGCTACACAGGGTGATTGCTAGCGTCAATCTCAAGGGTGCAAAAATCCCCTTAAACCCGTTAATAAAATCTTAAATTTTTCCTCAACGATTTACATAGATCAAAGCCTTTTCTAATTTGCAGGATGCAATTCGTACAATTTGTATTTTTCTTCTTTTTTATCGCACAGCCGCTCTATGTCTATTCCCACTACATAGTTAAAGGGAAAGTAAATATGAAAGGAGCGTGGCAGCATCAAATCTATCTAGCGACGATAGATAAATTGGATGACTATTATAATGCAGATGCGAAGTTTATTATCAATGCTGCACCCATTGATAAAGACGGCAATTTTGTACTGGAAGGAGATAATTTACCGTCCTATTCCCAATTTTATAGGCTGTATCTTGTGAAGGAAGAACATTCGGAGTTTAATGCCTGTTTATTCGTGGGTGGAGAAGAGCATAACTTCCTCCACCTTGTTTTGGACAATGAGAGTTCGATTACCATACAGGCGGATAGTACGGTCTATGCGCCTTTTGGGGAGTGTCTAATAGAGGGAGATAAGGCAAACCAGTTGATGAATACCTTGGGCAAATTGGTTTATCCTGGTTATTTGTTTTATGAGATTAAATTTCCGTCTGAACTAAAATTTTCTCACGATAAGTTGAATAGAGATTTATTTCACTTTGTAGATACTTGTTCAAACATTTTGGTTGCTTTAGCAGCGATCACCAATACAGACTTTGACACTTATTTTGAAACGAGAATAAGCCAATATCAGCGATTTGGAGAGGAGCTGACCAGGCAATTACCCAAGCATCCTTACACAAAAGATTATTTTCGGAAAATGCGGTATTATGGAGAGGATGTAGCACCTACCTCTTCTTTTTTCCTCCAAAGTATCACGGCTTTTTTAGCCTGTTTGGTGATTTTTCTCGCTTATCAAAATTTCCAGTTGAGGCGGCGGCTGAACGTTCCACTAATTGAACAATCAAATATAGCTAAGTACGAACTTACCCCACAGGAGGTCAAGATACTCCAATTCATCAAAGAAAATAAAAGTAATAAAGAAATTGCTCGAGAGTTGTTTATCGAAGTTAGTACCGTCAAATCTCATATTAATAAATTGTACGCCAAGTTGAGGGTAAAAAACCGTAAAGAAGCCATTAATCGCGTAAAAAATCTTGATTTACAAGGGTTGTAGAACCTCTTTCCACCCTATTTTAAACTCTTTTTCCAACCTATATTTATTGCTGCCAAACCTTCCTTCCAATAATTTGCGATGGATATTATTTTTTAATCAGTATTATAATTTAATCTTTGAGTGAAAAGGAAGATTTAGGTTATAATGTGCAAAAATTATTAATATGAAATTCACTAAATTTTTATTATCTATCTTATTGGTCGGTTTGAGTTTATTTCTTTTTTACAACTTTTATTACGAAGCTGAAGTAGTAGAACCTCAAGTAACAACAACTACCTCGTCTTCTTTGCAATGGCATGCAATTCAAGATTTGCCCAATTTGCAAAGAACATCTCCCAAAAAAGTGTTGATAGATGTCTATACAGACTGGTGCAGATGGTGTAAGGTAATGGATAAACAAACCTTCACAGACCCTACGCTTATCGCTTATCTGGATGCGCATTATCACTTAGTCAAATTAAATGCAGAAGATAAGTCTAACATTCAGTTCAAAGGACAAACTTTCAAATATGTGCCAGGAGGCAGAAGGGGATACAATCAGATAGCAGCGGCACTTTTGAATGGCCAATTGTCTTATCCTTCCTTTGTCATTTTGGATGAAAACCTAAACATTTTAGATATTTTAAAAGGTTATAAAGACGCTAAAACTTTTCAAAAAAGTCTTGAAAAAGCGTTACGCTAAATTAGAGGAATAATCTATCAACAGGGAATTATAATCTTCCCCAAGGCCTTTAGGTATCGTGTGCCAACATTTCGTACCTAAAGGCTTTCTTGTTTGCCAATATAAAAAATTTCTTATCTTTGATAAGGATTTACATACCCTTATGCATTATGTTCTGCCGTGTATGCAAATTAGTAAAATTCAAGTGCATGGATAAAGTAATTTCCACAGGTTTATCATTATTAATAATATTTATTTTGACCCTATTGACCATTAGTTGCCGCGATGATGGTAATGATCTTACTGGCCCACGACAAGATGTGCAATGTATTGCTGATTCAAAAGACCTATATCCTGACCAAGCTGCTTCCCTGTATGTATTGCCCTGGTCAATTGGAGAAACCTACCTGGTTACGCAAGGAAACTGTACAAATCGATCCCATAGAGTAGGACTCAACCAGCAATTTGCTTATGATTTCGGCATGCCGCTCGGAACGATCGTGCACGCCGCACGTGAAGGGGTCGTCATTGTTGTTGAAGAGCGCTATCGAGACGGTACCAAAATACCTGGTCAAGAAAATTACGTATCAATTCTTCATAATGATAATACGGTAGCTAGGTACGTCCATTTGACAATTGATGGTGCGCTTGTTGCGGAGGGCGATACCGTGGAGCAAGGGCAGATGATTGGAATTAGTGGCAATTCTGGCAATAGTACAGGACCACATTTGCATTTTGACGTGATGGACAGAAATTGTGCGCCACAGTTTATTGACTGTCATTCGCTCCCCACTACATTTCTCAATACAACACCTCACCCACAGGGATTACTTGACCAAGTGGAGTACGCTGCAGAGCCCTATTAAATTTCTTTGGACTTATTTTATTTTCACATATAGCTTAGCGAGGATATAAATCACAATGGACATTTTTTGCTTACTCGTTGCACACAGAGGTGACTGAGGATAGCGCAAAATTTTTTTGCTAAATTTGTTCGACAATTTTTCACGGACTACCGCTGTACATAATTAGATATAGAAAGAAAATGAAAATAAAGGCGCTTATATTATTTATGTTTCTCCTTGATTTTAATAGGGTATCATATAGTCAAATAGATGCCACTAAAATTGCTCAAATCATAGAGGAATCATTCGACCAAAGCCCTGTAAAAGGGCTTGCAGTGAGTGTAGTAAATGAAGACCATGTGGTACTGTCAAAAGTGATTGGTAAAAATTTGGAGAACAAATTAAAAGAAAACAGCCCCCTATGGATTGGATCTGTATCTAAAACAATGACTGCATTGGGGATTTGCCGTTTGGTAGATTTAGAAAAGTTGAACTTCAATGACCCCATCATTAAGTATCTCCCTGAAAAGGAACGCACATCAAAGCATTCCAATATCACAATAAAAGACCTGTTGCATCACCACTCCGGCTTTTCCCAACAGTCAGGATATACAAAAGATGTAGAGTTTAATGGACATTTTAGTAAATTACGCCCAGTCGCACCGCCAGGCGAAAAAGGCATATATTCAAGTACCAATTATGCTTTATTAGGGGCTATAATTGAATATGTAGCTGAGCTACC
This sequence comes from Saprospiraceae bacterium, assembly GCA_965222705.1. GTDB lineage: Bacteria > Bacteroidota > Bacteroidia > Chitinophagales > Saprospiraceae > JAFMDF01. The sequence continues at coordinate 7,245 of CBDCUO010000006.1, read as the reverse complement.
ATACGCACAGTTTATGAAAGAACAAGTATTTGAACCACTTGGAATGTTCAATACATTTGTACCTACTCCTGAAGAAGGACGGCCAATGGAGGGATACTGTCTGTATTTTGGTTTTCCAAAAAAATCAAGGCAAATGGATTATGGAGAATTCATTATACCGGCAGGATATATTGTTAGCACATTGAATGACATAAACCAATATACCAAGTTTTTACTAGGAAATGGCGAAGTTTATCATAGTGGAAGAAACGAACAGTTTCTAAGAAAAGAAACCCTAAACGACCTATTTACCACTTATAAGAATACAAAATACGGCTATGGAAAATCTTGGGGCATAGGGCAAATTGAAGGAATCAAAACATATAGCCACGAAGGGATGACAAAAATTAGTAATGCACAGATTACTCTTTTGCCGGAGCAAAAAATTGCTGTCAATGTTATGACCAACACCAATTCTGGCCCTTTTTTTTCAATATCAAGTCAAATTACTAACCGGATCGTCTCAAACATTTCCATGAAGGAAGCAACCAACAAGGTTTTTGGAGAATACCTAGTACGAATAATAATTGGGTTAATGTGTTGTAAAATGATTTATAATTTACTGCTTAACTCATATAGATGGAGTCGAAAAAAGTATCCAATTAAACCAAAATTTAAGGCAAACAAGTTGCCAAGTTATATTTTTGAGATACTCCCGTTTGTTATACTTTTAATTCTACCTAAATTGATAAACGTTCCTATTTCTATGCTTTTGAGGATCATGCCAGATATTGGATTTTCAATATTGTTGGGAGGTATAGTTTCAATTATTCTCTTATTTTTCAAACTCGTATTGGCAGAAAATAATAAGCTGACACACAGAAGCGACTGAGAATAGCGCGAGATTTTTTGCTAAATTTGCTCGATAGTTTCTTTGGACTATCGCTAACCAGACCAAGAAGTTGTTTAAAAATGAAATGCAATAATTTTTATAAAGCACAGAATATTAATGGGTTATATTCTAGTTTTTGTTAGAAAAATTTTGTCAAAAATTTTCACTCTTTTGAAGCCCTAACTTATTGTTTATCAAATAATTGCAGAATTTAAAACAAAACATTTTTAAACAACTTCCAAGAATGAAAGTAAAAAATCTATTTTAAGAAACGAAAGGTGAAAAAACAAAATGGAAGAAAAAAACTTAAATAAACAAATAGCTCAACTCATTACGTCAGGAAGGATAAAAGAGGCTTTTAATATCCTAAACAAGGAGCCATTTAATCAAGATATAAAGAATGCTTTATCAATAATTGAAGCAGAATATCACGATTTAACTCAAGAAGGACTGAAAGGGCTTCTAAGTTTTGAGGAAAAACAAATGAGAAAGAATCGGATCAATGATAAATTATTAACCTTGATTCAAAAAGCAAATACCGCAAAATCGGCTAAAAAAATTAAAACAGTTAATAGGTTCAAGCTATTTTTAGTTCCTTTTTTAATAATGGGGCTTGGATTGATTTTTTGGTGGAATAAAAACAGCCAAAGTTATGAGTGCCCAGAATTTCAAGACCAGTTTTTAAATAAAATACTAGTAATTCCATTTGAAAATGTAGGCAATCAAACTGCAAAACCACAAATTGTTCTCAGGGATAGAATCAATCAATTAACAAAAAAAAACAATTTGTCCACTATTGTAAAAATAGGCGAATATAGAGAATACATGACCATTGACGAAGCGCCAATTATAGCGCGCCAATGTGGTGCAAATGCAATCATCTGGGGAAATTATTCCTCCTCTATAGACTCTCTTCGATTAATATTACAATATTATTTTTTAGAGCAGCCAGAATGGACAAATTTGGGAGAACTAGTGGTGCTAAAGGATGTTACATCTATACAAAATGGTCGAATGTTAAAAAGTTTAGATGATATAATCATGTCTTTATGCGGGATCATTGCGACAAGGCAGGGAAATACCGAAATTGCCCAAAAATGGTTTAATAAAGTACAACAAAAAGAAGAAATAGATGATCAGATCTTGAAAATAATAAAAACACAAATAAATTGAAATTGAAGTTAAAAAAATGCGCATAATAGGCGGTACATTCAAAGGTAGAAAATTTTTCCCCCCAGCCAAGAACTGGCCCACTCGCCCGACTACGGATTTTGCTAAAGAGGGCTTGTTCAATATTTTGACTAATCATTTTTATTTTGAAGAACTAAAAGTGTTGGACTTATTTGGCGGAACGGGCAACCACAGCTATGAATTCATTTCCAGAGGTTGCGAAGATGTAACTTATGTAGATCGATTTGGTGCTTGTGTAGCTTTTGTCAAACAGACTGCTAAAAAGCTGAATATTGAAGATAAAATTAAAATTTTCAGGGCAGATGCCTTTAAATTTATGGCAAAAGATCCCAACCAATACGACTATATTTTTGCCGGGCCACCCTATCCTTTACCTACACTCAATACCATTCCCGACAAAATTTTTGAATATAATTTATTGAAAAAAGAGGGCTGGTTTGTCTTAGAGCATAACCCGAATCATACCTTCGAGGCACATCCGCAATTTAGAGAAGCTCGAAGGTATGGAAAAACATTGTTCAGCATTTTTAATTGAACGCTGAATGGAAAATGAAGATAGAAACAAAATCCACTACGCTTCCCTAATAATTGCCGGAATGCTCGCTGCCTTTAAAGAAGGGGCAATAGAGGCAGCCAGACCAACCACCAGTACTGTTGCCGCGACTACTAAAAAATCCGTCAGCTGAATTTCAATAGGATAGGCCTCCACAATAAAGCCGGGACTAGGCACAATGCCAAATTGTTTTTGTAAAAAATAGAGCGCCAGAGCTAGCATAAAACCAATGCTCATACCCACCAAAGAAAGTAAAATACCTTGACTCAGAAAAATATTGCGTACTAGCTTATCCGTAGCTCCCATAGACTTCAAAATGGAAATGTCCTTCTTCTTATCGAGCACAATCATCCAAAGGGAACCAATCATATTAAAAGCCACCAGCAGCAAAGTCAAACTGAGAATGGCATAGCTAATCCATTTTTCCACATTCATTATTTTGTTAAAAGCTTCGTCTTGTTCGTAGCGATCTTTTACAGAAAAATTAGGACCGAGAATAGCTCTAATTTGTTGAACGATGTTTGCTTGGTCTGATTCAGGATTTAATTTGATTTCCAAATAGCTGACTTCTTTATCATAATTCAGCAATTTTCGGGCGAATTGCAAAGAGGTTAGCACATATTTTTGATCGTAATCCGGCTGAATAGAAAAAGTGCCCCGCGGAATGGCATATTGCTCTCGAAAGGGCTTGGCAAGTGGACCAACATTTTTCCGTTTGGCCATATATACTTTTAAGTTATTAAAATTATCATCAATATTAACGCCCAACTTACTTCTTATTCCCCTTCCTAAAATGGCAAAGTTGTATTGATCTTTTTCCAATAAATATTCTCCTTCGAAAAGGGTCGAGTCAATGCTGGTCACCTGGTGAAAATATTGATCTACTCCTTTTAATATACCCACATTTTGATTTTTTTGATATTGAAAAAAAGCAACTTCTTCCAGTGTATGGGAAACGTATAAAACCCCTTCCAGTTCCTTGATCTTTAATAACTTATCCGCTTCGGGCAAAAAAACTTTTCCCTTGATCGGAGCGACTTTTACATCGGGATTAAAAGCGTTGACCATGCTAGTAATTAAGTCCTCTAAACCATTAAAGACCGACAAAACCAGAACGAGCGCCGCCGCACCAATAGATAGTCCAAAAACCGTAATTCCCGAAATAATATTGATCGCATTCGTTGACCGTTTGGCAAATAAGTACCGTCGAGCGAATTTTATAGGTAAGTTCAATGATTTTTTGTTATAGATCGAATTTCAGCTAGTACTTTGTAAAATAAATTTTGATTAAACTGATCAAAACTTTTATTCCAGAGCTAGCTTTAGTAATAAAACTAAAATTGAATCTGTTAAATTTCGTCAAAAGTAATAATTTTAGGAGATAATTTGAGCTAGAATTATAATTCCAAAATGAACGCTTTATTGTCAAACAAATCAAACATTCTACAAAATATGACTTACGAAAAAGCAATCATTCAGACCAAATTTGGAAAATTTAAAATTATTGGAAGCAAAAAAGGTATTCGTTCTGTCCAAAAACTAACAGATAGCCAGGCAGTTACTTCAAAGATACCAAAAGTTTTACAAGCTTGCGCGCAGCAATTGACTGCCTATTTTGAAGGAAAGCTCAAAAAATTTGACCTGACATTTGACTGGTCTGGCGCTTCGGAATTTAATATCAAAGTTTGGGAAACGCTATTGGAAGTTCCTTATGGACATACGATTTCCTATGCGGCGATTGCCGAAAAAATTGGCAGCCCCAAAGCCTATCAAGCTGTTGGCTTAGCCAATAAATACAACCCAATTGGGGTCATTGTTCCGTGTCATCGTTGCATAGGAAAAAATGGAGATTTAACAGGCTATTTTTATGGGTTGGAGATGAAAAGGGCCTTATTGCAGTTGGAGAATCCAAAAAGCTTTGCCATTCAAGGCAGTTTATTCTAGTGTTTAGTCAAGTTAGTGCTTTGCCAATATTGAAATCAAAGCACTGATACTGGATTATTTTTTGCCTTCTCGAATTTTTTGGAGGAAAAAAAAGCCCATTCCATAGTAGTGGGCCTTAATTCTCCCAGAGCAATTTTTTTCTCATAATCGGTCAGCGATGCTAATTCTTTGTATTTATCGTGAAAATGAATAAATTTTAACTCATCATCCATACTTCTAAAAATTTCCAAAGCGTGGGTGTCATTAAATAAAGGAAGTAATTTTTTTGAAATTTCGGGGTTAATGAAGTCGTGCAATTCTATCAAAATATCGCAATTTACCAAGTATTGGACAATATTTTTCTGAAATAGCTCCAGTTCAAATCCTTCACAATCACAAATGATTAGAGAATGTTGAGAAAAATCTAAACCTTGCAAAGTATCCATTGTGCATGTTCCGCCAATATGCAGGCGACTTATGACCCCATTCTTTTCACCCATTTTTCGACAAAGCATTCGAGCTTGCTCATCCGTATCATAAGCATATATTTCTGCTTTTTCATTAAATAAACCTAGCCCTATTGCGTAATATCCTTCCGCACAACCAATATTTACAATTTTATCATAGGCTGTTTGCTTGATTCGATTTGTCAAATCGGCCAACTCTATTTCATAACACCCCAACAGTTTAGGGAATAATTCACTGCCAACCCCTTGTAATTCAGGGTATTGAAGCCCTTTGAACGGTCCATACTTGACTCGAGCATCCTTAAAAATATTTTCTAGTTTTTGCCGAATAATAGCTTGTGTTTTAATAATTTTTTTTACCCTGTATTTATTATGAAGCAACTCAATTGTTTTTCCCATGAAGGGAAAGTGAATAAATGGGTTCAATAATACAGATAATAAGGGGTGCATCAATTTTTTAATCGTGTTCATTTTATTAAATGAAAAGTTTAGAAAGAAAATTCCATGCTCTTTAAATCGGTCGCAGAACAAACTAAATTTATTGAAAAGGGAAAGCATCCGCCCTGCTAAGGACAAAACAGCAATAAAAAATGGCGGTTAATTTAGTAATGCTCAAAAATTGACTTCCCTCCTTTTATTCAAGAGATTTAGTTTGAAAAAATTTATCCTCAATTACTTGTTTCTACACGAATCTTTTGAAATTGAGATGAGCGATGCTTAGAGGGGGAGATTTTTACTACCAAGAGACTGGGTACGCAATATAAAAAATTATTCTGAAAAATGCCGATTTAGTTCGTATAGATGCAGTAAGCGTTTTTTGAGAGTTTAGCATATATTTGAGCGCAATTCATAGATTAACAAAATAATAACGATGCTCCCAGAACATAAAAGCTTTGCAAAAGCGTTTTAAACTTACATCAAGCCCTCTATTTATTTGTTAAATCTGGCTTATTTATCTATGAAAATATTATGGAACTCATATTTGTTATTAGTCGGTTTTCTTTATACTGCCTATGCACAAGGACAAGATAGTGTGCCGATTCAAAAAACCAGAATTGACGGCGAAATTGTCAGTGTCAAGTATGATAAAGATACCATGTTGATCTCTGATATGGATGAAGTTTTTGTTTCTTCTCCGCGTCACTTCGACGATATGGACGAATACATCCGATATATGAAATATCGGCGATATGCTACGAAGGTCTACCCCTATGCAGTCGAAGCAATCAAGATATTTCGAGAAGTGGAGCACCTGACCAAAACTATGAAAAAACGCCAGCGAAAAAAACATATCAAACGACTTCACAAACAACTAAAGAAAGAATTTACTGGACCACTTAAAAATTTGAGCAAAACACAGGGAAAGATTTTGATAAAAATGATAGAAAAAGAACTAGACACACCTTTTTATAAATTAATAAAGAGTCTTCGGGGCAGCTTCTCCGCCGCTTACTGGAATTCGGTAAGCCGGCTGTATGGTTATCGCTTAAAAGAGGGCTATATCGAAGGAAAGGATAAAATTTTAGACGCAGTTCTATATGATTTAGATATTTCCCATAAAATAAACTAATAGACTATTGCAAAGCTAATAAAGCAGTAAGCGTTTCTGTTTTGAACTGCTGGAGTGGTCAAAAAAAAAACTCCTAATGGAAAAAAGCGAAAATCAAGTAGATTTTTGCTTTTTTTGTTGCCTATAAACGAATTCCTGTCAATATGTATGAAAACCCTTTTCTAACCCTTGAAAGCCCCCAAAGCACAACGGGGACAATTACTTGGAAAAGCCCTTCTAACCTAGCCTTAATCAAATATTGGGGCAAATATGGGGTGCAATTGCCTCGCAACCCGTCCATTAGCTTTACTTTGGAAAATGCCTTTACTCAAACAACTTTAAGCTACGAGGCAAAAAAAGAAGAGAATAAGAACATTTCGCTCGATTTCTTTTTTCACGACGAACCGAATGAAGCCTTTCGGAAGAAAATTATTAAATACTTCGAAGGTCTAAATAATTTATTTCCTTTTCTTCGGCAATTGCACTTGACAATACATTCTTATAATTCTTTTCCGCATTCGGCGGGTATTGCTTCTTCAGCTTCCAGTATGAGTGCGTTGGCCTTGTGTTTATGCAGCTTGGAGGATGAATTATTTCAGACTTTGCAAGAGGACGAAGCCTTTGACCGCAAAGCCTCTTTTGTAGCTCGTTTGGGGTCGGGAAGTGCTTGCCGTTCCATCTATTCGCACAT
>CBDCUO010000005.1:0-207396 GCA_965222705.1 Saprospiraceae bacterium | reverse complement strand
CTTTTCGCTCTAGCCCTTAATTCTGCCAACTTGTCATTGATAAGCTGCCTGCTTTCTTCTGCATTCGTTAGTTCAATGGAAGCTTTTAGCTTTTTTTGATATAAATCATTAGCAATCGTTCTATCTTCCGTTTCGGGCTGCATATCTAGCCTTTCCCTGTACTGGCCAGAAAGCGCATCTATCTCTTCTTTTAATTGTTTTTTTACTATTTTTAATTCAGATTCTATCTGTCGCCTATCTTTTTTTGAAGAGATTCCATCGAACAATTTATCCATTAAATCTCGCTCTCTACTTTGAAGGTCAACGATCTTCTTATTGGTGTTAATTCGATCTAAATTATCATCTTCTTCTTTAGTAATAGGCTGACTCACCTGTTGCAGCAAACCATCCAGTTCTTTAATAGTCTTCGTATTGGCGTTAATCGTCTTTTGAGCATCGCTTTTTTGTTGCTCTAATTCCTTTATTTGCTCTACTGTGGCGGCCCTTTGTGACTCCAAATCAACGAGTTGTCCTTTTTCCTTATAGGCTTTGAGGTCATCCTGCTTGGCGTCCAACCGATTCTTTTTCTCCTTAGCCGAGCCTGCTAAATACTTAATAGTGCCTTCATTATCTTCATTGCGAAGAGACTCAAAATAATTGATAAACTCTGTGCTGAATTTGCTGGCGGCAAAAGTAGAGAGTTCGGGGTCTTCAGATTCAAAAGAGAATCGGATATAATCCGTTTCGCCCATTCGGCTAATTTTGAAATGATCTTCTTTTAACGTTTCATAATCATAGGCAAAAGCCTTTGCCACTTTATTGAAAAATAATTCTTTTTTAGGATCTTCAAATTGAGGCTCTAGTTTTTGGAGCTTAGTTTCTAAAAGTTGATTCAGTCCTATTAAATCCTCCAATTTAAATGTAGACAGGTCTATCTCCTGGCGAAAAGGAGTGGTTTCAAATGCCTCGGGATCCAAATCGTGATTAAGCAAGTGGAAGGAAAGCAAGTTCAGGCAGCGACGAGAAGTGACAAATTCTATCAAATTATTGAATCGCATGTCCACCTGCAATTTCTGAATAAAAGGATTATTCTTACTAGAATTAATACCCGTATAGTCAATGACCCCCGTAGAAAGGATCGCTTCTGATTTGTAAACGGGGGCTTTCTGGCTAATTAGGTAGAAGGCCACAGCGGCAGCGGAGATAACAGAAAATAAAATAAGCCACTTTCGCCTCCATAAAACACTTAAATAATATTGAAGTTCCATCACAGTATGTTTGCCAGAGTGTAGTTAAATTGTAGTAGCTTTTGCTTAGGAAATAGAATTATGATTAAAACAAAGGGTTCCTTAATGGATAATCAGGGAATTAGAAGTTAGCCTCTTTAACAAATTTCGCAATTTCAACCCAGTTTGAAGCAAAAAAACGACATTTCTTTTGGTCGTTTTTGATTTTTCACTTTACGCTGATCAAGAAACCTGTCGAAGAAGGAGAAGTTACTAGTCCAACTTCTTATAAGAATCAATTAAGGTGGTTGGGGAGAGAATAAATAGCTTGGTTAATACTTCTGAGATGTGTAGTTTTTATTTACTTTTCAACAATTTTAATATAAAATCGGCAAAAAAACAAACAATTTAACAGGAGGTTAAAAATATTTTTTGTAAAAATAAAATTAAGTTTTAATAAGATTAAGCCTATGTCTAAGTGCAGAGCAAAAAAAGATGCTGTATTTACTTGAGCTTAAATTATTTTTGCATTTGCATTTTGCTTATTTTTCAAGCATTTTCACTGGCTTTTTATTCTATTTTTCAGCTTCGTTCTCTGTCAGATAAGCAATAGTCGCCCCATTTATCTTAGCAGTATTCTTTATTTTTCTTCCCGGATAAATCTTCAAAGCCGCTTCTAGACAATCCATTGCCATTCCCAAATCTTTGGTGTTCAGCACATAGGCAATCCTTACTTCCTGCTTGCCTTTTCCTGGAGTAGCATAAAAACCACTACCCGGTGCTAGCATAAGTGTATTTCCTTGATGATCAAATTCTTGCAGCAACCATTTGCAAAATTTCACATCGTCATCAATAGGCAATTGTGTCAAAAAATAAAAAGCACCCTTAGGTTTTTTACAAATCACTCCCTCCATTTGAGATAAACGCTGATGCACCATATCCCGTCGTTTGATATACTCTAAAGTGACCCCTTTAAGGTATGATTCTTCTACATCCAGCGTTGCCTCTGCCAGTATCTGTCCAAAATGAGGGGGGCTTAATCTAAATTCAGCGTATTTATTGACACTTTCCAGCACCTGTAAATTTCTGGATACCAAAGCACCGACCCTTGCACCGCAGGCAGAAAATCGCTTGGATACAGAATCAATTACTACTACATTATCCGCTAGTTCTTCCATATTCAAAACGGAATAAAATGCTTCATCATAAGAAAATTCCCGATATACTTCATCCACAAAGAAAAACAGGTCGTATTTTTTAACGATTCTTCCCAATTCTTCGAGTTCATTTTTCGAGTAAACGCAACCCGTTGGATTATTGGGATTACAAATAAAAATAGCTTTGGTTCTCGGTGTAATATACTGTTCAAATTCACTTGGGCTAGGCAGGGCAAACCCCGTATCAATGGTAGAGGTAATGGCTATTAATTTTACACCTGAAACATAAGAAAAAGCATTATAAATAGCGTAAAAGGGTTCTGGTATAATGACTTCATCTCCTGCATCCAGGCAAGAGAACATAGAAAATAAAATGCCCTCCGAAGCACCATTGGTAATGATAATATTTTCGTAAGAAAGGGCTGCTCCAAATTTTTTGTAATATCCAACCAGCTTCTTGCGATAAGAAGTAAAACCCTTAGACGGGCTGTATGGAATAATTTTGTCTGTCGCTGTTCTCACTTTTTCCAAAGCCAGTTCTGGCGTGTGAATATCCGGATTTCCAATATTTAAGTGAAAGACGTGCCTCCCCTTAGCCTTGGCTTCATCTGCGTAGGGTCCCAAATGTCGGATAGGAGAAGTATAAGCGTCCTCTCCCCTTCTTGAAATGATTGGCATTTGTCAACGTTTTTTTGGTGTGCTATATCGAATCGAAACATTTTAAATGCTGATGAAAAAATGACCAACTCATTTTTCCATGGTTACATAAGCAAAAAGACCTATCATGTGAAAGTGAGACAAAAAAATTGCCTTCTATTTTGGTTCATAAACCAACTTTCACATGATAGATCCAAATGCTCAAAGCCAGCACAAATATAAAGCGAATTATATTAGAAAAAAATACCCTAACCAGGATAGTTCCGAATAAAATTTGGAGCGCACCTGCTTAGTACTTTGTAAACTAAGTTAACTGGCAAAGTACTCAGAAACTTATAAGATAATTTTGTTTAATAAAATTATTTTTTAAAAGCCCTCTTAATTCCCAAAAAATCTACTTTTCTTTGCAACAATTTTGAAAAAATGCTAAATAAAACCGCATTACTAAATCGAAAATCAACTAATCATGGCTAGATTAAATTTTGGCGGAACTATCGAAAATGTCGTAACCAGAGAAGAATTTCCGGTTGAAAAAGCAAGAGAGGTACTTAAAGATGAAACCATCGCCATCATTGGCTATGGCGTACAAGGCCCTGGTCAATCAATGAACCTAAGAGATAATGGCTTTAATGTAATTGTTGGACAAAGAAGACCTTCCAAATCTTGGGACAAAGCGGTGAATGACGGCTGGGTTCCAGGCCAAACTTTATTTGAAATTGAAGAAGCTTGCGAGAGGGCAAGCATTATCCAGTATCTTTTGTCTGACGCAGCACAAATCGAGAGGTGGCCTACTGTCAAAAAATACTTAACCAAAGGAAAGGCGCTTTACTTTTCACACGGCTTTGGCATTACCTATAAAGAAAGGACGGGGATTATTCCACCCAAAGAGGTGGACGTAATTTTGGTTGCTCCAAAGGGTTCCGGTACGAGTTTGAGGAGGCTGTTTGTAGAAGGGCGAGGTTTGAATTCCAGTTACGCAATCTTTCAGGATGCGACGGGCAAGGCCTTTGATCGAGTGGTTGCTTTGGGCATTGGCGTGGGTTCCGGTTATTTATTTGAGACCACTTTTAAGCGAGAAGTTTATAGCGATCTAACGGGTGAAAGGGGTACTTTAATGGGCGCGATCCAGGGTTTATTTGCTGCCCAATACGATCTATTGAGGGCAAGAGGACATTCTCCCTCGGAGGCTTTCAATGAAACGGTCGAGGAGGCTACTCAATCTTTATACCCTTTAGTTGCCGAAAATGGCATGGACTGGATGTATGCTAATTGCTCTACCACCGCCCAAAGAGGAGCATTGGATTGGTGGAAGAGATTCCGTGATGCGGTAAAACCCGTTTTTGAAGAACTATACGATTCCGTAGCTGCCGGTCGCGAAGCCCAACTATCTATTGACTCCAATGGCAAACCAGACTACAGAGAAAAACTGGAAGAGGAACTCAAAGAATTGCGAGAATCAGAAATGTGGCAAGCTGGGCGAGCAGTAAGAAATCTAAGACCAGAGAATAATTAAAGGAATAGGAAAAATGACTTAAAGTCTATTTTTCAAAAAATTATGGACCCATTTGACAATCAATTGGGGATGAATGGGCAAGTCCAAGCTTTTTATGCCTGCCTCAACGTTGGATTTGCCCATTTTTTCTACGCGATTCTCCATTAATAAGCGATCATAGGCTTTGGTAAATTCGGGGTGCCCCTGTATGCCCAATATCTTTTCCCCTACCTGAATCATCGCATTTGGGCAGGTGGCAGTGCTAGCTAATAAAGTGCCATTTTCGGGCAACTCAAGCACTTGATCCTGGCAATCATAAGTAGGTTAAATGACTGTTGAAAAGGAACCATCCACGCTTTTTGCTGGAGTAGTTGATAAGTATGTACCCCTACTGACCAGCCGGTGGGCGATTTTTCTACTTTCCCGCCAAGCGCCGCCCCAATCAATTGATGTCCAAAACAAAAGCCAATAAAATATTTTTGCTGTATATAAATTTCCTTAACAAAAGCTTTTAGTTGGATAATCCAGTCAATCTCGTCATAAACAGAATACTTAGAACCCGTTGCCAGATACACTTCACATTCCTGCATATCTTTAGGAAATTGCCCTTCGCAGACATCATAATAAACAAAATCAAAGCTAGGGAATAAATGGGCAAACATAGTTGGATAATCCCCAAATGTTGCTTGATATTCTTTCTTTATATGGTCGCAAATCAGCAAGCCTACTTTCATAGAATCATTCGTTGATTAACTTCAAATGAAAAGATTTAGGGCGGGTCAATGCCTCATAGCCAAGGGCTGACAAGGTGCAGCCTCTACCACTATCCTTCACCCCCGTCCAAGCTAACGCTGGATCGAGGTAATCACAACGATTCATAAAAAAAGTACCCGTTTCTATCTGGTCGCCAATTTTAACTGCTCTATCAATGTCTTGCGTCCAGATAGATGCCGTCAGACCATATTGACTATCATTCATCAGCTTTATCGCGACGGTGTCGTCCTTTACTGGCATAATGCCCACCACGGGTGCAAAGGTTTCTTCCCTCATTATTTTCATAGAATGATTTACATCAATTAGCACTTGAGGAGCCATGTAGGGTGTTTTTTTATTATGTGCTGGAAACAAGACAGGGTCAATTAATGCTCTTGCTCCTTGTTTGACTGCTTTTCTAATCTGTTTTTGGGCAAATTTTGCAGCAGAGGTACGCACCATTGGACCCAAAGTCGTAGTTTGTTCCAAAGGGTTTCCCAATTTGTATTCTCTGGTCAATGCTACAAAACCTTCCACAAAAGGTTCAAATATTTGCTTCTGTACATAAATCCGTTCAATACCGCAACAGGATTGTCCCGAATTAAAAAAAGCCCCGTCCACCAAATTTTCAATAGCGTTTTCCAAATGGGCATCCGTGCGTACATAAGCAGGGTCTTTGCCTCCCAATTCCAATCCAATATTGATAAATCGCTTGCTTACTGCTCTTTGCACTGCTTTTCCTCCTGCCACTGAGCCCGTAAAAGCGACAAAATCAATACGCTGGTCTTTAATAAGTCTTGCCACCTGTGCATGGTCAAGGTGTAGGTACTGAAAAAGGCCTTTGGGCAAATCAGCATATTCGAATGCCTTTGCATACCGCTCTGCACAAAGGGGCGTTTGCTGGGCATGTTTTAAAATAACTGAATTTCCCGCCATAATTGCTGGAATAATCGCATTAACAGAAGTTAGATAAGGATAATTCCACGGAGCTAAAACTAACACTGTTCCCAACGGCTCTCTTTTTATAAATCGCTGAAAACCAGTAAGTTTTTCAGTAAAAATATTGGATAACGCCGCTTCTGCAATATCAATCATATAATTTGCCCGCTCCTGAAAACCTTTGGTAATTTCAAAAGGAGCATAACGAATAGGTCGGCCCATTTGCCAGGTCAACTCCTCCCCTATTTCATCCGCATTATTCAAAAAATAGTCGATTGCTTTTTTACAAATAATGGTCCGATCTTTTATAGAAGTTTGCTTCCAGTCTTTTTGAGCTTTTATAGCAAGTACCAATGCTTTTTCAATAGCCATTTGGCTCGCCCGATTCCGCTCCAAATAGACTGAATTGTCAATAGGACTAATGACTTGAAAAGTATTTTTCATAGGAACACTTCTTAAAGGATGGCAAACATATTAAAAAACGATATTTAATCTGTTGAATAACACTAATTTAGTAAACTAAAAACCATTGTGCGATACTCACAAAATGGTTAATAATTAGGTCTTTCTTCTGATTTTCTCCACTTCTTTAATCGTTTTAGGAATGGGATTGCCCAATACGCGTTGTCCATTTTGGGTAATCAATACATTATCTTCAATTCTAACGCCGCCAAAATGGCGATAAGCTTTTAATTTAGGATAATTGATAAACTGAGAAAATTTTTGCTCGCTTTGCCAGCGATCTATTAATTCGGGAATAAAATATAATCCCGGCTCAATAGTGATTACAAAACCAGGCTCCAGAGCTCTTCCCAATCTAAGCGAACGCAATCCAAATTGATTACTCCGCTTGACCGTTTCCGAGTAGCCGACTAAATCTTCGCCCAAATCTTCCATATCGTGAACGTCCAGCCCGATCATATGTCCCAGCCCGTGAGGAAAAAAGAGTGCATGCGCCCCATTGGCAACCGCTTCCTCCACATTTCCTTTCATAATGCCCAAAGCTTTCAGACCGGTTGCGATTATTTTTGCAGCTTGTAAATGCACTGATTTATACAAAACACCGGATTTAGAAGCTTTTATGCTCGCTAAATTGGCATCCAGAACGATCTGATAAATTTCTTTTTGTTGAGTAGTGAATTTTTTAGCAACGGGAAAGGTTCGGGTAATATCTCCCGCATAATGCATGGCTGTTTCTGCTCCAAAATCGCCCAAAACCAATTGCCCTTTTTTCAAAATATTCCCATGATAATGATTGTGAAGGGTTTGTCCATTGACGGTCAAAATGATTGGGTAAGGTAGGTTTCCGCCGCTACTAACCGCAATGCCATGTACGATACCCGTTATTGCCGCTTCTGTCATCCCAGGTTGGGCATATTTCATAGCTGCCAGGTGCATTTGTCCAGAAATATTGACCGCTTTTTCCATTTCCACAATTTCTTCAGCACTCTTAACAGCAGCCAGATCGATGACAGCTTTTGCAAAAGGGATAGAAGCCAAATTTGGTAATCCTTTTATAGGAATTCCCAGCCATCCATTCAGTTTTATTTTATTCTCCGGACGATAGGGCGGCAAAAAATGGATTGGACGTTTGCGCTTTCTCGCCTTTTTTAGATAGGCAGCTATTTTATTTTTTGGCAATACTCTTTGTACCCCTACGCTACTAGCCAAACTCTTCAAAGAAGGCTGCGGTCCCGTCCAGATAATATCGTCCATAGTCAATTCATCGCCAAAAAGGATCGTTTTGCCATTATCAATATCTATAATTGCTGCCAAACCTGGCGAGTCCAGCCCAAAAAAGTAGAGAAAAGAACTATCTTGTCTGAAATGATAATGATTATCTGCATAGTTCATACTACTTTCTTCATTTCCAAGCAATAGTAGTAGGCCAGATTTGACTTTTTGTTGTAAGGATTGTCGCCTTGTGATATAGGTCTTAGTTGAAAACATCTCGATAGGTATAAGTGTTAGTTAGTTAAGTGGGCCTAAATTTATTAAATTACCACCAATAAAAAAGTCTGATTTTTCGACATCAAGCAACATCCATGCAAAAATCTCCCAAAGAAATAGCCTTATTTTTTCTGCAAATGATCATCGTGTGGATATTTGCGGTTTTTTTATTTTTCTTTTTAAGGACTTATGGTTTACCAGAGCATATGCACAATTTGGGCTTGGAAAATCATCTGCCAGCACATTTTTCCCTGGCTTTAAATCTCGGTATTGGGATTATTGCCGGAATTTTATTTTCCCTGTCCGAACTATTTTTCGGTAAAGAAAACTTCAAACGCTGGTCCTACCGCAATTTATTTTTACTAAAAATAGTCGTTTACTACTTCTTTGTAAAAATAGTCATGTTGATGGGCATTATTATTTCCTCCAAAGCCTATGACCGAATGCTCAGTCCGGAATTTGTCCAAAATTTAATGTCGAGCAAATTATTCTGGGTGATCCTCGTCTATTTTTTTATCGTCATCACTTTGATAAGCTTCGTCCGGCAGGTCAACCAAAAATTTGGCCCTGGCATTCTATGGAAAATGCTTAAAGGAACTTACCATCATCCCAAAGAAGCGCAGCGTATTTTTATGTTCCTGGATTTAAAATCTTCTACGACTATTGCGGAACAATTGGGGCATATTAAATTCAGCGAATTTATCCAGGACTGTTTTTATGATTTAAATGAAATCGTGCCGGCATACAAAGCAGAAATTTATCAATATGTAGGCGACGAAGCCATTTTGAACTGGTCCAATAAAAACGGCATGGAAAATAGCAATTGTGTAGAAGTATTTTTCGCTTTTATGAAAAAATTGCAAGATAAGTCTGCGTATTATTTAGAAAAATATGAAACTCTCCCTGAATTCAAAGCAGGGCTTCATTTCGGAAAGGTAACCGTTGCAGAAGTAGGGGTCGTCAAAAAAGAAATTGCCTACCACGGCGACGTGCTAAATACAACTGCGCGCATCCAAGCCCAATGCAATGCTTTCCAACAAAAGCTGTTGGTTTCAAAAGATTTATTAAACCAACTAGTCTTGAACAGCCCACTAAAAAGTATTGACATTGGAGAAGTGCAATTAAAAGGCAAAATGCAGACGGTCGCTTTATATGGTATTGAGCGATAAATTTCGACCGCTACTACTCTTAAAACATTGTTAATGTCCTGCATTTTTATCAAAATCATCAGATATTGTAGTGACTTTTTCAACTCAACAGGTCAAATTCATTGTAGATCGGACGTTATTCATGACATCCATCAAATCAAAAAATGATTAAATTTTTATGAAAATTATTAAATCAATATTATTCCTAAGTTTTTCTTTTTTTCTAACAACTGCTTTTGCTCAAAACAAAACCTTGCCGGATGTCCAGGCAAAAACATTGGAAGGCCAACCAATCAATATGCAGGACTTTGGCAAAAATGGAAAGATAACCGTCATTAGTTTCTGGGCGACCTGGTGCGCTCCTTGTAAAAAAGAACTGGATGCCATTTCAGATGTCTATGCTAACTGGCAGGAAGATTACGATATGGAACTGGTGGCCGTGTCTATAGATACTCGTCGGGCAGCGGCTACAGTCCCTGGCCTCGTCGCCTCTAAAGGCTGGAAATATACTGTATTGACGGGTAAACCAACCGAACTGCAAAATGCTTTCAATTTTCAAACTATTCCCCAGACTTTTTTGGTAGATCAAAACGGCTATATCGTCTATCACCATAATGGCTATGTCCCAGGCGATGAATACGAACTAGAGGATAAAATCAAAGCCTTAGCAGGCAAATAGCTCTAATCTTCATAATGCATTACTAATAAAGGGGTTTTCACATTCAAAATCATTCGTTTGGTCATGCTGTTGTGAAAAAGTTGCTCCAGCCAATTCCGATGCTTGGTAGCAAGAGCTATCAGGTCTATTTCTTGCTCGTCAGCATATTGGTGAAGTCCTTTCATTACTTCATCGTTGCGTATTTTTGCCATTTTAAAGCCCAAATCGGGAGCATTGTCTTTCATAAATTGCTTATAAGCCTCTTCTTCAATTTGAAAGTAATTGAAAATATCATTTTTTACATGGACAAAATGAATCTCAGGGCGATTTTGTCCCATTATTTCAATCATTTTCTTTACAGCTTCGGCTTCGTGTGTGATGCCCTCATTGGTCGCATAGGCGATTTTTTGGAATCCCTTATAACTAGCATTTTGAGGAATAAACATTACTGGACAATGAGCATGCTGTGCTACATGGGTCGAAACACTTCCAAAAACTTTATCAACCCATCCATTAGTCCCTGTACTGCCCATGATAATTAAATCCGTATCCGTGGCGGATTCTTCAATAATTATGTCCGTTGCCAAACCAACTTTCACAAGACTTTTTATCTTTGGGTTTGCTTGTACATCCGTTTTTTTTGAAATCGTATTAGTAGCAACAAACTGATCTAGCCATTCCGCCTTTTGTTGGGATAATTCTGTTGGCAGCACCACAGTTGGGTACATCATATCGGGAACGGGCTCTGGCTGAATAGCGTGTACTATCTTTAAATTTGCCTCGCCACTGGTAAAGGATTGGGCAAATAAGAAAGCATTCTTTGCCGTTTCGGAAAAATCAATTGGAACCAAGATGTTTTTCATAATGCCTTTTTTAGTTATGAAAAATGCTTTTTGGTTCAATTTCTAAAACTAATAACTGGATAAAAGTGATTTTTGTCAGACTGTAGGAATGATCTTTATCACTGCCTTTTAATCATTCACACGGTATATTGTAATACATTAAATTGGTCTATAAAAGGTTAAAATAATCAGGGTATGGAAACTAAGGCAAAAAATGATGCTGAAAGTAAAGGGCTAAAGAATGGGACTGTTTTTGAAGTAAAAAGAGCAATGATCGGGCTAGAAACAGGAGAAACCGATAATGCTGTACTGGATTATCTTGACCTTTTCACTCAAAAAATTACGATATCAGCTCTTTATTTTCTACATGTGTTTCGTCAAAACAGTTTGCTTAGAACCTATTATGAAACACAAACCTCTATGATACTTGGACAATACAATTTGGAAGAATCTTTTATTCAAGACCTAGAGGAAAAAGTAAAAGGGCATCTTTCCAAATCGAAGAGCATAGACATCACAGTAGAAACCAAAGAGGGCAGCCCACTGGAGGAATTATTAAAAGGAGCCAATTCTATAAAAGCAGATTTAATCATTATTGGACAAAATACCTCTACTATCCATCACAATATTTTAGCAAGGAATTTTATAAAAATGGCTCCATGCAATGCCCTGGTGATACCAGACCAATCAAAGCCACAACTGAATCGCCTGTTAGTACCCATTGACTTTTCACCTTACTCGATCAAAGCCTTACAAACTGCCCTAAGTATCAGCCAGCAGCAAAAACAGCCAATGGATATAATCTGTCTAAACCTCTATGAATTGCCAAATACTGGCTATCTAGAATCTGAAGATACCCTTGCTAAAATTGGCCAAATTTTGATCAAAGACCGGCAAAAAGCCTTTGCTCATCTTTTAGAAACCCATATTACTGATAACGAACTTCGCAACCACATTCAAACGGCTATTTTACCAAAGAATAACCTTAGTCTGGGAGAACAAATTATACAATATGCTAAGGCAAAAGACATAGACTTAATCATTATGGGTGCGAAAGGTCATTCCAAACTCAAAGCACTTTTGGCTGGGTAGTGTGACAGAAAAAGCGTTAATGATAGCAACAGATAAACCCGTTTTAGTAATAAAAGAATAAGGTCTTTTTTATTAATATGAATTGATACGTTTTTTTGTCTGCTATAAAAACCTAAAACATGAAAAATATATTAGTCCCAACCGATTTTTCTATCTGTGCAGGTCAGGCATTGGAAGTTGCTGTTGAACTGGCAAAAAGATTTGGTTCAAACATTTATCTCTACCATCATTTAGATTTGCCAGCGGAATGGAGAAATATGAATATGGTGCAAAGAAAACAAGAGCCCGATTATTTGGTACAGGTCAATCAAGTAGAACTACAAATGGATAAAGTGTTAGAGCAGTTTTCAGATACTGAAGTTTCCTTCATTATAGATAGTGAACCTTTTCTAAAGAGTATAACTAACGGGGTACAGGAAAATGGAATAGATCTGATTGTCATGGGATCGCATGGAACAAGCGGGAAAAACGAATTTTTTGTTGGAAGCAATACACAAAAAGTCGTGCGAGCAGTTCATTGTCCCGTTTTAGTTATTAAAAAACCATTAAAACAAGTGGATTTTAAAAAAGTCGTTTATGCTTCTAGTTTTAACGAGAGTGATAAGGATGCTTTTTTAAAGTTTAAAAAATTTATTAAGCACTTTTTATCCGAAATTCATTTGGTGCTGATTCGTTCTACTACCCTATTTAATACTCCAAAGGTTTTACAAGAAGAAGCATTAAAAGACTATGCCGCTTTATGCCAGCCGCTTACTTGTCATACACATATTTTCAAGGATTTTACCATAGAGCGTGGCATTCGGGTATTTGCCGAAAAGCTAGAAGCTGATTTAATCGTCATCGCCAATCACAATCGCCATCCGCTCAAAAGGATGCTGGTAGGTAGCAATGTAGAAGCACTTATCAATCACGCCGATTTGCCCGTGCTGAGTATTGATTATGACAATCATTCATAAATAGGCTCTTTGTAAGCATAAACCAATAAATCAAAAGTGGTCAAAATGCCCAATAGCTTTCGGTTTTCATCTACAATTGGAAGGGCATGGAAAAGGTTTTCTCTAAAAATACCCATTGCTTTTTGGGCAGTATCTTCCGGCGATAAGGTGACGAGAGGCTCGGACATTATTTCACGAGCCATGATAGATTGAAAAACAGACCGATTGGTCTCCCTGGATTTAATGGTATCGAATAAAGTAAAGGAGTCCTGCATTTTGTAAAAGTCCAATTTGCTAATAATACCCAACACCACTCTTTTTTCGTTGACAACGGGAAGATGGTGGAAATCATGGGTAGTAAAAATTGTTTCCACTTTTGTTAGTAAATCCTGAGAGTCAACAGCGACTACATTAGTCGTCATTAGCTCTTTAACGGCAATATTCTTATCAAAATCCATGATATAATTATTAGAACGATTGATCAAAAAGTGACCGTGTCTGAAATTTGTCCGATGGGTGATTCAAAAGCGAAAGCAATTAAATCATGGGTAGTAATGATACCCACTATCATTTCATCCTCGACAATAGGCAATGAGTGAAATTTTGTTTTCTAAAAATACATCTGCGGCCAAGCCGATTGTATCTTCTGACTCAAGGCACAAGGGAGAAGGAGTCATAATATCTTTGGCTTCCAAGTG
Source organism: Saprospiraceae bacterium (assembly GCA_965222705.1). Lineage (GTDB taxonomy): Bacteria > Bacteroidota > Bacteroidia > Chitinophagales > Saprospiraceae > JAFMDF01. Next base: position 193,870 of record CBDCUO010000005.1, on the reverse strand, counting down.
TTCGTACTTTTTCTTCGTCCAGGGTCTTGCCGCTGGTATTTTTCGCCAATGCCAATCCCGCACCAAGAAAATCTTCTCTACTAATGATCCCCATCAGGCGACCCGCTTCTGCCACGACTGGCAAGTGATGAAATTTATTATTATCAAAAATTATAGCTATTTCAGCAATGGAGGTATGCTCATTGACCACGGTGAGTTTTGTGGTCATTATTTCGGAAACAGGTGTACCAGGATTCATGAGTTAAAGGTATTTTTTTTAATCATCAAAATGCATGACCATTTAATGGAATTTTGGTATTAAAAACCATTTTTTTGGTGATGCTTTTATGAAACAAATCTTTAATAAAAGAACGATGAGCCGTTGCCATAACCATTAGATCAATTTGGTGCTGTCGGGCATAGGCATTTAGTCCGCTAAAAACATCCTTATGGTCAATATTAACCAAATGAAATGCTATTTCAGGAGCACCTGCTTTGAACCACTGCTCAAAATGAATAGCTGTGTTTTTAGAGCCATTAGTAGCATTTTCATTGACGTGAACAAAATGGATTGCTGGCATTAAAAGTAATTGCCAGGTCAATCACTTGCTTCATCATTTTTTCATCCTCCATCTGGCGATTACTGGCATATAAAATATGGTCAATTTCCCTATATGGCACCTTTTTAGGTACTAGCAAAACCGGACAATAGGCTTTTTGAGCCACATAAGAAGAAACACTACCAAATAATTTTTCAAATAGTCCACTCGATCCAGTTGTCCCCATGACTACCAAATCAACATTTGTTTGCTTGGATAAATGGACTATTTTCTGCCCGGGAAAACCCACTTCTACCAACTGCTCTGTCTTTATCTTTTGCAGCGCATCGAATTCAACAAGGGTTGGATCTGCACGGATAAACTCAGCTAATCGCTTTTTTTTTCGCGCTATTCCTTGTGCCACCGGATCAGATAAATATAAAGCGCTTTTTTCCATTTCCGGATGAAAAATGTGAACAATTTTTATCGTTGCATCCCGTTTGATAGCCAATTGTTTAGCATATTGATATGCATTGGCTGCTACAGTCGAAAAGTCAGTGGGGACCAGTATATTATTGAATCTGAAAACATATTGCTCTGGTAGAAAGAGGTTTTGGAGCAACAACATCAAATCCTCTACGCTTGGAATTTCATTTTCTAAGATTACCTGATCTTTTACGACCAAAGCAGGAATACTCGTAATATTAAACTTCATCAGCCGATCCACATCAGAGATTTCTTCTACCCCAACTCGCAGGTTTAATTTTTTCAATGCTTTTTTAACATTGATCTTTAACAAGTTGGTTTTACTATATCCTTCTACTCCAAGAATTTGAATCGGCATCGTCATAAATCTATGCTTTGGCAGTTTTGTAATCTTCTAATTGAATGGGTTCTTTTGCAATGGCATCAATAATATCAAAAGTAGTCACAATGCCAATTAGCTCGTCTTCTTCTACGACTGGCAAGGCATGAAAACGATTGAGTCGAAAAACTTCCAAGGCAGTTCGAATAGTATCATCCTGATTGACTTTTGCCATTTTTTTGGTCATAATATCTTCCGCGCAAAATGCCTTTAAGCGATTACTTTCTACCAGTTTTTCAAGGGCACTAGGGACATAACCATGCAGAAAATACAAAAAATCGGATTGGCTAATAATTCCAACTATTTTCTTGTAGTGGACTACGGGAAGATGATGGATATTATGGCTATCAAAAATTTTTTTTACCTCTACTAGCGATTCTTTAGGAGTGACCGTAATTACCTTTTTGGTCATTATGCTTGAAATGGGTCTAAGTAAATTCATATTTTGAGTTTTAATGAGTAATCTTACTAGCAATATCTTATTATTCTTAATATCTAAAAATGACTTTTATCAGTTTTACAGGATGATTTTCATCATTTGGAAAAAAGGAGAGCGTTTCTTATTTTGGCAATTCCCAAGCTAATAAATCATTTTTCAACATTTGCCAAAGTCTCAATTTTACCCTGATGCAGCATAATTCAGAGGCGGACCGTCGTCTAAAAGCAATTATCGAAACGGCTATTGATGGAATCATAACAATTGATGACAAAGGAATAATAGAATCCATGAATCCGGCAGCTGCCGCGTTATTCGGCTATCAATCAGGCGAAATCATTGGGCAAAGCATCAACAGGTTAATGCCCGCGCCCCATCACGAAAAACATAATGGCTATATCAAGCGATATTTACAGACCAAACAGCCTCGTATCATTGGTATTGGAAGGGAAGTCACTGGATTGTGTAAAGATGGTTCCACTTTCCCTATGAGGCTGGCAGTCAGTGAAGTAAAGCTCAAAAAAGGAGTCATATTTACTGGAATTGTCCACGATTTATCTGGTGTAAAAAAGGCAGAAGAAAAAGTACTGAAACTGAATAGAAAGCTAGAGCAGAAAAATGAAGAACTAGAAAAAAAGGTGGAGGAACGAACAGAAAAATTAGCAAAAAGTAGTCGAACAGTTATTGAAAGTCAATAAACAATTAAAAAAAGAGGTGGAAGAGCGACATGCAGCAGAACAGGCGTTGCTTCAAAGAAAAAAAGAGTTGAAAGAGGCATTAAATGCAGAAAAAGAACTGAGCGAATTAAAAAGTCGCTTTGTAAGCATGGCTTCTCATGAATTTCGAACGCCCCTCAGCACCATCTTATCTTCTATCGAGTTGGTAGAAGCTTATACAAAAAAAAAACAAGAGGTAAAACGGGATAAGCACATCGCACGGGTAAAAAATGCAGTCAATTACCTAACGGGAGTACTCGATGACTTTTTGTCCTTAAGCCGGCTGGAAGAAGGTCGCATCAATTTTCAGTCTGAACTTTTTACTTTCAACGATTTTTTTGAAGAAATACTAGAGGAAATAAAATTGCAACTTAAACCGAACCAAACACTTCATTACGTCGGACTAAAACAACCATTAGAAGTATTCATGGACAAGAATGGTTTACAACACATTTTTTTTAATTTAGCTTCCAATGCTATTAAATATTCTGATGAAGGAAAAAAGATTACTTTCACTACTAAAATAGAAGCCGAAAAACTACAAATTACCATTGTCGATCAGGGAATCGGCATTCCAAAAGAAGACCAAAAGTATTTATTCACTCGCTTTTTTAGAGCGCATAACGTAGAAAACATCAAAGGAACAGGACTTGGACTAAACATTGTCAAAAAATATGTGGATCTCATGAATGGAAGTATTGATTATAAAAGTGAACTGAGTAAAGGAACCGCTTTTACGGTTATGATTCCTTTAAATTTAAACCCGACAAAATGAAACAGATTCTTATCATAGAAGATAACTCAGAAGTGCGGGAAAACCTGGAAGAAATCCTCGAACTCTACGGCTATGCCACCGAAGGAGCAGAAAATGGAAAAACAGGAGTGCAAAAAGCACTTACCAATCCGCCAGACTTAATCCTTTGTGATATAATGATGCCCGAATTGGACGGGTTTGGGGTATTGAATATTTTAAGCAAAAAACCCAATACAGCAGACATCCCTTTTATATTTTTGACGGCCAAATCAGAGAAAGAAGACTTCCGAAGAGGTATGAATTTGGGAGCTGATGATTACATCACCAAACCCTATTACAAAGATGAGTTACTAAATGTTATCGAAACCCGACTCAAAAAAAGTGAGCGACTCAAAAAAATCACCGATGGCTCTCCAGATAGCTGGAATGCCTTTATAAATGAAGCAAAGGGAGAAGAAGCACTAAAAAAACTATCTAGTAAAAGAACGGTAAAGTTTTTAAAGAAGAAAGAGATGCTGTTTCAAGAGGGAAATCTTCCAAGGTATTTGTACTATTTAGATAGTGGGAAGATAAAAATGTATAAAATCAATGAATATGGGCGAGAATATATTGTAAAAATTCATAATGAAAAGACTTTTTTTGGCTTCGAATCTTTGATTCAAGGAGGTAAGTATAGCGAAAATGCCGCTGCCATTGAAAGCTCCGAGCTGCGACTAATCCCCAAAGAAGATTTTTTTACCTTGCTGTATGGAAATAGGGATTTTGCTGCCCGATTTATTAAAATACTCGCCAATAATGTGTTGGAACAGGAAGAACAATTGTTGAGTCTCGCTTATAATTCTATCCGAAAGCGCGTGGCAGAGGCGTTGATTCAATTACAAAATCTACAACAGGGTGCTTTCATTAAAATACTACGAGAGGATCTGGCGAATATAGTTGGAACTGCAAAAGAAAGCGTTATTAGAACGCTTTCGGATTTCAAAAGCGAAGGTTTGATTAATATCCAAAATGGAAAAATCATCATTCTGAATAAAGAAAAACTGATGACCTTGCCCAATTAATCTATCCATGAAAAAATAAGCAAATGGCTAAAAAAAATTTACGCGCATACTGGAAAAAAAACCTTCAATTGCTGGGTGTTTTATTAGCTATCTGGTTTTTGGTTTCTTATGGTTTCGGAATCGTTTTTGTCGATACCTTGAATCAAATACGAATTGGAGGATACAAACTGGGTTTTGGTTTGCTCAACAAGGAGCCATTTATGTGTTTGTTATCCTGATTTTTGTGTATGTGCATAAAATGAACAAGCTGGATAAAGAGTACGACGTGCAGGAGGATTAAAATAGCAAGTCTATCAAGTCACCTCCCCATATGTACCAGTAAAACAGAAATATCCGCTGGAGAAACCCCACTAATTCGGCTCGCTTGCCCAATGGTATGCGGTTTGATTTGGGTGAGTTTCTCTCTGGCTTCAGCCGAAAGAGATACTAATTGGTGATAATCCAGGTCTTCCTTTAGGCGTACAGATTCTAAGCGATTCATCTTCTCGACCATTTCTTCTTCTTTGCGGATATAGCCCTGGTATTTCATATTGATTTCTGCTAAATCTATAAATTCTTGGGAATATTGATTTAAAAAACCATCCAGCTTAGGTAATACTTTTCTCAAGTCTGCTATGTGGATATGAGGGCGAATCAACACGCTATGTAGCTTCATTTTTTGCCGCATTTCTGAAGAACCTTTTTCTTTTAAAAAATTATTCAAAGATTGGGGATCAATGCTGACTTTTCTAAAAAAAGCTTCAATGGCTTTAGCCGCTGCAACTTTTTCCTGTACTATTTGTAAGCGGGCATGGCTGCCCTTCAGACCAAGTTGGTGAGCCAATGGAGTTAAGCGAATATCCGCATTATCCTGTCTTAGCAAAATGCGGTATTCCGCCCTGGAAGTAAACATTCGATACGGTTCTTCCGTACCTTTGGTAATCAAATCGTCTATCAATACACCAATGTAAGCCTCTGATCTTTTTAAAATAAAGGAGCTTTCTTTCCGAACCAATAAGTGTGCATTAATGCCCGCTATCAAGCCTTGACTAGCCGCTTCTTCATAGCCCGTAGTGCCGTTAATCTGCCCGGCAAAAAACAGGTTTTTGACCAATCTTGTTTCTAGAGAAGCCCTCAATTGGGTCGGCGGAAAGTAATCGTATTCAATCGCATAACCGGGCCTAAACATTTTGGCACTTTCAAAGCCTTTGATTTTTCTTAAAGCCTTATATTGAACTTCTTCTGGCAGCGAAGAAGAAAAGCCATTAATATAAATTTCGCAAGTATCCCAGCCCTCCGGTTCGATAAATAACTGGTGGCGATCTCTTTGTGAAAAGCGATCAATTTTATCTTCAATAGACGGGCAATAGCGCGGTCCTTGCCCTCTGATCCTCCCATTAAACATCGGGGAGCGATCAAAGCCCGTTTTTAAAATATCATGAACTTCCTTGTTGGTATAAGTAATATGGCAAGGGTTTTGTCTCTCTAGTTTGGGCGTATCGGTAAACGAAAACTTAGACGGATTTTCATCTCCTGGTTGCAATTCCATAGCTTCCCAATCCAGCGTACGACCATCCACACGAGGAGGGGTTCCCGTTTTCATTCTACCCGACTCGAATCCCAATGCTACTAATTGTTCTGTAATGCCTTTAGCTGCTTTTTCTCCTGCTCTGCCGCCGCCAAATTGCTTTTCGCCAATATGAATTAATCCGTTCAGGAAAGTGCCATTTGTCAAGACAACCGCTCGTCCTTCGATCTCAAGGCCCATACCTGTGCGGACGCCCATCGCTCGTTTGTTTTTTACCACAATCCCCGTTACCATTTCTTGCCAAAAGTCAATGTTCGGATGTGCTTCCAGCAGGGTTCGCCACTTTCGGGCGAATAGCATCCGATCACTTTGCGCTCTGGGGCTCCACATCGCTGGCCCTTTGGATTTATTTAGCATCCGAAATTGCATCATGGTATGATCGGTCACAATGCCGGAATAACCACCCATCGCATCTATTTCGCGGACAATTTGTCCCTTCGCTACACCGCCCATCGCTGGATTACAGGACATCTGGGCAATGGTCTGCATATTCATAGTCGCCAATAAGACTTTCGAACCCATATTTGCAGCTGCTACGGCTGCCTCACAACCTGCATGACCCGCCCCCACTATAATCACATCATACTTTGGAAACATTCGTTTTAAAAATTCTTTGGTAAGCATGGCTCAAATAATTATTTCCCAATTTCAAAGAAAGAAGGAAGGCAATTTTTGAGCATTACTAAATTATCTTAATTTACCCCAAAGTTAAAGCTTTTTCCTTTTTCACCCCTGCTTCAGGATTAGTCGTTGTTTCAAAAGTAGTATCATAGTCTTCTCTCAAAGTACCGCATAGGCGATCCCAAATCAAGGTGTACAGACCGTAATTACCCGTAAATCCCTTATGGTGCAAGTTATGTGCTACGGAAGTATTGACCCACCTGCCCAACCAGTGCTTATTAAAACCCCTTGGATACAACTCAAAGCCCAAATGCCCATAGACATTATAAATAATCTGAAATAAAAAGAAGAAGCCAACAGCAGAATGGTGAACCGGCAGAGTAAAAGCAATCAATGGCAGTATCCCCACTTCTAAAACCGCTTCTAATGGATGAAAAGCATAGGCTGTCCAGGGAGAAGGATTAGTGGATTTATGATGAACTAAGTGAATGTACTTAAATAGTTTAGGCTGATGCATCCACCGGTGCATCCAGTAAAAATAAGCGTCGTGCAAAAAAAACATCCAAACATAAGTGAAAGCATAATAACTCAATCCATAGTCCTCAATGCTACTATAAATATTGGTATAAGGTTTCCACCAAAAAAAGACCAACAGCCCCACAGTTGCAAAAATAGTCACCGTAATCAATGAATAAATTACATCCCGACCGTAGTCATTCAATTTTGGCAATTTTTTTTGTACCTTTCTAAACCACATTGGTTTTTTCAACAAAATGTAAAACAGCACAAAAGCACTCCCCGCAAAAATAAAATAACGAGAAACGATATGATAGGCCTCTCTTAACCAAAAATCAATAAACGATTCCATAATAGCGATGTTTTTTTTGTATTAAATTTGTATAAAAAGGAGAATCCTAACACTAAAAACAACCCTCCCTCCAATAGGTTCTACTCAACCAACAATGTATCAAATTTTTAAAAAAAATTCCAGGCTTTGGAAGTGAATTGTAGAATTATAAGTTTCAATCGTAAGGAGAAGGAAATGCCAATGCACTAATTCGGTATTAAGTGATTGGCGATTGGGCTCACAAGGGTCTGTATCTCAATGACTTGCAAGCCTTCTCGTTTTCTAAATCTGCATCTCTGGTATATCTTCTTCTATGACCAGCCGGCCTTGAGTTGCATTTTTAATTTCTTCTATAGAAACACCAGGCGCACGCTCCATCAGCTTAAAACCAGCAGGCGTAATATCCAAAACGGCTAGATTGGTAACGATTTTTTTTACGCATTGTACTCCGGTCAGAGGCAAAGTACATTGTCGCAATAATTTGGACTGTCCCTTTCTATTCGTGTGCATCATAGCAACGATTATATTTTCTGCAGAGGCGACCAAATCCATTGCTCCCCCCATTCCTTTCACCATTTTGCCCGGGATTTTCCAGTTGGCGATATCTCCATTATCTGCCACCTCCATTGCCCCCAAAACGGTTAGCTGGATATGCTGTCCTCGAATCATCGCAAAACTGGTAGCGGAATCAAAAATAGAAGCTCCTGGCAGAGCCGTAATGGTTTGCTTTCCCGCATTGATTAGGTCTGCATCCTCTTCGCCCTCGTAGGGGAAAGGCCCCATACCCAAAATGCCATTTTCTGACTGAAAAACCACATTCAAGCCATCAGGAACATAATTGGCAATCAAGGTTGGAATGCCAATGCCAAGGTTTACATACCAACCGTCTTGCAGTTCCTGAGCGATTCTTTTCGCGATTCCTGTTTTGTCTAACATATCTTTATTTTTGGCGAACGGTCCGTTTTTCTATTCGTTTTTCATAGTTTTGACCTTGAAAAATTCTTTGTATAAAAACACCAGAAGTATGAATAAAATTAGGGTCTAACGCTCCAGGCTCTACAATTTCTTCTACTTCTGCAATGGTGATTTTTCCAGCCATTGCCATGACTGGATTGAAGTTGCGAGCAGTTCCCTTATAAATCAAATTGCCAAAGCGATCTCCTTTCCAGGCTTTAACAATAGCAAAATCTGCCGTCAGGGCTTGCTCCAAAATATGTGGCTTTCCATTAAAATAACGCACTTCTTTACCAAAAGCGACTTCTGTTCCATAACCAGCAGGGGTAAAAAAGGCGGGTACTCCCGCGCCACCTGCTTGGCATCGAGCAGCCAGGGAGCCTTGCGGAATTAAATCCACTTCTAAATCTCCACTCAACATTTGTCTTTCAAATTCGTCATTTTCCCCTACATAGGAAGAAATCATTTTTTTTATCTGGCGTTTTTGTAGCAACAGCCCCAAGCCGAAGTCGTCCACGCCAGCATTATTGGAAATGCAGGTCAAGTCCCTGACACCTGCATCCACCAGCGCAGCAATACAGTTTTCGGGAATGCCACAAAGCCCAAACCCTCCGAGCATCAAGGTCATGCCATTTTCAATGCCCCGGATGGCTGCTTTGGCATCAGCAACTAATTTATTCATGCGTTCTAAATAATTAGTGGCTATTAGGAGCCACTGGTCAAGGTTTTACATTCAATTCAGCAAAAGTAAAATTATTTTAAATCACAAGGCTGATTTCGGGAAAAAAATCAGGAATTTCCGCTTCCAATCAAGCTAATCAATCCATATAATTAGTTGATTTTGAGCAAACCATCCCTCTTGGTGAGAAATAATAAAAATAGGAGAAGAAAATCAGGAACGAATGACCGCAGTCTTTCGGAGCGCTTTATGAAGATAATCAATCGCTTGCTTGACCGTACAAATATCTTCTGCTTCAGTGGTTGGAATATCTATATTAAATCTTACTTCAAATTGCATCACCATTTCTACAAAATCCAGAGAGTCCAATCCTAAATCCTTACTAAAATTAGCTTTGTCGGTGATGGCCTTCTCGGCAATACCCATTTCTTGTAACACAGCAGCTACTTCACGCTTAATGTCAATTGGCGTCATATCTTTTAGTTTTAAATGCAGTTCTTAAATCAAATTCCGCCTGAAAATCGCACTGGCGAATCCAATTTTATTTTAAGAACGCAATATAAAAATTTTTATTTTGATAATGTGGCTTACGAATATGAAGTATATGTTATTTTTAGCGGCGATCTTTTACTCCGCTTTGTTTATTGCCCAAATAACCGAATTTAATTGGAAATTGTTTTTTAAGCATTCATTTTTTACTGACTTCAATCTGTCAAAAAAGGATTATGTTGCCGACAGCAGCCAGCTCAATTTCTCGCTGCATATTGTTCAAAATAAAGGCACTCCTGCACGACTTCTTCATAAAATTCTATGTCTGCATAGTGGTCTTTTAAAATTTTAAAATATTGCCGATAGCCGTCTGGTACATACGGAATGGTGTTTGTATTGACCTCATAACTACTCCCCCTCGTTGTAAAGAATAGATTTTGCTGACATTTGGCAGCCATAAAAGCAGCCTTAGCGGCAAGTTCATTGGTTTGAGCGAGCCGATAAGCTTTGTCGTAATAATAAAGAGGTAGCGAACAATTGAGGAGTTCTCGATTGCCGTAAGGCGCATTAAATTTTGAAAAAACATCATTGCCGGTCTTTAAATAATGCCAATTGGACCCACTCCTGAAATAATCTGTTGTTTCCCAGGCATAGCCAAAGTAAGTCATATTATAAAGTGCATTGCCCATTTGATAGTAATAAGCCGCCCCTGTTTCCATATCTGCCTTTGCCTTGTATTCCAACTCCAGGATTCGCTCTATAATGGTTACTTTATTATAGCCGGCCGTATCAATAACCCGACAATTAATGCAATCCACAAATTCTTCCCTAAATGGATTAAACAGCCCATAGTCATCTCGATCTTTGCGGGGTATCTGGCGATAGGCTTCCAAGGCACTTTCCAACTGGAATTGGCTCAAAAAATAATTCCCCTTCATATCCCACAGGTCGTTCTCTATCGTTGTCCTACCATCTTTTTTCAGCACCATGACCTCCTCCAACTTGGTCCGATTTTCCTTTTGGGCTACGCGAATCAACTCTTCTATCAATTCTAGTTGGGGGTTAAATTTTAGCTGCTGCATCGTATATTGTTCGAGAAATGCTTTGCCCTCATAGCCCTTTTCATGATATAATTTAGCCAATTTATCTTTTATAAATTTTTTAAAATCCGGATATTTTGTAAAAAGCAAACTTTTTTGGTAGCTACCTACCGTTTCTTCCATTTGCATATCTACTTCATCTATGCCCGCTACAGTCGCCACCATCATCATCGCCTCTAATTGCTCTTCTAATATGGGATCATCAACGCTTCCTTTAATTTCTTCCAATGTCTTTTTAGCTGCATAATAATCCCCCGCCAACAATTCCAAATAACCGTCTGCAATTTTCCAAAGATCAGGGGTGGCCGTTTTTTCCTCTGTGGCAGCTATTCGAACCAATTGTTGCAAATCCACCACGTTTTCCCCGGCTGTTTTGCGTGGTATTTTATGATAGCGTTTGTTTTGACTCCTGTTTGGATTGAATTCCAGGCCTAGTAAGTCTTTTTCCAGTTTTCGCATTTCTCTGATTAGTAGCAATTCCAGATTCTTGTTGGTTGGGTCCAATTCGTATATCTTTTTCATTTCGGCTGCCGCCTGGCTGTTAGGGTCGTTGGCCCGTAAGGCGAACAAGGTGGCTCGTTCTGTATCATCTTTACATAACTTCATACACTCGATCCATTCTTCATCAGTTTTTATTTTAAAACTTCGATAAGCCGATGCCCGTTTGCTAGGGGTGTTTTGAAATATTTTGGCATATAAATAGGCGGCCTCCACATTCCTCCCCATTGCCATTAATGCCCCTGCTTTATGCCCCAGTATCCAGTTTTCGATAATGCTTGGATTATTATCTATTTTCGGCATTAAATAATCGTATAATTCCAGTGTTTGGGCATAGTTTTTTTTGTAATGTGCTAGTCGAACCAATTGGTAGGCATAGCGCAATTTGAAATAATGAGATTTTGCTTTTTTAAATTCCTTTAAACCATCTTTTATTAAAAACTGCATGGTAATCGTATCCCTTTTGGGCGTTTCCCAACTACTTTGTGCGATGACATGAGGCTCGCATCTTTTGGCAAAAATCAGATAATCCACTGCTTCTAGGCATTTATTCATTTCTAAATGGCGCGCAAAGGAATTACTTTTCATTCGATAATCCAAAGGGATCGTTTCGCTTTGAACCGCTGTCTTTAGCAAGCGCATTTCGCTTAGCGAAGCCCTATAAATTACTTGTTGTAGATCAATTAGTTTTGGAATACCACAAAAGCGTTCTTGCCATTCGGTCAGATTATCTTTTTGTTGAAGGTCTTCTTTGGGGCGTAGTTGCTTAAAAATAGCCTCAAAGCCCGCAAAATATGGAGCCGTAGAGGCATCCAAATCAATTATTTTGGGATTGATAAAAGAATAGCCATAAAAACGGTAATCATAGGGGCCACAGCCCTTGGAAATTTGACTGGGGAGTAGGAGGAGTAAGAGAAGAAGAGGTATGGGTTTATTTATAAAATTCATGCCTGGAAAACGAGTCTAGGATGCCGACAAGTTTTCTTCTAATAAAAAAGTAAGCGGTTGTCCATATTACAAAAATTCCCAAAATTTTTGTAATCCATACCTGTCTTACAGCACAGTCCCATTTTGTAGATAATAGAAAAATTTGCCTGCACCTCAAGTCTAAAATAATTAGGATAAAGGTAGGGAAAATAGTTGAAATTTAGTTAACGAGGTCAAAAATTCAGAGAGAAAACGACCCAAAGCTTTGGCAACTTCCAGGCTTAGTTCGACCTTAGTCAATCTTTAATTTTTCAAAAATAGAGGAATAAAACAGGTAAGAACGATTATAGAAAATAGTAAGCCACCAATCGTTCCAACAGCTAGAGAAAACCAAAATACTTCTGTTTGTCCGTGCATTAAAAATGGGGCTAAACCCAGAGAGGTAGAGAAAATTGTCAGCAAAATGGGGGTGATTTTTTGTTCAAAAGCCTTGCTATATATGCTCAAAAAAGAGCGATTGGGATATTTTTTTTGATAATAATTGAAATCACTGATAATCAAAATCAAGCCATTTACGACTAAACCACTTAACAAAATAAAAGAAGTGTAACCTCCTTGGTCAAAGGTAAAATCAAACCCATAAAAAGTTAGAAAAATACCGATATAGGAAATAGGAATTAGCAAAATAATAGCAATAGCTTGTTGAAAAGATTCAAATTGAATAGCACAAATAAAAAATATTAGCCCGATAATTAAAAGGAATAAACTGTATTGGTTTTTTGTTTGCTCCTGCCAAAAAGCAAATTTATTGCGTTCTATTCGATAGCCCAATGGCAGTTCTTTCTCCATTTCCGCCTTTTTTTCTTTAAAATACGCATCTCCAAAACGCGCCGCACCCATATATTGCCATTCCAACATTCTAATATATTGTTGACTTTCTTTATGAATGGCATTACTTATCTTTTTCTTTTTTATCTTACCAATATCTTTAAAATAGAATTGGCTACTGTCCGAGGTTATGGGATTATGCTGTAATTGCCACAAATCTTTTTCATTCAATTGGTGATTGACTAAACGAACAGCATATTGCCTAGGCGTATAAAAATCAGCATAAGGGTCTAAATTGTATTGATTGAAAATAGAGTTCAAATTGGTCGGAGAAATTCCCCGCTCCCCCAATTGCTTTTTATCCAAGCTCATTTCATATTCATAGAGGTCTTTTGTCCACCACTCTATATTAGCTTCTATGTCAACTGCTTTAATACGCGGATGTTCTTCAAGTTTTTGGGCAAATGTGGCTACTTGTTTTTTTAATTCTTCTTTATTATACCCATATACAGCTACTCGATAACCTGGCGGCGTATTAGCAACACTGTTACTAAAGCCCTTGCCAACACCACGAATATTCCACTTTACCCCCTCCCAAATTGGTACTAAAATCAACCAACCGATTTTTTAGTAAATAGGGAAAACTAAATTGGTATCTTGCTTTGAAGTAAATATGCATTATTCCATATTGGCCATTATAAATATTAGTAACGAATTGTTTGATTTCTATATCATACTGCTTTAAATAGACTTCTACTTGTCGGAAGACCTCATCCATCTGTGCTAAGGTTGTGCCGTTTGGCATACTTGCTTGAACAGTTAGTATTGTCTCTTTTGCTTCTCTGTAATTCGCTCCTTCATAAACATACCAAGCAAAGAGACGCAATGTACCACCCAAATATTTATTTATATAAGGCTTTACATTTTCAATATACCAGTCATTACCTAATATCTGGTTATAATATTTCCATCCATCTATTTTATTAGGTAGCCAAAAAACAGGCAAAACCAAAAATTAAAATGATAAAAAGCACGGCAGTTTTTCGCCAACTTAAAAGAAATGTTAAAAGATTTTTATAGCAATTTTTCCAATACATAATTCTTCGCTTTTTGCGAAAAAGCATGCCTTTGTATTGTAAATGCTTTCTATCTAACTTAAATTGCTGCATCATAGCGGGGATCAACCATAAAGCAACTAGCAGAGAAACACTTAGGTTAATACCTATAACTTTTGCAAAATCCAATAAATTGATTCGCCATTTTTCCGGCAGAAAAAAGACGATTATTAAGGCGGCAATCGTAGTAAGTGTAGCTGCTAATAGTGCAGGAAAGACCCTTAAATTGCCTTGTTTCTTTATGTGGTGCATCATTATAATTGAATTATCAATGACAATTCCAAATGAAACCGTAATACCTGCCAAAGCATAAAGGTGCAATTCTATTTCTAAAGCATAATAGGCAATAAAAGCCAAGCCTAAATTTGCCATTAAGCTAAACAGAATAATCATTAAATATTTAAAACTTCTATAAATCAATAACACAAATAGCAATAAAATTCCTAAAGAAAAAAACCGTTCGATATCCTATTTTCTGCAACTCTTGTCGTAGATATTCAGTAGCATCCTCATCCATATACAATTGGTAGGAAGGAGGCAGGTATTGCTCCAAATGCTTCATTTCTCTTTTTATAACATTTGCTAGATCTAAAGTATTAACATTACGCTCTGGAAAAAATAATAGTCGGATACTGTTTTTTCCATTAATCCTATAGTGATAGCGTGGAGCTTGTTCGCTAAGTTGAACTGTTGCAATATTTTTTAGATAGATAATGCGATTATCCTTGTGCATTAAAGGAATACTTTCAAGTTGTTTTTTTACTTGGATTGGAGTTGCGCCTAATTCATTATCTAATTGTATAAAAACAGTAGCAACTCCTTGTTGAATTATACCCAAAGCTTCTTTTTGAAAATGGGATTGGAGTGCCGATAGAAGAAAGGCCTCTTTTAAACCTAAAATCTTACAAAGCGCATCGTCATACATAATTTGCCATTCCAAATAATTTCCTCCATTGACTTTAATATTTTGAATACCTTTGATAAATGCCATTGGAGGGCTTAATACCTCTCGAGCATAGCGATAAAGGTTAGCTGGGCTATCTTGCCCACTAAGTGAGTATGTAAGTAAGGGTGTTTCTGTAAACGATTCATCAGGATTATGAACACTTATCTGGGGAAAAGTAAGTCCTTCGGGCAATTGGGGATAAAGTTGGCGAATTTTTGTAGCAACTTCAAAGCGTAAGTATGTTAAGTCTGCTCTTTTATCTAATTCTAGATTAATATATCCGCCATGTCGTTTAGAGACAGAATAAATTCGTTTGACACCTATTATTAAATTAAAAGCCCCTTCCAGTATAGATGTTACTTTCCTCTCCAATACTTCTGGTGAGGCGTTTACCCAGTTATAACTAACAGTAAGGCGCGGAGCCTTTTCGCTTGGTAAATACTGCATGGAAAGCCGAGGTAATAGCGCAAAACCAACTAATGCCCCCCCTAGAAAAAGAATGAATATTGAAAAATTAGAACGAAAAATAATGCCTACTTTTGAAATTTTGAAATTTTCTTTCAAAAGTAGATAATTAAAAAAATACTTAAGTAATTTGTTATTTTATTTTTATTTTTTAGCTTTGTGTAAAATAATTAAATGAAAACGCCCTAGAAAATTTTCCTTTTCCTTTTCCTTTTCCTTTTCCTTTTCCTTTTCCTTTTCCTTTTCCTTGGGCTAATCATTAGATAGACACTGACGAGTGAGATAATGTCAATCTAAATTTATAGTTTTCCCATGAAGTTTATTAAATACTAAAGGGCTACTGCTGCATAGTCTGCAAACTCAAGCGACAACAACCTAGCAAGCTCTAAATGTGAATTGATTATTTTCTCATGTGCATCTAGTGATGAAACGAAGACAGTTATTAAAGGAGAAGTCCTAAACATTCCAATTGATGCTACAATTTCTCCTAGAACTGTAGTTATCAAAAGTGCAAATTTCGGTGAGGGAGATCTCTTGTATTATTTAAATGAATTCAACCATGAAATTATAGTATTTGATATTAATTCAAAATCAGTAAAAAACCGAATCAAATTTAAAAAAGAAGGACCAAACGCCATACCATTTTTAGGAGGGTTTACTATTCTTTCTGAAAATGAAATTTTGATTGCAGATGGGCCACCAAAACTATATCTGGTAAATCTATTAGGCAAAATTGTAAAAAAGATTGATTATACACTTGACGACGGGCAAATTAATTATGCCCATTGGGCAAAAACAATAAGTGTTTTAAGTAACGATGTTTATAAAATGGATGGCTATTTTATTATTCCCCAACAACCAACATTTATAAATAGCAAAAAGGAAAAACTCGGCCAAAACCAAAAATCTCAAATTAAATTATTTATAAAAATTAAAGAAGATGGTACTAAGCCTGAATTCCTGAATATTACTATACCTAATAATTTTTTTGATGGTAAGCCTTTTAGCAATAATAACATCACATCTTTTAGTTCTTTGAATCTGAATGGACGATTAATGTGGGCGTTTAATAATGATATGAGCATTTATTATAGTAATGACCTCGAAAATGTCAACAAAAAAGAAGTAGATATTAATAAAAAACCTCCAAAATTAAATTTTAACCAGGAAGGATTAAATCCTTTTGAAAGAAGAATGAGACTAGATGATTATAAAAGTTTTCTACATGATCCATATAGAAAACAATTCTACCGAATGGTGAGATATGGAGTTGAGGGGGACGGAAGAGAAGGGTTACCAGCAGAACATCTAGCCAGATATCCTAATAAATTTTCCATATTCGTCTTTGACGAAGCGTTAAACTTTAAAAGAGAAGTTAAGTTTTCAGGCACTAAATACCATTTTAATCAATTCTTTATTTGCAGTAAAGGATTTTATTTATCCCTTGCTAATCCATTAAACCCCCATTTTGATGAAAACTATCTACAATTTGAAAAAATTGAGCTCTAAAATAACATTATTAGGCTCCGTGTTGGCAATATGTCTTTTTTTCTACTGCAAAAATGATAATAACACCCGTTTAGATTTGAGTGATTCTCAAATGGATGTTCTTCAAAAACAACTAAATGAATATTGCAATGAATTAAACATATCCACATTAGATAATAATCATATATTTATTATTCCACTGTATGGATGTGGAAACAATATTGATGTTTTACTTTCTGTATTAAATTCTAATTATCCTTGTGACAAGCTTGAGTCCTCATTGATTGTTTTTGATGCGGATTACCCAAACCAACTAATTCAGAAAATAGGATTAGATAAAGAATCCTTACCTGTATGTATGAAGGCTCATACCAATTCCGGCGCTTTTTATAAAGGTTTGATTCAGTTTGCTCCAGTTAGTTTCCAGCTTGAAAATGGCAAAATTATTAATGTTTGGTATGGCTCTAAGCCTCGATGGTTTAAATATCTAGAGGAAATTTTTTTTATTCGTTTTGTTAAAGTAAACTAAGCAACATCTGAAATTAATTTGCTAGTCACAAAATCTATCAAAGAATGATTTTGGTTAAACTAATTTTTTATAACTTAAAAACTCTAAAAATGAAGTACACTGCAAAATTAAAGGTTTTTTTTATTCTATTATTTGTGCTAGGCGGAGTTGGTTTAGCTTTAGCCTGTGGTACAGCATACTGTTTTGATTGGGATTGGTGGAATTGTGAAACATGGTTTTTTCATGAGGCTTGTGCTGTTATTATAGCATAGGTTATATCAAGTCAAAGGGGAGGATTTAACTAACTATAATTCTTTGCATAACTAGTTGAATAAAAATTTAAAAAATAATGCAAGGTTCAACTAATGTCAAGTTTTGCTTAGAGCGCAAGAATGTAAATAAACACACTGTTCTTATGGTAAAGTTTTCCCCCTTTGACTTTCAATAACCTATTATTTAGCCTAACTACTTTTTTATTTTTTACCTGTCAAACTGCACCTAAAAACGAAGAACAAACAATTGCTACTGTCTCTCAAAGCACAGAAATAGCAGCACCCATAAAATATCAATCTATTAAGCAAAAAACTTTTATTATTCCCCTCTATACCACAGGGATTTTAAGACCCTCTCAGTTTACAAGACTTCACTTAAAGTCAAATGGAATAGTAGAAGAATTACCAATTAAGGAAGGGCAGTTATTGCAACAAGGGGCTTTGATAGCACAAACCAATATTCAAGGATTAGAACTTCAACGTCAACGCCACCAGATAGAACTCAAGGAAGCCCTTTTCAAAAAAAAGGATTTACTCGTCCTACATGGAGGAAAGGCAGAAATAGACAGCTCCGTTTCTCCAGAAAAATTGAATGTCATTTTGATCCAAAGTGGAGTGCATTTGGCTAAACAAACAATTAGAGAAATAGAACATCAAATCAGCCTAACAAGAGTAGTTGCGCCTTTCGAGGGTGTAGTGGCTAATCTTAAGCTAAAACAATATCAACAAGGCACTATCGGGCAAGAAATTTGCCATTTTTTCAATCCTAATACTTTTGAAGTAGAGTTTCAACTTACCGAAGCAGAAGCATTACGTATCAAAAAAGGGCAAAACCTACAAGTCATTCCTCAGGCGATACCTGAACAATCTTATTCTGCTCAAATTAATGTGATTAATCCAGTTGTAAGCAAACAAGGGTTAGTGACATTAAGAGCTCGCTTACAAAACACCTATAGACAACGACTATTTAAGGGCATGAATGTCCGTATTCGATTAGAATATCAGCTTCATAATCAATTAGTGATCCCCAAAGAAGCTCTAGTCTTGCGTTCGGGTCGTTCAGTGGTATTTACTTATGATGCAAAAGAGCATTTAGCAAAGTGGAACTATGTAGTTGCAGGGCAGGAAAATGATAAGTTATTGACAATTACAGAAGGTTTAAAAGAGGGAGACCTAGTTATCTATGAGGGACACCTGAACTTAAATCACGATTCGAAAGTAGTAATAAAAGAGAACTAATACTGCGATATTTACATCATTTTAAGTAAAAAAGGAATTACTTTTTAAATGAAAACAAATTGTGATACACCGTAATTTAACTAAATGTTTTAATATTTATTGATGAAAATAGATAATATATAATTGGAATAAAATAAAGACTTGCTATGGTGCCCGCTATGAGTCCGCCAATGATAGCATAAGCAAGGGGGCGTTGTAATTCAGCACCTAGCCCACTAGAAAAGGTAATAGGTGACAGTGCAAGCAGAGTAGTTAGAGAAGTCATTATTATAGGTCGGAGGCGACGCTGACCAGCTATGTGAATAACTTCTTTCAGGTTATGCATTGGGCGAGCTTGCTGCATCATATCTACTTTTAAAATTGCATCATTTACTACAATACCGCTCATTACGATGATACCAATTATAGAAACTAAATTAAAACTTTGCCCCATCCAATATAACACGAATAGAGCTCCTGCTATTCCTACTGGAACTGTAGCCAGAACAATAAAAGGAAGCATTAATGATTCAAATTGTGCTGCTAAAATCAAATACAGCAAGCATAACACTACTGCCAAAACTAGATTCAACTCCTTTAAAATCAACTGATTATCAAAAAATGCCCCCGTAAAATAGCTAACAAACCCTTTCCTTTGTTGTAGGCGTTGTTTTATCTTTGGAAGAATGTCTTGTTTCGCATTTTCTAATGGAATATTCAATGCTTCTCCTGCTTTTCCAGCAGTCAGTAGTTTATAATTAGATTTCTTTTTAACTTCAATAAACTCTTTTAAAGGAATTGTTTGATCTTGGGTATTAAAAATAGTTGCATTCTGCAAAATTGTTTGTAGGCTACCTATTTGGTTTCCAAAATATATGGGAATAAATT
The DNA here is from genome assembly GCA_965222705.1 of Saprospiraceae bacterium. Taxonomy (GTDB): domain Bacteria; phylum Bacteroidota; class Bacteroidia; order Chitinophagales; family Saprospiraceae; genus JAFMDF01. The sequence goes on along the minus strand of CBDCUO010000005.1, from coordinate 174,110 downwards.
CTTGATTTGTTCTCAATGTATTTAGCTGATTTTGATTAAAAACCGACTTTAATCGCTCATAAATTCGCTCATAAGGCACATCATAGTGTAAAGCTTTTTGTTTCAAAATGCGGATAACAAATTGTTCTTCCATTGGTGGAGGAGTTGTTTCTAAATTTAAAGAATCCAAATGGGCATAAAAAAACTGTAAGTCAGAAAATTGAGGAGTTCTATTGTTGTGGACAGATTGAATATGCATAATAATAGGAGCTTTGTCCCCTCCAAATACTTCATCAAATATGTTTTTTAATGGTCGGATTGTATAGAACTCACATTTGGATAATATTGTCGAAAAAACTCAGCAACATCTCTTTTCTCCCTTTCAATTGGACGCTTTTTATACAAGAAGAGTTTACTTTCATTAATGCTTTGGGTAGTAGGCTGCAATGAGAATTGTTCTTCTCCTACAAATGTTTGACTGCTTAAAGAATCTTGTTTTGTCAGAAAACCTAATAAATGTTGATTGCGGCGATAATTTTCTTCTATGCTGATAGATTCATTCCAGTCTATGGATAACGCAAATGCTGTTCTGGTAAGCTGAGGAAAAATTTCTTTTCTTAATTTGGAAAATTCCCAAAATCCAACCATTATAAAAATGATAAAGAACAATAAAAACAAAACTTTATGATTCAAAACAAAATCTACAGAATGTGTATAAAAATTTATTTTTCGGAAAGCTTTACCTTCTATCTCTTTTGTTGAAACAACGAGCCTCACTAAAACAGGTAGTAAAAAGTAAGCAACCAATAAGGAAGCAGATAAGGCAATACTAATAGCAATAGCCTGGTCGTAAAATAAAGCACCAGCAATACCGCTCAAAAAGATCAAAGGTAGGAACACAGAACAAGTAGTTAAAGTTGAGCTTAATAAAGGGCGAATCACCTCATTAGCTCCCTTGATACAAGCCATTGAAATAGATACTCCTTTATGCTGATATTGTCGAATATTATCCAAAATGATAATAGCATTATCTATCATTAGCCCTACCCCTAAGATTAAGCCAGATAGGGATATAATATTAATGGAAATGCCTACCAGATAGAAACCTAAAATAGAAATGGTCAAAGCTGTTGGGATAGATAAACCAATCAAAACAGGTAGTTTCCATTCTCTAAAAAAAATAAATAAAATCAAAAAAGCGAAGCCTGCTCCATAAAACAATCCCGACTGTAAGTTATTTATAGATATTTCTAATAATTCGGATTGGTCGTTAGAAAGAGCAAATCCAATAGTCGGATAGTCTTTGTGAAAAGATTTCAATAATTTCTGAAACTCTTTTTTTAATGCAAATAATTGGGCATCGGCCTGTTTTCTTATAGTCAATATAATCGCTTCTTGCCCATTGTAAAAGTATTTTCCACGAGGCTGTTGGGCTTGTAATTGTACTTTTACTATCTCCTTAAGTTGTAAGACTCGTCCCTGATGTTTGAAATAAATATTTTCAATATCAGAAACAGTTTTTAAAGTGGATAAAAATCGAATGTTGTACTGGTATTGTCCATCTTTAAGGAGAATGGTTCCCAACTCCAAATTGTTATCGTTTAAAATCCTGGTAAAATCGGCTTCTTCTAGTTTTAAACTTTGTAATAAAGAACGATTAGGTATTAACTGAATAGCAGGTTCAGCAAAGCCACTTATATCGACAAAGGCAACTTGTGATAACTGTTCTATACGGCGTTTGAGAATAGAACGGGCAAATTCACTAAGTTCTAGAGGATTTTGCCACTTAGTATCTTTAGAGAAGATACTTAAGTGGAAAACGGGAATATCTGCAATGTTTGCCTTCAATATACGAGGTCGCTCTAAACTTTTAGGTAAATTGTCCATAGCGTGGTCCACTTTTTCATTGACTTCTATAAAAGCGAGATTAGTATTAGTGCCAAAGTCAAATTCCAATAGGATTGTAGCCGTATTATTTCTAGTTTGACTCGAAATATCTTTTAAATTACTCACCTGCAACAATTGATTACGCAAAGGTCTTGTAACCGTATTTTCCAATTCTCTTGCAGATACATTAGGAGAACTAATTTGTATTGTAATTTGTGGGATAGGTATTTCAGGTAAGATAGAAATAGGTAATAACTGGGTAGCAATTCCGCCTAATATTAGCAAACCAAGGCAAGACATCAAAACGGCAATAGGGCGGTATATAAGGAAGCGAAGCATTAATCAAATCGAGTGGTTTTGAAAAATGGGGAAATTCAAAATTGGCGAATATATGATTCAAGTCTTTTTAAATCTATCCATTACTCAAACTTAAAAACATCAATAACCCGCTCCAAATTGCCCACAGAAAAATGCAAAATCACCTTCGAATCCAAATGATAAAAAACAACATTTCTATCGGCTCTCCTTAATTTCGATTGCAATAACAGGGCGGCTTCTGCCAATTGCTCCAACTGTACTTTTTCTAGGCGAATTAAATCATTTTTGTACAAATAATAACCATTAAGATAGGTACTTTTTACTACTTTCCAGGTATTTTCCCCCTTTTTAGCAAAGCGTTGTATATCTGATAAATCACCTACTTCTAATTGATTGATCAATTTGATCATTCGATTGTTTCTGAATAGCACTCCCCACTGAAATAAGGGCAAAGCGACATCTAAAGGCAGAGGATAATCTCTTAAATTTGCCAAATACTGCCGCCCGACTTGATTATCCAAAATAGAGTTTATGGCGTTTACATTCTGGACTTCACCCATATTATAATACATCAACATTCCTCGTTGTACGGGTGGTACGCCCGTTTTTTGGAAATACTTAATTTGATGCAAACGAATGGTGGCAGAAAGGACAATCCCCTCTTTTCGCACTTCCTTTTGAATAATTTTTAATAAATCAAAATACTTGCTTTGGGTACTTTGTGTCCAATCGCAGTCAAATTGAAACTCCTGGATTTTTTGCTTTTGGAAAAGCCTTTTTTTGCCGAAAGAGCTTTTGGATGATTTTATGGGCCAAACTAGGTAAATCCGCTTCTGGCAAATGGTCTAGGGTTCGATTCGCTATAAAAATAGTGGGAACGATGGCAATGTTTTCCGGTAAGGTAGTCTTGGGTTCGAGACTGGCTAAAGCGACCGGTTCCTTTTGGTTAAAATCCCAATCTACATCAAAAAATTTTATATAGAGCTGCTGAACGGATAATTTCTGGAGATAATCTTTTTCTATCGAGGAAAGGTCCAAGGCAGTTCGCCAATGGTAAAAGGCAGGCCGAACCTCCCTCCCACTTTCCCTACAAGCAAGTACAAAAAGTAATAAATAAACCGCCCAAGAAAACCAAGCCTTTCCAAAATAAAACAAGCCTTGATTTTTCTACTTTTTTTTAAAAAAGAATCATTCTTTCCCATTAAAGAAATAGATTTATGTATTTTCACCTAACCAAGTAACGAGGGGTAAATAAAGCTGCCCTTGGGGGTTTTGTTTATACCTCATCCCTTATTATTCAAATTTACAACCTTCTTTGACAAATCTTTTATCAATTATGAAAAACCAATTGTCTCTTTTATACTTTACTCTGTATAAAAAAGTGATTTTAGCAAAGAGCAGCAAGTTATTATCAAAGTTCAGACAGGCGGCTCGGAGAAAAAGTGGGGGTGGGTGTAAGCCTTGCATCAAGCATTTATTTCTCCGAGCCCCGATATATCGGGATTGCTTCTGTTTGCTCGTTTTGCGGCATTCCGTTTGGAGTATAATATTATTTTTACTTATCGCCGCCTGCTCTCAATCACCAACGGAATATGACCTGCTAATAAAAAATGCTAAGATTTATGACGGCTCCGGCTCAAAACCAATAATGGGATCCGTGGCCATTGATGGCGATCAAATTGCGGACATCGGCCCACTGGAAAATGTCAAAGGCAAAGAAGAAATTGACGCAAATGGAATGGCCGTTAGCCCGGGATTTATCAACATGCTAAGTTGGGCAACCGTTAGCCTGATAGAAGACGGTCGAGGAATGAGCGATATCAAACAAGGCGTTACCCTAGAGGTCATGGGTGAAGGTTGGTCCATGGGGCCCTGGAATGACAAAATGAAAGAGGAATCAAAAAAAAGCCAGGGCGATATAAAATTTGATATTGAATGGACTACACTTGGAGAATACCTTGAATTTTTGGAAAAAAAGGGCGTTGCCCCCAATGTTGCTTCCTTTATGGGGGCAACGACCGCTCGCATCCACGAAATTGGCTATGAGGACCGACCGCCAACGGAGGAAGAGCTTAAAAGGATGCAGGAGCTAGTGCGACAGGCAATGGAAGAAGGAGCAATGGGCATTGGTTCTTCGCTTATTTATGCTCCTGCTTTTTATGCAAAAACAGAAGAACTGATCGCACTTTGCAAGGTGGCTTCGGAGTATGGGGGACGATACATTACCCATATGAGGAGCGAAGGAAATAAGCTCCTAGAGGCAGTAGATGAAGTCCTCAAAATTGCCAAAGAAGCCAACATTGCCGCGGAAATTTACCATCTAAAAGCAGGTGGAAAAAACAATTGGTCAAAAATGGATCAGGTCATTGAAAAGATCAATGCCGCTAGAGCCGATGGCATGGACATCACGACCGATATGTACAATTATGTAGCCGGTGCAACTGGACTGGATGCTTCCATGCCCCCTTGGGTACAAGAAGGTGGGTACGATGCTTGGGCAGCGCGATTAAAAGACCCCAGCATAAGAGCAAAAGTCAAAGTAGAAATGAAGGAAGATGCGCAAGATTGGGAAAATTTGTACGCTGCTGCTGGCTCGGCAGAAAAATTATTATTGGTTGGCTTTAAAAATGATAGTTTAAAGAAATTTACTGGGAAAACACTAGCAGAAGTAGCAACTATCAGAGGAACCGATCCGGAAGAAACAGCTATAGATTTGGTCATTCAGGACGGCAGTAGGGTCGGTACTGTTTACTTTCTAATGTCTGAAGAAAATGTCAAAAAACAATTGAAACTACCCTATATGAGCTTTGGATCAGATGCAGGAGCCCCTGCCACTGAAGGCGTTTTTCTAAAATCTAATACTCATCCTCGCGCCTATGAAAACTTTGCCCGTTTGTTGGGCAAATATGTCCGAGATGAGCAGGTCATTTCTTTGGAAGAGGCTATTCATAAACTGACCGCTTTGCCTGCCAGTCATTTGAAAATAAAAAATCGGGGTTTGCTAAAGCCTAGCTATTTTGCAGATGTCGTCATTTTTGACCCAGAAACTATCCAGGACCATGCTACCTTTGAAAATCCGCACCAGTACGCAACAGGGGTAGCGCATGTTTTTGTCAATGGAGTGCAAGTGCTAAAAGACGGAGAAGCTACCGGAAAGTTCGGTGGCAGGGTGGTCAGAGGTCCAGGCTGGAAAGAGTAGCAGTACATCGAGAATAACTAGTAAAAGTCACAAACCCTTTGATAGTAATTTGACTATCAAAGGGTTGTGGCAATTTTAGGATTTCGGGGGACCGTATTTGTACTAATATTCATTAGTGGGATAAATAAATATACAAAATATTTACAAAAACTAAAAATTTCTAATACATAAAATATATTTCTATCAATTATTTAAATATTTGAAATTGAACTAGCTTTCTACACATTGTAATAATTAAACACACCGGTTAAAACAATACTAAAACTAAAGTATGAAAATAAACGATACGGTTTCCCTTCCCTATTACGAAGCCAAATCTACTCGCTACGACCAGATGTCTTACCGCAGATGTGGTGAAAGTGGCTTATTGCTACCGCTCATTTCCGTGGGCTTATGGCATAACTTCGGACACTCAGACGACTTCAAAAATGCCCGAAACATTTTGCGGACAGCTTTTGATAACGGTATCACTCATTTTGATTTAGCTAATAACTATGGACCGCCTTATGGTGCAGCGGAGGAAACATTTGGACGCATTTTCCAAAAAGATTTTCGGCCTTATCGGGATGAATTATTGATTTCCAGCAAAGCGGGCTGGGATATGTGGCCAGGGCCCTACGGAAACCTAGGCTCCCGCAAATATCTGATTGCAAGTCTCGATCAAAGCTTAAAGCGTATGGGTTTGGACTACGTAGATATTTTTTATCACCATCGCCCCGATCCCGATACGCCGCTAGAAGAAACTATGGGGGCATTGCACCACATCGTACAGCAAGGAAAGGCTTTGTACGTGGGTATTTCTCAGTATCCAGCTGCATTAACCGCTAAAGCTGCTAAGGTTTTAAAGGCACTCGGCACGCCTCTTTTAATTCATCAGCCCCGCTATAATTTATTTGATCGCTGGGTAGAAAACGGCTTGCTCAATGAATTGGAAAAACAAGGAACCGGAGCCATAGCCTTTTCTCCGCTGGAACAGGGAGTATTGACTGATAAATATTTAAAGGGGTTTCCTAAAAAATCCAGAGCGATCAAAGACGGCAGATACCTGAAAAAAGATCAAATCACCTATGAAGTGATAGAAAAGGTTAAAAAACTAAACGATATCGCCCATTCAAGAGGGCAAAGCCTGGCACAAATGGCCATCGCCTGGATACTAAAAGACCCTAGAATAACTTCTGTTTTGGTGGGAGTAAGCAGCCCAAAGCAAGTGCAAGACAATATTAATGCAGTAAAAAACCTACAATTTGACAAAAAAGAATTGAAAGCGATCGAAAAAGTATTAGCAGGAAACTAGTAATTGGCAGACTATTGGGGTAATATCAGTTAGGCGCAAAGCTATTCCCCTTTTAAAAATTTCAAACAAACCGGTGTAAATACTTCCAACTCCAAACCCGTATCTTCTAATAAACCAGTCGTCTGGTTGATTTTAAAAGTGACAATATTATCGCTATCCTGATTGGCAACCAATAAAAATTTGCCAGTTGGATCAATAACAAAATTCCGAGGGGTAGTTCCTTTAGTGGATTGCGTACCCAAAAATTGCAATCGCCCATTTTTTGGATGAATAGCATACATGGCAATGCTATTAAAATCACCCCGATTAGAAGCATAGAGGAATCGGCCGTCGGGGTGAACGTGAATATCTGCACAAGCCGCCGCCGCATTTGTTCTGCTTTCAGTAGTTGAAATTGTTTGGAACCTCTTCAAAGGTTGGTCGGCTTTAAAGAAATTAAAAGCCTCCACTTTCCCATTTAATTCTCCAAGCACATAGATCCATTTTTCATTTGGATGAAAAGCTAAATGCCGTGGCCCTGCTTCCGGTTCAGTAGTTGTTTCTGCTAGTTTTTCCAAAGCTCCGTTTTTCAATTGATAGCTAAAAATTTTATCCGCTCCCAAATCAACTGCCAAAATGGTTGCATCCGGCCCTTGAACAATCATGTGAGCATGGGGTGCTTCTTGCCTTGGATGATTCCCTTTCCCTTCGTGTTGTATGATCGAAGAAGCTCCCGCAAGACTTCCCTCCACTTTTATTGGCAAAACAGATACATTCCCTGTTACATAATTTGCTACCAATGCTACCTGATTTTTATTATCGAGGCTAATGTAGCAAGGAGCGACTCCTCCTGCTGAAACAATATTCAATAAATTTAGCTTTTTATTTGCTCGATCAATGCTAAAGGTGCTTACCGTTCCTTGGTCAAATTCTCCAGCCCCACCATGTTCATTGACTACGTACAAAAATTTACCGTTTGGATGCAACGTTAAATAGGACGGATTGATCGTTCCTTCAAAGGAGGCAACCCTTTTTAATTTGCCGGTAGTCGTATCCATTTGCATCCAGTAAATGCCAGTTGCTTTGCCGTCCACATGCCCCTCTTTACGGGTATAAGTGCCCACGAAAAGTGGGTAATAGGCTTTAGTATTGAATAGCTCTTTTTCTGAATAATGCTTGTCCCCTGTAGCATTTTCAGGGTTTATACTACAAGAAATAGCCAAAAAAATAATCGAGGGTAAAATACTAAGCAATTGTTTCATCCTTATTTCTTTGAATGACCACTTGACGGGGAAAAGGGATCTCAATGCCTTCTTTGTCAAATCGTTTTTTAATACTTTCATATAAATCACAACTCATCTCAAAGCCATCAGAAGAGTTCTTCGCCCAGGCCCAAGCTCGCAAATTGACGGAATATTCCCCTAGATTTAGTACTCGTACAAGTACCTTTGGTACTCCCGCTTTTATTTCCTTGGGTGTTCGTAAGTCAATATTTAACCGATGTTGTTCTGCCTCTTCCTGTATAATTTTTTTTGCCTGGTCCAAATTGCTTCCATAACTAACTCTGATATCAATCCGCTTACAAATTTTACCATCTGTAAAATCTGAATTAATAATAATCTCATCGCTGATAATGGCATTGGGAATAATAATGCGTTGGTTTTCAAAATTGCGGATGACCGTATGCCGAAGGGTAATATCTTCAACGACTCCAATCAAAGAGTTTCTGATAATCAGATGGTCATTAACTCGAAAAGGTTTGAAAATGACAATAAAAAATCCGCTAATGATATTGCTTAAAGCATGCTGAGAAGCAAAGCCCACAGCAACTGCCAGGATACCCGCTCCAGCTAATAAGGAACTTGCTATTGCCCGAAGATTGGGCATCATATAAATCGCCAGGCTAAAACCAACAACATAGACCAATGCTACCAAAGTATGTTTTAAAAACTGGTAATTGGTAGGGTCATTTTGTATAATTTGCGTAGAGCGACGTATCAGCCTAGTAAAAAAACGATTGACTAAAAAAGCTAAGAGGAAAGTAATCAGTACAATGCCGATGAAAATACTTACATGAACCAGATTGTTTAGAATTTGCTCTTTCATCAGATAAGTTAAAATTAATGCTCAAAATTAAGTTTTTTATTGAGTATAGTACTATCTAATTCTTGCAATTGAGTTGCATTCCCCTATTGATTACCTTTGTTCCAAAAACGATAATGGGACATCATCATCACGGTCACGACCACCATCATCATCATGGGGAAAGCAATATTGCGACTGCCTTCTTTTTAAATTTAAGCTTTACACTAATAGAAATTATTGGCGGTTTATTGACCAATAGTATCGCCATTCTGTCAGATGCGCTACATGATTTGGGAGATAGTCTTTCCTTGGGAATTGCTTGGTATTTTCAAAAGCTATCCAAAAAGGGAAGCGATCGTCATTATACTTTTGGTTACAAACGCTTTAATACACTGGGCGCATTTATCAATGGCATTGTACTGGTATTTGGATCCGTTTTAATATTATATGAAGCTATTCCTCGCCTCTGGCACCCTGAACAACCAGAGATCAGTGGCATGATAGGGTTAGCTATTTTAGGCATTTTGGTCAATGGGGCAGCCGTTTTAAAAATGAAAAGCGGAAATAGTTTAAATGAACGAGTGATTACTTTGCATTTGCTGGAAGACGTGTTGGGTTGGGCAGCCGTTTTGATTGGAAGTATTATTATGTATTTTTATGATTTGCCGATCATTGACCCCATTCTTTCTATCGGCATTACCTTATATGTCTTGTTCAATGTGTTCAAGAGCCTAAAGGCCGCCTCCAAAATCATGTTACAAGCGACTCCCGAAGGATTGGAGCTAGACGCTATAAAAACAGCTATAGAAAAAATAGCCGGTGTCAAAGACCTGCATCACCCACATATTTGGAGCCTCGACGGAATCTATAGCGTTTTGACCTTACACATAAAAACAGGAGCACAATTGACCGTAGCAGAATTAAAGCCCATAAAATCCGCTATTCGACAGACCCTAAAACCTCTAAATATTAATCATGTAACCATTGAGTTCGAAGCCGAAACAGAAGACTGTGAGCATCCTGTCTGTTGATTTTCAATAAATTATATTACTAAAATAGTGGATTTGTCGAAAATCTTTTATTTATAACCATTTATCTTAGTATCTTCATGCCCTATTCCTAACCTCTCGAGGATATGTTCATAGCGGGTAGTTGACAATAATTTTGTCCAAGACCCTATTTCCTAACTAAAAAACATTATCATGGGATTAATTGGCGATTTAAAACGAATATTATTTGGTGCAACTTCTGTTGCCAAATCGGCAGCTGATAAAGTGGCAGAAGCGGGTAAAGAAATGGGTGAAGACTTAATGGAAAAAGCAGGAGATGTAGCTGAAAAAGCCAAAGATATGGCAGAAGATGCCGTAGAAAAAGTAAAAGAAAGCCACATTTTAGACAAAGCTAAAGACGTAGCGGAAGACGTAGGACATAAAGTAAAGGATGCCAGCAAAGATTTAATGGAAAAAGCAGGAGATGTAGCTGAAAAAGCCAAAGATATGGCAGAAGATGCCGTAGAAAAAGTAAAAGAAAGCCACATTTTAGACAAAGCTAAAGACGTAGCGGAAGACGTAGGACATAAAGTAAAGGATGCCAGCAAAGATTTAATAGAAAAAGCAGGAGATGTAGCTGAAAAAGCCAAAGATATGGCAGAAGATGCCGTAGAAAAAGTAAAAGAAAGCGAATTGGCGCACAAAGCATCCAAAATGGCTGACAATGTAGGCGAAAAAGTAAAAGATGCCAGTAAAGATTTGATGGATAAGGCAGAGAATGTTGCACATAAAGCCAAAAACATAGCAGAAAATATTGGCGAAAAAGCCAAAGATGCCAGTGAAAATCTAGCAGACGAAGTAGCAGATGATATTAAAGATAAAACGGCCTAATGGAAATAAATAAACGGAGAATTTTCAATGGAGGATTTAATATTTTTGCTTAGAAATTTTTAAAAACATTTTAAATATGGGTTTTTTGGGAGATTTAAAAAAACTTTTTTTTGGTGCCAAATCAGTCACTAAATCTACTGCTGACAAAACAGCAGACGCTATGAAAGAGGCAGGCGAAAGTATGCTCGATAAAGGAGGAGATTTATTCGAAAAAGCTAAAGATACGGCGGGCGGAGTAGGAGAAACGGTACTAAAAAAGGCAAAAAATATAGCCGAAGACCTCGGCGATAAAATTAAAGAAAATGAAACCTTGAATAAAGCGGGAGACTATGCTGAAGAGGTGGGCGGTAAAATCCTGGACACTGGCGAAGCCTTAACCAATAAAGCTAAAACCACCGCCGAAAAAGTGGGGAAAACCATTCTGGAAAGTGATGCGATTAAAAAGACAGGCGATGTAGCTGAAAGGGTCGGCAGTAAAATTTTAAATACCAGTGAAAACCTAGCCAATAAAGCCAAAGATACGGCCGAAGAAGTGGGAAAAACTATTCTGGAAAGCGATGCGGTTAAAAAGACAGGCGATGTAGCTGAAAATATTGGCGAAAGCATTTTGAACAAAGGTTCGGACCTTGTGGATAAAGCTAAAGATGCCATTAATAATCCGGAAGAAACGATAGACTCCATCATCGAAAAAGCCAAAGATGTAGCCGACAGTGTAGAGGAAAAAATTAAATCAGAAGGAGCGCTTTCCGGCAAAATTGGTTATGACAAACTAGAGCAAAGTACCTTGGAGGGTAAAGACGATTTCTTTGCGAAAGCAGACCGTTTCGCCAAAGGAGACTACCACAATGAGGGGGAAGGACACATCAAAATCGTAGAAAAGAAAGAACCCCCTGCGGAAAAGGAGCCATTTCAGGGAGATATTCACGGCTTTGAAGATACAAATGGCGACGGCGACCCAATCATAGATGATGCCATTATTGAAGAAGAAGGAAAAGATAAACCAGAATAATTAGCAATTATCAAACCTATTTTCTAGCTTTGTCGTAAATAGAAAAGTCTAAAAAATAGGGAATAAAACTCTGGCCACTGGTCATTCGTTCCATAGGCGCAATTGCAAAAATCGCCATGCAATTGCGCTTATTTATTTTCATTAGCATTTTCTAATGCTTCTCGTAGTCATCAAATTTGTTTGAAAGTACTAATAAGCAATTACTTTAAGTGCTCTCCAAATGAATTTGATAGCAACATAAGACAATAAAAAATATTTAAACAATAATTATTTCAATTACAACTAAGACAATAATTACTATTTTATAAAATTACTGGGAATAGGGCATAATTCATAAAACCATCCACAAGCACCTAATCTTACAATCATTTTGTCCAGACCTCCCTATAACTCCTTTTACATTTGGCACTTATTAAATCGATTTCCGGAATACGTGGAACCATTGGCGGAATGCCTGGAACCAATTTCACCCCACAGGACATTGTTGAATCAACGGCAGGGTTCGGCGCTTGGTTGTTTAAAAAACACAAATCGCCAACGATAGTTATCGGCCGAGATGCTCGTATTTCTGGCGAACTAGTTAGCAGTCTGGTTACCAGCACTTTGCGCATGGTGGGTGTCCATGTAATAGATTTGGGCTTGTCCACAACTCCAACAGTAGAAATAGCTGTAGTCGAGGAAAAAGCAAGTGCCGGCATCATCCTTACAGCCAGTCATAATACCAAAGAGTGGAACGCCCTAAAGCTGCTCAATGAAAGGGGAGAATTTATCTCTGCAGCCGACGGGCAGGAAATTTTGAATATTATTAAAAAGGGAAAAATTACCTACGCGACCATCAATAAGCTAGGAACTTATCGCCAGGATACGACCTATATCCAAAAACACATAAAAAAAATACTGGATTTGCCTCTGGTTAAAGTAAAAAAGGTACAAGCAAAATCTTTCAAAATCGTTGTAGATTGTATCAATTCGACCGGGGCCTTATCCGTTCCTCCCTTGCTAAAAGAATTAGGTTGTGAGGTGATTTTGCTAAACGAAGAGATGAATGGTCAATTTGCTCATAATCCAGAGCCATTGCCCGACAATCTGGCTACCCTATCCAAAGCAGTTACCACTCATAGGGCCCACTTAGGTATTTCCATTGATCCAGATGTGGACAGATTGGCTTTTGTCTGCGAAGATGGAGAAATGTTTGGAGAAGAATATACGCTAGTTGCCATTGCGGACTATGTCTTAAAGCACCAGCCTGGTCATACAGTTTCCAACTTATCTTCTACAAGAGCCTTGAGGGATATTACAGAAAAACATGGCGGAACCTACCACGCCTCTGCGGTAGGGGAAGTAAATGTAGTGACAAAAATGAAAGCAACCAATGCCGTTATTGGAGGAGAGGGGAACGGTGGTGTTATTTATCCCGATGCGCACTACGGGCGAGATGCTTTAGTAGGCATAGCCTTATTCTTGTCCCATCTAGCCGAATTTGGCAAAACCGTTTCTTTTTTAAAAGCCACTTATCCCAATTATACCATTTCTAAAAATAAAATTCAATTAAGCCCCGACATTAAAATTGACCACCTATTGGCTCGCCTTCAGACCAAGTACCAAAACTATCCAATTAATACAACTGATGGTTTAAAAATTGAGTTTGATAAGGACTGGGTACACCTTCGCAAATCGAATACAGAGCCGATTGTTCGCATTTATTCTGAAAGCAACTCGCAAGTTGTTGCCAATAATCTTGTCAAAAAAATCCAGCAAGATATTCACGAGATTTTAAAGGGATGATTTTTTTTATTTTTTGACAAATTTTGTCGAAGAACCATCTTTTTAAAAAGAAAGGTAACCTAAGGTCCTTTCTTAATTTGAACAATAGTCGCCCCCAAGTTTTTAAAAGTTTCTATTTCCGAAGCTTTAAAATTGGGTGCTGGCATGATACGTACCCTAAGTGTTCCAATTGCAATAAGGTCTTTTATCTGCGGGATTAAAAGACGATCTGAACGGATACTCCTAATGGTTAGAGAAGCTCCAGCAGTCAAATAATGTTTTAACTCGCTAAGGCTAAAAGAAACTTGCCTATTGACAATCCGTCTTTGTAACATGACATTCTCTTTTCCAATATCTATAAAACGGGGCAAGTGTTGAGTCAAGTTACTTTCATTTCCATAGAAGAAAACAGTTGCAGATTCTCCCAAAAAGCCTTCTACTTGGATTTTTTTATAACCATTTGCTTTAATTTTTATCTTTTCTGGAGCTCTTTGACAATATTCTTTAATTAATGCATTATCATTAAATTCTGCATGTTGTATGAACAGGTTGGCACCTAAATTCAAAAATTGATGGACATTTGCCTCAAAACCCTTTGGAACCACATGACAAAATTCATCTGTATTATTCAATTGATCTACTACTTGTTGAGGGTCATTTAGGTTATTTTCTCCTTTCCTTAGCAGATTAAAAAAAATTTCTCTTGGATTTGCCATTCTTGCATGTTATTTAGTTGACCAATTAAAACAGCTATGTAGGTCTTCTTTTTTATTCAACTTTTTAGACCCTCCTATTAGGTTAAAAATTGGAACATCAATGCCGACAAAGATGAAGTCTCTCGTTCCCATAAGAGCCGTTCCTTCCGAGTCTTGCAATTTTCTAACTCTTGGGCCAAATTGCCGGCTGTAACCAATAGAAAAAGGAGAGTTGCGGCGATGATAAATAAAAGAAAAACCGGGAGCAAATAAATTTTCAAAAGTGACTTCTGGTAATAATTCCACCCTAGCATCTTTGTTATCTAACCTAAAGGCTGTAATTGCTCCTAAATCCAAGAGGGAAGCAAAAATGCCCAAGGCATCTCCCTTTCGGGTTGCCCAACTAAAAGAAAGCCCGACGGGTACAGAAAGCCCAAAAAAGCTGCCATTGTTTTTCTGGATACCTCTAGCCTCATTTTCAAGACTTTCATTTCCATAAGCCAAAGAAAAGAAACTATTGATGGACATATTAAAATTCACTTCTCTTTTAATTCGAGAATTTCCTGCAGGCAAAGCAGCAGCTTTTAAGGCGGCTTTTACCTCTTCCGACCTTTCTGCATCCACGACATTGGCCATAAAAGTTCCATAGTGTAAAACTGCATTTTTAACCTTTTGCTGGTTAGTTCTTTTCTTTTCTAATGCTTTTTTTTCTTTATTGGAAAGAGCGTTTGACTTCCTTTTATAATCTGCATCTAAAATGATTTTAAAAATATCCATTGCGTTGAATATAGCGTTGCCATATTTTTGGGCATAGACATTTTCATAGATGGATAAAGCATTATCGGCCAAACAAGTAATTGCTCTTAGCTGGGGAATAGAGTCAGACAGGGTCTTTTCATCCCGATAGGGGGTGGAAATAAGGGTGCTAATTAAATCAACAGAAGATCGAATAAAGGGATAGTAGTCTCTGAATTTTATATCTTCAGGTGATTTGATCTTAATGGAATCCCTTAAATCGCTCAGTCTATAAGTAGAATAAAGCAATTTAGTAGCCATTAAGGCAATGAATTCCTCTGAAAAATGGGGTTGTTGTTTTAAAGACTTCAATCGTTGATACAAGAGGCCTAAAAAAGCAGCTTTTGTCGTATCATTAGACATCAAGTTTTTGTATTCATCTAGATTCATCCATCGTTTTGATCCACCATCCCCCCTTTTATATTGAACAGCGTGAATCAGGTGGATAGCCAATTCTAGTACACTGCGCAAATGCTTTACATTTTCTCTGGAACGGAGAATATTACTATCGAGCTTGTTTTTGTTTTCCAACTGCGAGAGGGTACGCAGAATGCCTTTAGGATAGTCACTTAGGAGTGCATTAATGCGGTCCGTCTCTTCGTCTAAGTTCGTAATCAACTGTTCGATAGCATTTAGCTTGTTGGCAATGAAAGCTGATTCGCGTTGGTCTAGTGAAACCAATAGATGCCAGTATGGGTTAGCTAGGGTATCTATCCGCACTTTTGCTCTAGTCATTACTCCCTCGAAAAGCGTATGTCCTTCACTCAGTAATCTTGCTTGTTCTTCTCCTTCTCCATCTTCTATTTGAATAAAAAAATCTATTTGTTGCCAGGGATCGTTTTCAATATCCAGTAAAGATTTCAGATATTTAAGTGCATGAATCATAAACCGATCGTCTCCCTCATTAGTGCCGACATATTGGCTTAATTCCAAGATGATGGCACTGTCCAGTACTGCTCTTTTTTCATCCACCAATTTGAGTGCATTCAATAATTGGTCTCGCTGTCTAATTTGAGTCCATACTTTTTCTGTCAATTCCTTGGTGGTAGCTGCTCGCAATTTGAGGCTTTGTTGCCAAAGCCTTAACTGCTCTGCATCCTTCGCTTTGGCCAAATCTCTACTAAATGTGATACTTTTGGCCACCATTTCCCAATGCTGAGGTTTTTGTCCATAAAATCGGTCAAATGTCGCCAAATCTGGTCTCAAATCGGTCGTGTCATAATAGGAATAGCCTTGCAAATTGGCATCCATTACTTTCTCATAGAAATCAAAAACTTTATACCCCGTTCCTACTAATTCCGCTCCATGATAATAAAAATCTGAATATTCTGGACTAGCGGTCTTAACCCCATTCATGGACTCCTCCAATATTTTATCAGGCTTTAAAAAGTCATAACGATCAATCGTATCTTTGAGTCTGTCAACTTCTACTGTCAAATCCGAGGAGATTTTATCCAGTTGTTCATAAGAAACTCGTAGGGCATGAGCATAGTTGTTTACCAGATTTCTAAACTCCCTTAAGTCGCTCCGTGTCGGTTGTTTCCAAAGCTGCTCTCCTAGTTGATAATCCGCCTTATCAGAAAACTCAAAATATCGCTCATTGATTTCCTCAAAACCTTTCAATAGAATAGTATCCACAGGTAAACTTTGATAAACCAGATTAGCTATTCTATAAAACAGCACGAGGTTGTAAACTTCTGGAGAATTGTGTAATTCTTCAAACTTTGGAAGTTCCAGTATTTTGGGCAAATTGAGCGGAATTTCTTGCAGGTCGAATGCAAAGGCTGGCTGAGCGTTTTCTAATAATACCCGATAATTGGTAATTTCAAATTGCTCAAAAAGGTTCAAAGTATTGGGAAACAGAATTTGAAGTTCTGGGAGTTCTTTGAGGTTTTCTTTAAATTTACTTAGAAAATGAATATTTAATTCCTCTTGTGCATTTTCCTCTACAAAATCCGACAAGCCAACCAGAAAAGCTCCCTGATTAATCACTCCCCCGAGCTTCTTTTGTTCTGCATAATTTATTTCTGATATTAATCGCAGCTGTTTTGCGGCAGAAATGACCGGACGACGATAGTGTTGACTTGCTTTTTGAAAAGGCACCCTTCCATGAATAGCCAGCGATTGAGTGTCGTAAAGAATTCGTTGCCAAGCATAAGCAGAGTCGAGATAAGCCTTAGCATCCTCGTTAAAAGGTTCATTGCCCCACTCTGGACTATTAACAAAAGGCAGGTTCTTAGCAATTACAGGGTTTATGAGTGGTTGCAAATAAGGGTTAGAATGATAGTCTTGATATAAATCAGAAAGTCCAAAATTTATCGCCTCTTTTTCCAAAAACCGAGAATGAACACCCAATAGCTTAAACTCCTCCCTTTCTTGTTCTTTTTGCAGATAGCCCCATTTTGGTGTAATAACTGACTGCTCCTTTGCTATAATATCCCAACGAATATTGGTCGGATTGTGCTGGATACTGATGATAGAATCAGAGATAATCGTGTCAAATTTCCCTTGTACATTTTAAAACGAGGGTATCCGGTCCTTGAAATCCATAAATTTCATAAAGTCCAGGCTGCTCTAATGCACCATTATCCGACCAGCCCAACATCCGTTTATTAAAAAAAATATTTAAGTTGGTCGTGTCAATTGTTGAGCGGGAATAGTCTATTTTTGGAGCCGCTCGATTGCGAATTAAGTCAGCTAACCTTAGGGCATCACTATACAAGGATTGGCTATTTACTCGAAAAGAAAAGCTTATAAATAGTAATACAAGCTTTATATATAAGATTAGCTTAAATGTTAAGTTCATACTCAATTTGGTTTTTGCGTCAAGTAATCAAACAGCTTTCTTGTGATTTGATTCTATCGAACTACTTTCCGACAAGTCCTCGCGATAACTAATCAGCTCATTTTTATTGGCTCTAGAAAAGCAATATAGTTATTTTACCCTATATTTTTGATTTTTAGATAAAAAAATAAAATCGTCTTTTGCTTTTATGGCGATGCTTTCCCGGCTTTTCATCGAGTTAAAAAAATCCGTCTTATACATTTTTGAAAATTCCTTTAAAAATTGACCATTTTTTGACAAAAAATCAGTTCTTTTCGCTCAAGGTATTATATCTCGTCTTTTCTGATCTTTTCAAAATATAAATATGTTTTTACGATTCTTACTTCATTAAAAATTTTAAACCCCCTATTAATCAAAACAATTACCAATTTTAATTTGGTTTTTAAAATTAAACAAGCAAAAAACAAGTATTATTTTTGAACGTTTTTACAATGGAAAGTGTAATGTTTACAATAAGTGATAAATGACTTAAAAAAACGTTTAATTATGATACATCAAAAGTCGAATTGGGTCTTAATTCTGACCTTGACAATTACTGGTTTTTTGCTTCCTTTTGCAGCAAAGGCAAACGATACGCTTTATCAAAAAAGTATCTTTGATGTCATGAACTTCCAGGAAGTACTCAAAGTCACCCTGGAAGCAGACTTTGCCAGCCTGGACACCAATCGCCGCAATCCAGATGCCTATAAGGCTACCTTGAGCTTTGTGGATGCACAGGCAATTGAACAAAAGTGGGCAGTCCAACTGAAGGCACGGGGTAATTTCCGCCGGCTAAAATGTGAGATGGTGCCGTTGAAAATAGAATTTAAGAAAAAAGAATTAAAGGCTGCCGGCCTGGCAAAATTTGACGATATGAAATTGGTTACGCATTGCGTAACAGATAAGAGAACGGCAAAGGCCTTATTGCAAAAAGAATACCTAGCTTATAAACTGTACAATGGATTAACGGAAAACAGCTTCCGGGTGCAACTTTTAAAAATAACGTACAAGGATGTAAAGTCGGGTAAAAAAAGTAAGCATTGGGCTTTTTTAATCGAAGACACCGCCCAATTAAAATCGAGAATTGGTGCAGTGAAAACCTGTGATAATTGCCTGAATTTGCCACGGGACACTTTTCAATCGACTCAATTAAAAATCGCGGCTGTTTTTCAGTACATGATCGGAAATTCTGATTGGGATTTAAAAGTTGGGCGCAATGTAAAATACGTTTTGAAAAAGGAAAAAATCATTGCTATTCCCTATGATTTTGACTTTTCTGGTCTGGTCAATGCTCCCTATGCCATTCCCAATCCAAATTATAACATTCCAGATATTAAATCTCGTATTTTTTTAGGGTTTCCGGAAGATATAGAACAATTGAAGGGTATTTTCTCCTATTTTAAAACCAAACGGGCTGATCTTCTAAAAATAGTAGAAAACTTTAAACCCCTACCCTTCGCTACTCGTTTGGAAATAGCAAGTTATCTGGATGACTTCTACAATAATCTGGAAAAATTGGCCATAGGAGAAAAAATGGATCCTAACATAGAAACACAAACTGTATTAAATGAAAAAAAGTAATAGCTTACTACCCGACAGACCTCGGTGTCTCTGTAATCGAGGTCACTGTCAGGCCTTTCACTTTTCAGTACCTTTGTGCTGATAAAAAAAATAAGTTGGCCATTTTGTTTTCATGGTTGCTTTGTGCATTTAAATTTAAATAATAATGCTTTGCAAAGACTTCAAAAAATATTTCCATTAGTCGAAAGTCTTAAAGATTATTCCTTTTCCTTCTTTAAAGCAGACTTAATAGCGGGGTTAACGGTAGGCATTCTCTTGGTTCCGCAAGGCATGGCTTATGCTTTTTTGGCAGGCTTACCTCCCATTTATGGGCTATATGGTGGTCTAGTTCCGCTTTTGTTATATGCTCTTTTGGGTACTTCTCGACAGATGTCTATCGGGCCGGTAGCTATTTCTGCTTTGCTGATTTTGGCGGGCGTCAGTCAATTAGCAGAGCCAGGAACGGCTTCGTTTATTAGCTTGGTCCTCACTACGGGTTTATTGGTAGGCCTCGTACAGGTGATTTTCAGTTTTTTGAGAATGGGGTTTTTAATCAATTTTTTATCGCACCCCGTAGTAGCTGGATTTACTTCCGCTGCGGCTATTATCATTGCGATCAGCCAGCTAAAAGACCTTTTGGGCTTTCCAATTCCTCGCTTTGCTCATCCGCACGAAACACTCCTTTATGCTGTTGAACATATTGCTCAAACAAACTGGATCGCCGTGCTATTATGCCTGAGTGCGATTGTTTTAATTTTGGGCTTTCGGGCTATTAACAAAAATATTCCCGGAGCCTTAGTCATCGTAATTATCGGGGCCTTATTGAGCTGGGGAATAGATTTGCAGCAATACGGCTTGGATATTATTCGAGAAGTACCCAAAGGCTTGCCCGACTTCCAATTGCCTGATTTTCAGTTAACAACTATCCAAAAATTAATTCCTACTGTACTCACTGTCACTATTATCGGCATTGTTGAAAGTCTAGGAATTGCAAAAGTTTTAGAAGCAAAGCATCAGGATTATGTCGTTCGCCCTAACCAAGAATTATTAGCACTTGGAATGGCAAAAATAGGTGGGACGTTTTTTCAGGCCTTGCCCACTTCTGGCAGCTTCACCCGCTCTGCGGTCAATAATGATGCTGGTGCAAAAACGGGTATTTCTTCCCTGGTTACGGTCTTCTTGATTGCTTTGACTTTATTATTTTTGACCCCCTTATTTTATTACTTGCCCAAAGCTATCCTGGCAGCCATCATCTTACTAGCCGTAAAAGGGCTATTTGATATTAAAGAAGCTATTCATCTCTGGCGCTCTCATAAAAGGGATTTCATTATGATGATCGTGACCTTTGTAGCCACATTAGTACTGGGGATAGAGTATGGAGTTTTAATGGGAGTTATTCTCTCCATTATGACCGTACTATATCGAAGTTCCCGTCCACATGTGGTTGTTTTGGGTAAAATCCCCGGCACTACCCATTTTCGGAATATAGAACGTTTTGAAGACGCTCAGCAACCTGAAAATGTGCTGATTATGCGTTTCGATGACCAATTATACTTTGCCAATGCTACTTTTTTTAAAGATACAGTCAAGCAGTTGGTATTAGAAACTAATCGAAACTTAAAATATTTTTACCTAGATGCCAGAAGCATCCATGACATAGATAGCAGTGGCTTACAAGCCCTCAAGGAAAGTTATCGCTTACTCCAACGAGAAGGAATCCAATTATGCATTTGCGGAGCGATTGGGCCTGTTAGAGATATTTTGTTTAAGTCGGGCTTTACGGAAGAAATCGGAAAAGAAAATCACTTCATGTATATCCATAATGCTTTGCGTTTTCACCAAAAAATCATGGAAAAAACAACCGATAATATCGAATGGAGCCCGGATGCACTTCAAACCAATATGAGAAAGAAACCCATAAATTAGAGTTGATTCAAAGTATCGAAGTATTTCAAATCAACTCTAACCTGGCTGTTAATTTTTGAGTATTACTCTATTTTACTCAACCAGTATCATTTTCTTGGTTAAAATTCCAAATTGAGTATGTAATTGGTAATATAAAATGCCGGTTGCTCCTATATTTTTAGCAGGCAAATCAATTGTATGGTATCCTTTGGGAAAATCGCCCTCTATAGCATGTAATTGCTTGCCAGATAGGTCAAAAATCTTTAACTGAACTGGACTATTTTCGGGTAAATCAAAACCAATGCTCGTCATCGTCTTAAAGGGATTGGGCTGATTTTGGTGCAATTGTAATGCGCTCAGTTTGGGTTGGATAAAATGCAATTTTAAGTCCATATTCTCCAAGTTGCCATTATAAGCCTCTGCGACGGTCGGTCTGGATTGAATACTCAATAATTCACTCAATCGCCCATTGGCTCTTGCTGTAAATTGAAAAGCGAATTGTAAGTTTTCCGGATGGATCGCTTCTGAGTCATTCCAACTAATTCGGATTAGGTCATCTTGCATTCCCAAATTATTTTCAGTAAGCGTATTAGAAGCAAATAAGGACTGAAAATCCAACACCTTCGAATTATAGCGCATGGTGAATTGATAGCCTATTATAGCTGTCTCGCTATTTGCCTGAAAAGGAATCGTATAGGTCTCTCCTGCAATCAAATCTCTATCTTCCACCGTAAACGTTAATTGTTTTTTATTTCTGCTTTCATTGGCCAATAGTCCCACATCAGAGGACGTGCGATCCGCATTAACATTGACATCACCCACTTTGATGCCAACAAAATTCATATCTGTATCTTTTGCCAGATTAATTAAAAATGTTTCCTGAAAATTATCATCCAATGGGTTCTCATCTAAAAACTGATAATCTGCATTGACAAACCGCCAAGACCTATTATTGGGGAAGGAAGTCTCCTTACCCAAAATGACTTTCCTAATGGCTACCAAATCGGCTGCTGTAATGGCTTTCGATTTATTCACATCAGCAGCTATGTATTTGTAGGGAGAGTCAAAAAGCGTAACCCCCAGAATGTGCTTGAGGATCAATACCAGATCCAATGTAGAAACAC
This sequence comes from Saprospiraceae bacterium, assembly GCA_965222705.1. Taxonomy (GTDB): domain Bacteria; phylum Bacteroidota; class Bacteroidia; order Chitinophagales; family Saprospiraceae; genus JAFMDF01. Next base: position 151,813 of record CBDCUO010000005.1, on the reverse strand, counting down.
CATTGGCATAATCATCATTTTTGTCCAAGGTCACTACAAATTCTTCACAAGTTTTTATTTTATCCAGTGTGAAAAAGCCCTGGGCGGTAGTAAAAGCTAATTGTTCATCAGCTGCATTCTTCAAGACTATATCAACATTTAATATATTAAAACCGAATTCATTAGTAACAACCCCCAGTAGTTTAGCTTCGGGTCCAAAAGCACCGCAAATTTCTTGATGAGGCATTGCTTCGAAAACATTTTCTTGCATTAATGTAATACCCGTATTGCGCATAACAACCTCTGCCAGCTTTGTGCTTTTAATCAGTGCCTTTTCTTCAGCAGATAAATCCGGATCATTTTCGTAATAAAAGCGATCCCCATCTCGAAGTGCCAAAAACTGAAGGCGCATAAAAGCCATGACCGTTTCGCCAAAAATTGCATTCGGCATATGGGTTTCTGCTAACATGCCAACCCAAGGATCAATATCATTTACATTATTATAGATGTCCGCTAAAATCTGTGCTACTTTGGGGTCATCGCAAATTTCTTGAAAAGTAGCATAGAGGCGCAATCCCAAAGCTGCTCGAAAAGCATTCAGGTCCGACAAACCCCTTTCTCGTCCGCGGTTGATATTGATAGCTGCCAGGTCCAACCCCCCAGCACCACTGCCTGGTGCTCCGAATAAAAAATTGCGGACATCATCCACCACCTTTGCATCCATATTTTGCTGCACTTGTGCAGCCATTCCTTTAAAAAAAGGGTCAATTCCTCCATTTTCAACCAAGGCATCGGGGTTAAAAAAGGCATTGCGCAAAGAGAGCGTTCCTTGCTCATTTCCCTCGTGGTCCATCATGCTAATTTGTCCACTTAAAAGGGTATGGCCCATTCGAAAAGCGGCACCCGAAAATCCATTGAAAATACTTGGATTGACCGTTTTATCATAACCAGAATAAACGGGCAAATGAACCCCCATAGCAGGCAACCATTCCTCATAAGTAATCGCTTGAATGATACCTCCCACCAACTTCCTGGCGCGTTGATAAATTTGCTCATCTGACCAATTTGGATTTTGGCTAATTAACTCATCGCAAATACGATTGTGCTCTCTGACAAAAAGGGTATGAAAAGAGGTTAGCAATACGTTTTCATTTGCTCTAACGTCCCCTGCTACAAAAAGTCTGTTTGCAAAGCCCACATCATCTGCCATTTCGGGCGCATCAATGTGGACCTCATCGCCCAATTCCCCACTTATGGTATTATAGGGTAGTAAGTTGCCAGAAGAAGTTTTTAGCTTCCCTCCCACAAAGGTCCGCAGCCAGTTAGCCCGGTAAGCATCTGAACCATAGACCGCAGAGCCGTCAATAAAAGCAGTGATTTCGTTAAAGTGTTCTCTGGGATTTTGAGTATCTGTGCCTGTACCGATCATACTTTTGGAGCGACTCATTGGAATTGCTACAAAAGGTAAAGCACCACCAGGATTAAAATGAGGATCAGGAAAATCAACCGGTATCATTACTGGTTCTTCATTATTATTGGAAGAGAGCGTAATATCATGGTCAATAAACTGCCCAAATACCCATACGTAATCACTCAAGCCAAGCGGATCCGCTAATGGAGAGTCCTGAGCAAAGAGCAGATTACTAATTTGCCGTGGATTCATTCGATTTCGTCCGGTCGGAGCAGCAATTTGATCCTCATAATTAGCAGGAACTAGCCGGGATAGTTGTGAAAAGGTCGCCCCCCAATGCGGATTGGCGAGGTTATTACTCGACCCATCGTAGGTCCTTATCTCCTGTGCAAAAAAACTCCCTGAAATAAAAAGTAAAGCAAACGCTAAAATAATTTGTTTTTTCATTGCTTGTAGCAGTCTATTCATGTAATTATTATTATAAATTTGTTTTTTTAAAATGGGTGCTGAATTCAACAGGAATTATTCAGAATGCCTAAAGCTAAAAACTGCTTGTAAAGACAAGTTTAACAAGATAATACCCATTTTCTAATTTCAACTTAAATCGGAATTCGGGAGAAATATTTATGCTTGGCCAAAGAAAGCACAAATAAAAAGATTAGGAAGTCAATTAATATTGATGGCGATGCAAGTGTTTGCAGTTTGAGGGAAAGTAATAGATGATACAAATATAGGAAAAATAATTAAGTACTACACACTTTTGAAAATCAATTTTCCTCCTACTTGCAATAGCCCTATTTGAGTTACCAAACACAGAAGGCATTTACCAAGCTTCTCTGTGGAAAGATTTCTGCTATTCGCTTTAATAAAACAATACAATTATATTTGCTCCAGAGCTAGCCAATCCAGTCGTGCTTTCTACATCATTATTGCTTTAACATACTCTTTTCGATTACTTTAATATTTCTGTTTTCACAAAAGACCAGAGGAAATCTAATTTATACTGTACTCACTTTGTTTAATGATATAAGTATGTATTCTTTCATTATCAATACTAAATATTTCAAAGGTAATGGTCGGGTCATCTAGCGTAGTATCAAACGTTAGTTTACCAAAGGAGCATTTTTCATTATAGCCAAATAATGCTCCTTCCATTAAATCATGGGTGTGAATATTGGTCAATTTACTGCTTGTAAATTCATATAAGGGATAATCTTTTGTTCTTTTTATTTTCCAATAATCCGTTCTATGGCGGTCTGCTGATAAGAGTATGACACCTTTTATTTTTTGAGTAGTCAAGTAATCGAAAATTTCATTTCGTTCCTTTGGAAAGCCACTCCAGGTATCATTACTACCTGGTTTTGCACCGTCCGCCCAAGGGACAGGAGATACAATTACTTTAAAAGTAGCTTTGGATGCATTTAAGGCATTAAATAGCCACGATTTTTGAATAGGTCCCAACATGGTTTTTTCTTTTTGAAAAGGATTAGTTCGATAAGTCCTGCCATCCAGCATAAAAAAATCAACATCAGCAATGGAAAACTGAAACCAACAGCCCGGCCATTCCTCATTGCCATAAGCAGGATTATTCCAGTTGTTTTTAAAAACGTTTAGCAAAGGCATTTTCCATTGCGGTTTATCCTTATAGGGACCGAGCCAAACATCATCCGTAGCAGCATCGTGGTCGTCCCAGATGGCATAAACTGGGGCGGATTGTACCAACTTTCTAAAATTGGGTTGGGATTGTCGCCGATAATAGGTATAGTCATGAAAAGGTCCAGGCATCTCGGGAATATCAATATACACATTATCGCCCAGCATTAATAGGGCAGAAAGGTCATGGGAAGCAAGCGTTGACCACATTTGTTCATATTGAGGAGTATAACCTGCGCCACCGCCAAAGGCGACGGCAAATTTTTGAGGTGCAGTAGCCGAAGGATAGGTTTTAAAACTAAGGTCACTAACTTGGGGCAAGCTATGTCCATTTATTTCTAAATCATAATAGTATTTTGTATTGGGGGTTAAACCCTTAACTGCTACAATTGCTGTATAATCTCTAGTAGCTACTGATTTTCCACTAAACACCCCAAGTCTATTTTTTCTAGCCTTATCCTTAAAGCAAGTAATCCTTACTTCGCCTTCTTTCTTTGTTCTAAACCAAATATTGATACCGGTATCTGTTACAGCCCCCAACATAGGCCCATGCACTAACTGGTTGGTTGGATTTTCTAGTATATTTTTTAAAGCAGATTGGTCAATGATTGGTTTTAACAAAGAACGTGGACCTGCAAGGAATCGCTCTTGTGGCAAGCCCAATTCAATCGCTTTTTTTATGGCGTCCTCTGATTTAGATAATTTGTCCAATTGAGCATAGGCTAAAGTCAACATATAATAATACTCGGGGTCATTCGGCTCGGCAGCTAATCTTTTTTTGCACAATTCGATTGCCTGTGCCGCATTGCCGTCTAATATTTCCAGCAATTGCCGCTGCCCTCTTCTTTTGTATAATCGGTTGGCACTTGCCTCTGAAAATTGCCGGCGGGTCCATTCATTTTCGCTGCCGTAATAGGCAAATTCAGAATCACCCTCATAGGCATCATCTGGCGCAAACTGCCCATAAGTATTGGCTATTTCTTTGAGTTTTTCCTGCGTTAAGGGTTTGTCCTTTTTTCCACAGGCAATTACTATGAGCAATAGGATAATGAAAGGAAAGAGTTTAAGTGAAGTGGGTTGTTCCATAATAAATAGACTGTTAGAAAAACTTGTATCTAGTTAATTTTTGTATTATACTCCAAACTGGACAAAAAAGTGATTTGCAAGCTAGACGTTGACTTCTTTTTTTCATTGCAAAAAAGAAGCCTTTATATTTGAAAAGTAGTCCAAAGGGACACTTTAGGAATTTATTGATATATAAGTGGTTTGAGATTGGCAACTAAATTAGTTACCCATCTCAGACAAGGGTTTGAACCATAAAAGAAGCTAGGTACAAAGACCTATTTTTTGAATTAGTGATTCGCAATCACCGACTAAGAAGTAGTGGAAAACCACATAAAGTAGCAGCCGTTGCTGTAATGCATAAATTAGTAAAACAAGTTTTTGCTTGCGTTACCAAACAAGTAGAATTTGACAATGAATATCATTTAAAACAAAAATAATAATAATTTTATCACCTTTTTGATTGTATTTTAACACAGTTCATCAGCCATGCCACCCGCAGTGTTTTACTTATTCAAGTAAAGAATTACGCCTCTCAAAATCACTTTTTTATACGGTACATAGTACTTAAATTCATTTTAATTGTAAGCGTTCTTTTTTCAGGAAATTTCTGATTAATCGGGATTCATCCGTATCCTTTTCTTCCGTAATTGGATTTTTTTCAAACGGGTCGTTTTTTATATGGTAAAGACTATCATTATGATACAATTTCCAATCGCTGTTGCGAATCCATGCCTTACCTTCCCATAATTGATAAATCCACTTTCTAGGACTGCCTTTCTCACCCAATATTTGAGGAGCAAAACTTTGCCCGTCAAGAATTCTATCTTTGGGTAATTCCGCTCTCGCTAATTCCGCAAATGTTGTCATAAAATCGCTAAAATCAACTAAGTCATCAATGGACTTTCCTTGGGGTGTTTTTCCTTGCCAATTAACTATCAAAGGCACATGTGTACCCTGGTCTGTTAAATAACTTTTGCCTCCTTGCATCAGCGTATCGCCAACTTTTGAGTAAATAGGCTCTTTTATATACTCCCCGTCTTTAAATGCGGTAATATAATGGTGGGGTGTACCATTATCTCCGACAAAAATTAGAAGTGTTTTCTCTCTAAGTTTTAACTCATTCAAGGTTCCAACTACTCTTCCTATCAATTTATCCGCATATTCCACATTTTCTTTAAAGGTTTCATATCTTCCCAACGGTCCGACAGGTGGCGGGGAAGGAAGGTCATTGCTAATATCATGGGCGAGAGTCATAGGGAAATAAGCAAAAAAAGGTTGATCTTTATTTCGTTTTATAAAATTGATTAAAAAATCGGTATATACATCGGGACCATACTGGCCTTTTACATCCATTCTAATATGACCATTTTGATAGATTAATGGTTCATAATAGCGAGGTCCTTCATGCCAGCCAAAAACACAACTTTCCTCAAAACCCATTTTTCTAATATGATGCGGATGGTCTTTTAATAAAGCCATTTGCCATTTGCCCGCAAGCCCTACTTTATAGCCTGCTTCCTGTAAAATATGCCCAAACGTAATTTCATCAGGTGAGATATAGCCCCACGTTTGCCCTGTTCTAAAGCCATAACGACCTGTAAGAAGTTTCACTCTGGAAGGAGAACATACCGGAGCACTGTAGCAATGATTAAAGACTAGCCCAGTTTTTGCCAAGGCATCAATATTGGGCGTGTCATAAGAAGTTCCTCCATAAGCATCAAAAATATCAACGCCCATATCATCTGCTAAAATAAAAACAATATTAGGCGATTCTTTTTCTTTGGAGCAGCCTTGCAATATTAGGGCTATTAGGAGGAAAGAGATTTTAATGCTGTTCATTATTGCGTTTTTGTAAGGCGGATATCCGCCAGTATTAGCAGAGGACGGATTAGCAATCCGTCTTACGATTTTAATACTTCATACAAACCCTCCACCAACTCATAGCCAATCCCTGGTATATCTGGCAGGCTGACTTTACCCTGATTGATTTCCATTCCTTTGGCAAATTTGCCGAAAGGCGCAAATACATGAGGGTAGGCTTCATTGCCATACAAGCCCAACCCAGCAGCTATATGCACCCCAAATTGATGCCCACCGTGGGGAATGCAACGCCGTGGCGACCAACCATACTTTTCCAACATTTTTAATATATTTAAATACTCCACTAAGCCATAGCTCAATACGGGGTCAATTTGAATATAATCTCTTTGCGGCTGCAAACCACCATAGCGAATGAGGTTTTGAGCATCTATTAAGGAGAAAATATTTTCTCCTGTTGCAATAGGCGTAGTGGAAGCTTCTGCTACGGCAGCATTGGCAAGAAAATCCAGAGGGTCAACGGCCTCTTCGTACCACTTGAGGTTAAAGGAAGCAATTTCTTTGCTGAATGCGATAGCAGTAGCTAAATCAAATCGCCCATTTACATCCACGGCAAGAGCAGTTCCACTTCCCACGACCTTCTAAAGCTGCCTTCAATCCGCCGTATATCTTCAGAAAACGAAGCCCCTCCAACCTTCATTTTGCAGGTTTCAAAACCCATATCCAGATAGCTCTTACATTCGTCCTGCAATCCTTTGAGGTCTTTTCCAGGATAATAATAGCCGCCCGCAGCATACACATAGACTTCTTTATCGTATTGCCCATTTCGATAACGCTCCGCTAATAATTGATACAATGGTTTTTGCTCTATTTTTGCCACCAAATCCCATAATGCCATATCTATAGTGCCAACTGCAACTGTGCGTTCTCCATGACCGCCCGGCTTTTCATTGGCCATCATTACCTTTAGGCACTTAAAAGGGTCAAAATTGCTTCGGTCATCGGTCAGTAAATCTGCTGGAGCGGCTGCCATCAAACGAGGAATAATTCTATCTCGGATAATCCCTCCTTGTGCATAGCGTCCATTGGAGTTAAAACCATAACCAGTCAAAGGTTTTCCATTTCGAAAAATATCGGTGCTAATCGCTACTACAGAAACGGTCATTTTGGAAAAATCCACTACGGCATTTCGTATATCGGAGGCAATAGGAACGGTTTTTTCTCGAATCTCAGTAATTCTCATCTGTAAATGACTTTGGGTTGGGTAAATAAATCAAGCATAAATCTCCCACATTCGGGGATGCCCCTTCCCGACTTTTTCCAACCAAATAAGGGCATGGCATAGCTTCTATGAGCCGTAGGGAGATTGATATGGCACAGACCTGCTTCCACATTATCCATAAAAAAATGAGCTGCCGCTTCATCAGAAGTGTATATCGAAAAGGATAAGCCCAATTCGGTGTTATTGCTAATTCGCAAAGCATCTTGAATATCCTTTGCCTGCATCACCAAAAGTACTGGTCCAAAGACCTCTTCTTGTGCAATAGCCATTTCTGGTACTATCCCTGTTAAAATGGTCGGTTCAAAATAATAGCCCGTATAGCCTTCAACTGTAGCAGGATTGCCGCCATATTGTATCTTTGCTCCTTGTTCTACTGCCAATGCTACTTGCTGCTTAATTTTTGCAAACTGAGTCTCAGAAGTCAATGGTCCCATATTACTAGCCGCATTTCTACCATAGCCCACCTGTATAGCGGCTGCTTTTTCCTGAAGCAATGAAATCACTTCATCATAGATTTCTTTTTCAATAATCACCCTTCCTGTACCCGTACACCATTGACCGCAACAGGCAAATCGGTTGCTTATCACAGCTTCAACAGCAGCTTGTATATCGGCATCTTTTAAAATAACCACCGCATTCGCTCCCCCCATTTCTGCCTGAAATTTAATGTTTCTGCTTCCAATTAGCTTGACAATAGCTTCTCCTGTTGGATTAGAGCCCGTGAAAGAAAGGGCTTTGAGGGCAGGATGTTGGAGTAAGGTAGGACCTACTGCTTCCCCAATTCCAATAAGAAGATTAGCCACCCCTGCCTCAAAACCTATCTTGTCTATAATTTGAAATAAAGCACAAGCTGTTAAAGGCGTAATTTCGGATGCTTTTAAAACAAGGGTATTTCCAGCAATAAGGGCAGGGATGAGTTTTCTGGTAATGGTAGCCAATGGAAAATTCCAAGGAGTGATTAATAGGACAACGCCTAGAGGTTCATATCTCAATATGGCATTTCCTTCCTGATGCTCTAAATGGCTCTTTAGAAATTGCAGTTGGTACTTGCCTTCTGCTACTGCACCTGTTACCTCTGCCCTTGCTTCATTAAGGGTTTTACCATTCTCTTTTGTAATAATTTCCGCAAAAGTTTCTTTGGCAAGGATGATTTGGTGTAGTAATTCTTCCAGCAATTTGGCTCTGCGTTCAATGGGTATTTTTCGCCATTTTTTCCAAGCAGCCTGAGCAGTCATCATTGCTTTTTCCGCTACGGAGCTATCCGCCAATGATACCATTGCAATTTTTTGGTTTAAATCTCCTGGATTATAGAGGGCTATTGTTGAAGCATTAGGCATACTGTGCCATTCTCCATTGATATAACTGGTTGTAGTACTGTTCACAAAGTTGATTTTAAAATGAACACGGAGACACGAAGGCACAGAGAAAACATAGGGCTATTCAAAACACAACTCTGCGTCTCCGTGCCTCTGTATTTTTTTATCACCACTTCATTTTCCGCTTCGTATATTTTCTACCCACTTCGGCTGCTTGCTGATTACTGCCTGCCCCAATCATCACGCCCCAATCTACTTTCCGAACTACATTATCTGGCAGCACATTATCCAAAAAATATAGTCCTCTTAATTTACAGAGTCCCAATACTTTTTCGCCAGCCGCATCTACTTCTGGTGGCATAGGTGGATCTGCCCTTCCCTCTAAATGCCCATAAGAAAAGCCCATATCTCTTGGACCATGTTCGGCAAAGGCAATGCCTGGTACAGCCGTTGTTTCTTCCGCATGGGCAAGAGCCGTTTGGTCTTCGATTTTAATACCCAATAGCAATTCTCCATTGGGATTCAAGGACCAAACATCTGCTTTTTTCAGGTATTCTTCTTCTTCCAATCCCCAGACCCAAGCGGCAAATTTATGGCTGCCCCAACCTCTGATGCCCTCTCCGATTTCTTCAATTTTTTGTTTGTGAATAGGGTAGCGAGCCGCCTGCACAAACTCCCGCACTGCTCCTGCATTTCTGGCACGTACCAGATGTACGCCATGTACGCCTTGCGCCAAAGCCTGTTCTACCATCCAACCTCCACTTTTAACGGTAGTGCTATCCAAACCCACCAAGGGCAAGACCACAATCACTGCAGGGGTTCGATGCCCGCTTGGTGTCGGACCATTGTCCACTAGTCCCTTCATAAATTCATGGAGTAGGGTGAAATCTAGGGGCTTATGCTCCATATTATAGACGATATAATCCGCCCAAGTTTGGGCGAGTTTTTTGCCTTCCTCATAGCCGCCATAAGCTCCTTTATAATAAACGGGCTGTCCTTCTTCAAATAATTCAATGCACTTATTGATTCGTTTTGGAGTAGGGGTGGCTGCGGCTGCTTGTTCCGTTTTTTGTTGGGCGGTCGTTTGCTGGGCATTTATATCTGCCACCTTGCATTGGAGGAATAATAGGCATACGATGATGCTATAGCCTAATGATTTTTGCATAGTTACTTTACTGTTTACTTAATTTTTACTAATTGTGCCAAAGGAATTTATCCATTAACTTTTATCTATTCTTTTCCCCTAACTTTTCAATTTTTTTGAGCCACTTTATTCTAAATGCTTCTTTTGAGAGCCTTAATGGAGCAATCGTTGTAATTCTTACAGGTTTAATTCCTACAAATTCACAGGTCAATTTTTTCATGGCATAATGGCTCGGCCTTCCATTTACCCATCTATAATACCAGGCAGGTTGATCTAAAGTGCATATAATTCTGGCACTTTTCCCTGTTAGAAATTTATCCCACCAGACAGACCCTTCCCTTTTTTTAAAAGCAAAGCCTGGTAGAAAAACTCTGTCAATAAACCCTTTCAAAATGGCAGGTAAAGAACCCCACCAAACAGGATAAATCCATACGATATGACTCGCCCATTTTATTTTTTCTTGGGCGTTCACCAAATCTGGTTCAAGCTCCGTCCTTTTTCGATAGCCAAACTGTAAGTTCAGATTAAAGTCCAATTCTCTTACCCTGATTTCTTCTACCGCTGCGCCTGATTTAATGGCTCCCTTTTTATAGGCTTCTGAAATAGCATAATTGAAGCTCTCTTCGTCAGGATGACCATTTATAATTAGTATTTTATTTTTCATTTTATAGTTTGGTCGTTTAATGAATAAGTTGGCAACATATTTATCATCGTATGCCCATAAAAATTGCCCCAAACATATATGGTCTGTCCTTCATTAGATTGTATAATTCCCCAATTTTTGCCTACATTAATGACCCTGCCAACGAGTTCATTTTTAGAATAATTACTCACCGTTAAAATCTTTGTTATTCTGCTTTTATTATTATAAACACAAGACAGCGTTTTTAACGTAATTCCATCCGCTTTAAAAATTGAAGCCTCCGTTTTTATATCCTTTCTAAAAGTATTATTGGCAACTTTAGCAGGTACATCCCGTGTGAGGTCACCCCAAATGAAATTATTTTCGATGCTTCCTTGCTTTAAGCCTGCTTTGGTTTCTATAAAGAGCATATCATCCAGAATAATATTGTCTGCGTACTGTTACTTCGCTTCTTTGAAAATAAATGCCATTATTATGCGCTACGACATTATTGGTAAACTCGCCTCTGGATTCCATGGTAAATCGCATCGCTCCCGAATTCATAGAGGAGTTTCGATTGCCGAAAAAACGATTGTTATTTATTGTTACATAAAACTGTTCTTTGGGCGGAATGGGGTCTAAAGGCGCATCGTACCGATGTTCCTGTCCGCCAACAAATAAAGCCCCTGCGTCATCCCCACTTTCGCTATCCACAAAGACGTTATTTGTCACCTCTGCTGTACTCCAAAGCGCAATAAAGAGGGCCCCGCCATCATTTTTGGAGATAGCTTTATTACTCAAAAAATAGTTATTGGAAATTTGGGCGTTACACCATCTAAAAATAGAAATCGCCCCGCCATCACTACTTCGCATCGGGTCGTCCAAGCCCGCCACATTGTTTATAAAAACATTATTATTAATGGCTGGCTGACATTTATTATCAAAAGCAATGGCTGCTCCTCTTCCATTTTCTGTTTGATTATCCGTAAAAATATTATTTTGAACAAGGGGGGCTGCGCCGTTTTTGCCATATATCGCTCCGCCATCATGAGCGGTTTCGTGCAAATATGTTGGATTCCAACCATCAGGTTTTAGCGTTCGATTGCCAATAAAATAGTTGTTGCTAATAGTCGGCGATGTACCTTCACATAATATCGCACCACCATTTCCCCGAACACTTCCTTTGGTAAAATAAAAGCCATCAATTTTATTTTTGCCCCTTGCTTTTAAAATGGTATGCTTATTCCCTCCATCCAAATAAGTGGGGTATTTTTCAATGTTGCGTTCCCAGTTTTTTCTGGAGAACCCCCCCCATATATCTATCTCTGCGCTTAGGATTAAGGTCGGTTCGCTATATACCCCTTCCGCTACACAAATAGCTATTCGTTGAGTATTATTGGGCTTTATTTTTTGTAAAAGAGCATGAATTTGTTTTACTGGAGCTTGTTGACTACCATTATTTTCATCATTACCATTGGTTCCATCCACATAATAAATAGATGAATAGTTTTTAGGGAGAAAAGCATGGGTTTGCACGCCCGGCAGATTGGTCAGAGCCAATATTTTTTCTTTTATTGCTGTATTTCCTACTGTCTTTTGCGGCTGAATGGTTTTGCAGTTTTGGAAAATGAGGCAGCAGACTAAAAACAAGAGAAGGGTTATTTTACAAAATTTCATTTTATAAATTTTTTCTATACAAACAAGCCTCTTTTCAAGGCGGCTCTATACCATTTAGTCAGGCAATAAATTTACTGACTACTATTTAAACTGCATCGCATACAACTTACTCCCTCGCATCCGAAACACCAACTGAACGGTCTTGCTTTGAAGGGCGGATACGTCCGCTCCCTTCTTTAGCCACTCCACTTCCGTTTCAATAAAGTCGCCATTGATATACACACAATCATCCACTGAAAATCCTTCAATTGGAGTACCCGATTCATCTAAAAATCCTACTTGGGCATAGCCTGCTGCATCGGTATCTATATTCAAAGTCAGCCGATTTCCGGTAAAGGTAAAAGGCTTGGTAACAACGGTGGCTTCTTTTTCATACGGGCTGTCAATGGATACAAAACCATCGAGCCGTTGTACCAGCCGATAAACGCCTCGCCCTGCTTCATCTCTTTTGATAGCAGAGTGGTATTGGGTTTCTCCAAAATAATATTGCCAGATTTCATCCCCTCGCCGTACCATGCCATGCGCTATATAAGCCGTGATAACATTCCTGCCAGCGTGCATGCCCGGTCCTACATAAACGGGGCGGTGATAGCGTTTCCAGTTCATACCATCTCGGCTGACAGATAATTGGGATTCAATGGGACCAGAGCCTCGTCCCCGCGCTTCGTCCATTAAAGTGTGTCGGGTAGGCGGACCGTCTGCTTCATAATGAAAATAGACAATGGGAAATGCTACGTAAGTATCGGGCGCCCATTCGTATTTGGTCGCTTTGGTCACATAAATATCGGTTCCAACAGGGTCTTCGGGCACAGGGTCAAAGCGATGTGGATACTCCATTCCAAAACCACCTGGTGTCAAAGGACCATTATCCAAATACCAGGGTTTGGGGTCGCGAATGGGTTGCGTTTCTCCCATTTTGATATAATCCATTTGGGTCAAAGGAGCAAATTGATGCGGTTGGTGAATATTATCCAAGGTGACTAACACTGTACTTCTTTGGGTGGCTTTTGCAGGCGTATGAAAAATGCCTGAGCGATGATAGGAAATATATTTTTGTTGCTGTTCATCATAAAACGTACAGGATTGTGTGCCTGACCGAAAGGGCAAAATAGCCGTTTTATTTCTCGTCCATTGGTAGCCGTCAGGAGAGGTGTATAAATAAATGCCTCGCCTGTTAAAATCAGAAAAATATTTCCATTGTTCGGAAGGCGGTCCATTGAGGGTCTATAAATGGATTGCCCAAGCCACCGACCATTTCTGGAAGGACGATATTGCTTTTGCCTTTATGAGTGATGCCCCTATCGGGTGCTTCAAAATGAACGCCGTCTTTGGAAGTATAGACCGCTAGATAGTCATCTTCGACGGAATTATAAATCCGTATCAATCCTTCCTCGTCTTCCACTACGGTCAAATGTTTTCTAAAAGACCCTTTTATATCGCCCATCACCCGTTCCATTTTGGTGGATGGATTGACCACAAATTTGGCATCGTTTATTTTTTCAATAAAAGCATTATCAATAAACAAATGTTTTCGGCTGCCCAAATTAATTACGGCATCATTATCATTGGCGAACAATAGCGGAAGCCCCTTTTTCAAAGGCATATTTTTATCGAGTTGAATGGCTTTTGAAACTGGCATTTCAAACTTAGTCGCATATTTAATGCCCGCATAAAACTCCAATTCATCCAGGGCTCCACCGAGGCGGTTCTTCCAATGTCCATTTCTTCCAATTGTAAAATAAGCCTCTTCGCTTGGTGCTAAGGCTTTTAATTGTACTCTAGATTTTTTGGATTTTGGCTTTCCATTAACAAAATGTTGAAGTGCTTTTGTACGGGCATTATAAACAAAAGCGTAATGTGTCCATTGCCCATTAACAGACTTTAATTTTTTGGCATCCGTTTTTAAAGTAATCTCTGTATTGCCTTCTGAATTTTTTAATATAAAAGCTTTTCTATTGGCACTAATGCTTAGGGAAGTAATAGCACATGCTGTTCTTAAAGGACCAGTGCCAATCTCAAATATTAGGGCTTCTTTTCTAGTATTGATGATGGGTTGATACCAAAATTCGATGGTCCAGTCAAAATCACCAATATTCAATTGAGTACGGGAAGCATTTTTAAAGCCCACTTCTTTTCTTAAATGTCGCTCGCCACTACACATCAAGGCAACAAAATTGGCATTATGCCAATCCATCGGTGCAACCGCCATTCCCATTGCTTTTTGCTTGGGGATTAACCCAAACCGGACCTCTCCCATATCGGGTATATCAATATCTAATACCTCTCCTACCTGAAGCGCATTGCCAAATTTGCCTGCTACAATGGCTCCACTTTTTCCAATGACTAATGGATAGTCATTGGGAGAGGAATCATCCAATACATGGCTAGGGTATAAGCCTTGTGGTTCATCAAATGACCAATGAGCAATCGTTTGGGCATTTATTAAAACGGGTAGCAATAGGGCTAAACACAAACAATATGTTTGTTTTCTTATTTTTTGAAAATGATTCAAAGTAGTCATGGATTTAATTTTCTCTATGGTGGTGGTGGAAATATATATTATCATCTGTCATCTCGTGTATAAAATCATTCCAAGTGATGTTGTTAGGAATTTGCTTATACTCACGAGTATCTAGTGTATCAACATTTCCTTGATTAAAATAAATCTCAAGAGGAAAAGGTAATTATTTTATTCTTGGTACATTCTGGTTATCATATTTAGCTTTCTCTACTTCAGTCAGCCATTGCACATACATTTCTTTAGGCATTTGACGATAGCCAAGTTCATGGATTTTAGTATAGAGTGCATCCATTTTATTCCATAGGTCTTTAGCTTTCTGACTTTCTTTATTAGCTTCTTGCTTCCAAAGTCGGGTATAAGTTTCTGCTTTGAGTAGGAGAGCTTTAATGAAATGGGGGAAATGTTCCAGTACTGTATCACAACATTTGATAATGAAAGACCCGTCATTATCAGGAAACTTCTTATCGTAACCCATTGCCAAATCGTATAAGCACATTGACACACTTTCTTTCTCTGTCAGAGCAACGAGAAAAATACCATTTTGAATAGCTATAAGAGGGATATAGCCCGAAGCCTTTAACCAAGCATCCTGCGGAAAGAAACCGCTTGTTAATTCGGTATTATAGAAGCCTACTTTTTGGGAGTGGTGCTTGATATAGGTATGGTTGGGAGAAAGAGCCAAATAGGTATCATCACCTATTCCCATTTTATTAGCTATAATTTTGTAAAGGTAAGGTAAGGAATGACAATTCCCTTTTCGAGTAACTAAAAGTTTAGAAACAAACATATTAGCCCATTCCTTTTCCCCAAACATATCATTAAAATCATAGGCAAACGGCAAATGTATGAGCGTATCACTTTGTTTATAAATAATGGTTGTATCTTTAATTACTGAAAAAAGAGCAGCAAAGTTTTTAACCTTTTCTTTATCTCCTAATTCATAATCTAGGTTTATATTTAACTTCTGTTGCTCTGTCAAAAATGCTAAACCTGCTATTTTCTGGTTAAACCAATCAGCACTTATTCTATCTTCCAAATAAGCATTTTCCACAAGAAATACAGCTTCTTTAAATGACAGTTCATCTTTCACCAGCATCTCTTTGATGATTTCAAAGGCATGGTCATATGAGAAGATAGTCTTATTAGTAGCTTTTTTCTCGTCCTGTGAACAAGCTGTAATGCTTAATAATAAGCTAATAATTAACCCTATATGCTTCATTCTCTATTCAAGTAATTTATCAGCAATAGTCTTTTGTATAAGAATATAACAGTCTTTTGCTTTCTGAAATGTGTATATAGATGGTTCGATAATGGATAGCATAGGGGGTAATGGTGGCATTCCTTCTTTCGGTGATTCAGGATTAAAAGGTATCATAAATTTCATATCCTTACTAATAGGTGTCAACTCCAAACCATTAGGAGGATTCCCATAAACAATACCTATTAACCCATTATGATTAAAATAACCTTTTGCTTCATCCTCTTTCACACCTGATAAATATGTAGAAAATGTCTCTTTATCTAATATGGCGGCTTTGAATATACCTTTTTGAGCATCAACAAATTTTACAATTAGTAAGAGTTCTTCTTTTTCTTGTGTAAGAACAGCAAGGTCATTCGATATCACAAGGTCAAATTGTTTAGATAAACACTCATTTTCTATCCCTCTTGAAGTAGAAGAACAGTTTACAAGTACAAAACATATTGCTAGAATTAATGAAAATGTTCCTCGCATAGCTTAATTCTTTTTAATACCGTTTCCATCATACTCTACATATTCCTTTGCTATTGTTTTATAAATTTTAAGTGTGATGTTCTGATTAGGAAGCCCCTTCCAATAAGTAGCATTTGATTTATCTGCTGGTGAAGGTGCGCCGTCCGTTGGATGACTATGGATACTTTCTCTTACCTTATCACCTTTTACAACTAAATCATAACCTATCTTAACTGAACCACCCTCTCCACCAGATTTATGAGAGGTTGATATTATATTATCATCTTCGTTAAATTTTGTCTGACTAAACTCAACGATAGTATTCTCTGCAAAAAATTCAAATAGCTCTGTTGCAGCCTCATCACCTTTTATAGAAACAGAACTAAATGGGTCACCTGTTAGGCTTGTTTCACTTTTTTCATTCTGCTGATAAACATCAAGAATCCCTTTTTCCACTTCCAAAGATTCACCCGTAGGTTCTCCGTCTAAATGGTAGGCAAATAGTCTATCTGTAGCATCATCTGTTTGTTGTATTAATTCGACTGTTCCATCTTGGTTTAATTTATAATCATCTAAAGGACTTTCAGGAGCTAATCCAGTTGGGTCATTGAAGCGAATGGGGTTGTTTAATCCGTAGTTATATGGACTGACACTTGTAAACTCATCAGATAAGGGGTCTGGAGAAATCCAGCGACTATCTGACAATGGCAGGAGATAAAAATTTTCGGGTAAACTATCCCGATTAATCACCCATACCAGTTTCTTTTCTTCAATATCATATACGATATTGCCAATTTGCACAAAGCGTTCATCATCAAAAAATTCTTTGTATTTACCATTGCTCAGGGTGATTACTTTAACGTCAATCCCTAACGATTCATAAGGGTTATCTTGGGCTTGTGTTACTGTTGCCAATAGTATCACTAAGGGCAACCAGATTAATTTTTTCATCATGGTACAGGATATTTAACTTGATGTTTAGGGCTGAATGATTGCAGCCATTTTTTATATTCGTCTATTGCCATTTGATTATAACCTACTCGGTCTATATGTTGATATATCTTGTCTCGTTGTTGTAAAATCTGATTAGCAAAGAAATCTTTTTTCACTTGCTCAATGCTCTTATAGCCAAGTGTATTGCCTACATACATCAGCCAGTAGCCGTAATAATTAGCTTTGAATGACCATGCAGAAGCATCTTGTGGACAGTATTTCAAAGCGGTTTCTGATGCGTCTAAAACAAATTTATCATAGCCAAACTTGCGACTATATCCCCCTGCTAAATCACTCATACATCGAGCAATCAGTTCTTTTTTACTCAACGTGTCCAAATATATACCTTTGCGGATGGCTTCGCCTGATATATAACCTGAACGCATCATAAATTCATTGTTCACATAATGTCCATTCGTCAGTTCCAGATTGTACCACTTACCTTTATCATCCTGTATTTTAACAAAGCTGTGATTTGGGGATGTGCTTAACCAAGCATCTATATCAAGCTGTTCCGCTATCATCAGATAGAGTAAGGGCATGGAATGGCATTGCCCTTTACCTTCGTCTATTAATTTGCTTACAAACATCTTACGATGGTCTTTATAGCCGATAGGGTCGTCAAAATCATATTGCATAGGTTTGGTCGAATAAGCGACTTTGCCCGTTTCATCATAAAGTTGAATCTTCCCTGTCATATACTGATGCAATAATATCTTCTTGGCTCTTTCATCAGTAGGAGCAAAACCAGCTTGTTTCATTGCCAGTTGAATAATCATGGCAGCATCTAGCACATAATTGGTTAGCTTATCACAAGGCAAAGTACCTCCATAAAAGGCATTCTCTACCAAATGCACCGCTTCTGTAAGGCTCATTTCCCGTTTACCTGTCAGCATCTTTTGCAGTTCCGTATAGGCTTCTCTATAGTGGCGAGTAGCAGGAATATGATTTAGAGGTGGCAATGCACTTAAATCAGGTTTTTTCTTAGGCGCAAATGCTTTTTCTGCTTCGGCATATATTTCATTGAGCATTGCCTGTTGTTGCGTCCTCCTTCTTTGGTGCATTTCTACCTCATTCATAAGGGCTTGCTGCTGCGCTCGGACACGGGGGTTAACATAACCGAAAGGCTGAGAAGGAACGCCAAGATTATTAGTAGGATTAGGCGTAGTAGTAATGAAGTTAGAATAATTAGGGGGTTGCCAAGGCTGCGGTGTTTGAGGTATCTGAATACCTAAACGTCTTAGCGTTTCATCATCATTCGGCTGTGCCAGTAATATCAGAGGGAATAAAAGCAGGAATAAAAAAATTATTGTTCTCATGGGATTTGTGTTTGAAACCTGTGAGAGAATTCCACAATATATAAAAACTATTGTTATAAATTAAAGTCTCAGAGAAAATTTTAGTATCTGACAGAAAACGCATAAAAAAGGAAAACTATAAATATTTTGCTCTTTTGGCAACTAGCTTTTTTATTGGGTCAGATAATGAATTAGGCACGTTTGGCTGTTTAAAGACATAAAAGACAATCAATCCTCCCTAAACTGCATCGCATACAACTTACTTCCTCGCATTCTAAAAATCAATCGCACAGGCTTGCCTTGTAAATGGGATATATCTTTCCCTCTTAACCATTCCACTTCTGTATCAATAAAATCACCATTAATATACACACAGTCCTCTACTGAAAAGCCTTTAATGGGATTGCCTTGTTCATCCAAAAATCCGACTTGGGCATAGCCTGCCGCGTCTGTATCAATATTTAGATGCAGGCTATTCCCCTTGAAGGTAAATAGCTTTGTCTTTGCCTCCACTTCTTTTTCATAAGGGCTATCCATGGAAACAAATCCGTCCAATCGCTGAATCACTCTATAAACTCCTCGTTTTTCAGGTGCGGTATTCCAGGGAGAATGGTAGTAATCTTCACCAAAATAGTATTGCCATATTTCATCCCCTCGTTTAATCATCCCATGTGCCAAATAAACCGTTACTACTTGATGTCTTGCATGGGGACCAATACCAACATAAGTTGGTCGAGGTTTTCTTTTCCAATTGATGCCATCCCGACTAACTGCCAATTGCGTCTCTAAGGGACCAGAACCTCGCCCTCTTTTTTTATCCATTAAGGTCTGACGAGTTGGCGGTCCATCTTCTTCATAATGAAAATAGACAATGGGAAAAGCAAAGTAAGTATCTGATGCCCAAGGGTATTTTTGCGCTTTCGACACATAAATATCCGTAGCAATGGGGTCTTCGGAGGCAGGGTTAAAGCGCATGGGAAATTCCAATCCAAAGCCTCCAGGGGTCAATGGACCATTATCCAAAAACCAAGGTTGGGGTTCTCGAAGAATTAGCGAATCACCTGCTGCCAAATATGCTTTTTGCGATAATTTTCGATATTCAAAAGGCTGATTGATGTCCTTCATTTGGGTTAAAACTCTGCCTCTCAACGTTGCCCCCCCTGAAGTTGCCTGCATATCGGTTCGGTGATAACCGATATACTCTTGTCGCTGGTCATCGTAAAAAGTACAGGATTGCGAACCCGACCGAAAGGGTAAAATGGCGGTTTTGGAACGAGTCCATTCATAGCCATCAGGGGAGGTGTATAAATAAACGCCTCGGCGGTTATAGTCGCTTATATATTTCCATCGAGTTTCGGGCGGTCCATTGGGGTCAATGAAGGGCGTACCCATGCCGCCATTGATTGCTGGAATTACAATATTGGTTCTGCCTAGGTGCGTAGTTCCTAGATTGGGGGCGGTAAAGTGAATACCATCTTTGGAGGTATGTACCGCTAAATAATCTTTTTCAAGAGAATTATACAAGCGAATCAAGCCGTCCTCATCCTCCAATACCGTCAGATGCTTTCGAAAAGGTCCTTGGATATTGCCAATGACTTGCTCTGCTTTTTTAGGTGGATTGACGCTAAAGATTATATCGTCATCATAATCAGTTAATAAGGCATCATCAATAAAGAGATGTTTTCTATCGCTTAAATCAAGTGGTGCATTGGTAGGGCTTTTAAATAATAAATCTCTGGTTTTAAGTAAGGTGACTGGTGGCTGATAAGTCGCATAAGAAGCAGGCGGCGTAAAGTTTTTGGTGTATTTTAAACCTTTATAAAAATGTAATTCATCCAATTTCGCAGGGAGCGGTTGCTCCCATTTTCCTGAGCGAGCTAATGAAAAATAGGCTGCTTCGCTTGCTTGTAATTTGGTAAGGTTTACTTTTTCTGAATCCACTAATTTGCCATCCAGAAAATGTTTTAAGACTTTCCTGCTGGCATCATAAGTAAAGGTATAGTGATGCCAACCTTTTTTTAGGTGACTACGACGACCTGATTGGATATTTATTTTTGTTTTAGTTGGCGTGTTTTCAAAAATAAACCCAGTTTGGCTGCGATTTAACGAAAGGCGGGTATAGGCACATTTTTCCCGTAAAGGACCTCGACCTATTTCAAATACGACACCTGAATGATTAGAAGATTTATTGACTTGTAACCAAAATTCTATCGTCCAATCAAAATTGCCTATATTCAAATCTGTTTCTAAAGCATTGGCAAACCCAACCTGTTTGCGTAAATGGTTTTCTCCGCTGGTCATCAAGGCAGCAAAAAAAGCATTGCGCCAATTCATTGGCTCGGCAGTTCTGCCTACAGGAATGGGCATATTAGCAAAACCAAATTTGATGTCTCCTTCTGGAATGTTCAATGATTCGTATTCCAGTGGTTCTAGCGCATTGCCAAATTTTCCTTTGACCATCGCTCCACCTCTGCCCAATACTAAGGGGTAATCATTGGGTGAACTATCATCTATGGCATGACTTGGATATAAACCAGTGGATTCGTCAAATAACCACAGAGCGATGGTTTGGCTATTTATAGGAATTGTCCATAGCCCTAGTAGGAAGGTTAAAGCGAAAAAGCTTTTTTTAAATATTTTAAGGTTCATAACAAAAATCTATAGAATAGCAAAAAAGACTATATTTGATAGACCATATAGCAATTTAAACTCATTCCCCAACCTCCAAACTTCCAGTCTGCCAGCGCTTGGTGCGCTGCGGGGCAATGCGCTGATACATGGCCTCAAAGCTATCGTCTTTTAAATCATCAATTTGGCTATTGAGGCAGAGGTATTCTAGTTCACTATCTTTTGTTTCTGTGGTGTGTGGCGTATTTCTTGGCACATAAATAAAGTCACCGGGCTTGACTGATTGGGTTTCTCCATCAATCGTAATTTCTCCCTTGCCCTTTAATACAAAAAAGGATTGCTCTTTTTCAGAGTGGGCTACCATAGCCCCTTTATTATGAGGCGGCCATATCACCACCAGCAATTCGCACCTGCCTGTTTCGGTACGGTCTATTAACAAGCGAGATTGGTTAGAACCAAATTCATAAGTTTTACCAATCTGGATATTAGGCAGGAATTTCGGCTTTCTTTGTGATATTGTATCCTCCAATGTATCAGCAACGGCACTTTGCTGGGTTGCTGCCTGTTGTTTTCTAATGAGCTTTACTTTTTCAATATGGTCTGCAAAGGAAGCATGCCCTTCTTTGTGTTGGGTATTAAAAATATTTAATAATAAATAACTAATAGATTCTCCATTATTGGTAAGGGTCTGATGTACTAAATTGGCCGGTACATAAAGCAGGCATCCTGGCTGGATTTTATGGGCAGTATCTCCTAATTTAATCGTACCTGTACCTGCGGTGATGTAAAAAATCTGGTCTTTGTCCTCGTGTTTATGTGGCGGACCGTCCAAATTTGCTCGCCATACATTATGCCCGACTTCGGTAAATTCAGACTCACTTCTATCGAGTAATACGGTAATTTTGTTGAGTCCGGCAACATCGAGTTGTTCGCCTTCTTTGTAGTATCTTTTAATCATGTTTTAGGTGTTTGTAACAGGCAAATTTATTTGCCCTGTTGAGTCTTGAGTCTGGCAATTCCGAAAACTTTCGGAATGTCAACTACGAGAACCTTTATTTCAATTTAGTAATTTTAACATTATCAATATTATAAATATTTGCTTTTGTCTTAATGCCAGAGGCAGGCAAATCTTCGATTCTCAGCCCACCGTCGGCAGGTTGCCCAATAGTAGATAATATCCTATCGGTCATGCCTCGATAAGGACCTGTGCGTATCACCAATCGCTCCAATGCGTCCACTTTTTCAGCAAAGGGAATAGCTTTTCGGACTAATTCCTGGTTGTAGTAAGCATCATAGGCTTGCTGGTCGGTGTCAATGATTAACTTTATGGAATGCCATTCATTCATTTGATAAGGGATTGGATGTGCCCTTACGGAGTGCCTTTCAAACATTAACCAGAGGTCGTCAATGCGCAAGCGCAACGGTCGGCTGCTGCGTTGGTCTTGTACTTCGATTTCTAGGGCATATCCCCGTCTGTTGGAAATTGTCTGGAGGTCAAAGCTAATTTCCACTTTTTTACTTTTGGGAAAAATACGCTCCACCTTAGCATAATCATAGGGGGCTTCGTCTTTCATTTGTAGGTACTGGTTGCCCGTTGTGGCATCGCTTATAATTTGGCTAGATGCCCATTGAGGAACATAAAGATTCCAGTATTTTAGCTGGTCAATATGGGCGATTGCCTCGAAATTTTCGTCAATATTTTCCGTAACCTCGTCTATAATGGGAACCGTAATTTTTGATACCCAAATATCTTCTTTATTAACACTATAAGTCACCCATAAGTCCTCTTCTGGTGGATTGCCATTGCCCTCAATGATACCTCTGTAATATTGTGTTCCCATTCGCTTATGCAATCCTTGATACCTTCGTATGGGCACTTCTCCATTAACTACCAGCATTTTATCAAATTCATGTCCATTTGGGGAGTGCATCAAAACCATTGGATAGCGATTTCTAAAGCCTGCAGTTTGATTATGCACTAAGGCAAAAGTGCCATCATCCAAGCGTTGTGCCCAAACCTTCGCCCCTGTAGGATTAATGCTTTTATTACGGGTAAAAGGCGTCCAGGTGCGTCCCTCATCGGCACTTAAAGCCGACCATTGATTTTTCCAAATACCCACTACTACGCCATCATGCCGATGATAATAGCAGAAGGCCTTCCCTGCACCAGCAGAGGTGGTAATCGTTTCGGAAAAATAGGCAGCCCCTTTTGCATCTCCTGGGTCCACCACATAGAAGCCGTCCTTTGCTCGATCTTCCTCCCACCATTGCAAGGTGATTAATTTATCCTTTAGCAAGGCTTCACAGGCTGCGAGAAATTCCTTGTCTTTACTTTTTTTATAAAAAGGAAAATTGGTGTTGGATTCATTAAATCCTACATGCCGATTGTATCTAATAAAATAAATCGGACCAAAACTGCCATCCTGTTTTACTTCTCTAACGACTCGTCCTAAACCCTGCCCTGCATTGGGGGAATGCTTGGGAGTAATGCAATAGCTATAAAAACCCAATGCTAGTAATTTGCCATTTGGAGCAACATAAAACCCCATTCTTTGGTGCATGACGGCTTTAGTGCCTGCGGGAACAGTCACATCTTTTCTCTTAATTTCTGGCAAATCATAAACTGGAAAAAGGGTTTTGGGGGCAGTCCAGTCTATGCCCTCTTTGGAAGTCATTAGCATAATGCGTGTAGGCGGTGTATGTTCCTGATATTCGCCGCTTAAATACTGCAAATAGAATTGGTTATTCCAATAGGCTAAATAGGGTTGGTGGTTATAGGTCCAGCCCTTGTCAACGCCCTGTTCGGAAGGAAATTCCCGATTGGCACGCATTGCCTGAAAACTATGTACGCCAATGGCATGTGGTAACTTACCGTCAAAACGGGAGGCATCTGGGCTTAAGCCGCCCGTATAAATAATGGGTTCTCTTTTAGTGTCCTCTATGGAGGGAGGCATTTTTTGGGCGGTTGCTCCTTGATAAATTAGGATTGTAATAAGAAGGGTGAATAAGTTTTTCATGTTGTTTGTTTTGTTGTTAGATTTTAGCATTTACCAATAAGTCTGTTCTTGCAAATTGATTTTTCTGCTATCTTCCTTTTTTGCATTCATAATAATTTTCATCTATTCCGTCTGGCAATCCCAAAATGCCCACTACGATTTCCAACCATAATAAGTCAAACTTCTATCCACGGGTTTTCCTTTAAAAAGGAAACTTGCCAAATAACCTACTACAAATAAGACAATATGGCTATATACCCCCAGCATATACTTATGGTGCGTAAAATTCCAATCACCCATATCTAACAATAAGTGTTTGTTTTCTACGCCTATGGGGGTAGAGGTCAGCAGGGCGTAAGCAGTAAAAAGTACACAGGCGGCAATGCCTACATACAAGCCTTGTTTGTTGGCTTTGGTACTAAACAACCCCAGTAAAAATATCCCCACAATACCACCCGAAAAAATGGCATATAGGGTAAATATAATGCCCAATACTCCCTTATTCCCTGCGGAGACATAGAGGGTTGCAACCAGCATCGCCATAATACCAGCTACCACGACCAAAATTCGACCCATTCTTAATTGTTGCTGTTCGGTGCTATCGGGTTTAAATCTTTTATAGTAATCTTCTACTCCAATAGCAGATAGGCAATTCAAGTCAGAATCCAAGCTGGAAATGGCAGCAGCAATTAGGGCAGAAATAATCAAACCCGCCAAGCCTATGGGCATTTGTGTCATAATAAAATGAGGAAATACTGCATCTGCCTTAATGCCTGCCGGCAAGGTATCTGGAGAAAGCTGATAGTACGCAAAAAGTGCTGTCCCTATAAACATAAATAAAGCCCAGACGGGTACACTCAATAAAACGCCAATCAAAGAAGCGCGAATTGCATCCTTGTCTGATTTAGCTGCTAAGTATCTCTGGATAATGGTTTGGTCGGTGCCGTATTTTTGAATGGCATAAAAGATGCCGTTTAATGCCATGACCACAAAAGTCAAGTTCACAAAATCCCAATCGTAGGGACCAAAACCAGTACGTCCGTTTTCCGAAGCTATTTTCCAGATAGCAGCAGGACCGCCTTCAACGGAAAACAGCAAAATTCCCAAAGTAATGATGCCTCCAATAATCAATAAAAAGCCTTGTATTACATCCAGCCATATCACCGCTTCGATACCACCCATTAAGGTTAAAACAATAATGGCAATGCCCAATAGCCATATTACCATCATGGTATCCATGCCTAGCATTTTGGCAATAGCTAGTGCTAATAGATAGAACACGGTACCCATCTTGGAAAAATGCGCCAATACAAAACCTAGTGAACTATAAAGCCTTGCAAAAAAACCAAACCTTTTTTCAAAATATTCATAAGCACTTAGGTTGATGACTTTTCGGTATAAGGGCACTATAAATCCAATCATTAACACTAGGACAATAGGCACCATTAAGCCTTGTACCAAGCGTATCCAATTAGTAGAAAAACCTTCTCCTGGATAGGCTAAAAAAGTAATACTACTAATCAAGGTTGCCAAAATGGACATCCCAATTGCCCAAGAAGGAATCGAACCACCTGCCGTAAAATAATGGTCGGTACTGGTCTGCTTTTTTGAAAACTTAAACCCAATCCATAAGGAAACAATCAAGGTGATAATAATAATCAGGTAGTCAATAATATGTAAAGTGTGGTTTTCCATGTTTAATTATTCGATTTCAACACAGAGACACAAAGGCACAAAGTTGTTTTTCTCTGTGGCTTTGTGTCTCTGTGTTCAATAATAAATATCTGTTTTTTTAAATTTTGACCATACTTGTTCTGACCAATCATAACTTCCGGGCTTTGTAGTTATTCTCATGGTTGGATAAGCATCTGTTTTCATTCGGGTTACACCACGCGATAGTTCTTGTATGGGCTGCAATTTTTTGATACCCAAATGCTTGATAATGGCATGAGTGGTCGCTCCACCTTCTACCAATAACTCCTCAATGGGTAGTTGCTTTACCACTTGCGCTACCAAAAAACCAAGTGCTTCTTTGAGGTGTGCTGTATGTATTAAAGGCTTTACTTGGGTGTGATGAATGGTCAGCACCACCACATCTTGTTGTTTAAAACCTTCCTGAATATCATTCAACCACTGCTTTATATCATCCGCACTATAATCGGGATTGGTATAAATTTCAAGTGGCATATTGGAAATATAGAATCCATTTTGCTGGGCTTCTTTAATGACTTTATTGCTATCATGGTAAGTACTGCCGCATACAAATAAATGCTTTTTACCCAAATCCGTGAGGGGATGACTAGCAGTATTTTGAAATCCCTTATGGTTTAATATCGCTCCAAAAAATTCTGCACCACCCCCAACTGCCATGCCTGTAGGTACCTTCTTCGCCCAATAGTCCAAATCTTTTTTATTTCGGACATCTCCAATATAAAAACCCTCCGTAGGCATTGGGCTACCTACTCTCAAAGGACGGGTTGTTGATCGAAAAGATGCAGGTATTAAATCCATTATGTGAGAGGAATCATTGCCATTTGGGGAAAAAAAGGTCTGGGCAATGGGTACTTCGTTGACGTAGTATATGCCATTCTTTATTGTCCTGTTTAAACTCGGATTAGCAGGAATTAATAAGGCGCTTTTTAAATCCATCGCAGCTGTAAAAGCTTCTAATTCCTGCATTACATTTCCCCGCAACACAGAATCAATTTTTTTATAAATAAAGTCAGGTTGTAGTCTTTGTAGTTGGTTCATAATGCGAGTAATTTCTGCTCGTGCTGCTGCTATGGCTTTTGACCTCGTATTAGTAGCAATAACCAACAAGTCCGTCTTATAATGATTGCTTACTTCCAAGTCAATCAGCACCTGTAGCCCATATTGCAAGCCTATGCCTCCAATTTCAGTAGCGCCTGTAAAATCATCTGCAATTACTACAATCATTTTGGTTGATTAATTATTAGTTGATTCAATCAACTTCACCTGCTCATTTTCAAATAATTTAATAGCATATTCAATCGCCAATTGCATAGCGTCTGGACTTGCTACGCCCTGCCCTGCAATTTCCATAGCTGTACCGTGGTCTACAGAAGTACGGATAATGGGTAATCCTAGCGTAATATTTACGCCCCTTACGGACTTCATCTGTTTTTTTTGGGCATCCCATTGAAAGCCCACTACCTTAAAAGGAATATGCCCTTGGTCGTGATACATTACTACACAGCCGTCATAATAGCCTCCAATCGCTTTTGGAAACAAAGTATCAGGAGGTATGGGGCCTTCCACCCGATAGCCCATTGCCAATGCTTGCTCAATGGCTGGAATAATTTCTTCTTTTTCTTCATGTCCAAATAAACCGCCGTCGCTAGCGTGAGGGTTTAATCCTGCTATGCCAATTTTTGGATTTTCAACGCCCAAACTTCGACAGGCTTCCGCTATTAATTCAATCGTCGCCACTACCCGCTCTTTTTTCACCAAATCACAAGCTGCTCGCAAGGAAACATGGGTGGATACATGAATTACTCTAAAATTATCCTCCACCAACAACATGGCGTATTTTTTTGTGTTGGTATAATGGGCATAAATTTCCGTATGCCCTGCGTATTTAAAGCCTGCCAAATTGATAGATTCCTTGTGAATCGGTCCCGTAACGGTGGCATCAATTTCTCCTGCTAATGCCAACTCAATGTTTGTTTTTACCGCTTCAAAAGCGGCTTTTCCGTAATTGGCATTGACCTGTCCGTATTGAAAATTTGCTCTGTTTACGTTTTTTAAATCCAGTACATTTGCCTGTGTCGGTTCAAAAGCTGCTTCGCTGACAGTACTTACTGGATTAATTTTCAAATTAATGTCTATATCTCTTGCTGTCTTTTCTAAAACCCACGCATCGCCAATCACAATGGGGCGGCAGATGCTGCCAATGGCTGGATTGGATAAGGTTTTAAGGGTGATTTCAGGGCCTACCCCTGCTGGGTCACCCATAGAAATACCAATAAAGGGTTTGTAATCTTGCATAGGTTTTAAATATAATCAACATCTCGAAAACTTTTGGGGCCATCTAACTCAAAAAGTATAAATCGTTTTTCCATTACAAACAAGACCCGATAGGGTAATAAGTAAAGTTTTTGGCATATTTTATTTACTCATTCAATAAAGCCCTTTCAATACCACACGCTTGCAACACTCCCTCAAATACTACCCCTATTTTTTCTTTTTCGGGTTGACTCAATGAAATCATTGGGGGCAAAACATAAGGCGTACAAATATCAGCAAGGGACAACAAATATTTGAGCGCAGGAATCATATCCACTAACAACCGCCCCTTTTGATAACAGGCCGAAACAGCATCGCAAATGGCTTGAAATTTATTTGCCTCTGTGCTATTACCACTGGCAGCATGGTGGACGATTTGTTGGTAATAACCAGGTATTAGGTTACCCGTACTGGGAACCGTTCCGTCTGCTCCTTTTTCGACTGCCTCTGCCGTTTTGGATGCCCAGCCTAGTAGAAAAGAAAAGTCAGTTCTATCTTTCCATAATTCCAAATTCTTGGCAAGTCGTTCTTCCCCTCGCTCGGAATCTTTTAAACCCACGATCTTGGGGTGGTGGCTTAGTTTTTCGGCCACCTCTAATGGAATAGAAATATTCGTGGTGACTGGAATATTATACAAGAATAAAGGCAGTTCAATTTGCGCTACTAAGTCTTCGTAATATCGAAGCATATGTTTATCTGAAATAGCGTAATAACAGGGTAAATGTGCTACTAATACATCCACCCCTTTATCCGCACAGTAGTGCGCCAATTCCACCGTTTCGCTAAAACAGTTAGAGGAAATGCCAGCGTAAGTAGTGGTATCTTTGCCATATCTTACCATTAAGTTGATTAAGTCCTTTTTTAAATCAATAGGCAAAGAGGAAGCCTCGCCCGTAGTACCGATAACAAAGGGATAGGTATGCGTAGTAATAAAAGTGTCAATGAGTTTTTCTACGGATGCTTCGTCTATTTTCCCCACTTCGTTTATCGGGCTAACCATAGGGACGATAACGCCTTGATATTTTTTCATATTAAGGAATCTATTTTTTACTAGACTTGTATTGAACAATAAATTATTTTAATGTATATTCAATTGTAAATCAATTTTTTGTAAAAATAAAATGGACTAATTAAACCATATTTTTCTTTTTCCTTAGATGAAAAAGAAACAAAAAATCAAGTCAAAAACAAACGCTCCGCAGTTTTTGACAGGCAGCCGCCACCTCAATAAACGTGCCCCTAGGAGCAAACCTAAATTAAAAATTGGTATTCAGCTTTACACCTATTATAATTTTTTGTTGTTCAGTAGAATACTAGACTTGTTCATAAATAAGAATTGAGTATAGGAGAATTAGATTTTTTCATATGCCAACTTGTTATTTGTGAACAAGTCTATTGCAAAGAATTACAAAAGATTTTGCAAGGAACGCCAAGTAACTTTGCGAAACCTTTTGCGTTCCTTGCGGCTCAAATCATGAGGTTATACCAAAACTTTATTATTAAAAAGCATTTTTATAAATCATTTCTGCATCCGCAAGCGTCACTTCTCTTGGATTATTTTTTAATAACCGCTGTATTTTTAAAGCAGCTATTGCCATCTCTGAAATGGCTATTTGAGGAATATCCAAGTCCGAAAGTCTGGATGGAATATTGCATTTTTTTATCAATGCTCGCATTTTTTCGATGCCCGCCAACGCTGTTGCTTCTATACAATCTTGTTGGGTAGCTCCCATTGCCAAAGCTATATCAGCATATCGCTGAGGAGCGGCGGTATAATTAAATTCCGAAACATAAGGCAGTAATAAAGCATTGGACAATCCATGTGGGATATGGAATTTCGTTCCCAATGGATAGGATAAGGCATGTATAGCCGCCGTATTGACGGGCCCCAAACACATCCCGCCGTACATACTCCCCAAGGCGACTTGTGTTCTTGCCTCTAGGTTTGTTCCTTGATGAACCGCTTTTTCCAGATGACTGCTAATCAATGCGATGCCTTTGAGAGCAATCGTATCGGCAATAGGATGAGCAAAGCAGTTGGCATAAGCCTCCAAGCAATGGGTCAGCGCATCAATTCCTGTAGAAGCAGTAATGTTAGGAGGCACAGAAACCGTCAATTGCGGATCAATATAAGCCGCATCGGGAATTAGATAAGGGCTAATAGCTGCTTTTTTAGAATTATCTCTATCATCAACAAAAATAGCATTAGGGGACACTTCGCTGCCAGTACCTGCTGTGGTCGGTAAGCAAACTAAATAGGTTTTTCGTTCTGCTAAATTGCCAATCCCCAATACTTCTTCCGTCCTTTGCGTACTATACAGTTGTGCTGCTACCAATTTAGCGACATCTAATACACTGCCGCCTCCAATGCCCACCATGCTATCTGCTTCAAAGGAACGAGCGTGCTGCAACACTTTTTCAAAATCACTTAAAGTTGGTTCGCCAGTAATGGTTGTATTAATGGCTATGCTTATCCCTTCTTTTTGCAATTGGTTGATTGATTCAGCTAACTGCTGTTCGATTACCGAGAGCGTTAAAATGTAAAGTCTTTTTAGGTTAAGTTGTAAAAAATCATTAGTAAAAGTTTTTAAACTACCTTGTCCAAATACCAGTTTGTTTGGATTATGTATAATGAATTGTTTCATGTATTATTTTTCGATTTACTCGTAGTCGGCATTCCAAAAGTTTTCAGGATTGCCAAATTTAAAAAGCTTCATACAGAAGCGTGGCAAATAAATTTGCCTGCTACTCTCTCCTATCCACAAATCGCCAATCTTCTTTTGCTTTTTCAAAATTCGGATTGGTAGTCATCATTTGAGCGTTGACTGACTTTTGCCATTGATGTAGCGCATTTAATAATTCCTGTGTTTTTTCTGGCATTCTTCTGGCCAAATCGGTTGTTTCGCCAACGTCTTCTTTTAAATTAAACAATTCGACGGCACGACTTTCTCCTATCGCAGATGCTTCAAACCACTCTATTAGTTTATAATCTCCAACATGAATCGCTCCTCCTGGTTGATAGCCCAAATGGTGATAGTGCGGATAGTGAAAAGCGATTTGATTTCGATTTAAACGACCTTTCTTTTTTAAAATGGGCAATAAGCTGTGCCCATCAAGTTTGGTTGCATCATACTCATACTCCACAATGGCAGCTAAAGTAGGGAAAAAATCATCTGACAACACATATTCATTAGAGACAGAGCCTGCTTTGATAACGCCGGGCCATTTCATCGCCAAAGGTACTTTAATGCCTCCTTCAAAAACCATGGCTTTGCCACCCCGAAGTGGTGCTTGGTCTTGTAATTGTTCAAAACCGCCATTGTCAGAATAAAAGATAACAATGGTTTTATCCTCAATATGGTACTGCTTCAATTTTGCCAAAATTTGTCCGATCCCTGTATCCATGCGCTCAATCATCGCTCCCATAATTGGATTATTAACGGGGTCATTGCTGTTGGGCTTTGCTTGATATTTGGCAATCAAATCCGCTTTTTCCATGAGTGGTCGATGCACCGCATGATAAGAAGTATATAGAAAAAAGGGCTTATCATGCTGTCGGTCAAGAAAATCCAACGAGCGATTGGTAATTTCGATGGTATGGTGGGCATCTTTTTCAGGGTCGGCATCTGGTGGTGGTTTTACGGTGGTTAGTACTTCATCAAAGCCCTGCGAAGCAGGGTCACCGGGACGACCTGCTTGGTAATTTTTATCAATATTTAAATGCCATTTGCCAAAATGCCCCGTTGTATAACCTTTGGATTTTAGCATTTCTGCCAATGTGACCTCTTCCAAGGGCAAGCCTGGAATTTCGCCAGAACGATTCAACCTTGCATAAGGATAAGGACTACCTGGTATATAATCGGTAATGCCTAGTCTTGCTGGATTTTTGCCCGTCATAATACTGGCACGCGTAGGCGAACAAACGGGATTGGCAGAATAGGCGCGGGTAAAATAAATGCCTTCCCGAGCAATTTTATCAATATTCGGCGTTTCATAAAATGGGGTGCCATGATAGCCTACCTGATTCCACCCGAGATCGTCTGCTAGAATAAAAACAACATTCCATTGCGGTTCGGTCTGTTTCTGAGCAGTAGGTTCTTTAGCTGGATTATCTTGACAGGCAGTTGCTAAGAGGATTAGGCTGACAAGGAATAAGAGAAAGCAATTTTTTATTTTAAAAAAAGATAGCATGGTAAAAGATTAAAGGTAATGCAAGGCGGATTGCTAATCCGCCTCACGATGTCAAATTACAAAGACCATTTCAATCCCAAGCTATAAGTAGTGCCAATCACCCCATGTTCTAATGCTCGAGTAGTAACACCATAATAATTATAGCGAGGTTCATTGGTAATATTATTGATTTCTCCGAAGATATCTAAACCATTAGTAATTCGATAACTACCAGAGAAGTCCCATTGTTGAAAATTATCTCGCCATTCATCTTCATCTGCCGAACCACCTACTTCTTCGATAAATTTGCCACTTAAATTGACAGCTAATCTTAGGTTCAAGCCCGCTTTTTCATAGTTTAAAGCCAAGTTTCCCACATTCTCCATTTGATTAGGTAAGACATCAATATCTGCTCGGTCAATGTCTGGTCCCAAGTCAATATTACTAGCTCTCGTTAAGGTATAATTAGCATAGATACCAAAGCCAGAAAGGAAGCCGGGTAAGAAGGTAAATTGCTGTTGCCAGCTTAATTCTGCTCCAAATAAATTTGCCCCGTCACCATTTAGTGGTTCTTCAATTTCAAATCCGTCAAACTCTCCACCCGATTGGTCGTATTTAGTTAAGAAAACAAAATCATCTAGCTTTTTGTAAAAAATACCGCCGGAAAGGATACCGATTCCTTGAAAAAAATGCTCTGCTAAAGCATCATAATTCAAAGAAGTAGCTGGAATGAGGTCGCCATTGCCTCTTACAATTTCTTCATTGTCTAAATCGGTAATGGAGTAAGGCACTTGGTCAAAAAAGTTGGGTTGGGCAATACCTCTACTCAAAGCCAGTCGAACATTGGTATTGGGCGTGGCTCGATATCGAAATTGTAAGTTGGGAAAGAATTTATTATAAGACTGCTCGGCAGTTACTTCCCTTGAGCTAATAAATTCGCCATCATCCAATACCAAGTCTATCCCTTGATACGCCGTGCTGGTAAATTCCATACGCGCCCCTGCCAAAATTAATAAATTGCCAATATTTTGTGTTGCCATAACATAAACTCCTGTTATGTCTTCCGTAGCATCATAGGACTCTCCTAAATTGACATCCAGCCGTTCTGATTTTTCAAAGCCATTGGGTCCCTGATTGGCATCAAAAAATCGTCTAAAAGCATCTCGATCTAGTTCTCGTCCCAGTACATAATCATCATGAATAGAATTTAACTCATTAGACACTTCGAATTGGCTCAATAAAAGGTCATTATCTCCTTCCCAATCCCATTGGGTACGAATATCGTTGCGGTCTTTATTATTAGAACGATATTTCCCACCAAATTTAAAAGCACCATTATTCGTACCTATATTCAAAGGCAATGATAAATTAACACCCGCCGTAAACAGGTCATTGGTGGTATTTTCAAATTTAAGGTCAGTTCGATCATGCTTGTAGCGACTACCGTCATTAATATCCGAACCATCCGAAATAGCCCATTGGGGTGATTTGGAATCCAACTCACTCAGTGTCAAATTGACCCCTCTTAACTCAAATTCCGGTTTTAGCTGTCCGTCATCTTTTTTAGTAAAAGCATTACTGTAAGCAAAATTATAGTCCAGCGTTAGTTTGCCTAGTAGGTGTTCTCCGGTCAGCCCGTAAGCGGTTACAACTTGTTCCTCCACACGGTCGTGCAAGTGCTTAATAATTCGTAAATCTTCTACCTCCGTACGGGAAATATAATCCCCTCTATCAATTCGCACCCGCATCAATTCTCTATCTTGGTCATCCCACCTTTTATTAAACATGGCATTAAGCCCTATTCTGCTATTTTCATTAAAGCGATACTCCAATTGGCTAGATAAGCCCAAACGGTCTCGAACATTTGCAGAGCGTTGAATCTCTACTTCCCTCAATGCCATAGGAAGATCTTCTCCTGATGCCAATTCCCTATCCCCCCATCTGGCTTCATTATTCTGTCGCAGCCGGTTGGTTCTTCTGAAGTTGGCATTTAAAGAAATGCCCAATTTATTAGCTGCTCCAACTTTATCCGAAAAATTGATAGAAGAACGAAAGCCAGGGCTGGAAACTAAGCTATTTCTATCTCCTCCTACCATAACCTTAAAAATCCGATCCTGAAAATCAAAAGCATTTCTCGTTTTTAAATTAACAGAACCGCCAATGGCATTGCCATCCATATCGGGCGTTACTACTTTCGTCACCTCAATTCCTGCCAATTGTCCGGCAGAGATTACATCCAACTCCACTACCCGTGATTCGCCATTAGAAACGGCAATTTGGCTACCATTAACGGTAATATTGGTCAAATTTGGGGCAGTCCCTCGCAGAGCTATAAACCGTCCCTCTCCCATATCTCTTTGAATCGTCACACCCGGTATACGCTGCAATACTTCCGCCGTATTTAGGTCGGGGAAACGTTCAATTTGTTCCTCCGCCACTACATTTTTTACGTTGAGTGCCTCTTTTTGAGCATTGAGTGCTTTAGATTGCCCGAAGCGTTGCCCCTTTACTGTTACTGCTTTCAAGACTTCATAACTTCCTTCCATTGCAATGTGATGAGATACCCTTTGCTGACTGGCATTCAGTGTAATAGTCGTTGTGTAATCATTATAACCAATATAACTTACGTGCAGGGTATAAGTGCCAAAAGGTACATTGATAAAGCGATAGATACCGTCATTCGTAGATACATCATTATAAGTGGTTCCCTCCAGATAAACATGTGCTCCCGGTAAAAAACCGTCCAGACTGCCGTCCGTAATTGTACCAGAAATGGTACCTGAGTTTTGAGCGGACATAGCCATTGCAATCAAGGAGAGACAGCAAATTGCAATCGGCTTAAAGACCTGGCTAGTGAAAATTCTCATAATTTTAAATTTATTTTATGTAAAAGATTTAGAAGTCAGACTGCTTTGTTGTTAGAAGTCAGAAGCCAAAGCCACTTCGCTGTCAGACAAGTTTCAAAGTCAAACTAATACCATGTCAACGCCATAAGTCTAGCTTATTGACCTCTGACAATGAAATCGTCTGATTGCTGCCCTCTCACTTCTCACTAAGCCCCACAAGATTTCCGCACCATTAATTCCGTTTTCAAAACAATTTTAACACTTGGTCTTTCTGGTTCTGCAATTCGTTGAATCAATAAATCCGTGGCTCGCCGACCAATTTCATAACCATTCTGCCGAACCGCTGTTAATGGTGGGTTCAAGGACATAGACCAATACATATCATCAAAACCGACAATAGCAATGTCTTGTGGGATAGCAAGCCTCCGGCTATGAATAGTCTGCAAAGCTCCTAGCGTCAATAAATTATTAGCCGTAAAAATTGCCGTAGGTGGATGGGGACTATCCAATAATTGAGCAGACAGCTCCAATCCGCTTTGAAAATTGGATTCTTTGCCTACAATGAGGCTTTCGTCAATGGGAATATGATGCGTTGTCAACGCTTTTTTATAGCCTATAATCCGTGCTTTAGAGGTGGGGATTTCTGCTTTTCCTGCGATATGTGCAATGCGCCGATGACCCAATTTTATCAAATGCTCAATCGCTTCAAAAGTGCCTGCCTCATTGTCTACTTGCACCACATCTACTTCTACTACGGAAAGCCCTCTATCCACGCAAACGACGTTATAACCGCTTTTTATCAGTTCCACCACTTTTTCATCCGCACTATGGACAGGAGCAACAATAAATCCATTGACAGATTCTGATTTTAAAATATCTATATATAACTCCGCCCGTTCTCTGTTTTGAGAAAAATTGCCAATTATTACCGAATAATTGTGGCGATAAGCCGACTCTTCTATCCCCTTTATCATATCCACATAAAATGGATTTTCAATATCGGGCAGTACTAAGCCTATCAATTTGCTCTCCCGCCCCTTCGACCGCAACCGTTGCGCCACTCGGCTTGGCTTATAATTCAAAGAATCAATGACCTTTTGCACCTTGATCCTAGTTGCCGCACGAACCTTTGGGTCTTTATTAATGACCCTAGAAACAGTGGCAGTGGAAACACCTGCAACTTGAGCAACTTTTTTCAAATTTGGCATATTAAATTGTATGTATGTAAACGTTTACATTTCAAATGTGGCTTGTTTGCAGCGTTTTATAAAAAAAAATGAGTATGAAAATGTAAACGTTTACATTACAAATGTAATAATCTTATGATAAACCGCAAAATTTTAAGCTAAAAATTTTTAAAATTGAACTATTTTGCAGTAACCCGTTAGGAGCATGCTTAAAATTAGGGGTTAGGCAGTTAATCCTTTGGACCGCAAATGTGCATAATGAAGCCCTAAACATGGCTTTTCCTCGTTCGACAGCTCTATAACTATCAAATTCTAAAAACCAATTTCCAAAACCTTGCTCCTCCCTTTTTCGCCATCAAAAACGAAGTCTAAGCATGCGCTTAAGAAGCTGTTTTAGTCAAAGTGAACATTCTGAAATATACTTCCGATTTCCTTTAATAAAAAGTCAAAAATTCTTTAAACTTTCGTTAAACCAATTTTGCATCAATATTTTTTTTAACATATTGAGCATCGAGGCTATTTCATTTGGTTCATTAAAAAAATTATCCTTACTTCTATTTATAAATAATTTATAGTCAATACTTTAACTGACAAAAAATTAATTCAAAAAATAAGGCTTTCAATAATAAGAAATAGACTAGCCAGGTATTTCAAATTGTTAAAGCACTAATTTAATCGACTTTTAAGCTCCGCCTTTTCCACCTACCTTTAATAAAAAGATTAGTCTTTTAAGTAAAGGTTATATTCCATTTATTATTCTTTTAAACCCGACGTTATGACGAAAATCATTCAACTAGCAGCGCTTAGTTTAGCCGCTTTTTTAATAGCAGTAAGCGGTGCTGCACAGACGCAACAAGCCAGAACGAAAGGCTATTATACTTTTGGGATAAACGGCGGACTTAGCTACCAGCAAAGCGATGTATTAACAGACAAGGGCGGTTTTGGGTTGGGCGTCACCTACGGCAAAAATTTTATCTATACCCCTGGTACACCCTTTAGCGTAGATGTACGCAGTCGTTTTCAACTTGCTCGCTCTTTTGGCAAAGATATTCGGCCAACTATCGGTATCGAGCTAAATCAAGCATTAAATGGGGAAAAGAGCCTGGATTATACCTCCGAAGCTGCGGGCAATTTGATTTATGCTAATCATAAAACAGATCTAGTAGAATTGGGAGTAGAGGGGGTGATTACGCTCAATGGCTTAAGAGAAAAAACAGGCCTTAGCTTGTCTGTTACCGGCGGAGTGGGGCTGGACTGGTATAAAACGACCATTGACCAACGCAATGCCAACGGCTTGTATAGTGAACAATACAAAAATTTAGCCCCAAATGCTTCCCGCTCTTATGCTATTGCTCAATTGGACGGTTTTCGAGATGAAAAGTATGAAACTATGGCGGATGGCTTCGATAACAGTTTTGGAAAATTGGGCATTATGCCTTCGCTGGGCCTGGAATTAGACTACGATTTAACGTCAAATCTGGCGCTGGGGATCGGGCATCGAGTGAGCTTTTCCGGTACAGATGTTTTAGACGGACAACGATGGACCAATACCAATGCACTAACGGGCAATAATGACCTTTTGCACTACAGTTCTTTGGGTCTAAAATATACTTTTAACAAAAAAAAGAAACCGTTAAGCTCCCCTAGCATTGAACTTATTGAACCTTATGGCAATGACTTAAGAACTCAAGAAAAGTATGCTACTATTAAAGCCAAGATAAAAAGGGTCAGCAACCCCTTTGATGTCTATTTGAGCGTGAATGGCGTGGATCAAAGGTTTAATTTTAATAATCAAACCCTAGTTGGAAGGGTTTCATTGCAAGAGGGTCAGAACCGAATAAGTATTCATGCCACCAATAAAGAGGGTCAAGATCAGGAAACTTTCTTTCTGTTCTATGAGCCAATACCCCAACTCCCCATAGCCCCTGTATCTGCCCCTGAAATCAATTTTGCCGATCCACCTTATGACGGGTTCAAAACAGAAGCAGCGCAAATGAAAATCCAGGCCAACATAGGGCATATTGACAATTGGAAGGCAATCGAATTAAGAATCAATGGCAAAAAGAAAAGTTTTGATTTTGATGCAAGAATTGGCAGTTTAGAGGCCTTGATAGACCTTCGAGTCGGAAAAAATATTATTGAAGTAAAGGCAAAAAATAAGGGGGGTGAAAAACGAGCACAAAGAACCATTTTTTATGAACGCCCCCTACCCTTTCCACAAGTGCAATTTATCAAACCTGCCCGTCATCAATCAACCGTAGAATCCGAGCGAATAAATATAGAAGTCAGCTTAAAAAATGTGTTGCAATCAGCTGATATTCAATTATATGTAAACGGACGAGCCGTGTCAGGTTTTTATTTCGACCAGCGAAGCGACCGACTAAGAGCTACCGTTTTATTAAGAGCGGGACGCAATGAAATCGAGCTGGTCGCTGCCAACCGGAGGGGGCAAGGCAGGGACAAAATAGAGGTATTTTTTCAGCCTCTTTACATCCCTCGAATAGCTGCACCAGTCATCCGGATTAATGCACCAAAATATGGCCAATCCACTACAAGAGAAGAATGGGTAACGGTTCATGCGACGCTACAAAATGTGTTTAGAAAATCCGCTATTTTATTTACCAATAATGGACGAAGAATTGATAATTTTCAATTTGACCCTAACTCCTTCGCCTTGACCCATCGCTTATACTTACAACCGGGTATCAATCATATAGTGATAGAAGCCCAAAATGAAAGTGGAATAAATAAAGCGAGGGCAACTATTAACTTTGAGCCGTTTTTTTCTCCTCCTCCCATTATTGCAGCACCAGTAGTTAGTTTTCCAGAGATTGACATTCGCCGACCACAGAATCATGCTGTCTTTACCAAAAGTGCAATTAGCGTCAGGGCAAATATCGCTGGAATCAATTTTAAAGACGATATTGTATTTAATGTAAATAGAGAAGACTGTCTCGATTTCGATTTTAATCCTCAAACGGGACGTTTTAGCGCAACCGCTCCTCTAAAAGAAGGAAAAAATACCATTATACTCAAAACAGCTAACCCTGCCGGTGCAGACCGGAAAAAAATAACCGTCTTTTATAAAAAACCTTATCCGCCCGAAATCAGGATTAACACCCCTGACTATACCAGCACTCCAAATCGGAAAATTGTTTTAAAAGCAGAAATAAAACATATTGAAAGCAAGCAGGACCTAGCATTGCGATTAAATGATCGAGTTATTCGGGATTTTCGTTTTAAAGAAGCGCATTTAGAAGCAACCTTAGTGCTGCAAGAAGGTAAAAACAGGGTGGAAATTTTTGTGGAAAATGATTATGGCAGCGATCAAAAAATTATAGAAATAAGCTATAATATTCCAAAACCCCCTATGATCACTATTACAAAACCGGCCAATAAGCAGACGGTTGAAACGAAACAAATTCAATTGGAGGCAAGGCTAAAAAATGTAAAAGAACGCAAAGCAATTCGCCTCTTTATCAATGGAAGGGCCTCTGGCAATTTTGAGTTTGACGGAGCACAATTAACCGCCACTATCCATCTAAAAGAAGGCCGAAATAGCCTTATTCTAAAAGC
This sequence comes from Saprospiraceae bacterium, assembly GCA_965222705.1. Taxonomy (GTDB): domain Bacteria; phylum Bacteroidota; class Bacteroidia; order Chitinophagales; family Saprospiraceae; genus JAFMDF01. The sequence continues at coordinate 111,891 of CBDCUO010000005.1, read as the reverse complement.
TAAAACAGCCCACGGAGTCGCAGAGGTCAATTTGCAAATTGACTATAAAAAACCCAAAATCTTCCAACGTCCCACCCTTTCCAAAAAAAGGAAAAAGCTAAGTGAATTTTAAAAACAAATAGAAGCACAAACGATTTTGCTTGTGTGAAGTGAATTAACACGAGTAGTTGAAAATTTACCCCTAAAACTTTGAATATGAGTAAATTAGATGTGTTAAAATTTATTAGAGAATTTGGTGGTACAGAAAAAATAGGCTACCTTAGGGAGTAAGCTTTATTAGAAAACTACCAAACCAAAACCCTTTTTTATGAAAAATGACCTCAGAAAGTTGAATTGCCTAATGCTATTGTAAATCACTCTTAGTCCTTTCCTGACTTGTTTCAACCGTATCTTTCTGCCGTGTAAGGTCACCCCTTCAAAATATTTTCTAAACTTATTTGACTACATAAGAATTTATTGCTAGCTTGGGTGTATTGTATAGACACTCCTTTTTGGGAGTGCGCCACTTTCTCCTTATGTAAGAAGTCCCCTTATGCCCAATTATGCAATAAGAAAAGCCAAGCTACCTGATCTTCCAGTGCTTGTAACTATCTATAATCAAGCTATTTTAGCACATCAAACTGCCGATACGATCCCCATAAAACTAGCAGATAGAAAAAGTTGGTTCGAAAGCCACCAGGACCTTTTATATCCACTTTTTGTGATCGCTGAAAAAGAGCAAGTAATGGGCTACGCTACCTTGAGTAAATATCGAGAAGGTCGGCCAGCGCTGCGGTTTATCGTTGAAATCAGTTATTATATCCATCGAGACCACCAGCGAAAGGGTTTGGGTTCTGCTTTATTAAAATACGTACTAGAAATTGCAAAAGAATTGGGTTTTAAACATGCTTTTGCCCTATTGCTGGACACTAATTTACCCAGTAGGCGTTTATTAAAAAAGTTTGGTTTTGAACAGTGGGGGCATTTGCCAAATGTGGCAGAGATGAATGGGCAGATTTGCGGACAATTTTATTTTGGACGAAGACTATAACCTATACAATAGGCTTTAGACATGCTCTTAACCGTGTTGAACCACTAGGTATTTTTTTAAAACTTCTAAACCTTCATTTTTGAAAAAAATAATTGTTGCTTCTAAAAATCCAGTAAAAATCAATGCCACCAGAAAAGCATTTGAAACCATGTTTCCCAACGAAGTTTTTGAAATAGAAGGCAGGAGTGTTCCGTCTTTTGTATCCGACCAACCCATGTCAGATGAGGAAACACTGGAAGGAGCTATCAATCGAGCAGAAAACGTTAAACTAGCCCAAAGAACAGCCGATTTTTGGGTTGGCATCGAGGGAGGTATTGAGGCCTTTGAAGGAGAAATGGAAGCCTTTGGCTGGATGGTCATTTTATCAAAAGACAAAATAGGCAAAGCGCGTTCTTGCACTTTTCCTTTACCCCCGTATGTAGCCAAAGCCGTGTTGGAAGGAAAAGAATTGGGGCTTGTCAATGATGATTTTTTTCAAATGCACAACTCCAAACAAGGTGGCGGAGCAGTCGGCAGTCTAACCAATAATAAGGTGACACGAATGGATTTATACGTGCAGCCACTAATGCTGGCATTGATTCCTTTTTTGCAAGAGAAAATGTTTTGATTATTTCTTTCTTGCCATTCCTTTATACTTAATTTTGCATGATTATCAAATCATTGCGACTTTCTTGAGGCAATGTCATTAAGTTAGTGGAAGCATATTACCCTAAAATTATTTGATAATGGGAAATTATCCAGTAATGAGGCGGGATTGTCCAGTAATTTTCCATTACTAGGCAATTTTTCTGCTTTTCAAAACAAGATACTACCATTAACTTAATGACATTGTTTCTTGAGTCCATCATTTTTGCTTTTTATCTATACTACTAAAGTAGATTCGAGTTTAAAAATGAATACCAACGATTATATGAGTAGCGTGGTCATAGGATGTGCCAGGCATGATGGCATTTCGTTTTCCACTAAATGCCCTGTAAAGATTTTGCTTGAAACGCAAATAAAAATTTTTGCCTGGATAATAAATTACCCCCCCTTTTATCATAAGCCCAGCATCAATAAATACGCCAGTAGCATACCCTCCACCAATATTAAAAGCAAGTTTTTCCTTCCAAAAATGCCTATAGTCCACTTGAGGTGAAAACATAATTAGGGGGTCGCCATCATTACAATCAGCATATCCCAACGCATACATTTCTAGCGCAAAACCCAACCCATCTTTTTCTTTAGGAAAATAGGATACTTCTGTTGACAAGCTAGTCCCTCCTCTTGTAGCGCAACCACCACTTCGTCCACTACTGTATAAGCCACCTACGCCTATATGAACGGTTGAGCAGGAAGCAAAAACAAAAGACAAAATAAGAAAACTGGAAAGTTTATTATTCATAGCGGTTTGGACTTAATTTTGAACGATTATAATTCCTCAATATCAATACTTTCAATTTTATTGGTTTTTGTGTTTATTTTAAGATGAATTTGATAGGACTTATTCGTAGCATCATCTACAAGCGTAAGCTCCATAGATTTCCCCGTTGAACTAATTTTTTTAAACTGGATAGCTGCTGAAATAGGAAACGCAGCTAATTGTTCTTTGGATGCTTTATCTAATTTTGGGCTGCAATAATCGGCCAAAAATTGATTTATAGGCATCTCTTTTGCTCCAGATAGTACATCCAATAAAGCAGCAATTTTTCTAAATTCTGCATTATCAGGAAGCCCCCATTTGCCACTCATTTGTTCTTTAGAGAGGTAAACTTCTTGGTCTAAGCTATTGCCTTCCTCATTAAAATGCTCGGGCACAAGATTTGCAAAATCATAATCAAACAACATTAAAACTAAGTCTCTAAGCAAATAAGCATGGTCATCCCCTCTATTATTATTTAAGGCAAACAGAAAGTAGCGGTCAATCGATTTATCTACAAAATACCCCGCTACAAAACCAAGGTCATTACCTCCGCCGTAAGTAATAAATTGCTCCGGTAAATCTTTGATATATCGAAACTGTTTAGCCAATTTTCCATAGTCTTTCTCTTTGCTCTCTTTGTCAATCATAAATTTTAGTCCACGATACAAATCCATAAGTGTGCCTGCTAATCCGCCATTCCCATAACAAGGCATCGGGTTTCTTGGCCAGTAATAAGGACTATTTTCTTTACCATATTGTCTATCGCCATAACCAATTGCTACTTGGGTAGGCTGCCACTTTAAACTTTTGGAAAAATCGCTTGTCTTTGTACCTGCGGGTTGGAGTATTCTTTCGACCACTAAATCTTCATAGGATTGCCCCGTTACCTTTTCTGCGATGAAGGCCAATAAGGTATATCCTGAATTAGAATACCCCTCGTTGGTATCGGGTTGGAATTGTAAAGGCTGCGTAAAAATAGTTTGCAATGCTTCGGGTTTAGTAATCGGATAAAAATCAGCGGGAATACCTGGATATTTACCTCTAAAGGGTTCGTCGTGGTATTCGGTTATGCCAGAACGATGATTCAACAATTGAGCAATAGTAATCGCTCTTTTATCCTCAGGAACATTTGAAAAAAATTGAGTGATTACATCATCAGGACTTAGTTTATTTTCTAATATCAATTGCAGGATAAGGGATTGTGTATATTCTTTAGTAATCGAACCAAATGGATAAACGGTATGAGCATTGGCCCTCCTCTTTTTTGATTTATTGGCAAACCCAATACTTTTTTCAAAAAAAGTACTATCTTTTTTTTTTACTAAAAAACTGCCATAAACCCCTTTTTTGGCAAGCCCAGCAACGTATTTATCTAATTTGACATGGATAGAGGAAGCATCTTTAATTGTTGAGTTTTGAGAACACCCAGTAAAGGCAAAAACTATCAATAACAGCATAAACAATAAAGATTTGAATTGACTCATAATCAAACTTTTACAGGAAAAAAATATGACTTCTTAATAAATATAAACCTCAATTTCAACCTCAATATTTATCCGTGTTTTTGTGAAGTGGTAATTGAGGCTGAGAGATAGCTCTGACAAAAGTAATTGCCTGCAAATTTGAATAGCCATTTTTTCATGTCCTTAAAATGTCCTTTTTTATGATGACCACGCTAAATATCGCTCCAGATTTATTTTTATTAGAAGCAGAAGGGATGCTTATTATGAAGAAAAAGGAACAACTAAAATCAATTAAATTAGAGCCACAATTGGTTTCTATTTTAAGCATCCTTTTTAATCACAAAAATCAGTTGGTCTATAAGGAAAGTCTAATCAATCAAGTATGGCCCGAAAATCCTTTGGTGGGAAAAAGTGCGCTTCGAAGGAATATTTACAAATTGAGACAATTGCTCAAAAACCATGAATTGGATAACCATCTATCTATCGAAACCATTGCAAAGAAAGGGTATAAACTAAGCGTTGCGAAGCCAATTCCAAATGGTCGTTTTTTTCAAAAAGAAAGGGTTTTTAAAGTCCTTATTCTGGTGGTTTTAGTGTCCTTTTTAGTCTTGAGGATTGTCACAGAGGAAGATGTTATTTTAATTTTGGATAGTGCTTATGTGGAGTGAAGAAAATTACAAAGCGTATTTTAGGAACAAAATATAATGCTATCTTTACTTTTAGATTTGGAGTTAGCCCATTTAAAAGAGCCCGCTCCACTTGTTTTGTCAAGTATATTTTTTGCTATTTCTACTTAACCAAACCCAATGAGAAAGCTCAAAAATATTGACCTGGATGACCTCGTAGAAAAAGGGGTCATTGAAGCAACCACTGCCGAAAAAATCCAGCATTATTACCAGAGCAAAAAAGCTAATACGCCCGGACGACTAAGCCTCGCTTTCGGCATTTTGGGGGCGATATTAATCGGTCTAGGCATTATTCTAATCATTGCCCATAATTGGGACACGCTTAATCTTTCCGCTAAAACCGTTTTGGCTTTTATCCCCATGCTATTGGGACAAGTAGCGTGTGGCTATACCCTTCTAAAAAAGAGCAAAAGTGCTACCTGGCGGGAAAGCAGCACGACCTTTTTGTTTTTTGCTGTTGGTGCTTGTATTGCCATGATCAGTCAAATTTATCATATTGATGGCGAACTAGGTTCTTTTTTATTGACCTGGATGTTATTATGCTTGCCCCTAATTTATGTAATGCAGTCCTCTATTGTTTCGCTATTGTATATTGGGGGCATTACCTGGTATGCAATCAATTGTGGTTATGTGCAAAATCACGAGCCTTACCTGTTCTGGGCTCTATTGGCAATGGTGCTGCCCCACTATTATCAATTGTATAAAAAACGACCGGTCAGCAATGCTTTTAATTTTCACTCTTGGGCATTAGCTATTTCCGTTTTAATCACGTTGGGTTTATGGCATTTAGAGGTTCCTATTTGGATGTGGGTGGCTTATGCGAGTCTGTTGAGTTTGTATTTTCTGATTGGTAGCCAAGCTTTTTTCAGAAACAAAAGCTGGATAAGCAACCCATTTTTGATGATTGGAGTAGTGGGGACCGTAGGTTTTTTTTTATTTTTTACCTTTAGAGAAAATTGGGACGGGGTTTTGCGAACAAGTACATCCTGGCAGATGCTGGACAGCCAAGAGTTTTGGGTGTCCGTGCTACTAATAGGAGCTTGTCTGTATTTATTGTATCAGCTCGACCCCTTTCAAAATTATCCCAAAATAGCTCCGATAGCTTTTGGTTTCATGGTCTTTTTGCCTATTTTTTTTCTGGGGCATCGTTCGCCGACGGTTGGTATGGTACTGAGCAATTTATTTGTGCTAGCAACGGGTATCTTTTTTATTTATCAAGGCAATTATCTAAACGATTTAGGTATTCTAAATGTAGGCTTACTGGTGCTAACTGCCTTGATTATAGGTCGCTTTTTTGATTTGGATTTGACATTTGTAACCAGAGGCATTCTATTTGTACTGGTAGGAATTGGTTTTTTTGTGGCTAATTATCAATTGATAAGAAAAAGAAATAAGTTTGGAGAGGAGGAGTAAATCAGGTTTTCATTCTATGATTTATTTAAAAACCCGTTTTTTTTAAATAAAAAAAAAATGATTATTTTAATAATTGACTAAAATTATACATAATACGCTTTTTTTATATGCAAATAGTCTGACTACACTTAATTTTTATCTTTATGTAAAAGCCATTGATTGCCAAATCAATAGATAACGGAGTGGTTTTCAATACATTCTTATTGATAATTCTGGTATATTTTAATTTCAATAATTCAATAAGGTTTTGTAAATTTTCGTTGGTAGCAAAGGAGTGAATAGAAACTTTTTGGCAGGATTTTTTGTAATTATTTAGGAGAACCCTCCGATATAAAATTTTTTATTGAAAAAGTCAAGTTATTGGCAAGCAACTCAAAAAAAAGGAGTAACTTTTGTACTCTTGAAGCGTATTTTATAACCAAAGTCAAACAATCTAAACCAAAATTCCCATGCGTCAACTGAAAATTACCAATAAGATCACTACCAGAGAAAGTCTTGCTTTGGATAAGTATCTTAATGATATTGGTAAGATTCCAATGCTCAATGCTGAAGAAGAAGCGGAAATGGCGCGCCGTATCCGCGAAGGAGACCAAGCTGCATTGGACCGACTTACCCGCGCAAACCTGCGGTTTGTAGTTTCTGTTGCCAAACAGTATCAAAATCAAGGACTTTCTTTAAGTGACTTGATTAATGAGGGGAACGTTGGTCTCATGAAAGCAGGTAGAAGATTTGATGAAACGAAGGGTTTCAAATTCATTTCTTATGCCGTTTGGTGGATCCGCCAGTCTATTTTACAAGCAATTGTCGAATATTCCAGAATTGTTCGCTTACCTCTCAATAAGGTCGGTTCTTATAATAAAGTGAATGAAGCCTTTTTGTCTTTTGTTCAGGAATTTGAAAGAGAACCCACTCATGAAGAGCTAGCCGAAATGCTGGACATGACTCCAAAGGAGATCGCTAACATGCTGAAAGGAAATGGCCGCCACCTATCTGTTGACGCTCCCCTCAGTGGAGAAGATGGAGACTCCACTATGCTGGATGTTTTTATCAGTGAACAGGACATGAAACCAGACAGTAACCTGATGGAGCAATCTTTGAAGGAAGAAGTGCAACAGGGTTTGTCCATTCTCTCTCCCAGAGAAGTAGAGGTTTTATCTTCTTATTATGGTTTGAATGGGCATAAATCGCTAACTCTGGAAGAAATTGGTGAGCTCTATGGTTTAACCCGAGAAAGGGTTCGGCAAATCAAAGAGCGCGCCATTCGTCGCCTTCGAAAATCCTATAACCGAAACGCACTAAAATCCTATTTGGGATAATGTGCTATTAAAAGAAACTATATTAGCCGAGAGCGAATCAAATCATTGCTTTCGGCTTTTTTATTTAGGGTTGGCTAGGAGGTGGTTTGGAAAATGTTCCATGCAAAAAATTTTAGAATAAAATAGACCTTATTCGGATTTGTGTGCGTCCGCACACAAACCGCCTCCAATCAATAGTTTGGAAAATGCTCCATACGAAATTTTTTAGAATAAAATCTGATAAAAAAATCCAATTATTGTCATTATTAATGCAATAGTTTTGTATTTTCACCTTTTCAATAGTAATTTTTCCTTTCCGTGTTATTAACCTCCCACTTACCGATTGATTCGCAGTATGTTCAAAGTAGTTATATTATCGCTATACCCCCTCATTATACGACAAAATTCCCCTCAGTTTTAAGATAAAAACAACGGTTTACTATTGCTGATCTTGATTCTATCAGTAGTGTTAAGCCTATATAAAAACAAAAACAAATGAACGGACATTTTGGAATTATCCAATTATGTGGGGTTGTAGCATTGGCTTTACTTACACAAGCCCCCATTTTCTCTCAAATCACTGTAGATAAATTTATGGGCGTCAATACGCGCGGGCAGGATCCGATTGATCGGATGAAAGCTGTTGGCATTGTCAGGGAATATCACAATTGGGTATTCAATACAGGTTTCCCGTTTGAAGGTGGCTCTGCTGCTTATCCAAATAATCAAAACCGATGGAATCCGCAATATTTCGGCATTACCAAATATGATGATTTTTATCAAAAAATTGCCAGTGACAACCTACTGATTTCTCCCTCCACGCTCGGAAGTATCCCACAAGTCGTTTCTCCTTTTTTGAATTCTGCCGACCCCACTGCAGATGAGATATTGGAACAAATGCCTATTGAGGCAGGGGCAGATTCTCTCAACCCCGCGTCCTATATTGCCCACGCAGATTATCTGTATCAATATGCAGCTCGTTATGGAAAGACCGTTTTTTCTACAAATAGACTCAACACCCTGATTGCACCCAAATTGCACCCCAACGATCCAGTAGTGACAGGGTTGGGTTATATAGATTTTCTAGAAGATTGGAATGAACAAGACAAAAGGTATTTGTTGCCCGTTTGGCCAAAAACGTTTTTCGAACCAGAAGCCTACGCCGCTATGCTTAGTGCGGATTATGATGGTCATGAGCAGACCCTGGGGCTGGTTCCCGACCCTGATAATAATAGCCAACTAATTTCGACAGTCGGTATAAAGAACGCAGATCCAACCATGAAATCCGTTATGGGTGGATTGGCAACGGCTGATTTGGATTATATCCGTCGAATGGTCGCTTGGTTCAAAGCTAATCGCTCTCCGACTGCTTCTTTTGGACAGATTCCGCTGGATGTAATTAATATTCATTATTATATTGGAAATAATCCAGATTTCACCCTCTCCACACAGGGAGTTAGTCCTGAAGAAGGAGGGTTGAGGGCTTTGCTAGAAACCTTTACTGCCTATAGGGATTCGTTGATGCCCAATACAGAATTATGGTTATCCGAGTTTGGCTATGATACAAATAATAATTCTGCTATTAGTGCTCCAACTACCGGCAATAATAGTCAATATGAAGTGCAAGCACAGTGGATTATTCGTTCCTACTTGGAAATTTTAGCTGCCGGATTTGATCGAGCAATGATATTTGATTTGCGGGATGACTGTACCGATCCATCTTGTACCACTTTTGCCAGTAGTGGAATTTTGGAAAATCTCATTAATAATTTTAAACCCAAAAATGCCTGGTATTATGTTTACACTATGAAAAATGTACTGACAGGAATGATCTATGAGGAAGATTTAAGCACTTGTCAGGATTTGACCTGCCCCAGGGTTTATCGTTTTATAGATCCACAAAATGCCAATAAGCGAATCTATGTGGTGTGGAGCCCTACTTCTACAGATACAACTTATAATTACTCCCTCTCACTAGAAGGAGCAAATACTGCCACTTTGGTTAAAATGGGTGTGCCTAGCATCTATGGAACAAGCACTGCGCTCTCGGGAAGCAATCCAACCATAGAGGTAACAGAGCGGCCTGTTTTTATTATTGTTGGAGATAATACTTATACAGCCGGCATACCGTGTACTTCTAATTTAAGTGTAGATCAACAAACGTGCAGTACCTTGAAGATTAATTGGGATGCTCCGAATGGAGTTAGCAAATTTCAGTTGTGGTATCGAGAAGGCAACCATACGATTAATGACTTTTCTTTAGCGACCGCCACTTTGGTTGACGATGAAATTGATGCCAATTTGCTAGAATATACCGTTGCTGACCTGCCTGTCAGTGCCAATCTGACTTTTTTTCTAATACCAGAAGGAATTGTGGTAGATACATCGGGAGGCAGTGTGCCGGATATTTGCAGCATTCAAACTGCTACCCTTTCTACTACTTGCAAAATTCCTTTGGATACTAGCTGGATATTTGACCCCTTTTTGAATTTAGAAAATGCTAAAAAATTGATAGATGAACAGACCAACCTCGATCCTATCTGCGATAATAGCATGAACCCTTCCACCTTTTGGGGCTTTGATTTTACGCCTGGACAAATGACAATGGAACGGCTTGGGTTGGATTTGCAAAATTATTATTTTATTGATGCAATCTCTTTATATGACGGAGGGGGCGTTGGAGAATTATTAATCCAGACCGCGGAATCGCCCAATGGGCCTTGGACAACGATTTTGGACTATTTGACCATTAGCACCAATGACTGGCGCACTTTTACCAATTTGACTCCTTCCAACCAGCCTATTCGATACCTCCGCTTGATAGCTAGTGACGATGACGAAGTGCAAATAGGAGAGTTGTTTTTATGCGGGCGACTATCCAATTTTAATGCAGACATTCCCCCAGGGAAAGTGAACGATTTAACCAAACTCGACAGCTCCTGCAATACCATCAGTCTTCAATGGACGGCTCCTTTTGATAATGATTTGGCTTTTTATAAAATTATTATTGGAAATACTTTTCAGACAGCTCCCGTTACGGGACTTACAGAGACTTTTATGTTAGAAAATTTGAGCCCTGGTTTAAATACGGATATTGCTATATTGACCGTAGATGCCATTGGTCAAGAGTCCGATACAGTAAAAATTCTAGCCCATACCCTTCCCCTTATAGATTGTGAAACCAACTGCAACCCTTCTTGTCCGACCCAGCTCTGTCTTAAGCCAAGTTGGATAAAGGATTTGAGCAATGATAATGATTATTTCCCAACGCGATTGGTAGATGAACAGGCCACTGCTCCTATCTGTGGTTCTGGTGGAATGCCAACGACTGAATGGGGTTTTGAGTTTGACCCCTTCGACGGCGTGCCACCCGTGCAGGCAAGGCTGGACTTGCAGGATGATTATCACCTAGATTCTATCTTTTTGTATGATGGCAATTCGGCAGGGACCTTTATTATTGAATATTTGGATGAAAATGGGGCTTGGCAGCCTTTGATTAATTATTTCTCTCTGGATTTTAACTTATGGATTTTATTTGATACGCTCAACGTTCATACCCGTTATTTAAGACTGACCAAAAATAGTTTAGAGGCCAATATCAATGAAATTGTGATTCATGGAAGACCTTTTGAACCAGGATCAAGTGAAATTACAGATTTTATTGCTCCAATAATTAATTGTACAGATGCCGGCTTGAGTTGGACCTTGCCCTCCAATTCGACCATCAACCAAATAAAATTAGTTTTGGCTACGACCCATAGCTTGGAAGAGTTTAATCTGACAGGAACTGCTACTTCCTTCACAATCAATGATTTAGCCCCGCAAACAGTCTATGATTTTTTCCTTTTTGCAGAAGACGGTACCAACCAATTATCACCCCCTTTAGAACTGACCATTCAGACCCCTGCGGTCGCTAGTTGTAATCCAAATGGGCCGCCCAGTCCTGTCAGCAATTTGCAAATTATAAATGCTTCTTGTGATGAACTAAGGGTTGGATGGCAGCCGCCTGCCGATAACGACTTGAGTTGCTATGAAATGACTGTGCAGCCTGGAAATTTGACTTTTACTTACCCTTTATTACATCAACCCATTGAAGTCGTTATCCCCAATTTAACCCCCAATACTACCTACCAAATAGAGGTAAAAGCAATGGATAAAACAGGCAATTTATCTACTTCAACCAATATTTCTGGTACTACGCTAATTCCGCCAAATTGTGGCGGAAATACGGGTAATGCGAATTGCAAATCCAATTGTCCAACTTTTATTTGCGTAGAAGATAGTTGGGTCACGGATGAAACACCAGCTGATAATATCAATCCGTTGAATTTGTTTGATGAGCCTGAAAAAAACAATCCGTTATGTGGGGGTAGTGGAAATCCCAGTACCAAATGGGGGGAAAACTATGATCCGGCAGCTGGTCTTCCACCGATCATTGCAACGGTCAATCTACAACAAAATTATATACTAGATGCCATTTATTTATTTGATATAGAAAGTGACGGAGTTTTTAAAATAGAGTACCAAAATAACGCTGGTAGTTGGATAGAAATTGGCACTTATTTTACAGCTGCCTATAATCAATGGCATGCCTTTGACAATTTATCTATTACTACCCAGTATTTGCGTTTTACAAAATTGGAAAATTCGGCTAAAGTGGGAGAGGTGGTAATAAGTGGAGTGCCGGCGGTCAACTAAGGGAGCTAATGCTGACGATTTAAGTCCTTTTACCCTTACTATTTTTATAATCCATGAAAATAAATTCGCCCAACCCTTTTAAGCTACTGTAAAAGGCTTTGCCATTATTGGCTCTGGTAAACTGCTCTACAAAGTCAATAAGGTAAGGGTCTCGAGCGATCATAAAAGTAGTAATAGGTACATCCATTTTTCGGCAACGGGAAGCCAGGTTGAGGGTGCGATTGACAATTTTTCGATCTAAACCAAAACTATTTTTGTAATATTTTTTTCCTTTTTTAATACAGGTTGGTTTGCCATCCGTAATCATAAAGATTTGTTTATTGGGATTGCGACGGCGACGGATAATGTCTATAGCTAGCTCTAAACCAGCAACCGTATTGGTATGGTAAGGGCCAACCTCCAGATAGGGAAGGTCTTTTACTTCAATTTGCCAAGCATCGTTACCAAAAACCAAAACATCCAGCGTATCTTTTGGATACTGGGTGGTAATCATTTCTGCTAAAGCCATAGCTACTTTTTTAGCAGGTGTTATTCGGTCCTCCCCATACAAAATCATGGAGTGGGATATGTCAATCATCAAAACGGTACTCATCTGGCTTTGATAAAAAGATTCATGGATCTCTAAATCATCAGGTGTTAATTGGAAATAGTCAATGCCATGATTAATTTGCGCATTTTTCAAAGATTCAGAAATCGCTAGATTGTCCAGACGATCCCCAAATTCAAAAGGACGCAGTTCTGAAGTCATTTCATCCCCCCTACCGCTATACCGAGTGCTATGATTGCCCTTTTTAGATTTTTTTATTTGCCCGAATACATCTTCCAACGATTTTTTTCGCAAAGCAATCTCCATTTTTTTGGAAGGAGAAAATCCGGTTCCGCCACCTGAACCATTTGGCTGTATATACCCTTTATCAATCAAATCCTGAATAAAGTCCGCCATTCCATAATCATCGCTGGTAAGTTTATATTCTTTATCTAGTTGCGTAAGCCAAGATAAAGCTTCGCTAACATTGCCAGAGGTGTGAATAAGTAATTCTTGAAAAAGGTTCAATAGTTTTTCAAAAATGGATCCTTCTTCATTTCTTGGTATATATTCTGAAAATCTCCAACCGATCATCTGCTTGGTTTTGAGTAATTTTTTAGATAGCTCACTCAGTAGAAAATGCAACTATCAATTTTACAATAAATATACGAACTTTCTCAAATAAGAAACGTCCTAGCAGTAGCAGGACGTTTAAAAACAAAAATTAGAAAAATAAATTTGCCTTAATAAAGTAGGTCCGCGTTTAGCGAAGCTTAAAATGACGAGCAAGCGACCTACTATGGGGGCTTTAGTCTATTCCCTATTACGCTACAGGTTAAAGTCCGCAATACGATCATTTGGTCGAATACCAGTGAATAGTTCAGCGACCAAAGCCTATAAAGTAAGACTATTGTGCTTGTAAATAAGGATGATTGATTCTGTTTCTGCCGATGCTTTCGTAGGTGAATCCTAATTCTCGCATTTGGTCAAGGCTGTATAAATTTCTGCCGTCAAAAATGACCGGCTCTTTCAAAAGCTCCTTGACGACCTTAAAACTGGGCGTTCGGAATACACTCCATTCGGTCAAAATTATCAAGGCATCTGCACCTATTAATGCTTCGTATTGGTCGTTGCACAAATGAACCCGCTCGCCAAATTCTTTAGCCACATTATTCATGGCTTCGGGATCAAAAGCTTTAATTGCTGCTCCCGCTTCCAAGAGTTCTTTAATAATGAATAAGGCAGGAGCTTCCCGAATATCATCTGTATTGGGCTTGAAGGCCAAGCCCCAAAGGGCAAAAGTTTTTCCGCTTAAATCTTTCCCATACTGTGCCTTAATTTTCTCAACCATAATAGATTTTTGAATTCTATTCACCTTCATCACTGCATTTAATATCTTGAAGTCATAATCATTTTGTGCAGCCGTTTTAGCCAAAGCCTGAACGTCTTTTGGAAAACAACTGCCTCCATAACCGACTCCAGGAAATAAAAAGCGCTTACCAATACGGCTATCGCTGCCCATTCCCTTTCTTACCTGATCTACATCTGCCCCTACTTTTTCACATAAATTAGCAATTTCGTTCATAAAAGAAATGCGCGTTGCTAGGTAAGAATTGGCAGCATATTTCGTCATTTCTGCCGACCGCTCATCCATAAAATAGATTGGGTTTCCCTGCCGGACAAACGGCTCGTATAAGCGACGCATTACTTTTTGCGCCCTTTCAGAACTAGTCCCAATAACTACCCTATCCGGCCTTAAAAAATCATCCACTGCCACTCCTTCTCTTAAAAATTCAGGGTTGGAAACGACATCAAATAAGTCCGTTGATAGTCGCTCTGCCAAAATACCATGTACTTTTTCTGCAGTCCCAACGGGTACCGTACTTTTGTCAACAATAACTTTATAATCTGTAATTATGGCAGACAAATCTTTGGCAACACCTAGTACATAGGACAAATCTGCCGAACCGCCTTCCCCCGGAGGTGTTGGCAATGCGAGAAAAATAATTTCAGCCCCGTCAACCGCTTCTGCTAAATTGGTCGTAAACCTCAGTCGTCCCTGTTTGGTGTTTCTTTCAAAAAGTACCTCCAGACCTGGTTCAAAAATGGGTACTTCTCCATTGCGCATCCGCTGCACTTTATTTTCATCAATATCTACACAAATAACCTGGTTGCCTGTTTCGGCAAAGCAGGTCCCCGTAACCAAGCCGACATAGCCCGTACCGACTACCGCAATATTCATAATTCATTGTTTTTAGTACATGAAAAAATAAGTGGGTCATTTTATTTTTTCATTAGCACTTAAGATTTTTTAAAAGCTTTAAACGTAAAATAGCACCAATAAGCTACCCGCTTTATTGGTTTCAATAACGCACTTAGGAAATTAAATGTTTCGGGGGAATGACTTAAGATAGTAAGGGAATGTAAAGGATACGCTTTTCATAAAACCTTCTACAAGAGAAAGAGAATCAAATAACGAGCCTTGGTTATTTTCCATACTTTGTTGAAGGGAGGAATTAGGGTAAGAATTTCAATACAAATATAGTAAAAAATAAGGTTAATTGGATTACCTTCCAGCTATTTTTTTTTGAAATGTTTTTACTTAATGCAAAGCAGCTCGAATTTCCAAATTGTCTATTATTGCCGCCTCTCGGTCTATCCACCAATGCAAGCGATCATACACCGTTTTTTTGTCAAAATAATTCATGGCCATTTTGACAAAAATGTGCCCATGTTTCGCTTCGGAAGTCCAGAGCATTTTATAGAATCTTTTTAAATCGGGTTCCTCCAAAGCATCGGCTATCAATCTAAATCTTTCTGCGCCGCGGGTTTCCAATACAGAAGCAATCAGTAAGCGGTCCAAAAAACGCTCATTTCTACCAGAGTGGCATTGTTTGAGCAGGCGTTTAACGTATAAATCTTCGCTCATGGAGGGAGGCAATCGCACCCCTTTTTGTTCCATTATTTGATATACCTGTTGAAAATGTTCCAATTCTTCCACCGCTGTCTCGATCAATTCAGGGATAATTTCTAGGCGATCGGGATATTTGGCAACAAAACTCATCGCCATAGCAGACGCCTTGCGTTCACAATCGGCGTGGTCCTGTAAAAAGGCATCAAAATCACCCATAACGGCATCAACCCATTCTTTTTTGCTCGGTACAGCTACCTCGAGATTTAATTGCATTTTACTTGGTTCTTGTTAGAAAAAATGACGGATGCAAAAATAGTCTTATTAGGCTTAATTTCATAGGCTTATCAATTCATCTATTCCTTAATACTCAAACCGACCATGGAGTCTGCCGTGCCGTAATACATCAACCATTTTTTGTTAAAATAGACCAATCCTTCTGTGAAAGTAGTGCCTGATTGGTACTGGCCGCTGATTTCATGTGGCAAATCTGGTTTGATGTAATAATTTTTTGATCGAGCCAATAATGTTGCCGGATTATTTTTATCAAAAAGGGCCTGCCCTCCGGTATAAGTACCTTTGGGCAAATTGGGGTCGGTCAGGGTATCTACTTCAGAATTTCGGCCGTTATAAAAAAGAATAATTCCATTGGGGGTCATTAGAGCAGGTGGACCGGGTTCGACCAAGTGACTATCATAAAAACCCTTACGTGCTTTCATTACTTGCAACAAAGCCCCCTTTTCATCCAGCAGAGGAGTCCAGTCGGTCAAATTTTCTGACCAAGCTAGATTGACAAAAGTTTCCCCCCAATACATCCAATACTTCTCCTGAATTTTAGCGGCAACTAGACGACCATTCTTCAATACTGTGATAATAGCGCCAGATTTCGACCAAATATTTAAAAATTGGCCATTATGGGCTTTTTGGAACACCGGCCCATACTTTTTCCAATTAAAGAGATCGTTGGAAGTGGCAACACTCAGCCTGGCCAAGTCCCGATTCCAACTGGTATAAGTCATTACATATAAGCCTTCCTCCGTTTCTACAACTCTGGGGTCTTCTACACCACCTGGATAATCCCATTTTTTAAAATCATCATCTGCTGGAAAGAAAACAGGAGTGGGGTATTTTTTAAAGTGAATGCCATCTTCGCTCGTTGCCAAACCTACACGGGAAGTACGCCCGCCCAAAATGGCATCGGGATTGTCTTCTGCTCGAAAAAGCAGGTAAACTTTTCCGCCTTTGACGACCGCTGCCGGATTAAAGACATCCGCCTTTTGCCAATGTACTAGTTTTTTCTGAATAGGGCAGAAAAAGGTATATGTAGAATCAGCAACCAGTATGGGATTGGTCGCCGTTTTTTCAAAACCCCGCATTTCCCATGCACGATGGCTTCTGCAGTTTATTAGCAGCAATGAAAAGAGGATTAGAAAAAATATAAAAGCGTTTTTCTGAAGCATATTTTAGACTTCGCTTAATGCAAAAATAAAACAGAAAGATAGGAACATTCTCCAAAAAGACCAGATTCCTGAAATAAAATAAGAATTTCTTCTTTAGTAAAACAAATCTGACTGATTATCTCAATTTTTGCCAAAAGGGCTTTCTTATAAAAATTAGAACCCTAATTTTACCAACATTTAACTTTTAATCCTGCCAATAAGTCCTTATCTTTGCAGCCGCTTAAAATTCAAGAAGCTCATTTTAATAAAAAATCACCTTTTTCAACAAATCGAGTGATTCGTTAAAGAACCAAAAATAACTAGTATGTTTGCAATTGTGACGATAGCTGGTCAGCAATTCAAAGTCGAGGAAGGTCAAGAGATTTTTGTCCACCAGTTAGCTGCCAATGAAGGAGACACGGTGAATTTTTCAGATGTATTACTGCTCGACAACGATGGCGAAGTGACCGTTGGCAAGCCGACTATAAGCGGTTGTACCATTAATGCGACCGTTTTGGGGCACCAAAAGGGAGATAAAGTAATTGTTTTCAAAAAGAAAAGAAGAAAGGGATACCGAAAGAAAAACGGACATCGTCAAAGCTTCACCAAAATTAAAATTGATGGAATTAAAGCATAAGCATTAGGCTTTATGCGGGTTTGTGTGCTAATGCATGCGAACCGCCCCTATTAGTAATTTGGAAAATGCTCCATACGAAAATTTTTAGAATAAAATCTATTATTTTGAATAATATAGCTTGGATACTGAAAAAAGGATAATTTCGCTTTTGACTTTCAAGCTCAAATCATAGAAAAATGGCACATAAAAAAGGAGTTGGTAGTACGGATAATGGTCGAGATAGTAATCCTAAATATTTAGGGGTAAAATTATACGGTGGTCAATTGGCCAAAGCGGGTAATATCATCATCCGCCAAAGAGGCACCAAGTTCCATGCAGGCGAAAATACCTATTTGGGCAAAGACTTTACCCTTCACGCCAAAGTGGACGGCTATGTTTCCTTCCGAAAAAGAAGGTTCAATAGGACCTTTGTGGATATCATCCCTCTGGAACCAGTAGCTGAAACAGTGGCAAAAGTTGCCCCTCCCAAAACTAAAAAGAAAGCAACCCCCAAAAAAGAAGCAACTATTAAAGCCACACCGGTAGCGGCTCCTGCAAGTGAACCCGTAGAAAAAGCCCCTGTTGAGAAAGCGGCTCCAGTTGCTAAAAATAAAAAAGAAACCGCGCCAGCAAAAAAAGCAAAGCCTAAAAAAGCTAAAAAAATAAAGCAAGATGACTTAAAAATCATTGAGGGCATTGGACCCAAGATTGAAAGTTTATTAAAAGAAGGCGGTTTGGAAACCTGGGCAAAAGTCGCTACAGCTACACCGGAACAAATCAGGGAAATTTTGCTAGCCGCCGGCCCTCGCTATAAAATGCACAATCCTACTACTTGGCCGCAGCAAGCAAAACTAGCAGATGAAGGAAAATTTGATGAACTGAAAGCCTGGCAAGACGAATTAGACGGAGGAAAATAAACAATATAAACATAGCCAGGAAAAGGGCCTTATTCGTTGGGAGTAAGTGTAATAGCCACTACTTGATCTGACAGTTAGTATTTTTCGGACATCAAGAAAAGTGTTTAGTCTTAACTGTCAGATTAATTTTTTCATTTGGCTCTCCCAGAGCATCATCTTCCAAAGCCAACTCCTCGTTTTGATTGCCTAAGAGGAGCTTGTCCTTGGCAGATGCTGCAGCTGGTCTCCAAGGCGTTTGATCCACTTGCTTTTCCAATGCAATATACTTAGAATCTAGCAAAGTTTGCCATGGAGTTTTGCCAAAACAGTATTTTCCAGAATGAGTTCTTTCTTTGTTATACCAATCGATCCAATCATCCAGGTCTTTTTGTAAATCTTCTAAATTCGAATAGATTTTTTTTCTAAAAGCAATAGAGTAAAATTCATCTTGAATTGTTCTATGAAAACGTTCACACATTCCATTTGTTTGTGGAGATTTAACTTTGGTTTTAGTATGATCGATATCTTCAATAGAGAGGTAGAGCTGATAAGGATGATCATGTTTTTTACCACAATATTCTGTTCCTCGATCTGTTAAAATCCGAAGTAAGCGAATTTTAAATTCCTCGTACATCGGCACTACTCGGTCATTCAATAGTTCAGCAGCAGTTAAAGCATCTTTGGTAGAATATAGCTTTGCTTGAGCTACTTTACAGTAGGTGTCAATATAGGTTTGTTGGTAAATTCGACCAACTCCTTTAATTGTTCCTACATAATAGGTATCCTGTGAACCTAGATAACCTGGATGCTCCGTCTCAATTTCACCATGTGCTTGTTTTTCCTCTTTTGCTTTTTCTAAGGCAGCTAACTGGGCTTCGGTCAAAACCATACTTTCTTGCGCACATATGGCTTCCAGTGCTTTCAACCGTTTTGCAAAGGTTTCCAGATCGTGCCGTTGCCAAATTGATCGAACTCCTCCTGGTGAAACGATAATACCTCGCTTTTTCAGCTCATTCGATGCTCGCAATTGACCATAAGCCGGTAGGTCTATTGCCATTTTTTTCACCGCTTCTTCTACCTCTGGGGATACTCGATTCTTTTTTATCGGCTTGCGGCGACTTAGTTCTTGCAAAGCCGCTTCTCCTCCTTGGTCATACAATTCTTTGAACCTATAATAGCTATCTCTTGAATAGCCCATGATCTGGCAGGCTTGCGATACATTACTTAATTGGTTCGCTAACTTTAGTAATCCTAACTTGTTTTTAATAATTTTGTCACTCGTAGTCATGATTTGATCTTGTTTTAGTTATTGAATTTGGTTATACAATTTTACTAAAACTGTCAGATTAAGTCGTGACTACTTCAGAGTAAGGCTCTTTTTTTGTGGCCTTTAGCAAATTTGACGGTGAATCTCAATAAAAATAAAGCCAATAGGATGAAAAAAACACCTATACCCTCTTCTTTAGTGATTGCCAGTATCCTAGCCCATCCCATTGACGGGAGTCTTTTCCGCCAATTTTATGACAAATCTGCTTGTCAAAACTAGAAGCTACACAGGAATTTCTTATTTTTGTACAACTTCACTTTTGAGAATCCGTTAACTTTTAATACCTAATGCCCGTTTATTTTTTTATTTCTTTGATCGGGCATGTTTAAAAAAAATTCCCCGTCCTAATTTGCCAAAGAATGATTATTATAAAAACAATACTTATGTTTAAGTCCTATTATATCTGTCTTTTCGCCCTTTTAGCAAGCTTTTCTTTGGAGCTTAATGCACAGCCCGGTGTCTGTGGAAATACTTACGCCGATCAGATGGGTCAAATAGATCGCTTTTTAGCTAATAAAAAATTGGCTTTTGCCCAACCTGCAAAAAGCAGAAATGAAATGAATTTTATTCCTTTAAAGCTGCACATCGTGACCAAAAGCGACGGCTCCGGACAAGTGAAATTATCCGATATTTTGGGTCAAATGTGTTCGCTCAATAACACCTTCAGCGCATTTGGGATGCAGTTTTATCTGACCGAAGGAATTGATTTCTTACCCAGTAATATTATTTATGACAACCATACGAGCACCAGCGCTCAATTCACTATGAGGCAAAGAAGGGATCGGGAAGCACTCAATGTCTGGGTTGTCAATAATGCCGCTCCTGTCAGTAATTTGGGTATCGCGCTTACACTTGGCTATTGGGATCCTCCAAATGATTGGGTCGTTTTAAAAAAGGATCAAGTAAATCATGCTTCTAGTACATTGGCGCATGAGATAGGGCATTTTTTTAGCTTAAGTCATCCACACTTGGGCTGGGACTCAGAGCCTTATGACCCCTCTACCCACGGCAACCCAGTAAAGGCAACTGCCCCTGACGGTAGATCAACCGAATTAATGGACGGTAGTAATTGCGAAGATACAGGCGATATGCTTTGTGATACCCCCCCCGATTATAACTTCGCGTTGAGCTTTGTTGGTTGTCATTATAATGAAAATGTCAAAGACCCCAATGGAATGACCGTTGATCCAGACGAAACGCTCATTATGAGCTATTTTATGCATCAGTGTGTGGATAAATTTACGGAATCGCAAATAGACATCATGCTAGCGGATTATGAAACGCCCGGCAGGTTTTTTCTGAGAGCATCCGATTATGTGCCTGTCACTGCCAATATCAGCACCAAACCTACCCTTATTGCCCCAATCAATAACGAAACAACTGCCGCTTATAATAAAGTGACTCTAAAATGGAATGCCGTCCCTGGTGCCCAATCTTATTTTGTAGAAGTAGATCGTTCTTCTGGTTTTAATATTGATAATTTTAAATTTACTACTTCCGAAACCTCTTTTTTGGTGGATAATCTACTAGATCCGGATAAAGGCTATCGTTGGAGAGTGACCCCTTTCAATGAAACTTATACCTGTGCTGCTCCTTCTGAAACGGGCCGCTTCACAACAGGTGTTTCGGTAAGTGTCCCCACTATCACACAAGTAAATGAGTGGTCTATTCAACCTAATCCTTCTATTGGACAACCATTTGTAAACATTATTATAAATGCCAACAAAAGTTTTGACGCAACTATAAAAATTTTCAATCTTACAGGACAATTATTAAAAGCTTTTCCTGAAAAAAATATTGCTGCTGGTCGTTCCGCTTTCCAAATTCCTAATAACGATTTAGAGGCTGGTATTTATTTTATTAGTCTGGAAAGCTCTAAAGGGCTTTTAAATAAAAAATTAATTATTTTGTAAAAATGAAAATGTAAAGCAGACTGTTAATCCGCTATCTACATTAGGCAATCTAACAATTATCGCCTTTATAAAAAGAAAAAGGGCTTGAAAAATTTAAAATTTCAAGCCCTTTTAAATTATAGATAAAATCATCTATTCTTCTACAACCACTAATTTTTGAAACTTAGAACTACCCTTGCTATCCGTAATGCCGATGACATACACGCCAGCTTTATCTGTTACATTAGGCAATTTTACTGTACCATTTTGACCAAATACTTCTCGTTCCATAACTAGGGCATTATTGGGACTATAAATCCGAACATATCCGCCTTTATCGTTTGGAAAATCATACGTGATGCTTAATTCTAATCTCAAAATTTGAGGGTTAGGGAAAACATCTAGTTCAGGTCGTTCTTTCTTCAAAAAACTTGCATTAATGGCTCCAAAAGTATAAAAATCATAATCATTAGGCTTTATCGCCTTATCCGTTGTAATTGAACCTCTAGAAAAACTTGATATTTCCGTTCCGATTTGAGCGCGATAAGAGGAATGATCCAAGGCAAAGCCATCTATTGATGATGGGATGACCTCCCATTGATAGCCATTCCAGCCAACAATCGTTAATTTATCCATATCGCCCCCCGTCAAGGCTTCAATATTACTCCTACCATCCCAGGTCAAAGTAATTTGAGTCGCTCGATTCCCATTTACATCCCAGTATTCCAATTCTGTTATCCTTTGAATTGCCGAAGCGGTTTTAGCACTACCCTCTTCATTGAGGTTGTTCGGGTTATAATCATAATAAGCCGCATTTGTTAAGGCTCCGCCAGATATCGCAACGGGTCTGTATTTACTATTAGCTCCAATTGGAAACGTAAAGGACTCATTGTGATAAACTTTTACATAACCGTCAACATGCTGCATATCAGATGCCCCCACCCAACTACTACCAGCAATAAAATTGACATATCCTTTAGCTTGTTCTCTCTCTGTCGAAATCACGCCAGGATAAATGCCATTTCCGCCATCATGAAAACTGTGTTCACTAAAAATAGATGCAAATGCTTTATTCGGAATAAAAATCTCTCCATAGGACCTAGACTGTGCTTCCAACTCAACCATTCCCATAAAAGAAAACAGCAAAGTCAAGCCAGCCAAACCTGTTAAAATATTTTTTATTCTAAGCATATTAAATTTTTTATAAATAGAGGAGGGCAAAAGCCCTCCCCTACATTTTTATTTACTTAAACATAGATACATAAAAACTGAATACATCAGTCCATGGTGTTTCATTATCAGTTCTAACAATGTTCACACTAACTGATTTCGATGTTACACTTCTCAAATTAATAGAAAAGTTAACATTTGCGTTCGCATTCGAGTATCTGTTAACTGCTTGAATAAAAGTACAAAGCGCAGCAGAATTTCTGTCTCCAAAGGTGTAAGTAACTTTCATGGCAGCGTGATTACCGCTTCCATTTGCTACTTTATCGTCAATAATCCAGGTAACCGTTCCAAAACATTCATCCTGGAATTTTCCTAAATCAGCAACATTTACCTTATCCCATGCAGGAATTAAAAATTCTCCTTTCTTCACATTTACCCCTCCAGGTTCTCCTTTAGGGCCTTGTGGACCAATTGGACCTTGAGCACCAGCAACGCCTTGCGGACCAGCAGGTCCGGCAACACCTTGTATACCCTGTGGGCCTTGTGGGCCTTGCGGACCAATAGGACCTGTCGCACCGGTTTGCCCTTTTGGACCAGTATGTCCTTTCGGACCAGCAGGACCCATTGGGCCTTGAGGACCTTGGATACCCGTCGCACCTTTCATACCCTGAGGGCCCGTCGCACCTGTATCGCCTCTAGGTCCTTGGGGACCTACAGGTCCGGTCGCACCCGTCGCGCCTTTATCGCCTTTATCACCTTTCGGACCAGCAGGTCCGGTCGCACCCGTAGGACCGGTAGGACCCGTCGCACCTTTCATACCCTGAGGGCCCGTCGCACCTGTGGCACCCGTGGCGCCGGTTGGGCCAGCAGGACCCGTCGC
Organism: Saprospiraceae bacterium; assembly: GCA_965222705.1. Lineage (GTDB taxonomy): Bacteria > Bacteroidota > Bacteroidia > Chitinophagales > Saprospiraceae > JAFMDF01. The sequence goes on along the minus strand of CBDCUO010000005.1, from coordinate 88,247 downwards.
GCCCGTGTCACCTTTATCGCCTTTCGCACCCGTCGCACCTGTCGCGCCGGTGGGTCCAGCAGGACCCGTCGCGCCTGTACTGCCTTTGTCACCTTTTGGGCCAACAGGGCCAGTCGCGCCCGTAGGACCAGTAGGACCAATGGGGCCCGTATCACCTTTATCGCCTTTTGGACCCGTCGCACCTGTGGCACCCGTCGCGCCGGTGGGTCCAGCAGGACCCGTCGCGCCCGTGTCGCCTTTGTCTCCTTTCATACCCTGAGGACCGGTCGCGCCAGTGGGTCCAGTAGGACCCGTCGCGCCTGTGTCGCCTTTGTCTCCTTTTGGTCCAGTAGCGCCGGTCGCGCCAGTGGGTCCAGCGGGACCTGTCGCGCCGGTGGCACCTTTGTCGCCTTTCGGTCCGGTGGCACCCGTCGCGCCTGTTGGACCAGCAGGTCCTGTTGCACCCGTGTCGCCTTTCATGCCCTGAGGTCCGGTCGCACCTGTTGCGCCAGTGGGACCAGCAGGACCTGTCGCACCTGTGTCGCCTTTCATGCCTTGAGGGCCCGTCGCACCGGTCGCGCCAGTGGGTCCAGCAGGTCCTGTTGCACCCGTGTCGCCTTTATCTCCTTTTGCGCCCGTAGCGCCCGTAGGACCAGCAGGACCGGTCGCACCCGTGTCGCCTTTCATGCCCTGAGGGCCCGTCGCGCCGGTAGGACCAGCAGGTCCTGTCGCACCCGTGTCGCCTTTATCCCCTTTTGCTCCGGTGGCACCCGTCGCGCCTGTAGGACCAGCAGGTCCCGTCGCGCCGGCGTCACCTTTATCTCCTTTTGGTCCAGTGGCGCCCGTCGCGCCTGTTGCGCCTGTAGGACCAGCAGGTCCCGTCGCGCCGGCGTCACCTTTATCTCCTTTTGGTCCAGTGGCGCCCGTCGCGCCTGTTGCGCCGGTGGGACCAGCAGGGCCCGTCGCACCCGTGTCACCTTTATCCCCTTTTGCACCGGTAGCGCCCGTCGCGCCTGTTGCGCCTGTTGCGCCGGTGGGACCAGCAGGGCCAGTGGCACCTGTGTCGCCTTTTGGTCCGGTGGCACCCGTCGCGCCGGTAGGACCAGCAGGTCCTGTGGCACCTGCGTCACCTTTATCCCCTTTTGCTCCTGTAGGACCAGCAGGACCCGTCGCACCCGTGTCACCTTTATCCCCTTTTGCTCCTGTTGCGCCGGTGGGACCAGCAGGGCCAGTGGCACCTGTGTCGCCTTTTGGTCCGGTGGCACCCGTCGCGCCGGTAGGACCAGCAGGTCCTGTCGCGCCTGTGTCGCCTTTCATACCCTGAGGGCCAGTGGCGCCCGTCGCACCCGTATCGCCCTTGTCGCCTTTTGGGCCAGCAGGACCCGTCGCACCTGTTGCGCCTGTCGCACCTGTAGGACCAGCGGGGCCCGTCGCACCCGTAGGTCCAGCAGGTCCTGTCGCGCCTGTGTCGCCTTTATCTCCTTTTGCTCCTGTTGCGCCCGTTGCGCCGGTGGGACCAGCAGGGCCAGTGGCACCTGTGTCGCCTTTTGGTCCGGTGGCACCCGTCGCGCCGGTAGGACCAGCAGGTCCTGTCGCGCCTGTGTCGCCTTTATCTCCTTTTGCTCCTGTTGCGCCCGTTGCGCCGGTGGGACCAGCAGGGCCTGTGGCACCTGTGTCACCTTTATCCCCTTTTGCGCCTGTTGCGCCGGTGGGACCAGCAGGGCCTGTGGCACCTGTGTCACCTTTATCCCCTTTTGCGCCTGTTGCGCCGGTGGGACCAGCAGGGCCTGTGGCACCTGTGTCACCTTTATCCCCTTTTGCGCCTGTTGCGCCGGTGGGACCAGCAGGGCCTGTGGCACCTGTGTCACCTTTATCCCCTTTTGCGCCTGTTGCGCCGGTGGGACCAGCAGGGCCTGTGGCACCTGTGTCACCTTTATCCCCTTTTGCGCCTGTTGCGCCGGTGGGACCAGCAGGGCCTGTGGCACCTGTGTCACCTTTATCCCCTTTTGCGCCTGTTGCGCCGGTGGGACCAGCAGGGCCTGTGGCACCTGTGTCACCTTTATCCCCTTTTGCGCCTGTTGCGCCGGTGGGACCAGCAGGGCCTGTGGCACCTGTGTCACCTTTATCCCCTTTTGCGCCTGTTGCGCCGGTGGGACCAGCAGGGCCTGTGGCACCTGTGTCACCTTTATCCCCTTTTGCGCCTGTTGCGCCGGTGGGACCAGCAGGGCCTGTGGCACCTGTGTCACCTTTATCCCCTTTTGCGCCTGTTGCGCCGGTGGGACCAGCAGGGCCTGTGGCACCTGTGTCACCTTTATCCCCTTTTGCGCCGGTGGGACCAGCAGGGCCTGTGGCACCTGTGTCACCTTTATCCCCTTTTGCGCCTGTTGCGCCGGTGGGACCAGCAGGGCCTGTGGCACCTGTGTCACCTTTATCCCCTTTTGCGCCTGTTGCGCCGGTGGGACCAGCAGGGCCTGTGGCACCTGTGTCACCTTTATCCCCTTTTGCGCCTGTTGCGCCCGTCGCGCCGGTGGGACCAGCAGGGCCTGTGGCACCTGTGTCACCTTTATCCCCTTTTGCGCCGGTGGGACCAGCAGGGCCTGTGGCACCTGTGTCACCTTTATCCCCTTTTGCGCCGGTGGGACCAGCAGGGCCTGTGGCACCTGTGTCGCCTTTTGGTCCGGTGGCACCCGTCGCGCCGGTAGGACCAGCAGGTCCTGTGGCGCCAGTGTCGCCTTTCATACCCTGAGGGCCCGTCGCGCCCGTCGCGCCGGTGTCGCCTTTTGGTCCGGTGGCACCCGTCGCGCCGGTAGGTCCAGCAGGTCCTGTGGCACCTGCGTCACCTTTATCCCCTTTTGCGCCTGTAGGACCAGCAGGACCAGTCGCACCCGTGTCACCTTTATCCCCTTTTGCGCCTGTAGCGCCTGTTGCGCCGGTGGGACCAGCAGGACCAGTCGCACCTGTGTCGCCTTTTGGTCCGGTGGCACCCGTCGCGCCGGTAGGTCCAGCAGGTCCTGTTGCGCCAGTGTCGCCTTTCATACCCTGAGGGCCAGTGGCGCCCGTCGCACCCGTATCGCCTTTGTCACCTTTTGGGCCAGTAGGACCCGTCGCACCCGTCGCACCTGTTGCGCCTGTCGCACCTGTAGGACCAGCGGGGCCCGTCGCACCCGTCGCACCGGTCGCACCCGTATCGCCTTTGTCACCTTTTGGGCCAGTAGGACCCGTCGCGCCCGTCGCACCCGTCGCACCCGTATCGCCTTTGTCGCCTTTTGGGCCAGCAGGACCCGTCGCACCCGTGTCACCTTTCATACCCTGAGGACCAGTGGCGCCAGTGGCGCCGGTAGGGCCAGCAGGACCTGTCGCACCTGTGTCGCCTTTATCTCCTTTCGGGCCGGTCGCACCTGTCGCGCCTGTTGCGCCCGTAGGTCCAGCAGGACCGGTCGCACCCGTGTCACCTTTATCTCCTTTTGCGCCTGTAGCGCCCGTCGCACCCGTCGGACCAGCAGGTCCTGTTGCACCCGTGTCACCTTTATCCCCTTTTGCACCTGTCGCGCCCGTAGGTCCAGCAGGACCGGTCGCACCCGTGTCGCCTTTATCTCCTTTTGCGCCCGTCGCACCTGTCGCGCCCGTAGGTCCAGCAGGACCGGTCGCACCCGTGTCGCCTTTATCTCCTTTTGCGCCCGTCGCACCTGTCGCGCCGGTGGGACCAGCAGGACCAGTCGCACCTGTGTCACCTTTATCCCCTTTTGCACCGGTAGCGCCCGTAGGTCCAGCAGGACCCGTCGCGCCGGTGTCGCCTTTTGCGCCCGTCGCACCCGTCGCGCCGGTGGGACCAGTAGGACCTGTCGCACCGGTGTCGCCTTTGTCTCCTTTTGGTCCGGTGGCACCCGTCGCGCCGGTCGCGCCTGTTGGACCAGCAGGTCCAGTGGCACCTGTGTCGCCTTTATCTCCTTTCGGGCCGGTCGCACCCGTCGCGCCGGTAGGACCAGCAGGTCCTGTTGCACCTGTGTCACCTTTCATACCCTGAGGGCCAGTGGCGCCCGTCGCACCAGTGGGTCCAGCAGGACCCGTCGCGCCGGTGTCACCTTTATCTCCTTTTGCGCCTGTAGCGCCCGTCGCGCCGGTAGGACCAGCAGGTCCTGTTGCACCCGTGTCGCCTTTATCTCCTTTTGCGCCCGTCGCACCTGTCGCGCCTGTTGCGCCCGTAGGTCCAGCAGGACCGGTCGCACCCGTGTCGCCTTTATCTCCTTTTGCTCCAGTGGCACCCGTCGCGCCTGTTGCGCCGGTGGGTCCAGCAGGACCTGTTGCACCCGTGTCACCTTTATCTCCTTTTGCGCCCGTCGCACCCGTAGGTCCAGCAGGACCTGTCGCACCCGTGTCGCCTTTATCTCCTTTTGCTCCAGTGGCACCCGTCGCGCCGGTGTCGCCTTTTGCGCCCGTCGCACCCGTCGCGCCGGTGGGACCAGTAGGACCGGTCGCACCCGTGTCGCCTTTGTCTCCTTTTGGTCCGGTCGCACCCGTCGCGCCCGTAGGTCCAGCAGGACCTGTCGCGCCGGTGTCGCCTTTCATACCCTGAGGACCCGTCGCTCCGGTCGCGCCCGTAGGTCCAGCAGGACCTGTTGCACCCGTGTCGCCTTTATCTCCTTTTGCGCCCGTCGCACCTGTCGCGCCTGTTGCGCCCGTAGGTCCAGCAGGACCGGTCGCACCCGTGTCGCCTTTATCTCCTTTTGCTCCTGTCGCACCCGTAGGTCCAGCAGGACCTGTCGCACCCGTGTCACCTTTATCCCCTTTTGCGCCCGTCGCACCCGTAGGTCCAGCAGGACCTGTCGCGCCGGTGTCGCCTTTCATACCCTGAGGACCCGTCGCTCCGGTCGCGCCCGTGTCGCCTTTATCTCCTTTTGCTCCAGTGGCACCCGTCGCTCCGGTCGCGCCCGTAGGTCCAGCAGGACCGGTCGCACCCGTGTCGCCTTTATCTCCTTTTGCGCCCGTCGCACCCGTCGCGCCTGTTGCGCCGGTGGGTCCAGCAGGACCTGTTGCACCCGTGTCACCTTTATCTCCTTTTGCGCCCGTCGCACCCGTAGGTCCAGCAGGACCTGTCGCACCCGTGTCACCTTTATCCCCTTTTGCACCCGTCGCACCAGTGGGTCCAGCAGGACCCGTCGCGCCCGTCGCACCCGTCGCGCCGGTGGGACCAGTAGGACCGGTCGCACCCGTGTCACCTTTATCTCCTTTTGCGCCTGTAGCGCCCGTCGCGCCCGTAGGACCAGCAGGTCCTGTTGCACCCGTGTCGCCTTTCATACCCTGAGGGCCCGTCGCTCCGGTCGCGCCCGTAGGTCCAGCAGGACCTGTCGCGCCGGTGTCGCCTTTCATACCCTGAGGACCCGTCGCTCCGGTCGCGCCCGTAGGTCCAGCAGGACCTGTTGCACCCGTGTCGCCTTTATCTCCTTTTGCGCCCGTCGCACCTGTCGCGCCTGTTGCGCCCGTAGGTCCAGCAGGACCGGTCGCACCCGTGTCGCCTTTATCTCCTTTTGCACCTGTCGCACCCGTCGCGCCTGTTGCGCCGGTGGGTCCAGCAGGACCTGTTGCACCCGTGTCACCTTTATCTCCTTTTGCGCCCGTCGCACCCGTAGGTCCAGCAGGACCTGTCGCACCCGTGTCACCTTTATCCCCTTTTGCACCCGTCGCACCAGTGGGTCCAGCAGGACCCGTCGCGCCGGTGTCGCCTTTATCTCCTTTTGCGCCCGTCGCACCCGTCGCGCCAGTGGGACCAGCAGGACCGGTCGCACCCGTGTCACCTTTATCCCCTTTTGCGCCTGTAGCGCCCGTAGGTCCAGCAGGACCTGTCGCACCCGTGTCGCCTTTATCCCCTTTTGCGCCTGTAGCGCCCGTAGGTCCAGCAGGACCGGTCGCGCCGGTGTCGCCTTTCATACCCTGAGGACCCGTCGCTCCTGTCGCTCCGGTGGGTCCTTGACAGTCAAGACCATTTAGAAAACCATCTCCATTTATATCTTCTCCTATATCAAATTCCCCATTTCCATTCGTATCCCAACAATTTACTCCATTTGTACCAGAAGGGCCAGCAGGACCCGTCGCACCCGTGTCACCTTTCATACCCTGAGGACCCGTCGCACCCGTCGCACCTGTTGGACCAGCAGGACCGGTCGCACCCGTGTCGCCTTTATCTCCTTTTGCGCCTGTAGCGCCCGTTGGACCAGCAGGTCCCGTCGCACCCGTGTCACCTTTCATACCCTGAGGACCCGTCGCACCCGTCGCGCCTGTTGGACCAGCAGGACCTGTTGCACCCGTGTCACCTTTATCTCCTTTTGCGCCCGTCGCACCCGTAGGTCCAGCAGGACCGGTCGCACCCGTGTCACCTTTCATACCCTGAGGACCAGTCGCACCCGTCGCACCCGTCGCACCTGTTGCGCCAGTAGGACCAGCAGGTCCAGTCGCGCCTGTGTCGCCTTTCATACCCTGAGGACCCGTCGCTCCTGTCGCTCCGGTGGGTCCTTGACAGTCAAGACCATTTAGAAAACCATCTCCATTTATATCTTCTCCTATATCAAATTCCCCATTTCCATTCGTATCCCAACAATTTACTCCATTTGTACCAGAAGGGCCAGCAGGACCCGTCGCTCCGGTCGCGCCTGTTGCACCCGTGGGACCAACTGGACCCGTCGCGCCTGTGTCGCCCTTGTCACCTTTCGCACCGGTGGCACCCGTCGCACCCGTAGGTCCAGCAGGACCTGTCGCACCTGTGTCGCCTTTCATACCCTGAGGGCCCGTCGCTCCGGTCGCGCCGGTGGGTCCAGCAGGACCAGTCGCACCGGTGTCGCCTTTATCCCCTTTTGCGCCTGTAGCGCCCGTCGCACCCGTAGGACCAGCAGGACCTGTCGCACCGGTGTCACCTTTCATGCCCTGAGGGCCAGTCGCTCCGGTCGCGCCTGTTGCACCCGTGGGACCAACAGGGCCCGTCGCGCCTTTATCGCCTTTTGGGCCTTGAGGACCTTGAAGTCCAATAGGGCCTTGTGGGCCAGTCTTTCCTTGAAGTCCTTGGGGGCCTTCTGGACCAGGTACTCCTTGAGGACCTTGAGGGCCCATTGGACCAACTGGACCCATTGGACCGACCGGGCCTATATCGCCCTTTGGTCCCTGTGGTCCCTGTGGTCCCTGAAGCCCTACAGGGCCCTGAGGACCTTCTTTACCAACTGGGCCTTGTGGGCCAGTTTTCCCTTGAAGCCCTTGAGGACCTTGAGCCCCGGGCACTCCTTGAGGACCCTGAGGACCCATTGGACCAACTGGACCAACCTGTCCTTCTACACAAACCCATACTGGGTTTTCAGGTGTACCTTTATTAACTTGTAGGCACTGTAAAGTTGTATTATATATAATTGCCCCTGTCAGAGGAGTGGGAATGCCGTCTCGCTCTGCAGAGGTCATTCTTGGAGGAACAAAAGCCTGATTAGTACTCTCAAGCTCTAATATCGAACCGTCATCAATACTGGCTGGATCTCCCCCCAATTTTAACTGCGCCTGCACATCAACCGACATGAGAAGCAACAGCCCTGTAGTAAGCAACATTGACAAAGTAAGTTGCTTCCCTAAATAATAAGAAAGCATCCTAATCAACGCCAACGTTATACAGAGTAAAAGTCCATAAATCATTAGTGTTCGTTTTTAAGAAAGTTAAAGAATAAATTTAATTTTAATATTTACCAAGATAGGTTGAAAGCAATCTATACCCTGGGATGACTAAAAAGTGGTCGTCAGTACACAAAAAACAAAGCGGACATTTCACACTTTTCATCATGCCGAGCTTTTTGGCATTATTATTGCGCTTATTCAATCACATTAAACTTCTTTGAGAATGATCTTATTAGATAGTGATAATAGGATTTGATATGTAAATGATTTTACTTCACTTACTCTTTCCATTCTTTTCTTTCCATATAAGGAAAAAATCCCTGCCTAAATCATTTTAACTCCTATTTGGGGTAATACATATATCTCACTAGTCGAGTCGCTTCAACTCAGATCAAATTTGTAGGATATGCTAACGACATGTAGTTTAATAGCGAAAACTCCTACTTCTATAACAAAAGAGAAAAAGGCAATTTTTCCAAGCTATTAACTGGTTTACAACCAACTACATTGGATAAAATGATGTTAATTTACTTGTTATCGATTTTGGGAAGATAAAAACTAAGGAATGTAATCTAACACATTCTTATGTAAAATAAAGGGGGTTAGTGCTTTCACAGAATTAAATGATAGCACACGGTTTTTACAAAGAAATGAAAAAAAAAACGAATAATGAAAAAAACATTAATACTTTTTTTCAAATTTTTCTTTTAATTTTCAACAATTAATGCTCCAATTTTTTTATGTAAAAACCTCACAAGTATTAAAATAAGTTTCTATGCCTTAAATATGCTTTTAGCAAAAAGCAGTGGCAAATAAATTATATGTATAGATTCCTCATTAAGAGTTATATATATAATTATTTTCTTATTCTTTATTAAAGACAATTATATTAGAATATTTATTAAAATCAAAATAAATCAAATGTAATCTTTAAGAATGTATCTTGAGAAGAAAAATTATATATCAAGGTTCAAAATTATAAATGCATCCATTTTTAGACTACTAGGAAGGGTGACACAATAAAAACCAAGAATTTTTGCAAGCCTACCATTTATTTTTTCCATAAAGAATAATACCTTTGCACTCGCAAAAATGGAAACTGCCAATTAGTATGGAGGAGTGGCAGAGCGGTTGAATGCATCGGTCTTGAAAACCGACATAGTCGAGAGGCTATCGGGGGTTCGAATCCCTCCTCCTCCGCAAAACAAGGTTTACTGCTAAAAGCAATAAGCCTTTTTTTATTATTTCTCTGGCAGTTGATTAGGGGATGACATTCTTCCACTTTTTGACGAAAAACAGAATATGTGCAAGAATACCCTATGTTTTATAGACCTTTAAAGGTAATAAAAGTAACGTCAAAATACAATAAAATAGTAATTTATTTTAATATTTGATTAAAATAAATATTGTATTTAAAAATATTTTCCGAGTTTATACGAAGTAGTTGAGCCACATAATAGTTAGAAACTGGTTATGAAAAAAAGAAAAATTCCTTTCCATGATTTTGGTGGTTCCGGGTCTATTATACATTTTGCTCATGCCAATGCATATCCACCAGGCTGTTACCGACAGTTTATCAATTCTTTTCTACCTCACTTTAAAGTTATTGGACTCAAACAACGGCCACTTTGGGAGGGAAGTGACTTTAATAAGTTAAAGAGTTGGCAAGAATTAGCGACTGATTTGATTCATTTTTTTGATGAGCATGGATTAAGAAATATAGTTGGAATGGGACATTCTTTGGGCGGAGTGGTTTCTGTGCTAGCGGCTATAAAAAGGCCTGAATTGTTTTCCAAATTAGTTTTAATTGATCCCGTAATTTTCAAAGGATGTCTTGCCTTATTGATTTCCTTTCTACCTATTTCTTTAAGAAAAAAAGTTTTCCCTCCTCCCAAAATATCTGCCAGGCGTAGGGATTTATGGGAAGACAAGCAGAGCGTTTTTAGCTATTTTCGAGAAAAAAGCGTATTTAAACGATTTTCAGACACAGCACTTTGGGATTTTGTGGATGCTGGAACAAAATCAACCGGCAATGGCAAGGTAACGTTAGCCTTTCCCAAAGAATGGGAAACCCAAATTTATGCCACAGTTCCTATCATCTTTGGACAATTAAAAAATCTGTCCTTACCTATACTGGCTATAAAAGGAGTGCAATCAAATGTAATTACTCCTGAAATCTGGCAGGAGTGGAAAGAAGCACAAGATTCCAATACCTTTTTAGAGGTTCCCGATTCGGGGCATCTGGTTCCTATGGAACAACCAGAGGTTTTGGCAAAATTAATTTTGAAGGAATTAAGTAATTTTTGAATGTTCAAAATGGCCACTCCAAGAAATATTGGTTTTATTTTTGATAAAGCACAATATGAAAAAATTGTCCGGTTTTTTCGAGCGGTGGATCTAGAAGGGCAAAGTAATTGCTTATAAAGTTTATATAAGCGTATGTTTTAAATTCCGGTTCTAAATGATTTCATTTGGTCAGGTAGCTAAAGAGCACCAAAAGCGAATAAAATCATTCTTTTAAAATTTTCTTTGTATCGGTAGCCTCTAGCGGCTCTTTTAATGAATTGAATTTTGTTATTCATTCCTTCGAGCAAGCCATTAGTTACCTTTGATTCAACGAAGTTGATAATACTATCAAAATGCTTGTGCATAGACTTACAAAAACTGGTCATTTTATACAGTTCTTTTGTCCGGTCTATCCAGTAGCAAAAAAAGGCAGCTGTCTTTTGACAATTGGATTGTATCCAAAGGTGGTCAAACTGCTTTAAATGAAAATCTAAAAGTTGTTTGTCTGTCTTTTTGGATTTCCAAAGTGGTTTGAAATATCGATTGACTAATTGCACAACATGAAATCGGTCATAAGTCATTCGAGCTGTTGAAAAATACTTTTTTACGCCACTTGTAAAAGCAGGAGACATATCCAAAGAGAATTCTTCTACCTTTTGAGGGGATTTTCCTAAGATTCGTAATTGTTCCGCATAATTTTTTACAGCCTCAGAAGACCTACCATCTTGAATATCAAGAATTTCGCCGTCTTCTAAATTGACAAATAGACTGATATAATCATGCCCTCTTTTAGTAGAAGTTTCGTCCACGCCAACTTTTTTGGCTACTTCCGGTTCCCGTTGTTCATACTTATCTTTGGTGTAAGCATCATAAACAGTTTGAACTCTTTGAGGATATAAATTGAAAAATTCAGCTGTTGTTTTTTTACAATTGCATAAGCGAAGTAAATCAAGAATTTCTTCCTCAAATAAGAGGGTAAAACCACTATTTTTTCGAGCCCAAGGTACTTCAATTACACTTGTTTTTCTACTGCGTTTATCCATAAAAACGGGTAAGCGAGCCTGTATAAAACAAGGATATTGAAACAAACTCATATGTCTCCACTTTTTAGTGTAATAAGAATGGAGGGTATGATGTTTACTAGGTCGATATTCTTTGGATATTTCAATGGTAAAAGTGATACTTTTCACCTTTTTATCCACCACTTCTTTGTCGATTTGACCAAGAGAAAAAGGAGATTCTAATTCTAGTAACTCAGAAAATAAGCTGTGTAAGTCGTCCATTTTTTGAGCTACAAGGTCTTACTCTTTTTGCTTTTGACCAAATGAATTCATTTAGAACCTAAATTCCATTAATTGGCTACAAACGGCAAATTTTCTTCGTTTTTCCTCAATCATGAAAATTTAAAACATACTAAGCTAGCTTATTTGATAACGCTTTGCTAATTAAAATAATGTTACTTCTCCAATCAGACTTTATTATTTGGTCCAGATCGAGTAACTTTGGCTGAATTATTAAAAAAACCCATGTAAATAGTTTCTTTGCTGCTATCTATTTTCGAATCTGGTGATAGCATTAAAGAAATAAAAAATTCCCAAAGCTCAAATCTTCAAACTAAAATACCTTATTGCTTAACCTTTCTGAGTTAAATTAAAGTTGGCTTGCCCGATCTTTTGTCTTTAAGCAAATTCATACGATGTTGTATGAAATTAAATCGCAATCATTACATGAACATTCGATTTCTCATTTGTCCCTTATTTATTTTTATAGTTAGCTATGTCTATGGCCAACAAAAGTATATCACTCGAACTGCACACATTCATGTTCAGTCCGCGAATAAATTTATGGATATCGAGGCAGATAATTATCAAGTAGCCTCTGTTTTTGATGCGAAGACGGGGGTGATTGATTTTATCGGATTATTGAAATCTTTTGAATTTAAACTAGGGGCAATTGACCAACTGTTTAACAGCAGAGTAGTAGATGTTTCTGAACATCCTCAACTTTTGTTTGTAGGGGAAATATACGATATTGATCGGATTGATTTTTCAAAATCGGGAGAATATATTATCACCGTAAATGGTATTCTATACCTTTGGGATGAAAAAAGAAATACAAGTGCTACCGGTACTTTAACCATTAATTCCGATGGTACCATTAAAGTCATTTCTGAGTTTACGATGATTATTGAAGAGGGAAGTGTTGAAAAGACCAATAAGTTAATGCGTGAGAAATTGCCTAAGGTGGTGAGTATTGATGTTGAAACTTTGGGAATTTCTAGAGAAATAGCCGTTTCCTTGAACATGACCTATAAGTCCAAAAATAGTATAAGATAATGTTGCCTTACGAAAAAAGGCTCAAAAAATCCAAGTAGAAACTTTGATTTTTTCTACCACTGTGATATAAAATAAAACGGAAAGGATGAATAAATCTTTAAGATACTTTTTGTACGGTTTGGGTGCCATTGTTGTTCTGGTCATTATTGGGTTTGCTCTATTTATGAATATCCCCAAAGTAAGCGCAAAAGGACAAAGTGCGGATTTTTCCTATTCAGCTGACCAGCTATATCAGGAATACAAATTTAATGAGCGCAATGGCGACAAAAAATTTATAGGGAAAGTAATAGAAGTAACGGGTACTATTTCTGAAATTTCAAAAGACAATCAAGGTGCCTTGGTTATTTTATTAAGTGCCGACGATGCATTGGGGGGGGTATTAGGAACTTTAGAAATGAGCGAAGCTGAAAAAGCTGCCCATCTTAAATTAGGAAAGACCGTTACGCTTAAAGGCATTTGTAGTGGCATGATTATGGAAGTTGTTCTCAATAGGTGTACCTTGATTGCCCAGAAGTGACAGCGTTTTTCAATTCTTTTTCGGCGCTTTTAGCCAACAGTAGCACTACTTTTTGCCGTTATTAATGGGGCTGCATTGGACACTTATCTATAATTCAATCCTTATCTGTAATATTAAGTTTTGATTCCGCTAATGCGCTCGTATGAAATGCCTAAGTATTATCATTCCTGCTTTTAACGAAGAAGATACAATCGTGGAAATACTGGAAAGAGTGAAAGCAGTAAGGTTAATAAACGGGATGAAAAAAGAAGTGGTCGTCATTGATGATTATTCGGTGGATAAAACTTTTTCCATTGTAAGTCAATATATAGAGCAACATCCAAACTTCCCCATTATCTTAAAAAAACACCATCAAAATCAAGGGAAGGGAGCTGCCATTCATACCGGAATTAATATTGCTACTGGCGATTATTTAATCATTCAAGATGCAGACTTGGAGTATGACCCTCAGGAGTATAATGATTTATTAAAACCTGTATTTAAGGCAAATGCAGATGTAGTTTACGGCTCTCGATTCATGGGAAACAATCCACATCGAATCCTGTTTTTTTGGCATACGATCGGCAATAAGTTTTTGACTTTTTTGTCGAATATGATGACCAATCTCAACCTGACCGATATGGAAACTTGCTATAAATTGTTTAAGACGGATATTCTAAAAAAAATTAAACTAGAAGAAAAGAGATTTGGGTTTGAACCAGAAGTGACCGCAAAAGTAGCTAAAATACCAGAGGTAAAAATATACGAGGTGGGGATTTCTTATTACGGTCGAACTTATGCGGAAGGGAAAAAAATCAATTGGAAAGATGGCTTTAGAGCAATTTATTGCATTTTAAAGTATAATCTTTTTCGTTCATAGGCAATTTTTGTGAACCATCTTATTATACAGATCGATAAACTTTGCAGCTTTCCTATCTCAATGAAGACCAATTTGAAGCCTGGGACAAATTTGTTGACCAGTCGCCACAGGCAACTATTTATGGAAAGTCCTGGTATTTGAGAACCCTCCAATGTTCCTTTAAGATTTTGGTCGTAAAAGATAAAAAAGAAACACTTGGGGGAGTTGTTCTAGCGAAGAATGCGCTGGGTTTATACGCCAATCCCTTTTTGTGCAAATACCTGGGCGTTTACTATAAAAACTTCAAGGGCACGGGTTATAATGCAGAAACTAAGCGAAAAAAAATCTCTAAATTATTGCTAACGGAGCTTTCGAAAATTAGATCCTTTAATTACTTTTTTCATCCTACTTTTAAAAATTACCTGCCCTTCTATTGGAAGCAATTTTCTAGTCAGGTTTTTTATAGTTACTGGATTGACCTGCAACACCAGTCTTTGGACCAGGTGTTAGCGAATGCGCATGGAAAATTGAGAGCAGAGATAAATTTTGCCCGAAAAAGAGAAGATGTTATTATTTCAGACATTGATTTCGAGGCTTTCTACACACTATGTGAAAAATCCTTTTCACAGCAAAAAAAGAAATTTCCCTTCTCCAATTTTTTTTTAAAAACTTATTGTATCACCCTTTCCCAAAGAAAAGCCTTTCAGTCGTTTGCCATAAAAAACAAAGAGGCGGAGATCATGGCCGTAGCCGGATTGGTGTATGACCAAAATGCTACCTCTCTGCTTTTTAACGGAGTTGATCGACAGACAATCAGAAGGGGCGCTAATGAGTTATTGATTTTTGAGTGCATTAAATTTGCCAAAATTCACTCTGCTTTTTTTGATTTTGAAGGCTCCATGCTGGAACCCATTGATTCTTTTTACAGAAAATTTGGGGGTAAACAAGTGCCTTATTATAGAATTTATAAAGACAATATTCTAAATTTTGGATTGGCAAAAGGCATTGAATGGTATCGAAAGTTCAAAAAATGGATTGGATTTAAAACCCTTAAATTCTGACCGTTTTCCACCGACCCCGCTTAAATAGTATCATGGCCATAACTGCCAATACCGTTTCGCTAATAGCAATTGCCCAGTACACACCTTCTGGGCCCCAGCCAGCAGATTCTGCTAAAAAATAAGCCAATGGAATCTGAATGAGCCAAAAGCAGACAAAGTTGATCACCGTGGGTGTTCGTGTATCACCCGCTCCACCGAAAGCCTGATTAATAACCATTCCATAACCGAAAAAAACATAGGTGATAGAAAAGATTTTTAGACATAAAGTGCCGACCGCTATCACTTCGGGGTCTTGATTGAAAATGGAAATTAAAGGCCTTGCCCAGATGAAATAAATAATGGAAACCACGAGCAAAAAAAGCATATTATAATAAGCAGAACGCCAAACAGATTTTTCAGCCCGATCAGGCTTGCCCGCACCCAGGTTTTGTCCAATAAGTGTAGCAGCAGCATTAGCAATGCCCCAAGCAGGAAGAATGGTGAAAATAATGATTCTAATGGCCAGTCCATAGCCATTTACGACTTCTGTGCCATAATCAGAAATAATCATCATCAGAAATATCCAACTCGCTGAAGAAATAAGGTACTGTCCGGAGCCAGTAGCAGCCACATTTATCAACCGCTTTAATACCTCCCAATTGGATTGTAAATGTTTTTTAGTAATTTGAAGGATTCCTTTACCATTAAATAAAATGTAAAGTTGGTAGGCGACTGCCGTTCCTCTCCCTATAGAAGTAGCAATGGCTGCTCCCTTTAAGCCCAATGCTGGTATTGGGCCCCACCCAAAAATTAGCAAGGGGTCCAGAATGATATTTAAAATATTTGCCAACCAAAGCACTCGCATAGCAATAGCTGCATCCCCCGCTCCTCTAAATACGCCATTCAATATGAACAAGAGCATGATCACTACATTGAAGCCCAGTAAAATTCGGGTAAAGGATGTCCCTACTTCGACCACTTCTTCCGTTGCGCCCATAAGCCTCAGAATTTCTTGAGGGAAAAAAATGCCCATAATACTTACCAGAATAGACAGGCCAATTCCCAATAGCATAGCTTGTGCGGCTGCTTCAGAAGCAGCTTTTGGTTTTTTTTCTCCGATTCGACGAGCAACCATAGCCGTTCCGGCAATGCTTACGCCAATGGCAAGAGAATAAACCAGCGTGGCAACCGTTTCGGTGAAAATGACTGTGGCAAATGCTTCGTTGCTAATTTTGCTGACAAAATAAGCATCTACCACTGCAAAAAGGCC
This sequence comes from Saprospiraceae bacterium, assembly GCA_965222705.1. GTDB lineage: Bacteria > Bacteroidota > Bacteroidia > Chitinophagales > Saprospiraceae > JAFMDF01. The sequence continues at coordinate 72,340 of CBDCUO010000005.1, read as the reverse complement.
TTCCATGACCATTTCCAAAATCATTGGAATGGATAATAACAAGATAGCTCGATTGATATTACCAGAAGTAAAGTTGCTTTCTGTACCTTTTATAGATTCCTTTAAAATTTTAAATAGCTTGCGCATAGAGTGGGTCAGATTCTTCTAATATTATGGGTTGAGTCAAAGAATTGGGACAATTCAATGATGATTGAAAAAAGGTTTGACCCAAGCAACGTTCTGTAGTCTATAATTAGTTCAAAAAGATAAATATTTATCAAAAAAATAAAATTGCCTTCTGAGAATGAAATCATTTAGGGAGCGTTTCCAGGGTAATGGGCAGTCCGTCCTTGGGTTCTTGTAAAGGAATCTGATTTATATCCATTTTATAATTTTGGGGTACAGACCATCGGAAATTTTGCAACAAATGAATCAAGATTAGTTTCATTTGCATTTCTGCGAAAGCATAGCCTAAACAGTGATGGTTGCCAGCACCAAAAGGGGCGTAGGCATGTGGGCAGCGGTTTTGTTCTTTTCTGATTTTGGAAAATCGCATGGGATCAAAGATTGCTGGCTGATCCCATATAGCATCATTATAATGAGTATGTTGCAACACTACAGTCACTTGGGTGTTAGGAGGGATGGCATAACCCTCAAATTCAATTTTTTCGGTACTTGTTCTTGGAATGATAGTGACTGGCGTATAGATGCGCAATCCCTCTTTAATCGCCAAAGCCATTAATTCCAATTCTCGGAGGTTCTTTAAATTGAAAGAGTTGCCCCTCTTTTTTACAAACTCATTTACTTCTACCCGAAGTTTTTCTTGCCAGTCGGGATTTTTTGCCAATAAATAACTCAAACTGGTGATAGAACTAGCCGTTGTGTCGTGCCCGGCCATTAAAATAAAGATCAAATGATCAATAATTTCCTGGTTGGATAATCGGCGGCCTTCATCATTTTCTGCCAGACAAAGCATGCTAAATAAGTCTTTTTGAGGGCTTTCCCTTTTTTCTCGAATAATAGACTGGAAGTAACTTTCTAATTTTTTTCTGGCTCGAATGCCTTTTCCATAAGTCGTGAAAGGCAATTTAATAGGAATAGCCATGGAGGCTTTTAAGGTATGGATAATGGCCGTGTTGATCTCTTTTAAGTCTTCTGAAAAATCTACCCCAAAAAACACCTTTCCGGCAATATGCAGAGTCATTTCTTTATAAAAATGGAACAAACGAAGCTGCTTTTTGCCTTTCAATTGCTGAATGCCCGCTTTGATAATAGGGTTCATTAATTCCAAATAACCCTGCATTGGCTCCTTTTTAAAGGCTGAGTTGAGGATGCTCCTATGGGTTTTGTGTTGCTCCCCGTCCATGAGCATCAGTCCGTTTGGGAATAACTCTGAGATAATTTTATCCCATGCTTGTTTGCTGGAAAAGTATTTAGCTTGTTCGACCAATACAAATTTATTGGCTTCTTTGTCTAAAATGGTTACGGAATCTATTCCCAAAAACCTCGATTTGTAGATATTGCCATATTTAGCCTGGTTCTTTCTAACCAAGCCTTGAGCATTTTTCCAAAAGGCAAATGCCGTACCAAAGTAAGGCAAACCCAAGCTACCCGGAATATGGGACAAATCGGGATTCTCTTTAAATATAGCCATACATACTTTTAAGATAAAAGATCAAACAAATTCGGTAATTTCTGTGACATTTCCCAATCTTGCATTGTCCTGCACCCGCTCCCTTTATGGCACTTTTGCGAATCACCTAGAATTTAGGTATTTTTAGAAGTTTAGGAAATTTATTTTTTGTTTTGTGAATATTGTTTTTAATTTCGCCCCCGTTTTGAAAAAATGGGATACGCACAAACATTAAACCCCTCTTCCTAAGAGGTTGAAAAAATGGTGAACCAATTAACGCCCGGTATTATTATAGGGATTATTGCAGCTTATTTTTTGCTGCTCATGTTCATTTCTTACCTAACTGGAAAGCACTCTGATAATGCTGATTTTTTTATTGCCGGGCGCAAATCTCCTTGGTATTTGGTGGCTTTTGGCATGGTAGGGGCGAGCCTTTCCGGTGTTACCTTTATCTCCGTTCCGGGCTGGGTGGGAGCGAGCCAATTTTCCTATATGCAAATGGTTTTTGGCTTTTTGCTGGGCTATTTTATCATTGCGACTGTACTGATGCCGATGTATTATCGGATGAATTTGACCTCTATTTATACCTATCTGGAAGAACGGTTTGGCATTGCTTCCTACAAAACAGGTGCAGGTTTTTTTCTACTTTCTCGCACCATTGGCGCTTCTTTCCGCCTCTACCTGGTGGCAATTGTATTGCAGCAATTTGTAATGGATGCTTTTGGTATTCCCTTTTGGGCAACGATTTTGCTGACTATTTTGCTGATTTGGGTCTATACTTTTAAAGGAGGGATTAAAACCATTGTAGTAACGGATACCTTGCAGACTTTTTGCATGCTGGCAGCAGTCATTTTAACCGTAGTCGCCATTGGCAATAAGCTCAATTTATCTTTTGGAGATTTAGTAGATACTGTTCGTGGAAGTTCTTATGCACAGACTTTCTTTTTTGAAGGCGGTTGGACGGACTCCAAAAATTTTTTCAAACAATTTCTGGCCGGAGCCTCTATTGCTATTGTAATGACAGGCTTGGATCAGGATATGATGCAAAAGAATTTGAGTTGTAAAAATATTGGGGAAGCACAAAAGAATATGTTTTGGTTTAGTATTGCATTGGTTTTTGCCAATTTGCTTTTTCTAACTTTGGGAGCTTTGTTATTTATTTATGCAGGCCAGGTCGGTATTGATATTCCTGAAAAAACGGATTTATTGTACCCAACCATTGCTTTACAGTATTTATCCCCTGCCATTGGCATTGTCTTTTTACTGGGCTTAATTGCGGCGGCGTATTCTAGTGCAGACTCTGCGCTGACTGCCCTGACAACTTCTTTCTGTGTAGATTTTTTAAACTTTGAAAAAAGCGAAGCGCCGGAAGAAGAAAAACAGCAAACCCGTTTTAAGGTACATATCGGCTTTTCTATTCTCTTATTCTTCGTTATTTTGCTCTTCTGGTTTATTAATAATGATGCAGTAATCGCTGCGATTTATACAGTGGCAAGCTATACTTATGGACCTTTGCTGGGTTTATACGCTTTTGGTTTTTTCGTCAATAAAAACATTAATGATCGCTTTGCACCGTATATTTGTCTTGCTGCCCCAGTTCTTACCTATTTCATTAATGCCAACTCAGAATTATTATTATTTGGTTATCAATTTGGTTTTGAGTTATTAATTTTAAATGGCTTGTTGACTTTTTGGGGGCTTTGGGCAATTTCCTATCCAAGCGTGGAGAAAGAGTTAGACTAGCCTACATCGGCACAGCCGCAATCAATGCCTTCGTATAGGCTGATTTTGGCGATTCATAAACCCTTTTGGAATCCCCAATTTCTACCACTTTCCCTGCTTTCATGACCATAATCCGGTCGCTGATAAATCTAACCACCGAAAGGTCATGCGAAATAAAAATATAGGTTAAGTCAAATTGCATTTGTAAGTCCAGAAGCAGGTTTAAAATCTGCGCTTGAATAGATACATCTAAGGAAGATACACATTCGTCACAGATCAAAAATTCGGGTTGTAAAGCCAATGCCCTGGCAATACAAATGCGCTGTCGCTGCCCGCCTGAAAACTCGTGCGGAAAGCGCAAAAATTGAGCGGCTTTTAAACCAACCGTTTCCAATAACTCAATGGTTTTTTCTTTATATTGCTTTTCATTTTTCCAAAGGCGATGCACCTTCATCGGCTCCATAATGGCATAGCCAATTGGCTGCGTTGGATTTAACGAACTATAAGGGTCCTGAAAGATAATTTGCATTTTTTTGCGGAGCTGTATCCAATCTTTTTGGGAGGCCTCTAGCAGGTTTTGATTTTTGTAAAAAATAGTTCCTGATTGTGCCTTCTCCAACCCTAAAATGGTCTTACCCAACGTAGATTTGCCACAACCAGACTCGCCTACCATTCCAAAAGTTTCGCCTTTAAATACCTCAAAACTTACTTTGTCAACGGCTTTAATAAAAGAGGTTGTTTGTCCTAAAAAATTCTTTTTGACGGGATACCAGGTAGATAGATTATGGACTTGTAAAATGGGCACTTGGGCATATAATTTTTCTCTTTTTTTGCTCCATTCTCCTTGGTCAATAGGGTAGGAAGGTTCTTTAATAGTTTGAAATGCTTCAATCGTTGGCAATCTTTTTAGATGCTGGTTGATAGAAGGTCGGCAGGCGAGTAAACCCTTGGTGTAGGGATGTTGAGGGTTTTTAAAAATTTCCTTTACCGTTCCACTTTCTACAATTGAGCCAGCCTTCATAATCAGAACCCGATCGGCTATACTTCGAATGACCCCCAAATCATGAGAGATAAAAAGGATGGCTAATTGATACGCTTCTTTTAGTTCATTGAGGAGTTCCAATATGCTTTTCTGGACGGTCACATCCAAAGCGGTGGTGGGCTCATCAGCAATAAGCAGGGTTGGGTGACAAGACAAAGCCATCGCAATCACCACCCGCTGTTTCTGCCCACCGGATAATTGATGAGGATAGGCTTTGAAGATACGTTCAGGATCGGGCAGTTTTACTTTTTGGAACAATTTAAGTGTTTCTTCTTTTGCAAGCTCAAAAGATTTTCGTTCATGCTGTTGAATGGCTTCTGCGACTTGTTTCCCACAAGTCATTACTGGATTGAGTGCAGTCATTGGCTCTTGAAAAATCAAGGCAATTTCCTGACCGCGTATGCTTTCTATTTGCTTTTTTTTCGCCTTTGTCAAATCAATGGTTGCTCGCCCTTGCTTCGTGTTCTTGGATAACCATAAAATCGCACCATTTTCCAATTTTGCCACTTTGGGTAGCAATTGTATAATAGACAAAGCAGTGATGCTTTTCCCTGAACCAGATTCGCCAACAATGCCGACCGTTTCGCCTTTTTCCAAAGTAAATTGAACACCATCAACCGCTTTAAGTGTTCCTTTTTCTGAGGGGAAGTGGACAGAGAGTTGCTGGATATTTAAGAGGAAAGAATTATTTTTTTTTATTGCTCTTGCAGATTTGTCCATTTTATAATTCTTCGATTTCTTTTTGTATTATTGCTATAGAGATTTCACTTTTTTTGAGCTGTTTGGCAATCTTATACTTTACCAAGTCTCGCTATTGGTCTCTTTAATAGCAGGCCAATATCCTAACTGCTTATTTCAAAATTACTGTTTTTTGTTCAAAAAATTTGGCTTTTTAGTTTTACTTTGGCATGCTAGCCTAGTTAGATAAAGTGACCACAAAAAAATAAGTAGAACTTAATAAAATATATCCTCCCCACGCTCACCTACATAAAAGGCCAGAGACCAGCCGATCCGAAAACCCAATAGCACATCAAAACGGGCTGAATCGTCCTTGCGCTGAGCCGCAAAATCAAAAGCTCTTCTATTTTTGGTGAATGCTTGGCTTAGTTCGAACCCGGCAAAAAAATTAATGCCTCGACTTTTGCTAAGTAATTGGTAGCCAATAAATTGCTCAAAAGCAAGCCCATTGCTTAATTGGTCGTACCCCTTGAAGTATTCGCCCCTGAGTTGGTCGGCGCTGCCCGTTTCATCCTGAATGCGAACTTTATGTTGCAATAGCCCAAGACCAAAAGTGGCTCGAATGCCAGAACGTTTATTTTTCTCATTAATACTAAATAATTTTCCAATATGCCCACCAACGTAAAATCCTCGTTCTCTTAAATAAACCTCTGCATAAAGCCCTCTATTTGCCCCTCCATTCCCCAAAATAAAACCATCGGAATCTCGAAGGCTAGCTAATACATCTTCCTTGACTCGATTACCAAATAGATTATTGCCTTTTAGCCCAAAAATCAAGTTATTTTTTTCTGTAACTATTTCCAATCCACCACCGACACTAAAGTTGCTGCCAAAGCGTTTAGTCAAGTCTCCCGCAGGTAAATGCACTCCATAAGTTGCATTGAAGAGGAGAACGTTATAGGTGTTTTGTCGATTGGCTTGAGCGAATAAAATAGTACTGGTGAGAAGGAATACGAGTAACAATATTTTTCTCATGAGCAAGATTAATTTTTTGTACAGCTATTTCACGCCCTTATGACTACATTTTGTTTACAACCTTGCAAAGCCGCCTGAATATAGCGTAAATCGTTCCTAATCCATTGACTTTCATAGATTTATTTTTTTGATCATAAAAATCATAGACAGGCGAAGTCTCGTTTTTATAAACTTCAATTCGATTGCGAATAATGCCCTCGTCGGCATCATCCTTTCTGCCGGAGGTCTTTCCTCTTTCGAGCAGCCTTGCCACAATTTCCTCATCGTCCACGTCCAAAGCAATTAGGGCGGATACTTCCTGTCCTTTGCTGGCGAGCAGCTTATCCAGGGCTTTTGCCTGTGGAATAGTGCGCGGAAAACCGTCAAAAATAAAGCCTTTTACTTTGGGATTTTCTTCTACTTTTTCGCGCAGCATTTTAATCGTAACGCTATCGGGCACCAAATTGCCCTTATCTATGTATTTTTTAGCCTCCTGGCCTAAAGGGGTATTATTTTTTAAATTATATCGAAACAGATCGCCGGTAGAAATATGGAGTAATTTATACTTTTTGACCAGCTTTGTAGCCTGTGTGCCTTTCCCTGAACCCGGAGGACCGAAGAGGATTAAATTAATCATGTTTGAATGTTATTGCTTTAATCTAATGTTTGGCCAAAATAAGGTTAGGGTTGCAAATTTATTAAAGTTATTGGGCTTTTGGGCTTTAGCTATTAAGTTTTTATTAGATTTCTTTATCTCGGGCCGCTTGTAATAAGGCTTCATAGACCGCTCTCCATTCCGACCATCCTTCCAATTCGGAAAAAGAACTATTATGCCATAGACTGCAAAAAATTCCATCTACCGATTTTACGGCCTGAATTAGTGCTTTTATTCGGTCTTTTGCCGCTTTGGGCGATAATTGTAGGTACTGTTTCAATGTTACATCCATTACTTGAAATGGGTGAATCAACAAATTAGTTTCTGCTTCTTTTTCCAGATCATACCAATAAAAAGGAAGGGCTGTTCCTGCTCGAAAGCCCGTATTCATTGCATAGCCCATAGAATAATCCATTTTAATACCTGCGGCCAGTAGGTGCCGGTAGGTGACGGGCAAATGGATTTTTAAATAATGTTGGCGGCTGCGGCAAACAGGCTGCTTAATAATAGATGCCAGGCGATTGGTTTCTTTTCTTATAAACGATTGGTCTTCAGCTGATTGATAGGAAGGATGAATGCCAGTTTTGTACTTTCGTGAAATGTACCAAATTAATTTTTTAAATGCTTTGGAGTAGAGGGCATTATTTTTATCATAAGAACCATAGTCGCTCAACAGGAAAAAATAAATGGGGTTTAGCTGGTATTTTTCCGTCCACTTTTCTAGCAAATCGAAGGTTTGAAAAGGGTCTTTTTGGAACCCTGCATGGGTACTAATCCTGGACTTCAGAGAAGCCCACTTCCCTTTTAGCAAATCATTGGCATAGCCGCCGATGCCTCGCTTCCAGCCCTTGTAGCGAAAAGCCCAAGCCATATCAATATCATAGGTGGGTAAAAACTGAAAAGACTGTTTTTTAAAAGTTAAAAAGGGAAATTTTTGTAGCAATATTTTTTTTAAAAAACCAATTAATAAATTAACAACGGGGCGCTGCAAACAATCCTGCCGGTAAGCCCAACTTTGATCGGCAGGAAAACGCCCGTGCTGGTCGGCTTCGAAAGGCAAATATTCTTCATAGCGGCTTAGGTGGAAAAAAATATTGGCTAGAATATCAAATGGAAAATTAGCCTCCGTGGTATCAAGTCGAAATAAGGCAGGAATTTTGTAGTAGGAGAATACAGACAGTTCGGGTTTTTGAATGGATAGCCCTAAAAGGAAAGCACAACGAGGTATGTAAAGTTCTCGATCCAATATTCTTTGCTCCCCATAATTGATTATTGCCCCCTCATAGGTTTTGTAAAAACTCAAATCAGTTGTCAAGTTTGTTTTTAACCCAAGCCAATGCTCAAAAACCTGCTTACAGATATACTTGATTCTCGAATTTAAGAGGGGCGTATATACAAGGCAGTCCATTATCTAAAGCATTAAGAGTAGCAGCATTAGCAAATAATTGGTATTATTGTTTTTAATTTATACCTTGCTACACTCTATAAAATCTTCAAAATTAACCTACTATGGCGAATAAAGAGCAAAAAGACTCCATGAATTTTGGAGAAATTACAACAATTCGGAATATTTTAATGGGGCAACAGATAAATGAGTACGATACTCGTTTTGAAAGTGTGCAGGAAAACCTGAAAGCCTTAGAGAAAACCATGCAGGAAAAAGTGAAAGCACTGGAGCAAAAAAACGATGCTCGGTTTAAAGAATTGCAGAAAGAAATGGGCGATCGCTTTGACAAAATGGAAAAACTTTTGTTAGATACTACCCAAAGTTTGAATCAGAAAATAAGCCAAATAACGGACGATGACCGTACCAAGCTGGGGAATATTTTTGCTGATATGAGCAAAAAATTATTAGGATAAAATAGTGATAAATTGAGGGAACGACCGTTCTATAAGGAGTCGTATAAATCGGAACCAAATTCTTAATCCTTTACCATTTAGTATTTTCGAATGACCTCGTCTCCAAATACCTTATCGGATAAAGAATTACTCAAACAACTTCAGGAGATTTTGCTCAAGGAAGATCGCACTGCCTTTGAGCAACTTCAAGTAGCTTTGGATGACCCCATTTGGCTTTCCGAAAAAATAAGCCCAATCATTGAAGAGCGGATGGAATTCCTCAAAGAAACTTTTCCTAAAGAATTTCAAGGGATTGTTGACAACATTATTGAGAAAAAAATCAAAGCATCACAAGCGGAAATACTGGATGTCATTTATCCGGTCGTGGGTAAAATGATTAAAAAGTATATTGCCCACCAAATTCAGATGCTAAAGGATACTGTGGACGAAACTATTCGGAATACTTTTTCAAGAAAAGGTATCCTGTGGAGAATCCGCTCTGTTTTTTTGGGCATAAAGAGTAGCGATTCGATTCTTTACGACTTAAAAGATCATAAGATAGAGGAAATATACCTGATACAGCGAGATTCCGGCTTATTGTTTGGCAGTGCTTCTACTGGAAATACAATTGACCAAGATGCAATCGCAGGTATGCTTACGGCGATCAAGTCGTTTGTAGAGGATGCTTTTAAGCGAGATAGCGAGGATTTGGAAATGATTCAATATGGGACATATAAAATTTTATTACAAAATTTTTATTCTTATTACATTGCACTTGCAATTAGTGGCACTTTTTCCTCCGTAGAACGGGAAGAAATATCCAATGAGCTACTGGATTTTGCTGAAAAGAATTTAAAGACCTTGCCTGCGGAACCGGACGAGGCCATTTTTCGGCAAGTGTCGGAAAAACTAAAACAACAATTTATTATTGTTAAAAATGAAAAATGAATGGTCAATCGGCAATTATTAGCCATTCTGTGAAAAATTCTATATGCTAAGTAGAAAAGTAATTCTTACTGGGAGTTTTGGCGTTGGGAAAACGTCCCTTTTTCGTAGGTTTATCAATAATACCTTTAGCGAAAAATATATTACTACCATTGGTGTAAAGGTGGATAAAAAACTAGTGAAAGTAGGTAAAAAAGAAGTGTCTATATTGCTATGGGACATTGCCGGTGAAGTGAAACAAGACAAAGTACCCAAATCCTATTTTTTGGGAGCTAGTGCTATTATTTATGTCTTTGACTTGACCCGTCCTTCTACCTACAAAAACTTAAGCGAGGATATAGGGATACTACGGGAAATTTTGCCAGAGGCAATTATCAAAATTGTTGGGAATAAAAAAGATTTGGTAAAAGAAAACGCCATTTCGACGATTAAGAAAGAATTAACTTTTCCTGTAGAGGTATTTACTAGTGCAAAAACGGGTGAAAATGTGATTGAATTATTTGAAGAACTCGCAAAACAGTTTTTGCTTTGATAGGTTCCTTGCTATCCCAACTGGCATTGTTTTATTGCCCTTTCATTAATCGTATTGATTAGAACTTCGATCCGAGCAGCTTCCAAAAATGAGTCAAAAAAGACAAACTTTAATATTGGATAAGGACTGTCGGCTTTTATATAGCTGCGATAGCTTATTTAATACAGATTTATTCAAAAACGACCCCTTGACACTCCATTTTCCCTTCCTTGAAAGTATTTTTTTTGATTTATTAAAAAAATTAAAACCGGATTTAACTATTTATTTTCCAGGAGTAGCAACAAAACATGCATTCCTTCCCGGCTATTACGAATATTGTTTTAGTTTGACAATTTATAATAAAACCAATGCTATTCAATGGGAAATCCTTGATGTTTCAGAAGAATATACTCAAATAAAGACGGAGCAGCAATCTTCTAATGAAAACAATATCTCCCCAAAGGATTTACCCTAATCTTACCCCCACATCATAAAATAAGGTTTGGGAATAAGGTCATCAACATTTTGTCAAAAAAAAATCCATCCTTTAACTATTACAAGCTTGGTTTTATCGTACTTTAGCAGTTCGGTTTCAGACAATAGCTATTGCTGCCCGAAACCTTATTGATCGTTAAAGCATAAAAAACAGACATGAAACAGCTATTATTTTTGGCAATTTTAGGCTTGGTAATCTTCGCTTGTGGAGGAGAAACGCCAGAGGACAAAAAGCTGGCAAAAAAAACAACGAAAGCCAAAAAGAAAGTCGATGGAGAAAAAGTCTATAAGCAATATTGCGTAACCTGTCACGGTCTAAGTGGCGATATGGGAGCAAGCGGGGCTTTTGATTTGACTACCACTCAGCTAAATATGGAAGAAAAGATTGCGGTTATTGAAAACGGCCGAAATACGATGACTCCTTTTAAGGGCTTGTTGAGTGAGGCAAAAATCAAAGCGGTAGCAGAATATATAGAAAAATTTAAAAAATGATTGGGAATAAGCCCAATACGCGGAGCCGTTCTGAAAGCTATGCTGACTAAAACTTATAAGGCGATCGGCTTGATGTCCGGCAGTTCGTTGGATGGTATAGATATTGCCTATTGTACTTTCGACGTCACTAAAAGCGGAGTGGAGGGCTTAGTCCTTCAAAAATGGAAACTACTAGAAGCAGAAACGATCAATTTCTCCGAAAAATGGCGGGAACGATTGCTCCAATTGCCTGTTCAGAATGCCTTGACTTTTGCTAAAACACATACCTATCTAGGGCATTATTTTGGAGAAGTAGTCCTAGACTTTATCGAAAGATACCAAATCGAACCGGATTTTATTGCTTCTCATGGGCATACAATTTTTCACGACCCAATTGCTCGTTTGACCGTGCAGATTGGCGATGGGGCAGCAATAGCTGCTGTGACGAACTATCCGGTTATTTCCAATTTTCGCAATCAAGATATTGCCATTGATGGAGAGGGCGCGCCAGTTGCGCCTATTGTAGATAAATACCTATTGAAAGGATATGATTTTTACCTAAATATAGGCGGTATTGCCAATGTGACTAGTATCCTGCCTAATAAAATCATTGCTTTTGATATTTGCCCAGCTAATCAGTTGCTAAATGTGCTGGCAAATCAATTGGGGTTAGAATACGATGAAGGCGGGAAAATAGCCGCTAGTGGGCAAATAGACCAAGCTTTACTATCTAAGCTCAATCAGGCTGTTTTTTATAAAAAACCTTATCCAAAATCTTTGGATAATGCTTTTAGCAAAAAAGCTATTTTAAGCCAAATACCCAATGACTCTAATGCCATTCCTGACCAATTGGCAACTGTAACGGAGCATATTGCTTTTCAAATTGCTCGGTCTATTCGACAAATTACCCAACAAGAAAACTTTCGAAAAGCAACCTATTCACTATTAGTGACGGGAGGAGGTGCTTTCAATACTTTCCTAATAGACCGGCTTCGAACTCATTGTCTATCCGCTAAGGTAGCGGTCGTATTGCCAGATGAGGAGATTATTCAGTTCAAGGAAGCCATTTTGATGGCCTGGATGGGGGTGCTTCGCCTAGAAAATGTACCAAATGTATTGAGAACGGTCACAGGTGCCAGACGAGACTCTATTAGTGGGGTCGTTCATCAGGGTTGGCAGAAGAAGGTTTAGGGGCAAAGACAAACGAAATAAAAGACAAGAAAACCTATATAATATTTGCCAATGATTCTGTAACTTTGGTCTCTTAGGTGTTTAAAACCCCATTTATTATGTCTATGTATTCGTCTTTAAAAAAATCTTTTGTGCTAATAGAGGGCGATTGGACGGTTAGGAAAGCATTTCACAAAATTGCTGCTCATACCGCTTTTTGGACCCACTTCATTTTTCGCTGGAAAAAATCCGGAAGAAGCACGCTTTATTACTTAGTAGAAAAAAATGTAGCGGTCGAATTGGAAAATGCAGATAATAGTGCTTTAGTCCATAAAGCGCTAGACCTAAAATCCAAAGTACCCACCAAAGTAATCAACACAAAGGTACTGAATAAAAAAAAAGCCACTCCCCCTTTTATTGTTATTGAAAAAGATCGGATTCTTGGTTTTGAGGCTGTGCAAGATTTCCCTATGATTAAGGGCAAAGAAAAGATGGAGTCAACAAAGCCAGCAAAGTCGATAGGTCACCAGGAGAAAAATAAGCCTTTATTAGATTTAGACAAAGCTATTGATCCCTCTCCCGATGAGGCTTCTGAAAAAACCAGGGGATCTATTAGCCTTGAGGAAGAACCAGACTATTATCCAAAGGAAAAAATGGAACCCTGGGAATCCGAAGAGGCTGCACCCGAAGAAGAAATAATCATTGAAGCGGATAGAGGGGATAAAACCAGAGGATCCATTAGCCTTGAGGAAGAGTCAGGTTATTATCCAGAGGAAAAAATGGAACCCTGGGAATCCGAAGAGGCTGCACCCGAAGAAGAAATAATCATTGAAGCAGGTAGAGGGGATACAGCGCCTTCTCTGGAAGATATGTCCCAGCCATCTGCTGGTGTCGAATCAGGGACAATTGGGTTAGATGATATAGAGGACAAAACAGCTTTTGAAGCTTATCCCAGCATAGATGTTGTGGGAGATGTTAAGCCCAAAAAAAAGCTAAAAGTATATGTTGGGTTTGCAGAAGAGCTAGATAGTAGCCTGGATGAGGTCGAAAAAATTATTATTCCATCAGCATCTCCTGCAGCTCCGGTTTATTTTACTTTTATGGCATCGGGTGCTAAGGTTATTAACCCCAAAATGAATTATCAATTGGCTCTGAAAAAAGGGGATGCTAGAGTGATTGAATGTTTGGTAAAGGAAGGAGCTACCGCCGTAAAATTTCAGGTGTGCTACTATTACAGGTCAGAATTTGTGGGAATGGCGAGCAAGACCCTTCAAGTAGCAAACAATATTGCTGCGTCCCGATTTGCAAATTTGGATCCTTTTGCACCTCCAAAAATCGACTTATCCTTCCCTAAAGAAAATGTTGATCTCACGATTCAATTGAATTACTCGGATAATACTTTAAAATGGAATATCGCTTCTCAAAAAAATGATGTACCTCAATCTTATAGTATTCCTTTAAAAAACTATGCAAATCCTAAAGAATTTGTTGCTCAATTGGGAAGCGACTTAGAAAACTATGAATATTCCGGCAAGCTAGCAAAAAATACTCTGGAAACAAAAGGCAAGTCAATCGCTAATCTTATGCCCCCCGAATTCTTTGATTTAATAAGGAAAATTGCCAAGGATTTAGATAGAAAACCGAATGTACTATTATTGACAGATGAACCCTACATTCCCTGGGAACTAGCCCTAATGGATAAGTCAATAGACGAGGCATTTCAGCCTTTTCTTTTTTGCCAAGTAAATATCGGGCGATGGTGGATAGGGAACAGTATTCCGCCTCCTTTATCTCATATTGATATTAGGAAAATAAGCGCAGTGGCAGCAGACTATTCAGAGGACAGTTATCAAGAAGCACTCGAAAATGCCTTGAAAGAAAGACTTTTTTTAAAGCAGGAGTTCAAAGCCACGCCCGTTGAAGCCAGCAAGGAATCCATTGAGGGTTTAATAAGTACAGATCCCGTTCCCGGACATCTGATCCATTTTGCCCTACATGGGCTAAGTGACCCGAAGGCGAATGAGCAATCCATCATTTTGAAAGATGGAGAACATATAAAACCAGAGGCTTTGATAGGTCATTATCGCATGGGAGATACGCCCTATTTTTCTTTTTTCTTTTTAAATGCTTGTCAGGTAGGTATTGCAGGAAATGCACTAGGACAAGCAAGTGGTTTTCCAGGTATTCTTTTAAGCAAAGGGACTAAAGGCTTTATTGCTCCTCTTTGGAGTGTTGATGATGTTCAGGCTTTGGAGTTCGCCAAAAAGTTTTATAGGAAAGTTTTAAAAAATAAAAACTCCGTAGGAAAGACTTTGCGGGAAATAAGAAATGAATTCAATGAGGAAGAAAATGTCACAGCATTAGCTTACATTTATTATGGACACCCCAGCTTAAAATTAAATAACGAAGATAATGTACCAGCATAATGGCAAATAAAAAGATCGAATTAACTGGAAAAAACCCTAAAGTTAAAATAGCAGGAGGATTTACCTTGCAAGCGCCGGGTCTAAAAGGTACCATTACCACTTTCGCAGAAAAAAAAGGAAAAACTAGAGCAAGCGGCGGTAGAATGGAGAAAAAATTGATCGAACACTTCCATCAGGCGGAGATGAAGTCTGTTTTGACTTTTGAATTAGAAGTGAAGAGGGACCTAAAGCCGCTTAAAGGAACAACCCGCAGCGATGGACTGACTGCCACGACCAAAGACGGAGAACCTGCTGTGATTTTGAATGCTCCGAAAAGAGGGGCATTTACAGAAGGGGTCGTCCTATATACCGATGAGGCAGGCGTATCCAGATGGATCTTCCCTCATTTGAATAAAGAAGAACAGTTTGCCTTTCATCTCCCCAGACAAAGTGCGAAACCCTCCAAAAAGAAAGATGCCAATACGACGCGAGGTCCAATCAGTAAATTAATGCGTAGAACGGTTAGAGTATTGGCATGGGTACTTGATCCAGTAGTGGGTTCCGTAGCCCAATTGATCGCAAAAAAGTGGGAAGATAAAAACAGACCCTATGGCTTTTTGTCTGCTGATTTGAATGGCTTAAATGATAAAATTTCCTGGGATGCCATTACTCAAAATCGTTCTTTACTATTCCTTCATGGAACCTTCAGCACGGCAGAAGCTGCGTTTCACGGTTTGATGAAAAGTGAAGTTTTCGCAGAAATCATTCAATATTATGGAGGCAGGATAATTGCCTTTAATCATCCAAGCCTACACCACTCCCCGGCAGAAAATATTCAAACCTTCTTTGAGTTGTTGCCAAAAGAGGTCCATAGCCTAAACTTGGATATCATAACCCATTCTCGTGGAGGGCTCGTAGCAAGGGAATTAATAGAAAGAGGTAAGTATTTTAACCCTGACAAGGTAGCCGTTAAAGTAAACAAGGCCCTTTTTGTCGCTACGCCCCATAGAGGAACCATCCTCACCAATGGAAATAATTGGGTCAAACTGTTAGATCGCTATACCAATCTGTTGACGATTGTTCCCGACACCACTTTTACATTGATTCTTGAAGGGCTACTTACCTTGGTTAAAGTAATCGCAAGGGGCAGCTTAAAGGGCTTGCCGGGACTAGAAGCAATGCTACCAGAAGGAGATTATCTAAAACGCCTAAATAACTGCAAATCCCATGATACGACCTATTATGCAATGGCCGCAGATTACCTGCCAAACGATAAAAACTTGTTAGCTCGTTTTGGTAAAAAAGTCGCTCAAAAAATAGTGGACAAGATTTTCGAAGAACCCTGCGATGGCGTGGTTCCTACTCAAGGCTGTTTTAATGTGGAAAATTCTTGTGGCTTTCCTATTCCCGATGAGCGAAAGGAAATCTACCAAATGGAAATGGACATTCACCATTTGAGTTTTTTCAAAAAAAAGGTAATTAACCAACAAATTTTAAACTGGTTGAAGGAATGATGTCCTATAAGACGCTATTTCTTATCTCTTTCCTCTTCTTTTTTCGTTAATTTGCCTCTTTTATGATTGAGTCATAGCTGACTATTTTTGTCAATAATAATTTTTAGAAAGAGGGCTGGCATTTTTATAATGCTGCTTTCGTGCAAATTAGTTGACCATTTTACCAATGGTATAAAAAAGAATTTATGAGATTAGAAATCAAAAACCTTTATAAAACCTACTCCAACGGCATTTGTGCTACTAATAATGTTTCCCTTTCTATCGGTACCGGAATGTTTGGCTTGCTTGGCCCAAATGGGGCGGGTAAATCTACTTTAATGCGAACCATCGCCACCTTGCAGGAGCCAGACGAAGGCAGTATTATGCTTGGAGATATTAATGTTTTGACCCAAAAAGAAGAAGTGCGAAAAGTCTTGGGCTATTTGCCACAGGAATTTGGCGTTTATCCCAAAATCTCTGCAGAGGTATTACTAGATCATCTTGCTGTTCTAAAGGGGGTTGCTAACAGAAAAGAGCGCAAAGAGCTGGTAAAAGCTCTTTTGCAAAAAACCAATTTATATCAAAGCCGCAAACGAAAACTCGGTGCTTATTCCGGTGGGATGAAGCAGCGTTTTGGCATTGCGCAAGCACTTATCGCCAACCCAAAGCTAATTATTGTGGATGAGCCAACTGCTGGACTTGATCCGGCGGAGCGCAATCGCTTTTTGAGCTTACTCAGTGAAATTGGAGAAAACACGATTGTTATTCTCTCTACCCATATTGTGGAAGATGTCAAAGAACTATGCACGGATATGGCTATCATCAATCAAGGGACGGTCTTATTGCAAGGCGATCCCCTGGCTTCTATTGAGGCAATCAGAGGAAAAATTTGGCGAAAGCAGGTCACGGAGAAAGAAGCGGAGGAGTTAAAGCAGTCGCTCAATGTCATTTCGGAAAGGCGCATTGCTGGACAACCGGTGGTTTATGTTTTAAATGATGCGCAACCTGTTGGTTTTGAATCTGTTACGCCCGATCTAGAAGATGTGTATTTCGCCGAAATTTTTGGAAGGCTGGCCGTTCCAGCTTAGTTATTCATTTGTTGCTGACGGGTGAGAAATCATCGCTGACGAGCCATTCACCCTTCATCATTTATCATTTATTTTCTATGTGGGAAATATTCAAATTTGAACTAAAATACCGGGCTGGGCGACCAGCTACTTATATTTACTTTGGCTTGCTATTGCTGATGGCTTTTGGGGCAGTTTCAACAGATGTAGTCAGAGTAAGCGGAAGTACGGGAAATATCTATAATAATGCACCAGTGACGATTGCGTTTTTCCAAATGATTTTGACTTTGATCCCGGGAATGCTAATCGCTTCGGCGATCATGGGTGTGCCAGTACTAAGAGACTTTGAGCATAACACGGCCTCCATGATGTTTACGACCCCGATAACCAAATTTCAGTATTTGGGCGGGCGATTTTTAGGCTCTTTTGCAGTGGGCATTTTTGTTTTTTCGGGTATTTTATTCGGAATGATTTTGGGATATGGCATTCCCTGGCCCTGGTCCGAGTCTGAAAAATTGGGTCCTTTTAATCTATGGCATATTGTACAACCATTCCTGGTTTTTACCATTCCCAATTTATTTATTAATGGAGCGATATTTTTTGCAGGCGGGACTTTGAGTAAACGGTTGTTAATGGTCTATACGCAGGGTATTGGACTATTTATTTTATATACGCTTTCCGGTTTATTAATGGAGGAAATAGACAATCGCTTTTGGGGGGCTTTATTGGATCCATCGGGCGGAACATCGAGTGCCTTTTTTACCCAATATTGGACGATCGCGGAAAAAAACAATCAATTAGTCCCGTTAGTCGGAGATGTGCTTTATAATCGTCTGTTTTGGATGGCAATCGGAGTCATATCTTTGATCGTCACCTATTTTGGTTTCAATTATAACTTGGTCAGAGATAAAACCAAAAAATTGCAGCGAATTTCCAAAAAAGCAAAGCAAGCTGCCGCCAGGGCGATTATTCCGAAAGTGAACCAATTCACTGGTTGGAGAACTCATTTAAAACAATTATTTGGTCTTTCTTTTTTCTATTTTAAATGGATTTTAAAGCAAGTGCCATTTTTGGCAATTGCAATTTCGGGTATTCTTTGGCTGATTTTAGCCATTTCTCTCGGCCGCAACCAATTATACGGGGTTTATACCTATTTGACCAGTTATTCTGTACTGGACTTACTAGGAGGGTTTAATCTTTTCTTCCTGATTATCATAGCTTTATATAGCGGAGAATTGGTTTGGAAAGAACGAGACATTAAGATTAATTTGATTTATGATGCCTTGCCTTACCCCAATTTTGTGTCCGTTGGTGGTAAGTTTTTGGCGATGGTTTATACGCATTTATTTTTGTTGGCAGTTTTGATGGTGATTGGAATGTTAATGCAACTTTCTTTTGGCTATCCCAAAATAGACTTTCCTCTATACATCAGCGAATTATTTGGCGATACGCTTTCCAATTTGATCTTATTTACCTTTTTGGGCTTTTTTATTCATACCCTGGTAAATCACAAATTTTTGGGACATGCGCTCTTTTTGGTTTTCTTTATTGCCATGGCAGTTATGGGCCAATTGGGCATTGAGCATAGTATGTTTCGCTTTGCGAGCGGCGGATTGGGGGCTTATTCAGATATGAATGACTTTGGGCATTGGATCCCCAACTTTTCCTGGTTTAGCATTTATTGGTTTGGTTTTGCTTTATTATTGTTTGCAGTTGTTTTACTCTTTGCCGTCCGCGGAGCAGAAGCTGCGATGAAATGGAGGTGGAAACTGGGCAAATTGCGTTTTACCAAGCCCATGTTGACCTTTGGCATTGCTTCTTTATTGCTATTTGGGCTATCTGGCTGTTATGTTTTTTATAATACCAATATTTTAAATGAATATACAAATTCCAAAGACCAGGAAAAACAACAGGCAGACTATGAAAGAACCCTTAAGAAATATGAAGGTATTCCTCAATTAAAAATTATTGACACCTACGTTGAAGTAGATATTTTTCCCGAATCAAGAGATTTTAGGGCAAAAGGCAAATATTTATTAAAAAATAAAAATGAAGTAGCTATTGAAGACATTCATATTCAAATGCCTGTGGATCATCAAATGGAAGCGGAAGTAAGTTTTAAAGCAGGGCATCAACTAAAAGAATCCTTTGATGACTTTGGCTATTATATTTATCAGTTAGACCAAGCTGTACAACCAGGCGATAGTTTGCAAATGGAATTTATGGCTGATTTTACCACAAAAGGTTTTGTAGAAGGTGGTTCTAATACCGAAGTGCTTCATAATGGCACTTTTTTCAACAATTTTTACTTCCCTTCCTTTGGATATAATGAGCGTTTTGAAATCAACAGCGACGACGAGCGGGTAGAGCAAGGATTGGCGAAAAAGGAGCGCATGAAAGAAAGGGATGACCCTCTTGGTATTAAGCAAAACCTCATCACAGATGACTCGGATCGTACTGGACTGGAAGTAATCGTTAGCACCAGCCCGGATCAGATTGCTATTGCGCCTGGCTATATCCAGCGCGAATGGGAGGAAAACGGCCGGCGTTATTTTCATTATAAAATGGATGAACCGATTTTGAATTTTTACTCCATTGTTTCTGCACGCTATGAAGTAATGAAAGACAAATGGGTCGCCAAAGATGGTTCGCATGAAGTGAATCTGGAAATTTACTACCACAAAGGACATGAATTTAACCTGGATCGAATGATGAAAGGGATGAAAAAATCACTGGACTATTACACCGAGCATTTTAGCCCTTATCAGTATCGCCAAATGCGAATTATGGAATTTCCGCGCTACCGCACTTTTGCCCAGTCTTTTCCCAATACGGTTCCATTTTCCGAAGGCATTGGATTTATTCTGCAGATTAAAAAAGACGATGTGGATGTCCCTTTTTATGTCACGGCGCACGAGGTGGCGCATCAATGGTGGGCACACCAGGTGACAGAAGCACGAGTAAAGGGCAATACCATGTCTTCCGAAACCATGTCGCAATACGCCGCGCTTATGGTGATGAAGCAGGAGTTTCCACCAGAAATTATTCAAAAATTCCTGAGAAAAGAGTTGGATATGTATTTACAGGGCAGAAGTTTTGAAAACAAAAAAGAACAACCCTTAGAATTGGTTGAAGGACAAGCTTACATTCATTATCGAAAGGGGTCGCTGGTGATGTATGCCTTGCAAGATTATATCTCCGAAGACAGCGTCAATGTTGCTTTGCGCCGCATTATTGATGAATGGGCTTATCGAGAGGACAAATACATTACAACGGATACTTATGTCCAGGCATTTCGAGCCGTAACGCCC
Organism: Saprospiraceae bacterium; assembly: GCA_965222705.1. Lineage (GTDB taxonomy): Bacteria > Bacteroidota > Bacteroidia > Chitinophagales > Saprospiraceae > JAFMDF01. The sequence goes on along the minus strand of CBDCUO010000005.1, from coordinate 51,910 downwards.
GATAGCCTGCAATATATTATCGAAGACTTATTCGAAACCATTACGCTTTTTGAAATAAAAGCCGATACAGTCACTTATGAAAAAATTGGCGAGCAGTACAAAGTACAAATGGACATTAGTTCTATAAAATATCGAGTGGATAGCCTTGGCAATGAATCCGAAATACCCATCAACGACTGGATTGATATTGGGGTTTTTGGTAAAAGCAAAGCAGGCAAAGACAGCTTATTATATTTACAAAAGCACAAAATTGGCCAAAAAAATACCTCGTTTGAAGTAATTGTCAATCAAGAGCCAATCAAGGCAGGCATTGACCCGATCAATAAACTAATTGACCGAAATCCAGGGGATAATACAAAGCGACCCGAAGAAAAATCATGAATCTTTGAAAAGTAAAAACTTGTTCTTAAGATTCAATCTGTATGATTGCACTTTTGGCTCATCAAAAAGGGTGTGTAAAAATGGAGTTTTACGAACCCTTATATTTGCCTAAAAATCAGGGGTTTAAGAATTAAGAAAAAAAGCTAGGTTAGCTTATCAAAAAGGACTACGTTTTTGAGACATGTTGTCACTTTCGGAATTAAATGTCACTCTTTTTAGGAGGTAAATGGCAACTAGTTAGTAAAGAAACACAAATCAAGTAGGAGGTAATTTTACTTTGATAAAAGAATGGATTCTTTTACTAATGACCATATTTTCTTTACTCTCTTTCCTTACCGATAGTCAAATAGCAAGAAAATGGTCGTTTTCTTACCGCCATTCTGGTACTTTCTAAAATTTAAAGGAATTTGTCAATTCTGAAAAATCATTTCTCTGTGTGCCAAATAATGTCAAAAATTAGTGCCATTTAATCTCAAACTTAACAGAAGACAAAAAATATTTACTGATTATTTATTGCTGATTATTTGAAGCAGCTTACAATTATCATCTTCTTTAAGAATACTCACATTAAAGGAATAATTTATAGAATCCATCTTATTTTTCTGGCAAGTGAGAATAATATCACGTACAGAAATTTCTGATAAATATTGCTTTATTTTTAGCCTATAATCACTTTCATAATTATAAGCCTTTTGATAAAATTTTGTTTGGTCTTGATGCTCTATCCACTTAACTTGCTGAATTACGGTATAATCATTATATTCTGGATTGTTCTCATGCAAAATTCTCATAAAATTTCCAGCCATTTCTTGAGGAAGTAACTTTGGAGTATGAGTAATGCTATTAATACTATTTTTTAAAGGATTAATATAAATCAAGACAATTACTAAAATACCAACTAATTGAAGTAGCCGCCCTCCCTTTTCTTGTGCAATTCTAATGAAAAAAAATATCACCAATCCTACAAGGAGACTAAAAATAGGGTAAAGTGGCGCATTGTACCACTCTAACTTTACAACAGGAAACGAAATAATTAAAAAATAACTTATAGACCAAATAAGCGCATATATAATAAATTTTTTAAGCCTATCGTTGAGGTTCACAAATAATAAAAAAGGCACTATAAACAGCATATAGACAAAAGGGTAAAAGAAACTTCGACTAAACCAATTGTCGAAATAAAAACTAAATGGATGATTGTGCCAAGGCATTACATTAGAAAAAAGTCTCTTTATTTCCGATTCATAAACTTTATTTAAATATCCTCCTTCTAAGTATTCTCTAAATAAATAATATCCTAATATTAAAATGATAGAAAAAAAAGCGGATGCGTATAAATGTTTATTGACTAATATTTTTCTTTTTGAAGAAGCGATAGTAGCAATAAAAAGACCTGGTAATGGTAGAAATACTGCAAAAGACTTACTAAAAAAACCTAAAACTACAAGAAAAGCAGACCCGTATATAAAAGCATTGGATTGACGGCTTTTAGGTAGCAGCAAAAATGAGATGTAAAGCAAAGAAAAAAAGGTAGTAAACATTGTAAGAACAGCATCAAGGTCTCCTGTTTTAGCAACATGTACTCTAAAATAACCTCCTGATAGCATTAACGTTAGTCCTGCAATAATTCCTACTAATGGTAAGTTTAATACTTTCGAGGAAAAAATAAGCAAAGACGTAACGGTTAATAATGTTGCTAAGGCGGAAGGAAGTCTAATTGCAAACTCATTAATGCCAAATAATCTTATGCAAATACTTTGCATCCATATAACTAGTGGAGGTTTGGTGTTATACAAGGTTGTTTGTCCATCATTTTTTAAGACTAATAAATCTCCATTAATTGCCATTTCTATGGCATTATTCGCATAAATGGCTTCATCCCAAATTCTTATTGGAGGAGTATCTATTCCATAAAACAGCAAAAAAGAAGCTAATACTAAAACACTAAAATGCCCTATTTTAATTAATTGATTTTGCATTTTTATAAAAAGTAAAAGGCGAAGCTCCTAATCTAAAAATGGAACTTCGCCTTATTAGGAGATTAGCAAATATGCTAATTTAATTCATAAATTTCAGAATTTAGTTTTTAACTACTTTTTTAAAAAATAACCTTTCTTTCAATACAGGGTCACTAACCTGAACAAAATACAAGCCTACTGATGGAAGCTCCATAGTTAGCAATTCATTCCCATTAGTAAACCTTTTAGATATTAGTCTACCAAAAGAATCAAATACTTCTGTTAAAACTCTCTCATGATTTTCGTTCAACTGAATATTAATCAAATTATCAGTTGGATTAGGGTATATTAAAATTTCCTTTTTAGGGGGCAATGAGGTTGCAACATAATCGTCCTTAAACCGTGAACTACTAGATTGCTGTAAGTTTCCATTTCCACCACAGTTTCTTATCCCTGCATTGAAAGTAGCACCCCTCGCCACACTAAATCCTGGACTCATTTTAACTTGCAGTCCTGCATGTAGATTAGTAGTACCTCCACCAACATCACCTGCTGCCCAAATCTCACCTGCTATATCTGTTGTACCATTAGGTATTGTTGTATTTTCTTCAAAAACCATAAATGCAGGAGAATTACATTCTGTGTGATAATTAGCCCCAGAGTCGCATAATTCTTCGTGCATTCGTTCTATTTGACATGGACTAACTGATTTATGGTTAATATTATAGTCCATGAAAGTATTAGAATATACTTCTGGCTGACAAGTTCCAAAATCTGGGTATGGATTTTGAAGTGGGAATAGTGGGTCAAAGCAATGATTACCTGTATCACCAGGACCATTACAGAATGTATATGTATCATCGCAAAAATCTGGGTTCTGATTTGAACAATCATTCGCAGATGACCTTCTAAACGGATGCCAAAGATTTAAGAGATGCCCAATTTCATGATTCATTACATCAGCAAAAAAAAATGCCTTATATGTAAAAGGAATATTGGGGTCTATATGAGGCATATTATTAGCTTCAAAACCATCAAAACCACCAATTATCGTATAGTTACTATTATTTGTGAGACCTATATCAAAAGCTTCACCAGAGACTCCTATATTGTTAGTAGAAAAGAACACATTAACTTCACTACCTTCATTTATAAGCAAAGGTTGTAAAAGATTTCGCCAAGTACCAAATCTAGCACCAAAAGCAATATCATCACGGTCAAAGTAAACACCATTTAATCGCCACTGTATATTTACTGGGTTATTATTAGTAGTATTTCCTATTGGTTGAAACATCTGTGGATTATTTCCTAAAAGCCAATTTGCTGTTTCGACAATTTCATTAGCCATTCCAAACCCATTCTGACTACCAGGTATTAACCCTTGAGTTTCTGTATAATTACCTGGATTATTTACATCCTGTCTTAGAAGAAAATGTATATTAATATCTACTACTCTAGTTACATTTTGGCCATGACAATGCATTCTTGACTTGGCTTTAGGAGTAGTCCTCAAACTACTAAAACCTTCCATCCCGCACTCAAAATCGTTCATTTGAGAAAACGACTCATTCGATAAAAAGCTAATTAGCAATATTAGAATACATTGCCAAAATAGGTTCGTTTTGTACCTAAAAGGCATTAATTGATTCATTGATAAAGATTTTTAAATTAAACAATAAGTAAATTCATTTCCAGAATACCACTATTTATTCTTCTTTATCTCTGAAATTTCTGATTTTAACGCCTCAATTTGCTTATTAAGTTCTATTATATATAAAGTTAACTCTTCAATTTTCTCTAATTCTAATTTTGCTAACTTTCCTAAACCAATTCCTTCCTTTTCGACTTCTAGGGCAGAAGGAATGTTAGGTAAGTGCTTGTTTTTGCTAATATAGCTTTCTAGTTGTCCAAGTGGTAATAAATTGTAGTCTTTCTCAAATACATAATCAGGAAAGTTTAACAAATTAACATCTATTTCACGAGCATATACTGTTCCATCTCCCATAACTTGAAAATTACGTCCACTATTTGATTGAACAGAAATAGCTCTATCATTATCTCCTGGAACGTTTTTAATTAATTCTCCAGAAGCATCAAGCCTTAACTCCCTGTTCCAATCCCAACCTGGATTATTAGTACCCACACCGTCAGGTGCAATTGCCATAAAATCTTGCCCTGCCTGCCATGCTAAAGAGAAAATAAACCTACCCCTATTACCATCAATAATAAGGTTATTCCCATTAACAGTTAAATCTTGAGCAGTTAAAGAAGTACAAAAACTCAAGGTTACAACAAGTAAAACCAGTAAATTTTTCATAAATTTGAATGTTTAAATTTAACAATGGGGCTTTTGTCGTAATACCGCCAGGTATAATAACGACATTAGCCCTTTTTAGCCTTAAGCAGAAAAGAAAAGAAAAGAAAAGAAAAGAAAAGAAAAGAAAATTTTTAATCTGATTTTTGGACTTGTAACAAATGTATAAGCAATAACTTAAATATGCAAAAAATGAATTATATTTTTATTAGTTAAGTGGAAACTTTAACAAAAAACACTCATCTAATCAACTCTAAATTAACATCTTACCTATTAGACAACCACTTATTGTAATAAAACTGCAACCTTCCTGTGCTATTAAAACAACTGATATTCTTTTTTCTAAATAAATATGGGACTAGCGGCGCATTTGCTCCAAAAGTTACGGTTTTGAAAGGTTTATAAATGCCCTAGGTGTATTTATATATAACATAAGGTAAATAATTGAAATTGGTTGGTGTCTAAGCAGCCTAAATAAGTAATAGTGGAAGTTTATCTCAAATTATGTTTCTTCATCCAATTAGAAAAATTAGCTTGGGTAGTTCCGTATTTATCAGCTATGTGCTTTTGAGTAGAGCCATTGTTCAAGAAGGCTTCAATTTTTTCTCGATATTGGTCTAGCTTGCTTTTGCCAGAACCTTTAGGTCGTCCTAATCTTACCCCTGCTGCTTTTCGGGCTTTAAGTGCTTCTTTAGTTCATTTAGAAATCAAATCCCGTTCAATCTCAGCTATGCTGCCTGGAATGATTTGAGTCATTTTGATTATTTTTTTGGCGAAAACTTGAAAACACAAACGCTCCCGTGCTTTCGCATTTGGTTATTTTTTATTTCAACAAATTTTTTAAAACCGCTTCCAAATCGCTCAACCGCAGCATATTTGCCCCATCACTTTTAGCTCGATCTGGGCGAGGGTGAACTTCAAAAAAGTAGCCGTCCGTTCCAAATGCTTTGGCTGCACGGGCCATAGCTGGCACAAATTCTCGATTGCCACCTGTTTTGCCACCTGCGTTTCCTGGTCGTTGCACCGCGTGGGTGCAATCCATGACGACTGGATAGCCAAAGGCTTTCATATCGGGTAGGTTTCGAAAATCTACGACCAGATTATTATAACCATATAGATTGCCTCTTTCGGTTAATAGCACTTGTGAATTGCCGGTTGAAGCGACTTTTTCGGCAGGAAATTGCATATCTTGCCCGGAAAGAAATTGCCCCTTTTTGATGTTGACAATTTTCCCGCTCTGCCCGGCTGCAACTAGTAAATCCGTTTGGCGGCATAAAAAAGCCGGGATTTGCAGTATATCCACTACGGCTGCTACTTCTGGCACTTGCCAGCATTCGTGTACATCGGTCGTGAGCGGCAATTGATATTTTTCCCTGACAACTGCCAACATTCTTAATCCTTCTTTGATACCAGGACCCCTAAATGATTGGATAGACGTGCGGTTGGCTTTATCGAAAGAGGCTTTGAAAATGATAGGAATATCAAAAAGAGTCTGTAAACGAAGCAATTCTTCGGCTACCTCAAATAATAGGTCGTTCGATTCAATGACGCAAGGGCCGGCTATAATAAAAGGTCTCGTTTGTAATTGTTGATAAAGCAAAGGCGAGGTAGTTAAGTTTTTCAACAAAAGTATGAAAAAAATAGGGTTCTTCGACAAAAGTTGTGTTATGGAGGAATAAGGCCATTTAAAATGCTCGTCCTTTTAAATGGCTTTATTCTTCACAATTTGCCAAAGAAGGAAAAATAGAAGACCCCTTAAGCTACATTATATATCTGCACAACACCCACCAACCTTCGACTTTTTGCTACTAATAGCGAAGTAACCTTCTTCTCAATCATTAGTTGTTCGGCGGCAGCCATTTTCCAGTTCGGTGGGATGACAATCGGATTGTGGGTCATAAAATCTTTTGCTTTTAGTTCGAAAGAAGCCTTATTTTTTTTCTTCAAAATTCTTCTTAGGTCGCCATCTGTGATGATGCCAGTAATTTCATTTTTCTCTTGTATGACAACCAACCCCAGTTTTCCGCGAGTTATAATATCAATCACTTCTACGATCCCCGCATTTTTATCAACAATGGGTAGATTATTTTTAAACATCACATCTTTTACACTGACTAACAATTTTTTGCCGAGGCTTCCTCCAGGGTGCAACAGAGCGAAGTCTTCTGGCTGAAAATTGCGCGCTCTTAGCAACACTAATGCCAAGGCATCACCCATTACCAGCGCAGCAGTAGCTGAAGAAGTTGGGGCCAAATCCAATGGACAGGCCTCTTTATCAACCGATACATCCAGAAAATATTGAGCATGCTTGACCAAAGTAGAATTGGATTTTCCCGCAAGGGCGATAATGGGAATATTATTTTTCTTGAAAAAAGGAATCAATTGCAACAGCTCGGTTGTTTCGCCTGACTTTGAAATAGCCAAAACAAGGTTCCTCTTTGCCGATCATTCCCAAATCGCCGTGGAAGGCTTCGCTAGGATGCAGAAAAAAACTAGGTGTTCCAGTGCTGGAAAAGGTAGCAACTATTTTTCTGCCGATAAGCCCTGATTTGCCCATGCCAGTTACGATTAATTTGCCCTTACAATGAAGTACTAGCTGGATGATTTCGTTGAAGTCTTCGGTCAACTGAGGAATTAAGCCTGAAATAGCAGAAGCTTCTAACTGTACGATTTCTTTTGCTTGTGCTAGAAAATCAGCAGGAATATTGACTGGTTTGTTTTTCAAAATTTTTATTCAGAAGGGTTAGGAGTGAAAGATTTCAGATTGAACCAGACCCATTTTATTGAGCCAATATAATAAGGAAATTTTGAGAACGCCTAGCCCATAAACAGCACTTCTTCGCAGATTGATAGAGGAGGCTTCCTCAAAATACTTTGTGGGGCAGGTAATCTCCGCTATTTCATAATTTTTATAAAAAATTTGCGCTAATAATTGATTGTCAAAAATAAAATCATCTGAGTTGATTTCAAAATTGACCTGTTGTAGCACTTCCGCCTTAAAAGCCCGATAGCCCGTGTGGTATTCCGATAACTTTTGGTTGATTAATAAGTTTTGAAAAAGTGTCAAAAACCGATTGGCGATGTATTTAAGCATTGGCATTCCGCCTTTCAAAGCTCCTTTTCCCAAAATTCGAGAACCCAGCACGACTGGGTACACTTCGTGAGCAATCAAATAGGTCATGGAATGGATGAGCTTTGGCGTATATTGATAATCGGGGTGCAGCATGATGATAATATCCCCTTTGAGTTCTAAAGCCCTTTTGTAGCAAGATTTTTGGTTGCCGCCGTAGCCCTTATTTTGTTTGTGTTGGATAATTTCCCTAATGCCGAGTCTTTTGGCGATGGCTATGGTTTCATCCTTACTAAAATCATCTGTCAAGATGACTTCATCTACGATATCAAAAGGTATTTCCCGATAGGTTTTTTCCAGCGTTTTTCCCGCATTATAGGCAGGCATGATAACGATTACCTTTTTTCCCAATACCATTGTCGTTCTCGTTGTTTGTGGCTTATTGCTGGTAATTCACGGTTGAATAATTTAAATCATTTTAAACGATGGTGGTTTTGAAAATCACTATGATCTAAGTTCTACTTACCGCATCCACAAAAAACTGGCCAAAAGGTCTAGCAGCCACAAAATATTCCATGCACAAATCTACTAGATCATCCCTTAATACCACTTCTGGCTCAAATTTGTGGAACACATAAAAGGATTTTTTAATTAAAAGTGGTTGTTTTTCATAGACTGCGGCAAATTCTTTGGGAATGCGCTTATGTTCCTCACCTTGCACGGCTCCAAATTTATTCTTAAAATCCGGATTATCTATAATTGATTGAAAACCAACTAAATCAGAAGTAATTGCTTCTCTGATTAACTGCACTTCTTTGGGTTGTGGCATATAAAAACCGCTATAAATCCTAAAGTCTTCGGCACTAGACTGGACGTAAATGCCATTGGCTTTCATGCCTTTGCGACCACCCTCAGCTACGACGGCAGACATATGTGTTTTATAAGGCGTTTTGTCTTTGCTAAAGCGCGTATCCCGATAAATGCGAAAAAGTGCTTCTTTCGGCGTGATCGAAATATTGGGATCAAGGGCACTTGCGCGGTCAATTAAGTCATTCAAAAATGCTTTAAAAGGGGCTTCGACTTGATCCTTAAAGCGCTTTTTATGACTATTGAACCAATCTCGATTATTATTATTGGCAAGCTCGGATAGAAAGTTGAGGTAGTCTTGGGTGAAATAACTCATTTTTTTTATTTTTCCTTTTTTACTGACTGACTTCTATTTTTCATCAGCACTAAATTACAATAATTTTAGAAAAATGCAGCGACAATCCTATCAACTCAAAGCCGGAAATATTGCCAATTTAAGGCTAGTTCATTCTGAACTGCCCGAACCCAAAGCTGATGAAGTGACTATTGCAATAAGAGCTATCGGACTCAACTTTGCAGACATTTTTGCCATGTTCGGCTTGTATAGTGCTACGCCAAAAGGCTTATTTATACCTGGTTTAGAATATTCGGGTGAAGTCATCAAAACTGGTGCAAAGGTGAAGGGCTATAAAGTCGGCGACCGCATTATGGGCGTGACGCGCTTTGGAGCTTATACCACCCACTTGAATATGGATGAGGGGCATATTATGCCTATGCCAGATGACTGGACCTTCGAGGAAGGGGCAGCTTATCTGGTGCAGGGCTTAACGGCTTATTATGGTTTAAAAAATTTGGGAGCGATCAGAGAAAATTATACTATTCTCATCCATAGCGCAGCAGGTGGAGTAGGGATATTGGCGAATCGGATCGCTAAAAAATACCAGGCCTATACAATTGGCACAGTCGGTAGTTCAGCCAAAGTTGATTTTGTAAAAAAAGAAGGATATAATAAAGTGCTTGTGCGAAATAAAGCAACTTTTAAAAAGGACTTGGAAAAGGCATTGGACGGTCGGGAGTTAAACCTCGTCATGGAATGCATCGGTGGCTCTTTTTTTAAAACGGCTTATGAAATGCTGGCTCCCGAAGGTCGCACGATTTTTTATGGGGCGGCCCGCTACGCCTCTCCCGGTAGCCGGCCGAACTATCTGAAAGTGCTATACGAGCATATTACCCGCCCTAGGATTGACCCCCAATCTATGAGCGAGGTCAATAAGGGCATTTTGGGCTTTAACTTGATTTATTTGTACGAGCGCGTGGATTTGATGCACCGCTTGATAGCAGAGCTAAAAGATTTGAAAATAGGCAAGCCACACGTCGGACACGTTTTTAATTTTAAAGACTTTCCCGATGCCATTAAGCTATTTCAAAGTGGTAAAACGATTGGGAAGGTGGTAGTGAAACCCTAACCCTTAGTTCGTTATCAACGATCGCTAATTTGCTTTACGCTTAAAATCCACAATCACAGAAATCACATGCGAATAGGTTTGATTTCGCTGCTCACCGACATCCGTAAAGGCGTAATCTATGCGAAAGGGGGCAATTTTTAAACCAATACCCAAATTGGGCTGCATCGTTAAAAAACTGGCTGTGTCAAAATTGCTTTCTTTTTGGAAGTTATTAACTCCTGCTCGCAAAAAAATTAAATCCTTATAGTTCAGTTCAAAACCAATTGCCAAGTCCAGACTGATTGGGTCACCGCTAATCAGGGTGTTTCTGCGGCCATCTGTCGTAGCGATCCAATCCATTTCCGCTAGTAAATTCCATTTTTCGTTGATTGGAAAAGGGCGAGCAATGCCTAGTACGATTTGTGGTTTTGTTTTTTCTACAGAATTAATGGGCAGATCATTTGCCGTTAGAGAAAGTACCTTTCTTTCTGCTTCTGTGAGGGTAAAGCTCCAAGCATTGAAGGTATTGGTTGCATCTCTTAGCACTAAACCCAGTCGCCATTTTTCGCTATAATACAAGAGCGAGGCATCCAGCCCGAAACCCCAAGAAGAAGCAAAAGAGCCTATTTGCCGATAGATGACTTTAGCATTTCCGCCTACCAATAAATTACCTTTTTTAGTCTTGATTTTTTGCCCATAGCTAAATAGAAAGGCATAATCCGCTGCCGAAAAAGGCACAATGTTATCATAATTAATTGTCCCGTCTTCTTCAAATAAACTCAACGTATTGGGGATATCATCTATACCAAATCGAATCAAAGAAACACCCAGTTTTCGACCCTCATTCGCCAATGGAAACACCAGTCCCAAATAGTCAAATTTTGCTACGCCTGCAAATTGCTCCGTATGCATGGCACCGGCCTGAATGCCCTTTAGGTCCAACGCGCCCAATGCAGCTGGGTTCCAGTAGCCAGCTACCACCGAATTGGTACTGGCGATAGTTGCATTGCCCATTCCTCTTGCCCTTGCCCCAATGCCAATAGACAGGAATTCGTTAGAATATTTTTGAGAATAAGTTTCTGACAAGCAACTAATTAGAAATAAAGTTAGAAAAGTATATTTAAAAAAGGTCATTAAATATAGGCTTGAAAATTGGGTGATTTTATTGAGCATTCTCGTTTTTTACTAAACGGAGATGCGGATAGCTTATTTTCTACCCTATATCTCTTTATTTTTAAAAACGATTCCATATTGGGCCAATTCTTGCAAAATTGGTTCATAGACTTCTTTTTTCATGGCTACTGCCCTTCCAAATTCTTTAATTTCTCCAGCTATCAATTTTTTTAAAACGATTGCCATAGGGAGTCCTACTACTTTTGCCATAGCTGTATTATTAGCATCCTGCCCTTTTAATTGCAAGGTAGAAATCAGGGTTCTCTTTTTGTCATTTAACAAATAATCGAACTCGTGTTGCATCAAAACGAGGTCTTTATCCTCAGGAGCTAGTTGCCATTTGTCAAGCAACACCTTTTCCAGTAATAGAGCAGGAGTAGCCGTAGGTATTTTAATTCTGCGCTTGCTAAAAAGTCCCAGCCATTGCAATTGTTGCATGACTTTGGAATCACTTGCTTCTCCCAATTGATAAGCCATTCGATCTTTCACAGATCCCCCATGTTCATTTTTCAGATAAGCCTCCATCCAGTTATGAAAGGACAATTGGTCTGAATGCAGGATAGGGTAAGCACCATTGGTTAAACCAATTTTTATCAACGCATTCCATCCGTCACAGAAGCCGAGATACCGTAGCGTAGCTCGTAAAATATTGGGAATATCTCCCAACCCAAATATATCTTTGTGCAATAAGGAAGCTCGGCTGGGATAAGCCTCAAACTCACCCGCCCCTTCAATATTTACCTTTTTGTAAGTCTGAAAAAGCTGACTATATGGGATAAATTTTCGCTTGTTATTTTCCAAATATTGAGCCGTTCCCTGGCCCATTAAGACAAGATTTCGAGGGTTCCAGGTAAATTTAAATTTCCAGGGATTATCACCAATGCTTTCAGGAGCAATCAGCCCGCCGCTATAAGACCTAAAAGCCAATATTTTCCCTCCTCGTTCTCTAATATGATCTAGTTGCTTTTTTACGGCAATATGCTCCAAGCCGGGATCCAGTCCCTGTTCACCTGTAAAGACCAAATCCCTATCCCTGGCTTCATCACCAAGCCGATACATTTCCCCAGCGATATAAGAAGAAGTAATCAAGGGTTTTTGAAACTTGATACAATCATGAGCGACTTCCAAATGCAAGTGGGCCGGTAATAAAGAAACGACCACGTCCGTCCGTGCAATGATATCTTTTCGGTCGTTATTTTTGGCCACATCCAGCCAGGCAGGCCGAGCATTCGGATGCCCCTTTATCTTAGCTGCTGCTTTTTGGGGATCAATATCTGCTACGGTGACAAACCAGCCCTTTTTTGCCGCTTCTGCCAGTACATATTTGATTAATGCACCTGAAGAAAACCCCGCACCAATGATTAAAATGTTGTTCATTTTCAATGAATTGGGTCTTGTTTTTGCATTATATTAGGAAAAATTGTGTTTTTTTGACTTTAATTTGGTCAGATGATTGGTGCAAAGTAAAGTAAAATTGTTGAGTGATATGAAAGAAATAATGCATAAACTACAATGGACTTGCCTTCAAAATGTTTTTGAGTTAGAAGAAGCCGGTCAAAAATTATTAGCATTAGCAAAAAAAAGTTTAAAACACTCCCATTCGCCTTATTCCAATTTTAAGGTAGGGGCAGCGGTATTATTGGAAAATGGCAAAATGCTAGGTGGTAGCAATCAGGAAAATGCCGCCTACCCCATGTGTTTATGTGCAGAACGAGTAGCACTGGCGGCAGCAGCTTCTCAACAGCCAGGAAAAACCATTATGGCGATGGCTATTACGGTAAAACATCCCACCAAGATTATCAACCAACCGGTCATGCCCTGCGGTTCCTGCCGCCAAGCAATTTGTGAAATGGAACAAAAACAGCAACGACCTATTCAATTAATCATTCGAGGAGAAGAAGGGAACATTTTTATTTTTAAAACCGGTTTGGATATTTTGCCCTTTGCTTTTGACGGGGCTTTGCTTTAAAATCTTATTTTTGTCTAAGAAAAAATAGCAAAATGTCTATTTCTGTTAATATGCCTTTTACCCTTCCCTGTGGGGAAATTCTCAATAATCGAATTGCCAAAGCCGCCCTTACCGAACGGTTGGCAGATACTAGCCATCTCCCCAACTCCAAACATCTGCAACTTTATGAAACTTGGGCGAAAGGGGGAGCTGGAATACTCCTTTCTGGCAATATAATGATTGATGAACGCTATCTGGAAGCCGCCGGAAATGTGGTAGCGCATCCACTATCTCCCGAAGCACCTTTCAAGCAATGGACAAAAAAGGTATTGGATTATGGCAATCACTTTTGGGCGCAACTGAACCATGCCGGACGACAAGCAACGATTTTTTCTACCCTTCAACCCGTTTCTGCTTCTGATGTAAAACTGAAAAAAATGGGGTTGTTTGCCAAGCCCCGCCCACTAAAAGCATCCGAAATAGAGGAGATTATTCAGCGATTCGTAAATGCAACGGTTTTTTGTCGAAGGGTAGGCTTTTCGGGAGTCCAATTTCATGCGGCGCATGGCTATTTACTGAACCAATTTTTATCGCCGAGGACCAATAAAAGAACTGATCAATGGGGAGGCTCCCTCGACAATAGAGCGAGATTATTATTGACTATTGTAGAACAAAGCAGAAAAGCCCTTGGACAGGAATTTCCCCTATCTGTAAAACTCAATTCTGCCGATTTTCAACGAGGAGGCTTCGACGAAGCGGATGCACTTTGGGTCATCAAAGAACTGGAAAAAAGAGGATTGGACTTACTAGAAATTTCGGGCGGCACTTATGAAAATGTCACCTTTTTCACCAAAGACAATCTAAAGCAATCTACCAAAGAACGGGAAGCCTATTTTTTGGACTTTGCCCAGCAAGTTCGAAAAAAATCCGCCCTACCATTAATGGTAACTGGCGGTTTTAGAACCTTGAATTTTTGCAATAAAGTGCTGGCAAACAACGAATTAGATATTATTGGTTTTGGCCGACCATTTTTATTGGATGATCGTTTTCCTGTGGGGTTTTTGGATGGCACTTTGCAAAAAGTAGAGGAGCCGGAAATCAAAGCTCCTTTGGCTGCTTATTTCGATATGGCAGTTGCCGGATTTTACGACTATCAAATCGAACGCATTGCTAAGGGCAAAAAAATCAACCTAAATTATTCTGGTTTGCAAGGGGTAATGCGGATGACTAAAAACGAATTGTGGAAGGGCATTAAGAATAAGGTGTGAAAAATATTTCATATAAATTTTATTCGATCGTCAATAAATGACTGGTGATTGAGTAGTTAAATCACAGAAAGCCAGTTTTTTGGCAAAAATTTAAATTAAAATATGAAAAAAATGCAATCCTTTTATATCCCATTTCTTCTGGTTATTTGCCTTGTAGTTGCTTGTCAGGAAGGCAAGGTAAAAGAAACGGTCAAAGCAATGGCAGAAGGGGAGGAATTTACTTATGCTAAAGACCTTTACCAAAAACACTGTGTTGCTTGCCATGAAGCAACGATTTCCGCCTTTGTAAATAGAATCTGGAAACGGGGCAATTCCTGGAACGAGGTCCATCAATCTATTAAAATAGGCCACAAAGGTATAGAAAAAGTCGCCTTTGCCGATGCCCTATCGGATTCTGACTATAATAAATTGACCGATTATATTTTGTCGGCTATTGAAAAAAGAACCATAGCTTCCTTTGAAGAAGAGCCTGACTGGACAGGCACTATCCGATCAGAAGTGGAAACTTTTAAACTGGATACAGTAGTTAGAGGACTGAAGATTCCTTGGGGGCTGGCCTTTTTGCCCAATGGCGATTTGCTGGTAACAGACCGAAGCGGAAAATTTTACCGCAAGCAGGAAGGGGCGGACTTGCGCCAAATTAGAGGAGTGCCAGCTGTCAAATATAAAGGACAGGGCGGCTTGCTGGATGTAGAAGTGCATCCCGATTTCGCTTCCAATCAAACCATTTATCTTGCTTATTCTAAACCCAAAGGTATAAGTGCATCCACCACAGCCATTTTAAAAGCAAAATTGGTAAATGATGCCTTGACCGAAAAGGAAATTATTCTGGAGGCTTTGCCCTATCGAGATACTAGACACCATTACGGCTGTCGAATGGCTTTTGATAAAGATGGTTACTTGTTTATTTCTATTGGCGATCGAGGTAAAAGGGATGAAAACCCGCAAAGCTTGGACAATCATTGTGGAAAAATTCATCGAATTAACGCAGATGGTAGTATCCCCAAAGACAATCCTTTTGTAAGTACACCGAATGCTATCCCTTCGATCTGGTCTTATGGACATCGAAACCAGCAGGGCTTGGTCATTGATGATAATACGGGTACAGTATGGTCAACAGAACATGGGCCTCGCGGTGGAGATGAACTCAATATCATTCAGAAAGGACTTAATTATGGTTGGCCAATCATTTCCTATGGCATTAATTATAGTGGTACTCGATTTACCAACCTTACGAAAAAAGAAGGAATGGAGCAGCCTGTTTTTTATTATCTGCCTTCCATAGGTGCTTGTGGATTAACCTTGGTGACAGGTGATAAATATCCCGATTGGACGGGAAGCTTACTTTCCGGTTCTCTGCGCTTTCAATACATTTCAAGATTAAAAATGAAAAATAACCAAGTAACTGGAGAGGAACGTTTATTGGAAAATATCGGGCGATTGAGAGAAATAGTGATGGGGAAGGATGGATATATTTATTTCACAGTAGAGGACCCCGGATTTGTTTTCAGACTAACGCCTGTTTAGGAAGCCCTAAGTTTTAATTTTATTAAACTGCCTGCAAAAAGCAATATGGATAGGTAAATTAACATAATTATTGATTTTATGATGTTAGTTTTTTGGGGTTAAGGTTTGTTGGGATTATAATTTGTTGGCAAAATGACCTTTAAAAATTAAGGTTTTTTGGGGTTATTTTATAAAGATTGTTTAATATCTAAATAAGGGGTTTATCTATTAGTGTCTAAAAAAAGAAAAATGTGACCATTTTTGAAAAAAAATGCGCTGTCAAACTACTTGACAGCGCATTTTTAGTGGTATTTTATTTTTTCTGATTGCTTATCCCGTTCGTTTATTGATTTCATCTCGAATTTCGGCAGCCCTGCGATAGTCTTCTTTTTCCAACACATCCTGCAATAATTTTTCCAAATCTTCTACCGAATGTTGAGACAGAGCAACCGGTTTTTTGGATCGCTTTCTCCGTTTTTTACCTGCGGTTTTTTCTTCTTCATCGGCATCTTCCAAAATGACTCCAGCGGCATCCAAAATAAATTCATAGGTATAAATTGGACAATTAAACCGAACTGCCATAGCCAAGGCATCTGATGTCCGGGAATCTACCTCAATCGTTTCTCCATCCTTCAAACAGACCAGTCGGGCATAAAAGATACCGTCCAGCAAGTTGTTGATAATAATTTCTTTCAATTGAATATTAAAAGTATCTAATGTATTTTTAAATAAATCATGTGTTAAGGGCCTACTTGGGGTCATGCGCTCCATAGCTACTGCAATAGCCTGTGCCTCAAACCCGCCAATGACAATCGGCAAACGCCTAACACCGCCTTGCTCTCCTAAAACTACTGCATAATTATGTGAATGGGTGACGCTATGTGATAAGGCAACTATATCTAATTCAATTTTTTTCATAAATCACAAATAGATCAAAGGAAAATAAAAAGCAAACAAACCAGTAAAGGACTTAACTATCGATTTAAAAAACCAGAAATTCATATTCAACTAACCTTCACAAAGGTACACTTTAATTAAAACTTAAAGTAAGATTTACTACAAAAGGAAAAATATGTTTCTACCTCGTATTCGACCAAATAAGATTCGACGGGTGTCCCGTCTATTGAATGAGACACCCGTCATTTCAGCATTGGCCAACTAGTTTTAAAAAGTGTTTTTCAAACTATTCTCTTAAAAATACAATATTATTTTGGTAAACAAAAATTTTACCTCCTTTGGCAAATTTTATTAAGAACGAGAATAAATAGATTTACAAATTTGCTTGGTTTTGTCCTTCTTGGAAAAGAGGAAATCAAGCAAATTAAGGCATCTTCACCCCCATTTTCTAAGAGCCTACAAAAGTACTAATTCTATAAGAAACTAGCAATGTTGCTCTTGGTGAAGCCACGAAACAAAAAAAGCCCACAGTTAAAATTTTCCTGTGAGCATTTTAATTTTTATAAGTCTGCTAACGTGGCTAATTATTTGCTTTATAAGTTTTTAAAGCTTGAGTTAGTCGAGGGACTACCTCGAATAAATCTCCTACAACGCCATAATCTGCTGCTTTGAAAAAAGGTGCTTCGGGGTCCTTATTGATGACGACAATCACCTTAGAATTATTAACCCCCGCCAAATGCTGGATAGCGCCAGAAATGCCCGCAGCAATGTATAAATTAGGTCGAATGGCCACCCCTGTTTGACCGACGTGTTCATGATGAGGTCGCCAGCCTGTATCAGCTACGGGACGCGAGCAAGCAGTTGTCGCACCTAGGACGGCTGCTAGTTCTTCAATAATGCCCCAGTTTTCAGGACCTTTCATTCCTCTTCCGGCTGAAACAACCAGTTCTGCCTCCGGCAAAGGGACTGTGCCTTCGACCGTTTTAACTTCTTTGATACTTACCTTACTGGCTGGAACTGCTATGTCCAATGACTCCACAGGCACAGGACTACCCGTTGCTTCTGGGGGTAAAGAATTGCCCATTAGAGATAAAACTTTATTGGCGGACTTGATCTCATAGTCTGCAATGGCTTTTCCTGAAAAGACATTTGTTTTTACCCGAAAGGTGCCATCCACTCTTGGCACAGCATTAGCACCAGAAACAGATCCAGCATTTAATCGGGCAGCCAGCCTTCCAATTAAAGCTTTTCCACTGGAAGAATGGCTTACTATAACCACAGTGGCTCCAACGGCTTTAGCGGTATCTCCAATAACAGTTGCAAATGCCTGGCTATCAAAATTATTTAAAGTAGGATCGCTGACATTTAACACCCTTGATGCGCCATATTTTCCCAATTGTCCGGCATCTTCGACCGTGCCAAGCGTTAGCGCAATACATTCCGTGCCCATTGCTTGAGCAGTTTTATGCCCATAGGTAACAGCCTCAAAAGCTGCTTTTTTAAATTTTCCCTTGGGACTTTCAGCATATACTAGAACCATAGTTGGTTAATTTTTTTATTTTTCGTAATAAATAGGCTTTATTCTAAAAATTTCCGTACAGACCATTTTCTTACTAATTGGGGCGGTTTATGTGCTGATGCACACAAATCTGAATAAGAAGGCCCGATGGATTATCCGTTTTTGCATTAATTACCGATCGCTAAATGACCTTTGCGTCCTCGTGTAATAATCTCACTAGTTCATCCATATCTTCGGGATCTACCAGTTTAACTGCAGACTTGGCGGGAGGTAATTCATAACTGACCACGATAGATAGGTCTTCGGCTTCTACAGGAGCAATGACTTTCAAAGGTTTTCTTTTTGCCATCATAATTCCTCGCATATTAGGGATGCGCTGTTCCGCCAGCCCTTTAGCTGCGCTAAGGACGAAAGGTGTTTGCAATTCAGCTATTTCACTACCGCCTTCAATATCTCTGGCAACGGTTGCTGTATTTCCTTCCATTTCCAGATTGGTAGCATAAGAAATATAGGGCACCTCCAAGAACTCAGCAATCATACCACCCACTTCAGCGCCATTATAATCAATGGTTTCTTTGCCTAAGAAGATGAGGTCATAGCCGCCATCTTTTGCGTGGGCTGCAATCTGTTTGGCGACAAATAGCGAGCTTTTTGGATCAGCATCTACCCTAATGGCATCGTCTGCTCCAATTGCTAGCCCTTTTCTAATAATGGTATCATTGGCGGCAGGGCCCACATTAATAATCGTCACCGAACTGCCTGCTTTTTCCTTTAACTCCAAAGCTCTTACCAAAGCATACCATTCATCATAAGGATTCATAATAAACTGTACACCAGCCGTATTAAACATCGTACTATCTGCCGAAAAAGATATTTTTGCAGTAGTTTCCGGTGTTTTGCTGACACAAACAAGTAACTTCATAATTAATTTTGTTGATGTAAATAGTTTGATTTTAGGTTAAGTAACGATGACTTCTTCATCAATACTGAACTAAATGGTATTATGGCTAGGAACTGTTTTTTTAATTATATCGCTTTTTGCCCGCAAATATACTTATTTTGAATTCATTTACTAATGAATCTTAGCGAAGATTCACTCAAAAATGATATTAAAATGACTTTGTCGAGATTGCCCCAATTATTGCAATTTTTGAAAGAAGACCCAAAAGATGCTTTTATTTTGTTTGCCATTGCTAAAGAATATGAAAAACTGGGAAACCTGGAAACGGCTTTGAGTTATTATTTAAAGCTACTGGAAATACAGCCTGACTATATCGGCACTTATTACCATTTGGGAAAACTATATCAAAAAAAAGCAGCCCTTGAAAAAGCGATGACTACTTTCGAGACGGGTATCGAAATTGCTAAAAAAATAAAGGATCAACACGCCTTATCTGAGTTGATGAATGCAAAAATAAATCTGGAAATATAAAATTCCTTGGAATATTTGTCTACCATACAAACCGCTTTCCAGCAATTTGTTCAGTCGCTTTCTACCCTACATGGCGAAAGAGAAGCAAAAAGCCTTGCCCGCATTGTTTTTGAAGACGTTTTTCGAATTTATGACGATCACTCTCCTAAAAAATTTACCTATACTCAAGAGTTGGAACGAATTCAGAAAAGACTATTGCAGCACGAACCCATTCAATACATACTTGGGCAAGCGGATTTTTATGGGCTAAAATTTAAAGTTAATCCAAATGTTCTCATTCCTCGACCTGAAACGGAGGAATTAGTTTGTTGGGTTTTAGAAATTGTAGCTAATCAGAAAATTAGCTTGTTAGATATAGGCACAGGGAGCGGCTGTATTCCCATTACGCTAAAAAAGAAATTGCCTAAAGCAGTTATTTGGGGCTTGGATATCAACCCAGCGGCGTTGAAAATTGCAAAAGAAAATGCCATTTTGAATGCAGTTGATGTGCCATTTTTAAAGGGCGACATCTTAAATGAAAATTTTTGGAAATCCTTGCCTTGTTTTGATATCATTATAAGCAACCCTCCTTATATCCCGCTTTCTGAAGCTACTTTAATGCCTCGTCAGGTAAAAGACTTTGAACCTTCTTTGGCCTTATTTGTCCAGCAAAATGATCCATTAATATTTTATAAAAAAATTGCAGCTTTTGCTACTAAAAAATTAAACAAAAATGGACAATTATTTTTTGAAACTAATGAATTTAATGGACAAGAAGTGTATAAACTACTTCGCCAAGAGGGCTTCGAAAAAGTAGTGTTAAAAAAAGATATGTCGGGAAAAGATCGAATGGTGAAAGGAAAAAAAGGGCGACCCCGCTCGCATGTCTAAAATTGAAATCAATCAGCAATTCCTCAAACAGATGCCAGAAGAAAGTTAAAACGACATTACGGAAAAGTAAATCTTAAAAGTAAAAAACCATAAATTTTAGCCTAGCACACCCTATACCTCAAAAATTTTGCGAAGGTAGGTGTTGAAAGCTAGCTTTTATCACCCAAAAGAGGAATTCTAAACAAAAGCCAAAGCCCTCAACTAGTTCGTTCCTTGTTTGCTATGCCATAAAGAATCGAAGCGCAGTTTTTGATTATACATCTCTTCTCCAACTGCTTCAATGGATTCCAGCCGTTGCATTTCATTGAATAATTTAACCTTTTCTCCCGCCAACTCATTGCCGGAGGTCAATTCTTGATTGCGCTGATTCTCATACTTTCGCCAGATTTTGGCCAGTTTTTCTTGTTGTTCCGCAGTAATGCCCGTAGTTGCTTGCAGTTCTTTAAAGTAATTATTCTGCTCCTGCATTTCTGTCTTGCTTTTGGGGCGATCGTTCCTAATAGGGTCATTCTTGCAAGCAAGTAATAAAAAAAAGGAGAAAAAGAAGAAGAGGAAAAGTTGTTTTGCCATGACAGGTCTTTTTTAATCTATTTTTATAAAAATACGACAAGAAAAGTTAGAGGATTCACAAATATAATAGATTAAGAAATTCTCCTGACTATAACCCGCTTAGAATATTGAAATTTACTATGGGCTTAGGAAAATAAAAATCGTAATATGAAGAAAGAAAATTACTAGATAATGGAAAATTATTCAGTAATAGCATTCCGTATTATCCAGTAATTTCCCAGTACTGGATAATTTTAGTTGCGAAAAACATGCTCCTATTAGAAAAAATATTCTTTATCGGGTCGAGTGGACTAACCCCTAAAATGGTTAAAGTTCAGTTTAAGACTTGAGAGAAATATTTTGTATAAAATAAGCCAACAGAATGGCTGTAATAATACTTCCGGGGCCGTCAAAAGGCATCCATTCATAATCGAAAAAAAGAATAGCAAACAAAAAAACAAGGGCGATTCCCAGCAAAATTTTAATAAAAAGTTGAAAAAGGTTTTGAAGGTCCGTTTGGATAGGTATTAAAGTTTGCCCTTCTATTTCTAAATACAAGGTTTGTAAACGTTGAACAAAAAATACGCCCAAATTCAAGACCAGCAAAGCAAAAATAATCAATCCCCATTGGCTCATGGTGGGCATGGGAGTAGCGGGTTGGGGGGTAGCAGGAGTAGGTTGTGGCGCAGGTTGGGTAGCAGGTTGATTGCTAACAGGAGAATTACAGGCATTGGCTTCCACTCTAATAGTGGTACTTCCGACCACCTCACAGTTATCTCCCGAACGAGTATAAATAAAATAATAAGGTTGTGTGTTATTAGGAGAAACCGTAGTTGCAATCCCTGATAAGGCAATCAGAGAACGAATCGAAGACGGTAACCCAGACGGGTCTTCTGCATACCATATAATATTTCCAAGGCTTGTCGCAGTACCCGTTTGGCTAATGCCATTATCACCAATACCAATGGTCACTGCTTGCATTAAATCCACACTTCCAGTACCAGGGCAGATGGCATCAGGATCAGTAACAGCAGTAATAGAAAGCGGTGCTGGCGCACTCACAAACTGCCCCAGATTATTGTCAATCGTTCCGGCACACCCTGTATTATTTGCAACCTGAGTAAGCTGATAGTCCCCCACAATAGAAACAGGTAACGAAAAAGGAGTAGTGTTAGCTGTACCTTCAACAGAAGCCCCTCCATTTACAGAATATTCAAATGCCCAAGGTCCACTATTAGCAGGACGAAACTCAAATACAACCTTTCCACTTGCACTGCCTGTACAATTACTTAAATCTGTCGTGGTAGCAATTTTGCCTTCTGGTCTGGTCTGTACGGTCAGTATCACTACATTCGAACTCACTTTTCCATCGCAATTATTTCCGCCTGCATCGCTTACACGGAGCAAATTTAATTCAAGATCAGTAAAACTAGAAATGCCCAATGCGGTAGAAATATCGTCATAGGTCAACCGTAATGGATTAGTCGCATTATTTTTAACCAAATTTGTGCTTACCCCATTATGGATTAATTGAATAGTCACATCGTATGTACCACTTCCGCCTGAAAAGGCAGTAGTAGCTAGTATTTCTGTTGCACTAACAGGCAAGCAATAATTTTTATCGCCTGGCTGTAAATTAGCTTCGGGGCATTCTATCGTTAGCGAAAAAGAGGTGGTTGTAATATCCGCAGCCGTACAGGTACCTGTTAGGGTCGCTGGCTGCACAATACCTTTAATCTCCAAGGTCTGTCCGCATAGATTCGCTCCTAAAGAAGTGACCAGGTTTGCAACAGAAGTAGTGGGTATGGCCCCAGAGTTCGATGCTCCAGGGGTAAAACCAGCAGCATCATTTGTATTCTGCCACGTTCCACTTACATCGGTATCTAATTCTATACTTACCCCATTGGGCGTAGAGGTGATGCCCGCATTTGTATAGGACTGTCCTGAAGTAGTCACACTAGCTGGTGTCATCGAGCAAGCTGCAACCGAAACACCTACAGATTCTGAACCATTGCCATCTGGATGATTCTTACTTGAAGCAGAGGGGTTCCCCCACAAAACACCATCCACAAAGCCTCCCGAAGGATCGTATAAAAACAAAAACTCTCCTCCGCTACTGCTTTCGTTGGAAAACACTAGATTAGTCCCACTAAAGCAGCCGCAAGTTGACAAATCCACATCAATAGCTGAGACAGGAGCATTTGTTGTCGTTGAAGCAGCAATTAATAAATACCCGTCAGCAGGAATCGAAGTTCCCGAAGGCAAAACGATTTCTGCATCGCCATCCGTCAAAATATAGCAACTCAAATCTGTACCCGGCTTGCCTGCCAATTCAATAAACTCTCCACCTGCTCCATCATTGGCATCTGCGTCAACCAACACTTCATTGATTGCTGGACCATTGCTGGAAGGAGAGGTTGAACTAGTGGTTATGGTCGATTTTCCGAGTAGTGTCCCCTCCCCTGCCAATGGATCGAATCCAGCACTGCCATAATACCAATCAATAGTCCCCCCATTAGGTAAATCCGTACTCGTTGTACCATTCACAGATAATGTAAAGTTTTCCTCTGGACAAACAGTTGTTGCGCTAATAGCTGCCCCTTTCGGCTCTGGGCAAGGAGGCACACTTCGACAATCCTTTCCAATAGTCATTACTTGAGTGCCCCCACAATTCATTTGGTTTTCAAGTATTACAGCAATTGGGGCAATCAAGGTATTAGGTAAATTAAAAATACCCGTATTATTAGAAGAAACAATAGCCCCTGTACTTATTTCTGAGCCGGAACTAACTCCCTCTTTTAGCACATAGTTTATTGAAGCATGGTTACTTGTCACAAATTGGCTAAAATCAATGGTACCAATGTTCGTAACAAAATCTCCCGGGCAGGTAATATTATTATCCGAAACTGCAATAGCTTCCCCAACAGCAATGTTAACTTCAATTTTTTCATAACACTCGTGGGGATTGCTTCGATTGACTACTGTACTATTATTGCCGGAGCCACAACAGTCTGTAAAATCATCCCAAACTAAGGTAAAGGTATTGTCAGAACCAACTGAAAGCGTGCTAGAAGTAAAGGTAAAAGTAGTCACTCCATCCTCACTACTTGAAAAACTTCCATTAGTTGTACTACTTCCTACAGAAACAACCGTCCAAGCCTGGTCAGTGCCTGTTTCATCCTGTACAAAAGATCCGGCTTTATTGGAAGATCGAATGGTCGGCTCGACGTGTTGATAATTATATATTTTCACCATAAAAGAAACCATTTGAGCATTACATAAAGCAAGATTAAGGCTGCTTTTATCCGCAATCTCTACCATTCCTCCACCAATATCATAAAAAAAATCCCAAGAATCTGCGTCATTTGGCAAACCCGGATTGGGGTGATTGGTCACCTGCCATTGACTAGCGGCTTGTGTCCGACTAATAGAGCTTGGCATTAAAGAAGCAGCCGTATAAGCCGCCCAATCCATATTCAAATCTGGATCGTCCATATGAGAAGAAGTAGTGGATGCTTGCACTTGTTGATGGCTGTTGCCTGTCGGACTGGTGTCATTAATCCGAATATGGGTCGAATTGCAACTAACCAATGTCAAACCCACGTTTACCCAAATTGGATCTGTCAAAGGTGGCACAGTATATGATTTATTATCTGCATGGCAATCTCCAGGAGGAATGGCTAAAATACTGCCAAATAGTTCAGGACTTCCAATATCATCATTCCCTGAAGGCATTCTATTTACTCCTACTGCATTTCCGCCGTTCGCTTTGTAGCCTATATGCGTTCCCGTATAGTCATTGATAATTCCATTTTCATCATTATCCCCCAAAGTATAGGCCTGCCCAATCTGAACGGAAACATGGTCTGAAGACGAACCGCAAGTCCCAGCAGCGCCTCCGGAGGTCGTAGCACCACCATTGGCATCAGTTGCCTCCGGCGCACCCCAATAAAGGGCATCATGCGGCATACCATCTGGACGAAACAAAATGACTTGGTCCCCATCTCTATTGCCACCGCAATATTGATTATCCAAAGTGAAGCCATAGGTGGAATAAACGGAAGTAGAAACGTAATTGGCATTCGCATTACTGCAAACATCAAAATCAAGTACCAGCCCAGGGAAATCACAAACCCCACAAGAAAGCCCTGTATGAATGCCTGTATAAAATCCAGTACTCATATTATTGCGAACTGCACAGCCAATCGAAAACACCCCATCCGCTGGAATAGTAGTACCCCTAGGCAACACAACTGCCCACTCCGTATTAGTAATGACCATACAGCCAATATCTGTGCCGGGCGGACCCGCCAACTCAACAATCGCATCGTTTCCCGCTTCTACGTTACCGCCATCACCTGACGTTTCATTTATTACGACATTATCATATTGCCCAAGTATTTTATCAGGTAAACAAAGCAACAGAAATAGGATGCAAAAAATTCTTAATGGAAGGAAATAGGTAGCCGAAATACAGATAAATCTGTAACACCTAGGGGTAAGTGCTTTCATATGGTTTTTGTTAAAGAATTGGGTAAATTCCGGCCTTCAGGATGTTACAAAGGTAAAAAAGCTTTATTAAAAAAAGAAATTATGTTGTCACAAATTTAAAAAAATAATGTTCCAAAAACAACAAATGATTCATAAATCACTGATAATCAATCTTTTAACAAAAAACAAATAATCAATAAATTTAATAGATTATTTTTCAAAGGCAGGAAAATTCAGCTAAAAAACGCCAAGTGCTTAGAGTAAATGGCGTTGTGAAAGTAGTTTGAAATTGTTGAGAAGGAGGAAATTTATTTCTGGTGAGGGCATTTTTTGATGAAATGGGGAAGGTAATCCTCTGAAGTGAAGCACATAAATGCTGCCTTATTTAAGGCAAATTGAGGGGTTGTGGCTGCATTACAGTTTATTTTCTAAATATCTCCTCAAATATATTGTATAATTTACAGCACTTTTTTCACTGAGATGGACCCCATCAGTTGTATAAAAGTCTTTGCAATTAGGCTGCTCAATATACTCGTAATCTGATTTAGGAAACTCTTTAAGAAAAGATTGCCTGATAATCGTCGGTTCTTCCAAGTTGTGTAAGACGCTTTCAATTGGAAGTTCAAAAAAAACAATCGAAACTCCATTCTGCCTCAGAATGTCTATTTGTTCTTTTAATTTGCCAAATACATTTCTTAACTTGGACTTTAAAGGAGCTTTAGAATGTGTACTTATGGCTCTGGAAAGAATCTTTTCATTTATTTTAGGCTGAATTTCAATTTTATTTGGCTTATTAGTTTTCTTTTCTAACAAGTTAAATAGCAATCCTTTTACTACTCCGACAGGTTGGTTTTTTTCTTGTAGTGCAGGAATATATTTTTTGAGATAATAGCCAGGAGGGGAAAAAATAGTCTTGCTAAACTCTTCATCTTCTTCTCGAAGTATTTTGTTCATTTCTATAAGAATCCTTTTCGGCTTTTCCTTTCTATGGTTAATAATACTCAGTCCGTCAAATACTCCTAATCCCCCCAGCGCCATGTTAATAAAATGATTCGATAAACTATCCATAATGAGCCGAACAGAAAGGGAAGAACCTATAATAATTGTTTTTTCATTGATATTTGCCTCATTATATAGATAGTTTTGCGCTTTAATCAGGTTTTCATTCCACTGATGTTGCCCTGTATCTAAATCATCAGGCAACAATTTGATGATTAGCGTGTACACTAACAAGATGAATAGAAAAAAGACTAAGGTATTTTTAATCATATTTCATTAAGCAAAAGATGTTATTCATCCAAAATTACCCTGCCCTTTAAGCATGATAAAAGAAATAATACTTTATTTTTTACTGCTTTTTATCGGTTATAATGGTCTGCTAATGCTCTTACCTGCTGATACTGGTGCAGAAATAAACCTAGAAACGCCTAATATCGCCAAAGCTCAATCTTATTTATATGATATTTGGCACATTTCAGAAAAACACTTGCTAGTAGGCTCTTCTCTCACGAATAAAATAGTAGAAGACAGCATTTCCAGCACATTTGTAAATCTGGGATTGGAAGGCATGAGTGTTTTTGACGGTCTAAAGATTATTCAACAAAAAAATGTATTGCCAAAGTCTATATTTATCGAAGTTAATCTGTTATATAAAGAAGACAATCCAAAATTCCAGCATTTATTGTTTAACCCTTTCAATTATTACAGCTCTAAATACCTCCCTTCTAGTCGCAATCAAAACAAACCCGTTGAAACTTTAAAAAGGGTAGCATTTGAACTATATAGGCAGCTAGTTCCGAAAGGGCCAATGCAGGAAGAGAAGAAACCTATTGGAAAAAGTCAAATGCAACAACTAAAGCAGTTTTATAACAAAGAAATTTCTGATTCCATTATCATAAAGAATTTTAATCTGTTAGAGCAACACATTAATAAACTTCATGAACAAGGAGTCTATATTGTCTTTTACGAACTTCCTTTTCACCCAAATCTGTGTAATGCTAAAATGTTATTACAATTTAGGGAAGAGATATATAAAAGATTTTCTCCGAAAGATTTTAATTATTTACTACAGCCTAATTGTCGGGAATACTTAACCCTTGACGGCATCCATTTAGATAATCCAAGTTCCATTAAATATGCCTCGTTTTTAAGGAAGAAGGTCGAAGAGCTAGGTATTGGTTTTTAAAGATTGCAGTCCAAGTAGTCAACTTTAAAACTGAAAATAAATAAAAGCTCCAGAAGTTCCCCGATTAGTCACTATTAGAAATAGCATACTTGCATACACTATCGGCTCCAGCTTAGAAAAAGAAATATTGGGCAACTTTTTCCTATAAAGATATAGACCGTGATACAAAATGACCGGAAGAGAAAATATTAAAATATATAGTATTTTAAAAACCTCTACTTTGGTCGGCATAAAACTAGCGGAGAAAAAGGTTTCAATATAGCTTATTACATGGCTAAATTCAGGTAATTTAAAAAGTAGCCAGCCGAGCGTCACTAAAGAAAACACCCAAAAGCCTTTAATGATTAACCCTATTCGGTGCTTGATTTTTACTTTAAAAATATCATTGAACAATCGTTCTACTGCCAATGCTAAGCCATGATAAGTGCCCCACACAGCATAACTCCATGCCGCCCCATGCCAAAGCCCTCCCAATATCATCGTCATCATTAAATTAAAATAAGTTCTTCCTTTCCCCTTTCGATTTCCTCCCAATGGAATATATAAGTATTCTTTCAAAAAAGAGGATAAAGAAATGTGCCACCGACGCCAAAATTCAGAAAAGGTGGTAGAAATATAAGGAAACATAAAATTATCTTTCAACCAGTACCCAAATAATCCTGCTATACCAATAGCAATTAGAGAATAACCAGCAAAATCAGCAAAAATCTGCATAGAATAGCCAAATAACATCATTATCAACCTCAATCCAGAGGAAGCTTCAAAATAAGGATACTCCATCCAAAAGGTTTGGTCTTTTAAATTATCTGCTATAACCATTTTTAGAAAATAGCCTGTAATTAGGTTTTTAAAACAACTTTCTTTATTGACTTCTCTCCAAACCTTATATTTAATTTGAGGTAAGAACTCGTGAGCTTTTACAATGGGTCCAGCTACCAATTGGGGAAAAAAAGCGATAAACAAGGAAGCATTGGATACATATTCTCTCAAACTCTTAAATTGATGGTGTCCTTTGGTCAGTTCCTTTCCTCTAAAAGTATCAACGACCAAACTAATTCCTTGAAAGGTGAAAAAAGAAATTCCAATAGGTAAAGGAATACTTACTAAAAAATCGCCAATTGAAGTGTTATTTTCAAAAAAAGTGCGGCCTATCAGCGGGCTGTATTTAAAAAAAGCTAGAATGGATAAATTAGCAATTACTCCAAGGGTCGCAAACAGTCGTTTTCTGGTAGAATCTTCATTAGTTAGTACCCAGTAGCTAGTCAAAATATTGATTATCACCGAACCCAGCAACAATAATAATAACAAAGGATAATGCCAAGCATAAAATATAAAACTGGCCAGTACTAATAGGAGTACTTGATGGTGTTGTTGTTGGACTAGATAATAAAGGCTTAATGTAATGAATACCAGTATGAAGAAGATAGAACTGGTGAAGAGCATTCTATATCTAAATTTTAGAAGTTAACGGCATTTCTTAGTTTGATATAACCATACCTGTAATTTTCATTAACAACTACAGCTAAGTTATCATCCGAAAAAGGGTAAGCATATATAAATTTCCCTAATTCTTTTCCCTTCTTGTTAATATACTGCCAACGCTTTCTTCGTTCAACTTGAAAATTCTGAACTGATTTGTCAATAATTAACATAGCATTCCCTTGATTAAAACCATATGCCCTCTCAATTTTGTTTTCTATTTTAATCATTAACTTTCCTTGCTTATCAATATATCCGAACTCTTCTCCCCTTTTCACAAAAGCCAGCCCTTCACTAAATTCGCTTGCCTCATCAAATTGAGGTGGAATTATAATATTTCCTTTTTTATCTATGTATCCCAATTTTTCACCCTTTCTTATAAAAGCTAAATTTTCGCTAAATTCGCCAGCCTCGTCAAATGACTGAGTTCCCAGCATAGTTCCCATGTTATCAATGTAAAACCATTTTTTGGCTTTCTGAACCCTTGCAACCCCTTCTTTAAATGAGAAACCAAAATCATATTGAAATGGAATGACCAATTTTCCTAATGAGTCTATATACCCCCACTGTTCTTCCTTTCTAACTAAAGCCAAACCTCCACTAAAAGGATGGGCAAAATCGTATGCTAGGAGAATAACCTTTTCCCCTTTAGTGTCAATATACCCCCATTTATTATCCTTCATTACGGATGCTCGTCCTTCGCTAAAATGATGTGTAATATCAAATTGAGGCAGAACTGTCACTTCGCCTTTATTATTAATATATCCCCATTTTTCTTT
Organism: Saprospiraceae bacterium; assembly: GCA_965222705.1. Classification (GTDB taxonomy): domain Bacteria; phylum Bacteroidota; class Bacteroidia; order Chitinophagales; family Saprospiraceae; genus JAFMDF01. The sequence goes on along the minus strand of CBDCUO010000005.1, from coordinate 21,839 downwards.
CTTCATTATTTGGGCTAGCCCTTCATTAAAAGGACGGGCATCTTCATACGCGAATGGAATTACCTCTCGGCCTTCATTATTTACATACCCCCATTTATCATCTTTTTTAACCTGTGCTAACCCTTCACTAAAATCTCCTGCATCTTCATACTGGTATGCAATTTGTGGTTTCCCCGCTTTATTTATAAACCCCCACTGGTCAAAATAACGCACTCTAGCTAAATTTTCTTTAAACGGAAATGCAATATCAAAATTAAAAGGAACAACTAGTTCGTAATAGGGACTATTTTCATAATCCTGTTCTTCATTTCCAGATAGATTATGATCACTTAACATCAGGTAAGCTAATAGTAGTAGAGCCCCGATTATTACTATATATTTTAAAAAACCAGGCATATTTACTTAAGTGTAATTTCTTGTTTATCTATAGTTTTTATAGAAAATATTCTTAAGTTAAGGTGCCTCGGATCATTTCTTAGTGGCTGGGTTAAATTTAATACTTTAATCTTAAACGCTTGATATCTTCTTCCTTTTATTAGAGGTAAATTAAGGGTACTAATCATTCTTTTTCCAATTCTTTTACTTGCTATTATATGGTTATCTTCATTAAGTATTTGAATGTTTAAAGGCAAAGTAATAAGTGAAGGACCTGGCTCTATGTCTATTGAAACCTGAATACTGTCTTTGGTCGAATTCATTACCCAAAATTCCATGTTTGTTGCCCCCCATCTCATACTGTCAATTTCCTTGGGGTACCAGCTATTGCCTAGGACCACACTATTCTCAATTAAACTATCTTGCTGCAAAGCATTGTAAACATCTGTAGGAATAACATCTTTTTCAGGATTCAAGACCCTTAAAATTTCAAAATCATATTTGGTATTAGAATAGCCCACGTTTGTCAGAACAAAATTTAGAAATCGTTCATCGTAAGGTAAGTGTCGCTTCCCTTTTTTATCGTATTTAAAACTAAACCTATACCGGCTTTCATTTAAATGAAGGCATTTGCACTCTACTCCAGCAATAATGTCTTCTTCTACTAATTGATTATTATTCCGAATAGTCATCAAAAAGGGTTCAAATTCAAATCCCAACCCAACTTCGTAACACATGGATAAATATTGATAATCCTTACTAACCCCTCTGACCCTAAGATGATCTCCAACCCACCTAAAAGTTGGGCTGTTAGGCCGCTCCTCTGGCTGGGTAATTGTAAAAACGCCAGCTATGTAATTCCGAGGTTTTTCAAAAACGAGAAAGTATTTATTTTCAAAAGCAATCGCTGGGTCAGCATAAACATTGTTAAAATAAATATCTGGATGTTCTTTTAAAACAAGTATATACTCTGCTCTTGATATGGACTTGTTATAGTCCAGTCCTGCTTCCTCCAAAAAGAAATCGCATAATTGGTGCATATGCTGTTTGGCAATATCTAAATAGGTTTTTTCCAATAATGCCGGAGGAATCTCCACAATAGATTCGTACCCTTTTGAATTTTCATTGAAATCCTCTTTGATTAAACTGGCATTTGTAAATACATCATAAAATAAATTAAACCCAATAAATATAGAAAGGACAGCTATCGCAATTTTTTTCCTAAATCCACTTTTAGTATATAAATAATACAATCCACTTGTAAATAATAGCAGAACTATGAACTGAGTCGTATATAGAAATTTGTAAAAAAAGTAAGGGTCCCCAACTCTATAAAGCATCATGCCAAACCCTCCACAGAGCAATACAAAAATAATAAAGAAGCCCCGTTCTCTCTTAATTTTTATAAGCCCTATTAAAGAAATCAAACTATAAATAAATGACAAGCTATATAGTATATTCATCAATAACTTGCTATTATAAAATATTCGATTTTTATCCATAGTAAATGCTACATTGGTCACATTAGACATTAACATCCCCCAATATATGGGTATCATCTCCCATTCCAACGCAATCCACCAAGCTCGCCCTTTTCCAACACCATCTATCACTCTTTTTTGTGCTCCCCAAAAAATCAATTGATTCACTACATTCAAATAATAAAAAAGAAATATAGTTACTCCAGCAAATAGTAGTATTAGTAGTAGATTTCTTAAAATATATTTCAAGTTTTTTAATAAAATATAAAGAGCAAAAGGTCCTATAAAAAAATACATCGGTGCTGTATAGCAAAGCACGATAAAGTACAACAGCAACATTAATAATAATAGTAAAGCAAAATTGCCTTGAGCTATTAAGCGAGATAAATCAGGCCGAAAAGTCCACTTTATAATGTGCTTAAATGTAAAATTCTCTGCTATCTCCTTCACCGTATAGGAAATGCTCTTTTCTAGCTCAAAAGCAATAAATAATAGACCGGGCATTATACAGCCAAAAAGCAGAGAACCAACGTGGGAATTAATAAAAGTCGTAAAATATAGATTGGAAAAAATGCCTAATAGGGCACCCAAAGTCGCTACCTTTTTATCATAACCCAACGACCGATGCATAAAAAGAAAAACTCCCAAGCTGCCCAGCATAATGTTAATTACTCCTTGCAAAACAAAAGCATCAAAGGAATAGCTGTTCTGAATAAATGTAGTGATAAAGGCTAAATTAGAGTACTGAAGTCGGATGCTTCCCGGTATCATTTCCCAACCCTCATTATTAATAAAAAGATAAGCCCCAGCATACCCATCAAACAAATCTTCACTCAACGTTATCCAATAACTTTTTAGACCCAAAACCAATACAGGAAACGTACAAATTAGAAAAACAAAAAGACCTATTAATAAATAATATCCTTTAAAAAAAACAAAAAGCTCTTTTTTCCATTTCCTGCTATATATCCAAAATAAACAAAACAGGAAAAGAACAATAATACTAATGAAAGAATAATGGGTATTGCCTGTTAGCAATATCAATAAATAAAACAATAAATTATGCCCCGCATATCCTATGATCGGAGACAATGGTGTATATTGATCTCCTTCACTTCCAAACAGAAGTCGAACGACCACGAGGCCCAAGGTGGTAATAAAGAAAAAATAGCAGAAAAAATAAAATAAAATCATTGACTAACCCTACTTTCTTAAAAGTTTAGCATTTTGATAAAAAAAGATCCCTAAAAGAAAAACTATAAATTCTCCTATAAGAAATAATACTCTAGATAGTAAAGATACCATTATGCCTTCTTGAATAGAAACACCAAAATAAAGTAATAATCCAGCCAATATTCCTTCCTTAATGCCTATTCCGCCCGGGACCATAATTGCCAGAGTACCTATCACGCCTGCAAAATTAAAAGCAAAGCCGACCCCTATATTCAAACTAATATCAATTACACCAGATAACAAAAAAGTGAAACTAATTGCCCAGCAAAAACAGCGTGTAAAATCATAAAGAAGTACATACCTTAACATTCTAAAAGACGGAAAAGACAGATTCAATTTTTTCTTTAAAATTCGATTGACTATTAACTGTATTTTTTGTCGCAAGAAATCATTGAATAAGCAAAAGCTTATTAAGATTAATCCTGAGACTCCAAAAACTATATATACAGGCTCAACTGGTATAAAAAAAAAAGTAAAAACCCCGACTATAAGTGCTGCCCAAATGCTTAATAATTGCATCTGAAATGATAAAAAAGAAATCCTGTCCAAACTTCGGTCCGTATAAGCACTAATAAAATTAGCTGGACTAATAATGGTCCATATCTTACCCGGTATATACTTGCTAAATATATTCAAAAATTCAGAAGACATTGCCAAACCCATAGAAATATCTATGCCTGATCGTTTTAATAATTGATACCAAGCTGCGCCCTGTAATAATAAGCCAAGCACCAAAAACAACATAGAATATAATAAATAGTCCCACCTTCTGATACTTGGAATCTGAAAATAGTCATTACTAAACAGCATAAAAACAACAAAACCTAGTGATAAATATATCAGTAGGCTTGCTAATTGGCTACGTTTTATTTTAATTATCTTCTCATAAAAAGACTGAAAATAACTAATACTCGCTCTTTTTTTCACTACTATATACTAAACTATTCTCTTTAAAAACTCAAAGGAGTTAATTTTTAAAAATTTTATTAAAAATAAAGACAAGCAACTCTTAATCAGAAAAGAGCAATAATTTTTGATTACATTTTGGTTTAACATCCTTTTTTTCGCCAAATATTCTTCTCTAATCGCTGGTACTAGGCTCTGTCCCGATACCCCCCCTGCCCGAAAATTGGCTAAAACTTCATTTACATTATAAAAGGAAATGCCGGATTGATAAGCTCTCAACAAAAACTCGTAATCCATAGCTATTTTAAAGTTTTCATTAAAAAGTCCAATTTTTTCATAAACCTTTCTTTTCACGAAAACCGTTGGGTGGGAAATAGTTCTACTCGTTATATTTTTAGCCAGTTTAGTGTGGTCATTTTCCTTAATTATGCATTGATTATCTACTGTCCAATAATTAAGCTTTCCATAAAAAATAGCTGCCTTGTCATAATGCGCTACCACGTTTTCAATCGCATCCTGTTCATACCAATCATCCGCATTAATAATGCCTATAAGGCCTCCTTTCGCCTGCCGAATGCCTTTATTAAAGGCGTTGCTAATGCCATTATCTGGCTCGCTTACCCAATAAGCTAATCGATCCTCATATTTTTCGATCAGCTCTACAGTGCCATCCGTACTACCTCCATCTATGATGATATATTCTATATTTGGATAGGTTTGGTCGAGGACGCTTTGGATGGTTTGTTCTAGGTGCTTTTTGCCATTATGGACAATGGTGATGAGGGAGACAAGTGGAGTACTAATACTCGCCTGCTTAAGAGGCTGTAGTTTCTCCTTACTTTTGCCCTCTATTTTACTAGATGGTCGCTCCGTCAAATGAATATCCAAAAGTTTCTATATCTTCCCGAAATGCCACGGCTATTTTTTCAGCAGACTCATCTGTATAATAAGAACGATAATCTTTCCGCTTTGATTTTCTAAGATGCGGAAGTGCTATACGAGGAACTCCAATATGCTGGGTAATATAATCCAAACTACCTTGCAAATCTTCGAACCTTCCAATATAATTGACCAACTGCTGTCCATTTTTATCATGGGTATATTGCTTTTGCAATTGTAAATCCTTTGTGACTCGCCAATCAATATATTCACTAAAAGATTTAAAACTTTTTGCTATAAGATATTGCTTATGTTTAGGGTTTTGTAACATAAAATGATATAAGGAAACTTGCCAGTCCCAAGGGTTACGAACAAAAGAAAATTTAAAGGCTTTATTCCAAGAATCACTATCAATATGTTGTTTAGCTTTGGCAGGTGTGATGTGTGTATGCAAATGCTTTGAGTAAAATATACCTCTCCTTTTAAGTATAAATTCTCCCAAATCTCGATAAGAAATATTTAAGATATTAGATTTTGCATAAGGTCGTAATGCGCTTCTTATACTTGTACCCGCTACCTTATAGGTATGAAAGAAGATGAAATTGTATTTTTTTGAGAGGAGCATACCAAACTATTGTTATCAGAAGCTCTATGGATAAATCCTTTTTCTCAACCAATTAATATTTTCCTTTACTACTTTAGCTGGAATTCCCGCCACAATAGTATTTGGTGGAACATCTCTAGTAACTATTGCGCCAAAACTAACAATACTATTATCTTGTATAGTTACCCCTTTTAATATTGTCGATTTAGCCCCTACCCACACATGGGTTCCAATACTAATATCTTGAGCATAATTAATTCTCTTTTGCCTTACTATATCTAGAATGCTGTGAGAATCTCCAGTTCTAATTTCAATATCATCAGCGAATAAACAATCTTTACCAATAAGTATTTTTGATTTTGGTTCTGTAACAGCTAATAATGCAGAGTAAATGGTCGTTTTTTCACCAATTTTTATATACCCCCACTCATCTTCAAACCAAATACGACCACCTTTTATTCGACAGCCTTTTTCTATTCTTAAATGATGATTATCTCCTCTCATATAAATCATCATATCTGATAGGACACTTCTTTCCTTTACCTCAATAACATTGTTATTGCCTATAATGTCCAATTTTACATTTAAAAATACGCCATCATTTTTTATTTTATTATTATTTCCAGATATTGGTTTCCTGGTTTTATCAAATATGCGCTGTACTCTTATTGCTAATTTGTACAGAATTTTATTTTGCTCAACTATTGCTTTTAACCTTTTGTACACTATTCTTTGATTTAGTTAGCAAGTCAAAGATTTCTTTATTTAACTCCGTTAATAATGTATTATTTTTAATCGTGGGTCTAATAAATTCAAGCTTTATTTCTTCATCTATCGCATTATCTTCATTAAGTATATTCGATTCTCCCACCCTCCCAAGTGGGATATATGGACTAAAATTAAAAGCTCTGGCAAATGTATAATAGGATAAATCATTAATAATGGATAAATATAGCTTTCTCTTACTATTGTTATTGGCACATCTAATAAAATGATTTTCTCCAATTAAAATTCCTGGTAGAGAGCATATTTTATTAAAACTTTCTTTGTCAATTAAACCTTCAAAAATAGAAGCATAAGCCATTTCTTTATAGGCCAAGACTTCCAAGCTATTTGGAGCATTCAATAAAGCAAATTTATTCATCCAATACCAATAAAAAGCATTTTTGGTAATTCGGTCATTTTTATGCATAAGGCGATCAATTATTTTTTGATGACCCTTATCCACTAATCCTACATTTTTAGCATCTTTAACTAATTTTTCAAAAAAGTCAATTCTTGAAGAAGCAAACCCCCCTTCTGTCCCTATCCTATAAAAATCCCAGCGTTGCATCAGTATAGAGGACAAAACATCATACAAATCTCTTATAACTAAAATATGTCTATACGCTGGAAGTAGCTCAATTATTTGGCTAATATGCCCATTTGCTCTAATAAATTTAGTAACAACTGCTCCTTTTGCATCTAGTTTTTTGATAAATCTGGCATGACTCCTTGTCAGTTTTTTCTCCCTAGAAATAAAAAAAGGATTTTTTAAGTAAGTCCAAAACCCTTTATAATTAACGCCTCCCAACCTTGATTGAAAATAATAAGGTTCGTAATTAATATAAGCTTTGCCATATTTTTTAATAAGGGCATAGGCTATCCATAACTGAAGTGCTTTGGTGCCGGACCGACCAACACCAAAAATATTGACTTTCATCAGTAGTTAATGTATATCGTCACACCCTTCAGGGACAGAGAAATGTTTCTTTTTTAGAGCCTGTTGTAAACTTTTTACGGAACCTACAATGTCTAACTCCAAAGCTCTTTGAGCACTATTTTTATAAAATGCTCTCCTATAAAACCGGTTAATTTCATTTAGTATATACGCTTTATCCTTTAAGGGTATATCCTTTAACAAAGATATATTTTTACTGTAAATGTGATTTAAAGAATCCAGATGTACTTCGTAAGAAGAACTCGATAAACCAAAACGATGAGCTCTTTTCTCGCTTAAACATAAAGGTACATACTTAACTTTTAGCTGTTTAGTCAGTCGAATTCGCATATCATAATCTTCATATATTTTCAGCTTTGGGTCATGAAAGCCAATTTTTTTCCATGCCTGATAATTCACCAACTCCATTTGAAAAAGTCGGCCTTTAGGGAATCGCCTTGTAAAAGTTTCTTTAAAAACGATGCCTTCTGGAGGAGGAGTGGTTTCTATCCAGGTTGATAATGTTTTTTTCGTTTTATGGTGAATCATTCGATGATTGGAAAAAACGATGTCTGCTTCCCTATTTTTTTTCATCGCTTTACTTTCTAATTCAAGTTTTTCAGGCAAAAACAAATCATCGCCATCTACATAGGTTACGTAATCTCCTTTCACAGCATTTAAAGCATCAACCCTAACTTGAGCAACACCTGTATTCTTCTTATGCAAAACAGGAGTAATAATTTCAGGGTATTTAATATAATAAGAATTAATCAACTCTTGAGAACCATCCTTGGACGCATCATCTACTATTATAAGTTGAAAAGGTTTTAATGTTTGATTAAGAACGCTTTCTATCGCTTCTTTTAAAAACCCTTTTTGATTATAGGAGGTTATCCAAACGGATATTTTCATATACTATACATTTAGCATATCTAAATTATTCGCCAAATCTCCAGAAAGGCTTTTAGAATAAGCCCCATTTATTACCTCTCGAAGTATTTTGCCGCCTATTTTTTCTGTCAACTCGTCATTTACCTCTACTAAAATTTTACTTTTCCGATTAATTTCGCCGCAAAAATTATTTATTAATTTATCATTAAATTTTACAGATAAAAAAGTAAATATTTCTTCTAATGATTTCTTAGGTTGAGTGACAAACTGATAGTAAGATAAAGCGACATATCGTTCGGACGGAATTGTTTTAAAAAATCGATCACTTTCCTCTATCGACAACCTCCATTCTAGCAAGCCTTTATGAAAATCTGACCACAAAATGGTTTCTTTCGTATAAAGTTCTTTATAATGCGCATCGGCAAAATCCATTAAATGCTTCCATTTTATATTATTCTTACCAAACCATATGCCTTTTATATTCTTTTTCGCAATAGAATTTGCAACCTCCAACCCATTCCTGTATAAATAAATATATTTAGCATTATCAAAGCACTGTTGGATAAACCTTAAACGAAAACTATTAATAGGCAACTTTTCTAAAAGAATAGTGCAATTAGAAGCCACTTGTTCTCGATGAAATGATTTTTTTAGTTTTTTACTTTTACTTTCATTTATATCTGTCTCATCCGCAAATAGTTTAGAATATTGGTTATTAGACCAAACATTAAACTTAGGATAGGCCTTACGCCATAAATCACGCGGCTCGTTTAAATATTTAATGTTTGAATGTTTGGATAAGGTTTCTCCCAAAATAGTAGTTCCAGACCTGCCACAGCCAATAATAAAAACAGGTTGAAAATCAATATTTGACTTGAATAATTGGTATTTAAAATCTTTAATTGCTTCAGCGTATAGCTTTAACATTCTTTTTACCGTATTTTTAACCATATTCAACTGACGCGCTCTGTTCTTATCTTAAGCGAATTTTTTAACCGCTCGACGGTAAAATAATCCCTTAAATTCATTACTGGCACTTCAAAATATTTATATAAAAAAATAGAAAGCGTAATTGTGTAAAACCAATATAACACATAACGCATAATAGCTATACCAATAACAGCGTCAATTGGTATAAACTTGATAGTCAGAGGAACTAATATCTTCAATACGACTGCAAGGTTTATCAAATACATTGAGTAAGAAATTAAACTAATGGTCGTAAATATTTTATACAACTTCCCCTCTCCTCTTTTCAAAGTACTCAAATATGGAAGTAGTAACATTACTCCAAAAGAAAAAATGGAATAAGAAAATACCTCATAATATTCGGATATCTGACTTAAATCCAAATATGGAATAAACTTATGGATCAAAATTATTAATAGCCCTAAAGACAATAAGAGATTTTTATATTTTGGCCATATATGATATAGGTAGTAATTAATATATGCAGCTATTACCCCATACATTAGACTGTCTAGCCTTGTAATGACCATACCATGTATCCCTCTTTTATTAAGTTCATTGAAAAAAACCTCGTAATATCTAATACTCGTTGAAAAAAGTAAGATGAATAGAGCCACTAGAATGATAGCTGTTTTTTTATTTACACCTAACCCAACTAAGATAAATAAAACTGAAGGAGTAATTAAATAAAACCATTCTTCAACTGATAAACTCCATGCTTCTGGATAAAAATCAGGATGCCCAGAATAAAAATTTTGGCAAAATACATAGTAATTAAGATATTCAGTTATATCTATGCCATAGTAAAAATAGTGGCTAACAAAAAGAAAAGATAATATTAAGAAATAATTCGGCAAGGTTCTAAACCACCGTCTTAACCAAAAATTGATTAATACAATAAAAGAGTCCCCCTGCTTATCAATTGTTTTAATCAGTATTCTACCAATCAAAAACCCACTTAATACAAAAAATATTCCTACTCCATCAAAATATATTATTTTCATGGTTTCGCGAGGAATTATGTCCCTAAAAATAGAAATTCCATGAACATATACTACAAAAAGGATAGCAAAAGCCCTTAGAATATCCAACCCATAAATCCTTTTTGAATAATCTATTTTTATCACTAACTAACGACCTTTAGCACCAAAAAGCTTTTGATAGATATTTTTCAAAATCTGGGCAAAAAGCCATTTAATCGATTTTGCCTTCTTAAGATAAAATGAGATTACTTGATATTCCTTCTTCGAAAAGATGTAGTTAATTAATGTGGCTCTATTCTTCATCGTTTCCGACCGTAACATCGAATCTTTTCTAACCCTATAATCAAAGAGCTCCCTATCAATATGATAAAAAGACCAACCTCTTAAGGCAACTCTCATCCAAAAATCCCAGTCTTCCCACCCTAAATGCATCGTTTTATGTTCATCATAACCGTTAACTTCTTCCCAAACTATTTTTCGATATACGGCGCATGCGTCAATATAATTAAACCGAAAGAGTTTTTCTATATCAAAATCAGGCCTTTTTAGTCCACCTGAACGTTCTCCAAATAAAAAAGGATTGCTATAAACAACCCCTATACCCACGTCCCGATCCAATATTCTAATTCCTTCTTTTATATAAGCTGGCCGAATTTTATTATCACTATCTAAAGGCAAAATATAGAGTGCTTGTGCATTTTTTATTCCTGTATTCCTAGCACTGGATAGCCCTCCATTCTCTTTCTGTATAACATAATAGCCCTTAACACTTAGTTCATTTAGGAGTTTATTAGTAAACTCGTCCGTAGAACCATCATTTACAATTATGATTTCATAATCCTCTTTAGGCTCATACCGCTCTACACTTTCAATAGCGTCCATAATGTATTGCCCATGGTTATAACAAGGAATTATAATTGATACTTTTGGATTTTTATTCATCATCAAAAAGTATATTTAAATACTTCAATATCTTTTCTGTAATAGTCGGCTATTATCTCTCTTGTTTCTATATCGTAGTATTCTTGATAAGCTTTTTTATACTCTTGTGATTTATTAATCATTGGAATGGTGGAAGAGGGTATGCCTGTTTTTATTGTTATTTCCTCATAACTTTTTTTCAAATCCTCAAATCGTCCAATGTAATTAACTAACCGATTGCCTCCATCATCAAAAACCCAATTATATTGCTGCTCCCAATGATTCCAAGTCAAATCATGTCTTAATTGACCTTTAATCAATAATCGGGCACAATCCTTTAAACTTGCATTTTTTAAAATATCATAATCCAAATGCTTGCCATGAACCGCCTTTTTTGGGTTTATGGCAGAATGATAATAACTTTCTTCCAATCGGGCATAATTATAAAGTGAGAGAAATCTATCCCAAGGATTCCTAACTATTGTAAATATGAAATACGATTCAAATTGCTTTCTTGATAGTTTTTTTTTTACCTGATCAGCAGTCGCATGAGAAGTCCCTTTAAATCCCAAGGTGCTCCCCATAGAAGTACCTGCATTTTTTGGAATGTGGATAAAAATAAATCTGTATTGGTGGTTAACATTTATTTTAATTGGACTAAATATTGCCTTATGGGCTTTTCGCAAAAAACGCTTAATCATAGGTATTTATATACTCTGGAAAACAATCAAATAATAATCGTTCCTTCTCTAATATTTTCTGTCTAATCGCTGGCGTAACATATTTTTTTCTCGTTCTCGCAGTAGCATTGATAGGTGGTATTCTTTTTATAAATTCTATTTTTTTTGTTTCATAGCCTATATCTTTCAGAAAATGATATAGTTCCGCATTAATGTTTTCCGTATGCAAAAAGATAACATTGGCAAAATCTTTATTTTTTTTTATTCTAAAAGAAGTACTTAATTCATTGATAATGCGTCCAGGATCTTTGCCGTAAAACTTTATATGTAATAATGTTTGGGGTCCAATATCAATCGGTATTTCTTTTTCTCCAATTAAAAACTTCACCCAAAAATGATGATAGAAATCAACAAATTCTTCAAAACTTAAATCAGGATATTTTGGGAAAAAAGACTTGATTTCTAATTCGTTATAAACGGGGTGTTTTTTCCAAAAGGCAAACTCGTAAACGGAAATTATTTTTTCAAAGGGATTTCTAATAATACTCACTACTTTTTTATGCCTGTGTTTAGTAGGAATTTGAGAATAAACAGCATGTTGGTCTTTTATCTTTTTATATGGAGCGTATTCGGAATATATTTTAGGTAAAATCAATTCTTTCATTTCAAAAGAAATTGGCTGCAACAAGGGGACTCGTTGCAGAACTTGATTATACCAGGTATCATAGCCATGTATTTTTGCCAAACACTTTCTTGCAAAAGTACTTCCTGTTTTCGGCATATTTAGTAGAACAAATTTGTCGGTTAGGATCATCTGGTTACTTAACAATCACTTCTTTTATTTGCCCCAAATCACTCGCCGTTTGTGTAAAGGAACTAAAATGAGATCCTAAAATCATATTAGTTTTTGATAAACAATATAAATCAATAAGTGCTTCCTTTATACTTTGGGATAAAGCTCTATCTAAGCTCGATTTTTGAAAACAAAAAACTTGATCTGGAAATTTCTCTTTAAGATATCTTTCCATCTCTATTGAATCTGTACACAAAAAAAAATTATAATTATTATCTTTTTGAATCATTTTAAGTATTTCTTTTTCAAACTTATCTATTGTACTAACATTAGAAGAAATTTTGTGATCCCCTCCCCTAATATGAACACCAATAGTATAATTATTGAATGAATTACAAATACTATTAATTACTTCCTCTAATTCTTTAACAGGTACAAAATCAACATATCTAGCATTTGTTTCTATTAATCTATGACATGAAGACAAGTAATAATTTCCTTTTGCTTTAATTGCACATATTTTTTTTGATATCACATTTATGAATAACTTATCTATCCCTCTTATTGTATTATTTGTTTCATACTTCAAGGATGAGTATATCTTGGACAAATCTCGATTAGAAAAAAGTATATCTATTGAAAAAAAAAATTTTACTATATTAAAAACGCTATACTGTTTCAACTTTTCTAAAAATAGAAGCATTGAAAAAACAAGATAGTGCAATATATTGTTATTTTTATCTAAAAAAATTAACTTGCATTTATCAATTTTTTGAAACAATTCATAAAAAGAGCAATTTAAATCTTTATCTAAAACCCAAATTACCACCAACTTTTTCTTATACTTTCTAGCTAAATATAGAGCAGAATCTATAACACGCATCCTATTACACAAGCCTCCTATAGGTCTAATAAATAACCTATTATTAGTTGAATTCCTAAAGTTATACATCCAAATAAAACGATTGGCTCAATCTATCAAATTTAATAGTGGGAGCATACTCAAAGTACTTTTCTCTAATTTTACTTCTTAGATAAACTGTTCTCAATACAGGAAAATTAAAAATGAATTTATCTAAAAAAATCAAGCTGAGTTTAATTTTTTCGCTAATACAAAATCTTTTATGCATTTTTTTTATAAAGATCCTTCTTTCCTTTAAATATTCCTTTCTATGAACAAGAGAAAGTTGCACACTGCTTCTAGACCGAAAACCTCCTAGTGCTACTGGAATAGTGTGTAGCCTTTCAAACTTAAAGAAATATAACCACAGTATTAAATCTCCTGCAAATTTTATATCCTCCCATATTTTCAAATCAATTTTTTCAAATAATGATCTGCGCCAAAACACAGATTCCTGCTGGACAGTCTTCTTAGTTCCTTCAAAAAGATCAAATTTACTCCAGCTTTTATTAGCTGAATAGTTCTTAATAAATGTATATCCCTTTTCATTATAACCTGTAGGAACCCCCGTTATCCATTTAATATTATTAAACTGCTGAAACACCTCCGCCACACAAAAAAAAGCATTGCGATGATACATATCATCCGAATTTAGCCATGCCATTATCTCCCCTGTACTCCTTTCGAAACCTTTCCTTATTGCATCATACATCCCATTGTCTGGCTCACTTACCCAATAAGTAATATACTTTTCGTACTTTTTTATAATGTCCAAAGAGTCGTCCGTAGAGCCACCGTCTATAATGATATACTCTAAGTTGGGATAGTCCTGCTCTACTATAGACTTAATACATTCTTCTAGATACTGTCCGCCATTATAGTTTGGGGTAATTATTGTTATTTTAGGATAATTACTCAAAGATGTCTCGATACTAATCAATCAATGATTGATATAAGTCAATGTATTGTCGCGCCTGTACTTCCAGTTTAAATTTGACAACTGCATGCTTACGGATCAGTCTTCTATCAAATGGGTAATTCAAGGCTTTGTTGATGATCTTAGCTAGGCTTTTGGCATTTATTTCATCACACAAAAACCCATTCTCCCCTTCATTTACCATATCTGGAATCCCCCCAATATTAAAGCCAACAACAGGCGTACCGCATATAATAGACTCTAGTACTGTATTGGGGAGATTATCTTCAATAGAGGGGATTACGAACAAATCTGCGGCTGAATAAATTAAGGCCATTAAACGCTCATCTTTTAGATTGTCTAAAAATCGAATTGTTTTGGGGGAATTGTTTTCTGACTTATGCTGACCAATCGCTACAATTTCAATATCTTCTTCTAAAAATGGTATTGCATCTAATAAGTATTTAAATCCTTTTCTTTTATTTGTTATAGAGTCCGCTACAAATAATAAAACTTTTTTATCAGAAGTAATGTCAAAAACCTGTCGAGCTAGTTCTTTAGGATAACATTTAAAAATAGTATCATCTAGTCCATAATGGACTAGATGATGCTGATATTTTTCAAAGAGTTCGCTTTGTTTCGATTCATTTAATAGCCATGTACTTGGTGTTATTATATCAATATTTTTATTTTTAAGTGCTTTTTTTTTTACCTTTAAATTTTTATCAATTAAAGGTTGATAGGATTCAAAAGGAAATCCTTTTTGATAATGATAGCCTCCTGTAAAGGGCAACATATCGTGTAAAGTCCATATAACTGGTTTATTGCATTTCGAAAAAAAAGATTTCCAGTCTAAAAAACCTGTAACCCAATGCAAATTAATAATGTCAGCTTCCTGGAATAAGGAATGCTCAGTAATATCATAAATACTAGTTGGGAATTGAAAATCCTCTGTGCCTTTGGGTAGGTGAGTTATTTTGTTCTTATCAATCCTATGTTTTATTTTTACTTGAAGTTTTAATCCTAATCTTCTTAAAACTGAGTTATAAATATCTATAAAAGAATAGCTTTTCGGAATATCATTATTTGTTTTTTTTAAAACCAACAACTTTGAATCTATCCCTTCCCTTAAAAGTCCCAAATGAAGACGAATGCAAGCATTTGCTGCTCCACCTCTATCAAGTGTATTTACTAAGAGTACTTTCATAATTTCCTTGCTTCCATAAATAAAGAGTCTGGTTTTCTAACTTCATCATTAACCATATCTAGTTGGTAAGTATTCCAATCTGGGATGCTACTTTCATTTGCTTGACAAGTTTTTATGTCTGTAAAACCTAGGTCTTTAAGTAATCGGCCTAACGAGTAGGCATCATACATCCATTGATGTATTTCTCCTCCTAATCGAAAAAGACCAATTTTTAGGGCTTTTTGCTCTTCTTCGGTCAAGAAAATATACCGCCCATTACGCATCAGTGTAGTCACTCGGTTTCGCAGCTTTTTTTTAAAATTGCTGATTGCCTTATTATTCTGTTTCTCTAGTTTTCGCTTTATAAAATTTTGTCTAATTTGCTTCCCTTCGATTCCTATTCGTTCAAAAACATATTTTTCATTCGGGATTTCTTCTTGAAATAAATATTTAGTCATATTCCCTCCGCTTTGGTTTCTTACAGTTTGGTCATACATTTCCAATTTTATCCATTCATAGTTACACCTTGCCTTCATATCGCCTTTAAGTGCTAATTCCATATTTTTTAAGTACTCTTTAGCTATTCTCTCTAAATCTGGTACTACTATCCTTATAACACCATTCTTCTTTAACACTCTATAACATTCTTGAATAAATAGCTTTCCATCATTTTTTTTAAAATGTTCTAGAACATGAGAATGATAGACTGCATCATAACTATTATCTGGAAAAGGAATTCCTTTTAATAGATTGTGTGCAATTACATCTTCATTTTTTGAAATAAAATCAATATTTGTCCATTCTTTATGGTAAGAGTTTCCACAGCCAAGATTTAGTAGTCTAGCCCCTAAATGCATAGATGTTCATTTGCAAATCCATGTTAGCATAATTTCTAATATGGATAAATGGATTAGCGGAGAAAACTCCGATGTGATGAATAATATACCTGAAGCCAGCATTTGACAAAATCATTAGTAGTTCTCC
Source organism: Saprospiraceae bacterium (assembly GCA_965222705.1). Taxonomy (GTDB): domain Bacteria; phylum Bacteroidota; class Bacteroidia; order Chitinophagales; family Saprospiraceae; genus JAFMDF01. The sequence continues at coordinate 5,438 of CBDCUO010000005.1, read as the reverse complement.
CAAGCGCTGCTGCTCATTTTTGAAAGAATGATATTCTACGAATAAGTTCTCCACATTTTTTAGCAAATCTTTGCAATCCTCCAAAACTTTGTATTCTGCCCCTTCTATATCTATTTTTAAAAATTCCGTTTTTTCATTAATATACGATCTTAGACGAGTTACTTCGATATAAGTTGTACCTACTGATTTATCAGTAATTCTTCCTCCGTCTGCCCCCTCTTCATAAAAGGCCAGCGTAGTTTCTTTATTCCATAATCCTTTCCTTACCAATTCTACATTCTTATATCCAAATACTTCATAAACATTATACTTAAGGTACTCAAATATCTTCGCATCAGGTTCAAAAGCTATTATTTTCGCATTTGGATAAAGTTGTTTAAAATAAATTGCGCTCAGTCCTATGTTTGCACCTGCATCAATGATTCTAGGGGCTAATGTAGTAGCTTTAAATTTGTATATCTCTTTTTCAAATAATTCGTCATAAATAAACCGAAAAGATGCAGTATCTGGTATTTTTATCTTTTTCCCTAATAAATCCACTTCTACTTCTGTAAAACGTGGTATCTTCTTTAAGAAGTCATACTTTTTCGAGACTAATAATTCAAGTAAAATTGGAGGAATGACCTTTTTAATATTTCGCCTTAGTTTTGCCCTTAGATTGGATTTTCGCTTTAAAAAATAGTCAAAATAACGTTCATCTGCATTATATTCCAGTTTTATATTATTGTTAAACTTAATTTCTTTTATTGAGGCTACAGTTGTTGGATAATTATTATTTGATTTTGTATGAGTTGCCTCTTCGTCAAAGCCAATGTTTTTCACCAAATTGCAATTAGGAATTATACAAACTCCTCTGTTTTTCCATATCGCATACATCCAACGATAATCCCACGTATCTATATTGTTTTTTTGAGTTTGTTTTAAAATATTTTTCCAACAAATCCTATCTCTTTTTCTTCTAAAGTTCTGCTTTAATTTATTTTCATTAATAAAATCGTCCAATCCTTCCATTTCAAAATCAAAAAGTTTCCAAGCTCTTTTCCATGTGGCCCACCCCCAAATATGGGGATATGAGGAAAAATAGTAGCTCGTATTAGTATAGATTTTATCATCCTGGAAATTATTTCCACTAATTATCATTACTTTATTATCTAGTCGATGGTATTCCAATAATTTTTCGCAAAAGTAAAAAAACGAATCATCTGGAAGGCAATCATCTTCTAATATGATACCTTCCTCTATATTCTCAAAGAACCAATCTATAGCACTACTTACAGCTTTACCACAACCTAAATTATTATCTCTGAATAATGTCTTTATTTCACACTCCCAATCGATATTAGTTACTATTTGCCTAACTTCTTCACATTTTCTGTCTTCTCCCACTTTATTATTTCGAGGGCCATCTGCTGCAATAAATAAATATTTAGGTTTCATCCTTCGAACAACCGAAAATACCCTTTTAGTTTTTTCTGGACGATTAAAGACTAAAAAGAGGACAGGGGTATCCAACATAATACATTCACTATAATTATAAAATAATTCTAATCTAATGTTGAAATCAACAGCACTAGGTAGAGGAAACTCTTTAAGACTAAATCAAATAACATAAACTTCAGACGCCATTTAGCTACAAATCAGAAATGAGCATCTCTATTTTATATTGTTCACCGTCCAACATTTTAAGTGCAACCCAGGTTCAATTCACCCTAGATATTTTACATATTCGCTTGAAAAAGGATTCTTTAAGTTCTCATCTGTTGGTTTAGGTTGCCCAATAAAATGAACAATAGAAGGGTTATAAAATGAGTTTATTATCTGGAGTAAACTGAATGATTTATTATAAAGTTTAATATAATTAAAAATACTATATTTGTAGTATTGGTTTGCAGAAGGAACGTTCCAAGTGAGGTCTAATTTTTTATATCCAAACCTTGAAAACAGTAAATTAAAGGCATCTTGATCAACAAATATAATTTTATTCATATTCCTTATAGAGATTTCCTTCAATTCTTTTGACAAATCATGTTGTTTCCATCTATCACAATCTATTAATAGTACCCCAGAATTAAAATACTTGTAACTCGCAGGTAAATCTAACCTTTCTAAAAACAGTTTATTTGTAGAATTAATATCTGGTACAGCTCCTATAACAAAGCCTTCCAAGTCAACTTGGAACAAAGCTGCTATGTCTTTTCGAATTAATATGTCTGTATCTATATATAAAGCTTTTTTTATATTAAAGTTTCCGATAAGGAATTTGAATCTTGCAACCTTTGAAAGGTGTGGAGATTTATTATGGATTGGCGTTGAGAAATTGGACTCGTCCATCAAATAAAAGGAGATTTTCACATTTCTACTCCCTATAATTAAATCATAGACTTTCATTCTATTAGATTCGCTAACCCCATTATGAAGGATAAAAACATTGTACAAGTAAGTCTGGGTAGAATATTCCTTAATCATTCTAACTGTGGCTTTTACATTAGGAATATTCTGATTATCTGTAACTAAAAAAATATTTATAAAGCTAAGCATTAAAAAACTCAATTAATCCTATTTTTTTCTTTTCAACAGGACTTCAATTCGTATATATATATGCTACCAAACTCTTTGATTAATATAAAATGTTGTTTTATAGATATTCCATATAAGAACTTCATTTTGTGGTAGGAAATAATGTACCTAAAACTTCTATTATCAATGATGTTGCCAAGTTTAGTATAGTCGTACACACCTCGATTAAAGGTTCTGTTATGAATATCATTAGAAAATAAAATGCAATTATTTGGAAACGACAGGCTAATTTCCCTTATGTTTGAGTAAAAATAGTTTGAATTCAAATGGTTATGTAAGTAGTCCATAACTTTCTCCTTATGTGAACTTCTTTCCTTTTGCTGCAAATGGTTGCGAACTAAATTAGGAAAGTAGAAAAAAGTGTGTATTATTGCAATATTTATTCCAAAGATCATAATAACTGTTTTATATAACACACTATAATTTCGATGAAAATTATTTAAAATATACCCTAATAAGAATAACATGCATAAAAGCGACTCATTAAAGTAATTTATAGCTGAACCAACTTTCAAAGAGGTAACAACAGCAAACAGAAATACAAAAACATTGGTTATGAAAATAAGACTTAGAATAGAATTCTTTTTTGTTTTTTTTAAACTAGACCAATTATGAACAATCATAGCAACTATAGAAAGGATAAGCAAGGCGTAATAACTGAAAAAGTTTTTGAAAGGTTTTTCGAGGGCATAAAAAATTCCAACACCATTGTTAATTCCGTCAATAACATTTTTCTTAATATACAGAAAATCATACCCCATAAGGTTAGTAATAACTGTAAAAATAATGGTGGTTGTAATAAAAGATAGAGTAGATAAAACCATTATTTTCCAGTACTTATTCATCAAAAAATAGAATCCAAACGCGATTATAAAAATCGACATATTTAACTTGCTTGCTAAGCCTAAAAATAGCAGCACCCCAATCAATATGGGCTGAATTGTCTTTTTTTCACAAATATATGATGAGACTAAGTTTAAGGAAATAACAAAAAATAGAGGTACGAAGATATCTGGACGTGAAATGGAAAACCAAGGGTAGCTAAAAACAATAAAAAGTGATGAAAAAACTATACTATCAAAGTTAGGCAACTTAATTTTTCGTTGGAAAAAAAGGAAAATATAAATCGTGGTAATGCTAAGTATAATTGTTGATAAAACTCTAGTATAAATTCGAATGCTGTAATGATCACTACTATCTATTTTAAGCATAGTCAAAATAAGGTCACTTATAACATAATACAAGGGTGTATATTGTGTTACATCAAAAGGTGGAACTTCTGGATTTTGGTATAAATTACTATTCTTTTCAAGTATAAGTTGAATTGAATGAACGACATTAGACTCTACCCCTCTTATATCTTTGTGGCTGGCAATTACGAATAGAATAAGAATAGCAATAACAACAAAAGAACATAAATAAATGAAACGTACAAAAATATATGCCCGAGACTTTATTGCTTTTTCCATATTCCTATGAGTGATTTACCTATTGAAAAAAATAAAATTCTATCAGCTAATTTTGAGATAGGAATAACCATTTTGTCCCATTTAAGAATTTGTTCTTTCGTAGGGCATTTTTGTTTTAAAAAAAGTTTATTGGCGATAGATGCTAAGAGTATGTTTAAAATTCTAAAAGAAGAATTTTAGAAAATTCATAATTGACACAAAAGAGAACCGGTTACGTAATTTTTGATTCACCAAAATCTTAAATTACTATGGTAGCAGTTAAATCCAATTCTAAGCAAAAGCTTAAATTTAGACGTAAACGTTTCACCGAATTAACCGATTCTCAATGGCAATATATTAAAGATTTAGTTGATAGTGGCAGAAAACGTAAATATTGCTTACGGACTACCCTAAATGCTATTTTCAAAATTACCAGAACAGGTTGCCAATGGCGGAATTTAGATGAAAAATATCCGCCATGGCAAAGTGTCTATTATTATTTTCGCAAGTGGCACAAAGATGGTACTTGGTCAATGCTCTTAGCCTATCTTGTTCAGAAAGAACGAGTTAGGCAAGGAAGAAATCCTGAAGCATCTATGAGTGCCGTTGATAGTCAAAGTGTAAAAAAGAGTTCTTTTATTTCTCTTTCTACTGGTTTTGACGGTGGCAAAAAAATCAATGGCAGAAAACGCCATATTGCTGTTGATGCCTTAGGACTTCCTTTAGCTATCCATATTTCGGCGGCTAATGTACATGACGGTCAAGAGGGTATTGAATTATTATGGCAAATTCAGGAGGTTAGTTCTCGGATGAAATTGATTCGAGGTGACCAACATTACAAAGGCTATTTTACTGAATGTGCCAGCTATTACAAATACCAAGTTCAAACTGAACAAAGACCAGAATCTGCCAAAGGATTTATTCCCGAATCGGGTCGGTGGCAGATCGAACGGTCATTTGGTTGGCTCAATTTCTTTAGAAGATTGACCCGTGATTATGAAAAAACCACAGAATCTTCTTTGGCTTTCATCCAATTAGCTTTTATTGATATCATTTTATCAAGATTTACCTAATTTAATTTTTAAACATACTCTAAAACACCTAGAGAATCTAGATAAAACATATCAATTAAAATTAATTCTTTTGAAACAGTATTATTTAGTAGAGTTTTATTGTACCTTCTAAAATGCCCTACAGCCTTATCAAAAGGACTATATAAATAATTATATGCCGGAACTAGAATAATTAAGTACCCATCTTTTTTGAGATAAGATTTAGCTAATTCAATTTCCTCAGAGTCATTTTCGATATGTTCAATAATATCAATGTATAAAATCGCATCAAACTTCTTGGGTGAAGATAAATCCTTTAAAAAGCAGTTTTTGACTTGAGTTATTTTACTCTCACATCCTA
>CBDCUO010000004.1:0-17884 GCA_965222705.1 Saprospiraceae bacterium | reverse complement strand
TTTTCCACAATATTCGCTTTGCAAATTTAGGTGCTTTTCCTTTCAAAAATAACTCCTGTTCGTAAAAACGTTGAATTTGGTCCGGCTCGCTTTCTTCCCACCAGGCCCGTATGGGTGACATATCGTGAGTAGAAGGGCTACAAACGGAGAGGTAGGGAATGTCTGCTTCTTGTAAAAATTCCGTGTGTGGATTTTTGGACATTCGCTGGATTTCTAAAGTAAGCAAGTCTAATTCCTGCATGACTTGAGGAACGCAGTCGGGGATCATACCCAAATCCTCCCCACAGATAAGCATTTTGGTTGCCTGTTTTATAGCAGGCAATTTGGTCATTGCTTGTGCCTTCCAAAAATCTTCTTGCCGACGATAAAAATAATCATAATACAACTCATTCAATTGATGCTGTAAATAAATATCCAACTGCTGAAAAGAAACCGTTTTTTGAAAATCAATGCGCGGGTGAAAAAACTGTCCATTGGAATCGGGCGGGCTGATAAACAGAATATTGCTGTGCAACTTAAAAATTAGAGGTTTTAAATAAGCCTTGCCTTTGGGTTGTTTTTTTTTGAAAAAAGTTGCCACTTTTCTTTGGGTATTAAATGCTTCTTTAAATTGCCATCGGCCAGAAGCTAGTTTTTCGAGAAAAGTTTTTTCTACATAAGTGGCTGCTTTTCCAAAAATTTCAATAAGTAATTCATCCGTAATATAGGGATTGCAAAAGCGGTCATAATCAAATGGAATGCCCCGTTCTACAAATTCATTAACAGGAACCGGAATAGCGGGGTTGAAATAACCCATTAGTCCTTCTATTTGGGAATAGGGAATTTGCCAGATTCGGAAAAAGCCTAGAATGTGGTCAATGCGAAAGGCATCAAAATAACGAGAGAGCGTTTTTAAGCGGTTTTGCCACCACAGAAAACCGTCTTTTGCCATTTCTGACCAGTTATAAGTGGGAAAACCCCAATTTTGTCCTAAGTCAGAAAAAGGATCCGGCGGTGCCCCCGACTGGCTGTCCATATTATATAGATGGGGCAGTGTCCAGGCATCAACGCTATACCGATAAATCCCAATAGGAATATCCCCTTTTAAGATGACTTTATTTTTGCGAGCATAATTAGCGGCTTCCAACAATTGGCGATCCAACTGATATTGCAGATAATAGTAGAAAGCAATTTGTTCAAAATCTGTGCTTTTGGCGGTAGTTGCTTTTTGCAAACGAGTATTGGAAAAAGAGCAATCTTCGCCCCATTGACTAAAATCGGCCGTTCCATGCCGGTCTCGCAAGACGCAAAAAAAAGCATAGGGTTTTAGCCAGTATTGATTATTTTTTAAAAAATTTTTAAAATCCTTATTTTTTAAAAAAATATCTTTTTGTTGAACAAAAACCTGTCGGGCAAAGTGTATCTTCCATTTTATAACTTCTTCATAATCAACAACCTCTAGCTTATTCAGTTGCTCTCGTTTTTTATGGTAAGCTTTTTGGTCAACAGCCTGCTCAAAGCCTTCTAACAATTCTAGGTTTAGGTAAAGCGGGTGTAAAGCAAAGACTGAAATAGCAGCATAGGGATAAGAATCCACCCAGCTATTGGTAGCGGAGGTGTCATTGATAGGCAAGATTTGCACCAGCTTCATCCCTGTTTTTTTGGCCCAGTCCACCAATAATTTAATATCGGAAAAAGTGCCAACCCCGAAGCTGTTTTTGCTTCTTAAGGCAAAAACGGGAACAGCCAACCCTGCTCCTGTCCAATTGCCTTGTGGATGGTTAAAATAGGCATCTGTAAGAACCGTCAACTCCTGATTCTCGAACGGAGCGGTCAAAAAGCGGCGATTATAACCATTTTCTAAAAAAAGCACTTCGCGCTTCATTCGATCATAAATTCCAAACTTATACTCCAATTCAGATACTTGTGGAAAGGAGAGCGTCCCCGACCATAAGGGATAGGCTTTATTACTTAGTAAAAAAGGCTTGGTATAGTCCCAATTGCCTAGTTCGGGGATATTGCCCAGTATGCAAATTTGTTGATTTGTTTTTATGCGGGGCGCTTGAATTTGAAAACGTAAGCGGGGTCGGCGGGCCGTTTTTTTCAGAGGGGTAGCTCGGAAACTTTTTGGTTTAAAAAGTACCTTTAAAAAAGCCGTATTATAAAAGCCATTTTCGGGGTGTTGGTTTGCGCGCCAGGCATCTCGAAAAGTTATTTTGGAGATTTGTGGATGGTCATTTTGAGAAACCCTGTTATCCCCCCATTCTTTTTCCAGGATGTTGCCAGCATCATCCACCAGGATATACTTATATTCAAAGTGTTTGATAGCTGGATTGATTCTAAGTGTATTTTTCCAATTTCCTTGCTCCTGATAGCTTAAGCGAAATCCTTTATGACTATCCCAATCGCCCAATTCCGGAATAGAGCCGATAACCATTATTTGTTGTCCCCAACGGGTATGATAGTTGGTTTGAAAAGTAATTATCATTAATCTTTTTCCGCTTCAAATTGGTCGCAAAAATATAATTTTAATTCGGGTTTCCAGCATCCTTTTTTAAATTCCTGCCTACTTGCCCTCTTTTGGAGAGAATAATAGCGATCGGTAAGGTATTGGGAAACTGAGCAAATACGATAATCAGTATCACCGTTAAAGGTACACATAATAACATGCCTACAATTCCCCAAATCATACCCCATAAAGCGAGCGAAACGATCACTACAAAGGGACTAATATTCAGCGTATTGCCCAGCAATCGAGGCTCTAAAAAACTACCGATCAAGACCTGTATGGCTACTATGCCAATGAGAATAGTAAAAAACGGACCAAGGCTATCAAATTGAATCAATGCCACCAATGCTGGAAATGCCGTGGCGATAATAGAACCAATAGTCGGTATAAAATTGAGAACAAAAATCAAAAAAGCCCAAAACAGCGCAAAGTCCACACCGATAATCCGCAAGACCAAAAAACTTAAAAATCCGGTCAGGAGGCTAGCGGCGAACTTTACAAGAATATAAGTCCGACTGGCTTGGTTGATGTCTTGTAAAATGTTTTTAAGGTGTTCTTTTCGTTCACTGGACAAACCCAAAGCAGCGATTTTTTGAGTAAAGGTTCCCTGCTCAATGAGCAGAAAAATGACATAAATGAGGATCAAAAAGAAGCTGGAAGCAATACCCGTCATCGAATTAATCAATCGGCGGATATAGTCATTTAAGTTAAAATCCGTCGCTAATGTATCGAAATCAAGTGCTTTGGTATAGCCAAAAGTGCTTAATATACGCTGTAATTGCTGCTCCAGATTGACTCGATAATCTGGAGTGCTGGCAATCATTGTATTGATATTTTGCGCGATTAAATTCCCAATGAGAATTAAAAACAATAAAATGGAAATGCTGGCAATGGTCAAACTTAGCCAGCCCGGGATATGTTGATCTATCCAGCTATTGGTTCTAAATACTTGATTAATAGCATTGATTAAATACCAAATGACTATCCCTAAAAATAGTGGAACCAAAAATGGTTTTCCAATGATTAGCAAGGCAATAACAAAGGTAACGATGATGAGCCAAGCAGCTATTTTTTGGGCTTTCATAATTTATATTCTGATCGTATATACCACTATTGCTTTGAGGAGCGCAAGAAGATTTATGCATACTTTTTTTAGATCGTGTTAAGTCCCAGTTCCTCCATTATTTCATCCCTCAAATTTCTGTTCTTTTTTGCCAGTTCAATCAGTATTTCTACTATTTCTTCCTTTTTCAATTCTTTTAATTTATTTCTAATCTTGCCAATTTTTCCTTCTTTAACAGGCTCTTCGTAGAGCTTACTATCTTTTAAATAATATAAAACGGCCACCTCATGCTTGCAATAAGCTCCCCATTCATAAGGGCAGTCACAATCGTGAGAAATGACTTCGAGTGCTTCACTCAATTGAATATACACGCTATATTCTTCCGACCCTAAAACGGCCGCCGAAAACTCCTTTCTTCCTACCTGTTCGACCTCCTGCACGTAGTCGTATTCGTAATAAGAAAACCCCCGATCTAATATTTTGGGTTCGATATGCTTTTCAAAATTATTTAAGTTCATCCTATTGTAATTTCTATTCGATTGTCTTCCGGATCGAGAATGACACTTTCATAGTAACCATCCCCCGTTATTCTTGGTTCACCGACCACTTTATAACCCGCTCCTTTTAATTGCTCTGTCAGGGAATCTACTTTTTCTTTACTTCCAACAGCTATGGCAAAATGGATCAATCCGGTATATTGTTTTAGGTGGTCATTGGCATTTTGAGGAATCGTGGGGCGGTGCATGAGTTCTAATCTACATCCTCCTTCGAATGATAAGAAATAAGAACTAAATCCCTTTTGGGAGTTATGGTATAAATTTCCTGCATTGCCCCTAAAGTAAGTTTCATAAAAAGCTTTCATTTTCTCAAGGTCGCGCACCCATATTGCTAAGTGATCTATTTTCATAGAAGGGATTTTTTCAATCTTTGCTCTTTTGAGGGCTATTGGTCAAATAGTTTTAAATTCAAAAAGAAACAAATAAGCGTATTTTTAATAAGCTCATTATCAGGTGTTTAATGCATTGAAAGTTTGCAAAAGTAAAGAATTTTGAGTTCAATTATTTTATTTACAATAATTTTTTATTTCTAATTGCTTTCTATCAGTTTAAAAACAAGAGAGCAGTTGCTAGACCAAATCCAACAACTGCTCTCAGGCATTTTATGTTTGGGTATTTAATCCAAATACAAATTAAATTCTACCCGTCGGTTCAGGCTTCTGCCTTCTCTGGTTGCATTGGTTGCAATGGGTTGCGTTTCGCCATAGCCGATATAACTCATGCGGGTATTACTAATGTGCTTGGACAATAAATAATCATAGCAAGACTTAGCCCGATCTTCGGATAACTTTTTATTGTATCGCTCACCACCAACTGAATCCGTGTGTCCAGCAATGCTCAGTTTATAATCTGGATATTTATTCAAAATGGCTACAATTTGGTCCAATACCTGATAAGAAGAAACCTTTAGTGTCGCCTTGTTGGTTTCAAATTGAATAGCTCTTCTGGCTAAATCCAGAATATCTATTTCTTCGGGCAATAATTCAGGGCAACCGAAATTGGAGGAGGGACCGGCATTGGTCGGGCATTTGTCATTGGGGTCGGCAATACCGTCATTATCTGTATCTGGACAACCATTGAATCTGGCTAGTCCCGGTGTATTTGGACAATTATCATCTCGATTCCGAATGCCGTCATTATCGCTATCCGGACAACCTTTAGCTGCTGCTGTTCCAGCTTCTGTTGGGCACTCGTCCAGACTATCTCTTACGCCATCACCATCACTATCTGTATTTGGACAACCTTCCAGGCTAGCTAATCCCGCTTCATTTGGGCATTTATCTATTTCGTCCGGCACACCGTCGCCGTCACTGTCTTTTTTAGGACAACCATTTAATTCAGGTAAGCCTGCTATATCGGGACATTCGTCATCTTTATCTGCAATGCCGTCATTATCTTTATCCGGACAGCCATTTACAGGGCCGGGCGTGTCGGGGCATTCATCGTCTTTATCCGGCACACCGTCGCCGTCTCTATCTGGACAACCCTGGGTAATTTGTGGCCCTTTTTCGTTGGGGCATTTATCCGTTTTGTCTGGGATGCCATCCTTGTCACTATCCAACTCGTCATCGCTAATTTTTCCAATATTGGCAATAAAGCCGAGTCCTATTTCCAAATTGTTTTTTTCTTCATCGGGGGAATAACGGTAGGCACCGTGTATGCTAATAGCCGCTCTTTTCCATGCTTGAAAATTAAAACCAATCCCTACTGGTATTTGTAGATACCCTGGTTCTCCATCTTCCAGCACATAACCTCCTCCGGCAAATAAGTAAGGAGCAATGACGTTTTCCGGTTTATAAAGTTTGAGTCGAAGCAAGGCGTCCAAGCCCACGATGGACTTATTATCAATATCGTCCGGTACATTGATAACACCAAATCTAAGCGGAAAAACCAGGTCGAGGTTTTGACTCAAGCTGCGGTTATAACTTATTTCAAATCCATTGGAAATATTATCCAAAGTGGCGCTTTCTCCCGAATTGGGAGTGAAATAATCTAGAAATAAAACCTTAAAGCCAACCGCATCAGGCATTTCGGGTGTTTGAGCAGTGATTGAAAAGCTCAAAATGATTAACAGGAAAGAAATTGTTGAGGAAATTATTAATTTTCTCATGCTCGGTAATTGGTTTAAATGTGAACTATGGGACTAAGAGTCTCTTTAAAATTCATCCTTTAGGTATAAATAGGGCATCTTTTCGCTCTGACTTCGGTAATTTCTTTAGCAAAAATCCCTCATTTTTATCTCCAAAAACGAAATTTAAACACACTCCAATTAATTTTTAATTTGAAAAAGAAGAAAGGGATGGTCAAAAATTAATCGTAAATTCAATTTTTTACTATACGATGCTTTTTTTAATAAGTTTGCTTTAATTTTTGTTTTGCCAGGAATTGGCAATTTGGTAGGATGATCCATGCTAAAGCAGCGTAAGTAAGGATAAAAGAGACCGTCTAAATTGATGGACTTATTATTTCATCGTTGCTAAGCGAACTTTTGCCGATTTTATGGGGTTTTTATCGGTCTGCTCGTCCATTGTTTGGTGATTTCATATAGCCCAATTGAAAGCGCAGATACCACATTCAAAGAAGTAAGTTTGCCAAACATCGGAATCTTTATAGCCCAGTCCAGTTGATGGAGCGTAGCTTCTGAAATTCCGTAATTTTCTGCTCCAACTATTAGCCCTATTTTGCCAAAATCAGAAAAGTCAAAAGTGCGAATGTCTTTGCTCTCATCAGTTATTTCCAGCCCAATGAGCGCATAGTTCTCAGCTTTTAATTGTCCTAAAATGAGTGAGGTGTCTTCTGCCCAAGTAAAAAGTACTTTTTTTTCAGCAGAACGGGCCGCTTTTGATATCTTTCGATCGGGCGGTGCCGGACTAGTGCCTGTCAGGTATAAATGCTGCACCCCCATTACTTCACAAATGCGAAAAATCATCCCTACATTCTGCGGACTGTGTATGTCTTCACAAAGCACAACCAGGGAGAAAGTTTTAGAACTATTTATTGTTTCGGAGTGATTGAGCTGTCGCATAATTGTTTACCAGTCATCTTCTAAGTCTCCCAGCATATTTGCCAGATAATCGTGGAATGAAAACTTTGATTCCAAATAATCCTTATTAATCACATTAAACTCTGCCAGCCCATGTAAAACCAGTTCCATGTAAGTATAAGCATCTTCTGAAGGCACTTCTTCCCGTTCTACTAGTTTTCTTAGACCGGCTACCCTATCGAGTGTTTTTTTATAGGTTTTATCACTATCTTCATTGAGCAGATCAATACTATTCTTACCTGAAAACCAGGCTTTTATCGTTCCATAAGGGTCTTTTTCTTTGCCTTTTCGAAGCTTTTCAGGGTTGGGAAATAATTCCAAAAATTCTTTTTTGATGGCATTGCCGATTAGGTGCAAGGCAACGCTGTAAGGCCCCTCCTGTTCGCCTTCATAGACCAACTCGACCTTCCCCGTTATAGCAGGTATGATACCCCAAAAATCAGTAATGCGGACAACCCCCTTTTTTTCTTTATTAAAAAGCATTCGCCGCTCGGCTGTAGATAATAAATTTTCATAAGCAGAAATGCTCAAACGGGCTGAAACGCCGCTTTTTTCATCAATAAATTCGCTGTCTCTCGCCTCAAAAGAAATCCGCTCCAATAAGTTTTTTAAAACGTCAGGAACTCGAATATTTTCTTGTTCGAGAGCTGTCTTTGACTCTTGTTCTGTGATTTGTCGAGCAATTGTCAGGTCTCGGGGATAATGCGTCAAAATCTGGCTCTCAATTCGATCTTTCAAGGGTGTAATAATGCTTCCTCTATTGGTATAATCCTCGGGATTGGCCGTAAACAAAAACTGAATATCCAAAGGCAACCGCAGCTTAAATCCTCTAATCTGCATATCCCCTTCCTGCAAAATATTAAACAAGGACACCTGAATTCTCGCTTGCAAATCGGGCAATTCGTTGATGACAAAAATGCAGCGGTGCGAGCGAGGAATCAAGCCAAAATGAATCACCCTTTCGTCAGAATAAGGCAATTTTAGCGTGGCAGCTTTTATGGGGTCCACATCGCCTACCAGATCGGCGATGCTCACATCAGGGGTCGCTAGCTTTTCCACATATCGCTCGTCCCGATGCACCCATTCAATTGGCGTTTTATCCCCTAGCTCTGCAATTAGGTCTTGAGCAATCCTCGAAATCGGGTCGAGCGGATCGTCATTTAGTTCGCTGCCTGCAACAACTGGCATATATTCATCTAGCAATTGGACCATTAGCCGCGCCAAGCGCGTTTTCGCCTGTCCCCTTAAACCCAATAATAGTACATTATGCCTGGACAGAATTGCTCTTTCTAATTCGGGAATAACCGTATCATCAAACCCCAAAATGCCTTCAAAGACTTTTTCTTTGCGGTTAATCTTTTTGATTAAATTTTCCCGCAACTCTCTTTTGATAGACTTGGATTGATACCCCATTTTTTTTAATTCGCCAAGCGTTCTGGGCTGATTCATAGGCGGTTGGGTTGATGAATTTGTGGATTGGTTATAATTGTGGACTTTGAATAAAAAAAACAGTTACAAGTATATAAAGTTTATTTAAATTAATCTGCTAGGAAGTAAGATTTCCTCAAAAAAAAAACTCCCTCGTTCCTTAGTAAAATCTTCAACTTTTTGTTTATTTTACAGACTACAATTTTTATTAAAATTATAAAATTTAGATGCCTCTGACAATCAAAAGATTGTGAAGTCAGAACTAGTCTGTTAGGCATCTGTACCGAAAAATAATATGCCAGAATTTGTCCATCTCCACTGCCACACCCAGTATTCTCTTCTTGACGGTGCTTCCGAAATAAGTGCCATGATGAAAAAAGCCGCCGCTGACGGGCAAAAAGGAGTGGCTTTGACCGACCACGGAAACATGTTTGGTGCGTTCAAATTCGTTGCAGAAGCAAAGCGGGCAGGGGTAAAACCAATAATTGGCTGTGAGTTCTATCTGGTGGAAGATCGACACATTAAAAGTTTTTCAAAAGCAAAAGGAGAGAAAGATATACGCTATCACCAATTATTATTAGCAAAAAACCAGCAGGGCTATGAGAATCTATGCAAGCTCTGCTCTTTGGGTTTTATAGAAGGGCTTTACTCCAAATATCCGCGTATTGACAAGGAATTATTATTAGAATACCACGAAGGGCTAATTGCTACGAGCTGTTGCATCGGCGCCGAAATTCCCCAGACCATATTATTGCATGGGGAGGAAAGAGCAGAAGAATTATTAAAATGGTGGGTGGACTTATTTGGAGATGATTTCTACATCGAATTGCAGCGACATCGCGGGCTGGAAAACATTGATAATCTCGGTATTAGTCAGGAAGATATCAATCAGGTTCTAATCAAATTTGCCCGAAAGTATAACCTGAAATTAATTGCCACAAATGATGCTCATTATATAGAAGAAGAAGATTACTTGCCCCACGATTTATTGCTGTGCATTAACACTAATAGTCTGGTAGATGAACAGAATCGATTTAAATTTCCAAGTTCTGATTTTTATTTCAAAACGCAGAAGGAAATGAGTGCGCTATTCCACGACGTTCCGGAATCTATTGATAATACATTAGAAGTATATGATAAAATAGCGGAATTGGAGCTCGCTCGGGATGTGTTATTGCCCAACTTTCCCATACCTAAAGGCTTTAAAACGCAGGATGACTATTTGCGCCATCTGACTTTTGAAGGAGCTAAAAAGCGTTATGGAACGATTAGACCGGAAGTGGAAGAACGCTTGAATTTCGAATTAGAGGTTATCAAAAATTCGGGTTATCCAGGTTATTTTCTGATTGTACAAGATTTTACAAACACTGCCCTGAAAATGGGAGTGGCTGTTGGTCCCGGCCGAGGCTCGGCAGCAGGCTCAGCGGTCGCTTATTGTACAGGGATTACCAATATTGACCCCATTAAATACGATTTGCTATTCGAGCGTTTTTTGAACCCAGAACGGATTTCCATGCCGGATATTGATATAGATTTTGATGATGAGGGTCGGCAGAAAGTAATTGATTATGTGATTGAAAAATATGGTAAAAACCAGGTCGCTCAAATTGTCACCTATGGTTCTATGGCAGCCAAGTCTTCTATCAGAGATGTGGGCCGAGTAATGAATATTCCGCTGGGAAATGTAGATAAAGTTGCCAAATCTTTTCCTCTAAACCTGGGAGCTTCCTTGAGTAAGGTATTGGCTAAAGGAGATATTGATCAGAAGCTAAAAGGGGCAATGAATACCGAAGACATTGAAAAAGCCTATCAATTTCGGGAATTGGCCAAAGGAGAAGACGACACCGGAAAAATGATTCGCCTGGCCAAACAACTGGAGGGCTCCATTCGGAATACGGGGATCCATGCTTGTGGGGTAGTCATTACGCCAGATGATATTACCAAATATGTTCCGGTCAAAACAGATAAAGGAGCAGACATGCTCGTTTCTCAATTTGATAATAGTGTAGCAGAAGACGCAGGGTTGTTAAAAATGGACTTTCTTGGCTTAAAGACGCTGACGATTATTCGGGATGCAGTTCGTTTGGTCAAGGAAACGCATGGGCTTGCGCTGGTTCCCGATAAATTTCCACTCGATGACCCCCAAACCTATCAGCTATTTCAAAGAGGCGAAACGATTGGCATCTTTCAATACGAGTCTGCCGGTATGCAGCGGTACTTGAAAGAGCTAAAGCCCACCGAATTTGCGGATTTGATTGCTATGAATGCCTTGTATCGGCCGGGACCCTTAGAGTATATTCCGGAATTTATCGAACGAAAGCATGGTAGAAGACCCGTTACTTATGATCTCCCCGAAATGGAGGAATACCTCAAAGAAACCCAGGGAATTACTATCTATCAGGAACAGGTGATGCTCCTTTCTCAAAAGCTGGCTAGTTTTTCTAAGGGACAAGCAGATACTTTGCGAAAAGCAATGGGAAAGAAAAAGAAAGCCCTGATTGATAAGATGTGGCCACTTTTTCTAAACGGTTGCAAAAAGAATGGGCATCCAGAGCAGATCGTACAAAAAATATGGAAAGATTGGGAAGCCTTTGCCTCCTATGCTTTTAATAAATCTCATTCGACCTGCTATGCTTTTGTAGCTTTTCAAACAGCTTACTTAAAGGCTCATTATCCAGCTGAATTTATGGCAGCTGTCCTGACCCATAATAAAAGTGACATTTCTAAAGTGACCTTCTTTTTGAGGGAGTGCAAGCGAATGGAATTGAAGGTATTGGGTCCAGATGTTAACGAGAGTCAGGTACATTTTACAGTTAATAAAGAAGGACAAATCCGCTTTGGATTATCTGCCCTAAAAGGGGTGGGAGAAGGACCCGTCGAAGCATTTTTAGAGGAGCGACAAAAAGGCGGCCCCTTTAAAAGCATTTTTGATATGATGCGGCGGCTCAATTTACGCGCTATTAACAAGCGAGTATTGGAAAGCCTAGCTTTGGGCGGAGGCTTGGATTGCTTTGAAAAAACAACCCGAGCACAATATTTCGCACCTTCTAACAAGTATGATACTTTGATCGAACACGCTTTAAAATATGGCAATGCTTACCAAAACCAAAAAGCCCAGAGCGTGAATTCGCTGTTCGGTGATTCTGAAGACATTATGATTCCCGAACCGCCTATGCCTAAAGCCGAACCCTGGAGCTTGATTGATAAGTTGACTAAAGAGAAAGAAGTCACAGGCATCTATATAAGCGGGCATCCACTGGATGACTATCAAATGGAGGTAGAAAATTTCACCACTTGCAACTTAGAAAAAGCTGAAAACTTCAAGGGGCAACCGCTCAGATTGGCAGGTATTGTCACAGAAGCCAATCACCGCATTAGTCGAAAAGGCACAGGTTTTGGCTATTTTACCATTCAGGACTATAATGGCTCTTTAGAATTTCCTCTTTTTAGTGAAGACTATGCTAAGTTTAGGCATTTACTCGAATTGGGGCAGGCTTTACTTATTCACGGGATTTTTCAGAAAAGGTGGAATAGTGAAGAATTTCAGTTAAAAATTAGCAATGTAGAATTATTAGAAAGTGTCGCTGCTAATAGAACTACTTCTATTACGCTTCACATTCCGATCGATTTAATTGACAAAGAGTTGATGGAGGATATCGAAGCGATCTGTGAAGCACATAAAGGCAAACATCAATTAAAAATCCATTTAATTGACAGAGAAACAAAAGTTAAGCTACACTTGGTAGCTAAAACCAAAAAGGTGAATGCAACTAATGATTTAATTAAAAAAATAAAAAAAATGGGCGTAACTTATCAGCTGAATTGATTTTCATGTTAAAAAAAATGTTAAAGTGTATTATCCTTTGCAACCCTCCCTGTCTTGTTTAGGTTATTAGGCATGATTAAATGTTAAATTGAAAAAGACGTAGCAGAATGGCACTTTTTTGGTTTTATAGTAAAATACCTAAAAATTATGCTGTTACCTTTGCCAAAGAAAGATCGCCCAAAAGATAATTTCCTCCAATTCAAAAACAGTTTAATAATAAATCCTGATTTTAAATACTAAGCAACTAACTACTTCTTGCGATGAAGATGACTTTTTTACAGCAGTACTTACTATTCCTCGCCTTATTATTCATTGGCAACATAAATGCTCAAACCCCTTCTTTTACAGATTCGGAAAGTATTGTTCCGCTTTATACAGATGAAGAAGTACGGATGCGCCTGAGAAAAATTGCCAGTTGTATTATCCCTCGATACACAGCCGTTGTAAAAAGTTATATCAACACTTATACTATAAAAAATCGGGATAAGACAGAGGCTATGCTGGGCAAGGCGGTTATGTATTTCCCTCTATTTCATAAATACATTAAAGACTATGGTTTTCCAGATGCTATAAAATACCTCTCCGTCACAGAATCCGCTTTAAATCCTACAGCTGTTTCCAGCGCAAAAGCAGTAGGCCTTTGGCAATTTATGCCTGTGACGGCAAAAGAATATGGCCTGAGAATTGACCATATTGTGGATGAACGATGCGACCCACATCTTTCTACAGACGCTGCGATGCGCTATTTGCGAAACCAATATAAACGCTTTGGCGATTGGACACTGGCTATTGCTGCTTATAATAGTGGTGGAGGAAGTGTAAGCCGTGCTATTCGTAGAGGAAGAAGTAAGAATTTCTGGAAAATTCGGAAATACTTGCCAAGAGAAACCCGAAATTACGTGCCTGCTTATATCGCTGCTGCTTATTTACTGCAAAACTATGAAAAACACAACCTAAACCCAGTTTACCCCGAAATGGATTTGCAGTTGACCAGCGCAGTCAAGGTATATGAAGCCCTGGACTTCAATCAAATATCCATTATGACTGGCCTTTCACTGGAAACCATCCGAGCCTTAAACCCTGCTTATATTAGAGATTATATTCCCGCTAGTAGTAAAGGGCGATTTTTGATTTTGCCCAAGCGCGTGATGAACGATTTTAAAAGCCATTTCGTTCGCCCTGATAGCCACCCTGCTAATAGAATCAACCAGTCCCCATCCGGCAAGAAAAGGTACAAAGCTGATTATGCCAAATCTTATTATACGGTTCAGTTGGAAGACGATTTGTCTTTTTTGGCCGATTTATTTAACTGCGACCCCTATCACTTAAAATTTTGGAATAATTTAAAAACCGATGAGATCAAGCCCGGGCAGGAATTAATGCTTTTCACACCCGATTATGAAAATGCTATAACGATCATCGAAACTAATACAGCAGTGGAAGCATTGCCTACCTTAAAACTAAAAGCCGTTTATCCTTTAAAGGGCTCGGTAGTGGCTCACAAAGAAGGCTTAGTACAAAAACCCAAGAAATACCTCTACCACACCATTCAAAGAAATGAAAGCCTAAAAGATATTGCTACCAAATATCGAATCCCTATCCCCATTTTATTAAAAATTAATGGTATAAAAAACAATAAGTTACCCAAGCCAGGGAATCGGATTAAGGTGAAGGTGATAAATTGAGGAGAAGAGGGTTAGGGATGAAAAAATAGCCTTCCTTGGCAAATTGTGAGGAAATAAAGCCATTTTTGTCGAGGAACCAAAAATAGTAATCATAGCAATAACTTGCAGCCCTGATAAGGATTTGGATATTTTTTGCAAAAATTTCATTTTCCCTAAATGACAGCCGAGACCTATTTTCAAACCATAGAAAATTATTTCTCTGAAAATGGCGACCCCGAAACCGCCGAGGGGCAAATGAAGTATATGCGCAACCAATTCGACTTCTTTGGATTGAAAGCAGCTGATTGGGTTCCATATTCGAAAAAATTGTTCAAAGAAAACGGTTTGCTAACAGGTCAAGAACTCAAAACCTTTGTCCGTCTTTGCTTCGCGGACGACCACCGCGAAATGCACTACATGGCCCTCCAAATGATCGAGAAAGCAAGCAAAAAGCGTAAAAGTGGCTGGGATGCTCCACCCGATTTCATTGAATTTATCGAAGAAACAGCAACTTGCAAATCCTGGTGGGATACGATAGATTGGATAAAAAATTTCGTTGGCGACCATTTCAAACGCTACCCTGAACTCCGCGACCCCACCATTGAAAAGTGGATGGCTTCGGGCAATATTTGGTTACAACGTCTCTGCCTTCTTTTCCAACTTCCATTTAAAAACGAAACAGATGCTGAATTACTTTTCAGCCTGGTTCTGCGGTTAAAAAACTCCAATGAGTTTTTTATTCAAAAAGCAGCGGGATGGGCTTTGCGGCAGTATGCTAATTTTAATCCGGAAGCCGTCATTAATTTTATAGAAAAAAACGACGACCTTCCCCCGCTCACCAAACGGGAGGGCTTGAAACGATTAAAAAAATTGGGGTTATATCCATAAAAAAATGCCTTTACCGGATAACGGCTACGGGCATATTCCCATCGTACTTTCCCGTAATGACAGGTGTTTGAACTTTTGCCGTATAGGAGCGAACATGTTTTTTTACAAAAGTATATAATTCATTGATTGTCACTATTTTATTACGATCAACATCCGCCTCTCCATTTAAGCCTCTAATTAAAAAATGTGTAAAAATGCCCTGGCGCAACCCACCATCCTCCAAAGAAATTTCCGCTCCCTGGGAAGAAGTAAAAAAGGCCAAGCCACCTTTGGTGTGCTCAAAAGACTCATAATACTTTTTAATCATCTGGTGAAAGGGTGCCTTCATTGCCAACAAACTCCCCGAGTAGCAAGCGTCCGCAAAGATGATTTTGTGCTTCGCCTGGCTTTGCTCAAAAATGCTTTTAATCTCGTCGTGCAGCAGCCGATTATTGAAGCCGTCATAATCAACTGGAATAAAAGAACCGTCCAAACCATGACCAGAATAGTAAAAAACAATTACATCATTTTTATCCGCTTTTAAAAGCGTTTCTTTTAAGGTCATTAGAATATTATTTCTGGTTGCATCCTCGTCTATTAATATTTTGACCTGTTTTTCAGTTAAGGCCCCTCCCTCTGGGCTTTTCAAAAAAGCGTAAAAACGATAAGCATCATCGTCCGTAAAGCGCAAAACGGGCATATGTTCATAGCGGGAAATTCCCACTACGACAGACCAAATTTTTACATCGCTATTTTCGTCAATTTTCACAATAGGGTCTGCCGCGGTGGCAACTTCCAATTGTCGGATTGGCCGACCAGCACTCCAAATGGCTGCAATGACCTTATTATTTTTCATAGTCAGAATGCCTTCGCCGTGAGGAGCATGGTTTTTCCATTCTCCTACATATTTATCCCCATTGGCATAATAGCAAGTACCTCGCCCTTCCGGTTTTCCATTTTTAAAATAACCAACGTATTTAGAGCCATCTGAATAAGTAAAAAAGCCTTGGCCACTTTCGCAATAGGTCGTATTACAATTCTTTAGATTTTTATCGCTTGTTTGGGCATCAGAAGAGATGGCAATGGGGTTGGTTTCATTTTCTTCTATCAATGCTCCACGGACCCAATTGCCCTCTTTGATCGGTCCGTCCGCTTGGTATAATTTCCCCTGACCGTGCTTTTTATTATTATACCAGTGGCCAACGTATTTGTCCCCATTGGCGTAAAACATTGTGCCTTCTCCACTAAATTTCCCATCCAGAAAAGCTCCCTTATAGTGGTCGCCATTGAAAAATTTCATGGTTCCTTGCCCATGAAATTTATTTTGAATGAAATTACCCTGATAAATGTCTCCATTGGCAAAGACCATTTTTCCCTTGCCCTCTCGCCGCTGATTTTTCCATTCGCCCATGTATTTGTCTCCGTTAGAAAAATAAAGGATGCCCTGGCCACTTATCTGACCATTCCGAAAATCGCCCTTATAAGTTGCGCCACTTTTATAGGTATAAATGCCATAGCCATTTTGGCAGTTTCCTTGAATACATTGCGCCAATAAGCTGGCCGAAACAAAAAAGATAAGCACTCCTGTTACTAGCATTTGCTTTCTCATAAATCCCGGTTTTTGAAATGCTGATTTTGAAAAAGAAGCTAAAGCAAGCCCTTCTCTACAATCAGCAATAGATTAATTAGAATTAGTAAATAGGGGTAAAAAGTGGAAGGAAATAGAAGTTTCACTCCATTGCACCGCTTTACTTAATACCCATACAAAAAAGTGTAGTAGTTGACTATAAACTGGAAGTTCTGAGTTTTTAAAATTTTTTCTTTGACAAAATTGCAGAATTTGTCAAAAACTTATTTAAACTCAATAGGCGAAAGAAAAACGCATTAGAATTATCCATATTTTGTGACTAGGCAAATCTTAACATTTATAAAATTGTCACGAGGTTGACACTCCAGGCTTCAGGACGGTCTGCAAATAATATTTTAGTCTTTGCCCAGGTGGCCTTGAACAGCTCAGATTGGCGGTAGGCGTCCAATGCTGCTTCGTCAGACCAAAAGCTGTACGTAAAAAATATATGGGGCTTTTTATGCCCCTGTAGCAGTTCTAGGTGGTGACAGCCAGGCGTATTCCTTATTTTTTCTTTATGGGTTAAAAAAATACTTTTAAAAGATTCTATTTTATCCTCTTGAAAGGTAAGTTTTACAATGCGTTTTATCATTTTAACGAAACAAAGTAAAAGAAAGTAAAAAGAAAAAGGCTCTAACTCATTGATATAAAACAAATTAGAACCTTTTGAAGTTTTTATTGTGGTCCCACAAGGGCTACTAATACTACTCTCAGCTATATTTTTACCAATCTCAAATATTCATAACTAACTGGTTTCTAGAAACCTTACTTTAGCAGAGCCTAAGTTAGTTCTAGAATGACCTAAAAAAACTGGCAGTAATTGTGGCAGTAAGTCAAAAAAGTTATAAATTGAACTTGATAACCCTCAATTCTATAATGAACAACAATTTAACAAGATGTCAAAAGTTCGCTTTAACTTGGATAAAATCCAAGCGCCTCAAACCTATGTTCTATTAAAATTCTCTTATAACGGTAAAAGACTACGATATTCAACTGGCCAAATCATACCTCCTAAATACTGGAATCCTGAAAAACAAAGAGCAAAACAAAGTAGTAACTTTCCTCAATATCCGGAATTTAATGCTTACCTTAATAAATTAGAAAGTATTACAAATAGTATTTATAATCGGTTTAAAACAAATGGTAAAATTCCTACTATAAAGGAATTTAAACATGAGCTAGACGTTGCAACCTTAAAGAAAAAGGACAGCTCTATAAAAACCTTTTATCAGTTCTTAAATAAATTTATTGAAGATAGGGTAAAATCCTCTAAATTTTCAGAAGGTACAACTAAGTATTATAAAACGACTAGAAACATTTT
>CBDCUO010000003.1:0-54995 GCA_965222705.1 Saprospiraceae bacterium | reverse complement strand
TGGAGTATATAGAATGGTTTAAACTAAAATGGGATGATTTGGCAATCAAACGACTAAAGTTCTAAATTTGCTCTATCTATTAACGAACCACTTATTTTTGAAAAAAAAAATTGAAATAATCTATGATGATTCGGAGATAGTTCTTGTCAATAAGCCACCTTCTTTTTTATCCATTCCTGACCGATATACGATGGGGAAAAAAAATCTGCTCCAATTTTTGAATGGGCACTATGGCAAAGTCTTTACCGTACATCGGCTGGATAAGGAAACCAGTGGCATTATTTGCTTTGCTAAAAATGGAGCGGCCCATAAGGATTTATGCCGCCAATTTCAGGAAAAAACCGTCCGAAAAACTTATTACGCCTTAGTAGAAGGAGCAGTGACACCTGTTGAAGGGAGGATTGACCAATCCATTGCTCCACATCCTTCTCGACCCGGCAAGATGATAGTTTCAAATAAAGGCAAAGAATCTTTGACTTTATATAAATTGGTCGAGCAGTTTAAAAACTTTGCGCTCGTGGAAGCAGAAATAAAAACGGGTAGAACGCACCAGATTCGAGTCCATTTTGAATCCATAGGTTATCCTTTAGCGATTGACGGGGTGTATGGGACTCGAGCAGAATTTTATTTGTCCGAGGTAAAATGGAGAAAATATCGAATTGGAAAAGGGCAGAAGGAAAAACCTTTAATGAATCGTACTTCTCTTCATGCTTACCGGCTTGAGCTAAGTCATCCTGTAACTAAAAACTGGCTGACCTTCGAAGCTCCTTTGCCAAAAGATTTCGCCGCAGTCCTAAAACAGTTGCAAAAATGGAACAAATAATCTATATTGTATTTATAATAAAATGTTGAATGTTTTGTTCTGCTTGTGACTACTTCCCCCTTTTGTTCTTATTGTATTTTCCTCCAAAATTCAAGAGCATGTTATTACTCGAAGGACGTTGGGTGTACGTTGAGGTACTGTCTAGCCACGTTTTTTCGATAAAAATGCTCGTTTGGCGGACATAAGCTCTGATTTGGACTCAATAAAAAAGTTTTTTTTTAGTTATAATACAACCCTATCACCTTTCCCCTACTAACAAGTTGAGTTGTATCTTGTCTTTATAAAAAGATAGTCTATTTTTAAAATTTGGATTACTGGCTTTTATTGTCAGTTGGTTGATTTCTTAAGGAATATAAAACCCCATGACATGAAAAAACTGTATTTTTTTATTGGATTGATCGCTATGATAAGTTTGCAGAGTTGTAAAACAACGCAACCTGCCATTTATCCTGAACCCGTTATTGGAGCAACAGAATTTGAGTATTGGATTCATAGCCCATTACATCCCGAAAATAAACAACCGGTTACTTTTAAAACAGAAGTAACTGATAATGAGGGAATTGCTAAGGTTGAGTTGTATGTATATGAGTATGAATTGTATTATAATAATGAAGGCTTACCTTCCAAAAGGAGGCGAGTAGATAGTCAATGGGGTTTGGTCTATGATTGGGAATTTGAACTGCTTGAAAATGAAGTAGCAGTTGATTTTACTTTTTCGAGGGGGTTTCGACCTTTTTCAAATATCGAGTATATTTTTAGGGTTTATAACGGCAAGGGCGAAATGTCAGAGCGTTTGGCCTTGTTTGATGCCGGCGATTCGCCTTGGCCATTGGATAAAATCATGCTATATGCAACTTCTCGCACCCCCTTATCCCATTCCATTAACTTGTGCCTTTTTCCGGATATAGACTATCAACAGGATTGGCGTGGGTTTTTGACAGATATGGAAAGCATGATTTATCAGGGGTTTCATGCAAATAATAAAATCAAAAGCCATAAAGAAAACTGGCAGTTTTATTATACACAGCGAGAAGCAGATGGCTATGCTATTGCCAATAATTTTTACAAAGAGTCTGTATTTCCTAATTTTATTAAGCATTCGCTGATTCAAGGCATGGATGCTTTTGGTCTAATGCATAAGGAACCATACAGCGACGGAGCCTACTTAAAAAATAATATCCATTTTTTAGCCTATAATTTATTTACTGCGGAAAGTTATAATTTTGGCACAGCGGTTCACGAGTCTGCCCATGCCATTTTCAATTTAAGCGATGAGTACGACCTCTGCGCCTGTTTTGAGCATCCCGAGGGAGCCAATGTTTTTTCTTCTCTGAAAGGATGCCAGGAGTTTAATAAAAAAAATGGGTTTCCAATAGAAGACTGCACGATGTTAAAGCATTTAAACGGGCAAAAGTGGTTCATGTCTGAGCAATCTGTCCTCTTCGCTTCCAAAGAACTTTGCGAAGACTTTAATAAAAAGAACGGCTATACCCAAGGCAGTTGCGAGCGATTTAAAGACTTCGATGATCATATTTATTATCGAGCATCGGAAGGCGTTTGTATTATGCAAGATGACGGAGATCATGTGGTTCGTGATTTTAAGCGAACCTGTTCTCGAATCATAGACAATTTTTATTATAAATTAAATAAACAACCGATCGAGTTATTTGCTTCCAGAACAGAAGAGGTAGAGAATATTTATGGCTACGAGCCAATCGTTTTGATGGAGCTAATAAATACAGCAGACCAACTGGCATTTGAAATAAAAAGCGTCCAGAATGGCGTTCCCAATAAAAATTTGGTGAAAAAAGATGCTATTCAACTAGATTTTATTCAATCTTCTGGCGAAAAGGGGTACTCAATTAGCCTCCCTGAACTGAATCACTTTCATATTCATAGAGAAGGAGAAGATGCAAAAGTAGAATTGCCGGTGGTCAATATCACTTTGGCAGTGCCTTATCAAGCTGATTTACAAACCCTAATATGCGCACAGTATTTGTCAAAGAATGACCAATTGATCGCTAAAGGGGCCGAACGCAATGCTTCCATAGCAAAAATTACCCGTGTGGACCTGGTCGAGCCTTTGCAACAAGCGCAAGATATAATCTCTGGGAAAGTGCGCGAAAACCATTAAATTACTTCAAAGGAGCTTTCTTTTGCCGGAAAACTTTTAATATTCCGTTAATTTCACTTATAGATTAAACAATTATACCTAATTTTCGGGTTTAGTTAGAAGGCCTTGACTTTTTATTAACTTAGCCAATTGCAGGGCAATAATTGCTAAAGGAAAAACAATCGAGTGAATTAGTGGAAAATGCACAACCGAATATAGCTCCTGAAGTGCCGCGAGTGCCGCTTTTTACCCAATTGCTAAAGGTGCTGGGCTATGTTATTGTTTTTATTTTCGGTTTATTTATTGCGCTGTATTTTATTTTACAAATAGAGGCGGTACAAAACTGGGCGGTCAAAAAAATAACCACCTACCTTTCCAACGAATTACAGACAACGGTCACTCTAGACCGAATTAGCCTTGATTTTTTCGATAAACTGGTACTAGATAATTTTTATGTAGAAGATTTTCATGGCGATACCTTGCTCATTAGTAAGACTTTGGCGGTTAATTTGAATACCAATTTATACCGAATACTCCAAAAAGAACTCGAAATTGAGCATATTACCCTTACTAATGCACGCTTATTTATGAATCGGTACCCCGGAGAGCAGAAAGATGATTTTGCACAGCTACTGGATAAATTAGGTGGAAATAAGGATAAAGCCGAAAAAAATAAAAACGCTCAGCCCTTCTTTCTCGATATTCATGCGCTGTATTTACGAGAAATAGAGTTTATAAAAAAAGATAGTGTAGATGGAGAGAATTTGAGTATTGCCTTAGCTAAAGGAGACATTTTAGTAGAAGAGCTCAACATACCTGAAAAAATTGTTCGGGCTAAAACGGTTAACCTTTCTGCTCCCTATGTTACGCTGGTTAATTTCTCTAAAAACCCATTATCCCCTGACACTAATGCAGTTGAAAAGAAAGAAGAAATAGTGCTGTCCGACTCGACCAGAAAAAAGTGGCGGATCAATACGGCTGACTTTTTGCTAACGGATGGTACTTTTAATCACCATAATTATCGAAAATCTCTTACCAAAACAAGCCCTTCTAATCAAATTGATTATAACCACTTGAACGTTTTTGATATTCATATTCACGCAAAAGATTTTAGCATTTACGACTGGGTGTTTACGGGTCAACCAAAACAATTTTCATTGAAAGAGAGCAGTGGCTTTCAATTGAGCAATTTGATAGCCGAAAAAGCAATAGTCGCTCCTGACGGGGTGAAGCTATATGGAATGGCTTTGATTACACCATTTAGCTATTTAGGGGATACTTTAGTAATGGATTTTGATCGGTATGCTGATTTTAAAAAATTTCCAGACAGAGTGAATATGAAGGGCAAGTTTAACAAGACCCGCGTGGCTATTGAAGATATTATGACCTTTGTGCCCGCATTGAAAAGCAATACTTTTTTTGCCCAAAATAAAAAGGAAGTTTTTTATTTAGATGGAGATTTTAGTGGAAAAATCAACAATTTAAAGTTGAGGAATTTTAATGTCCAATTGGGAGCGAGTGCTCACCTCCAGGGAAATTTTTATTTCCGGAACCTGACCCAAAGCGATGAAATGCTCCTCAATTTAAAGTTAGAACGCCTTCAAACCAGCATGGTTACCCTACGCCAGCTAATTCCCAATTTTAATCCACCAGCCAATTTTGATAAGCTGGGAGAGCTGGATTTTGAAGGAAAGTTTTATGGCTTTTTAAATGCTTTTTCCGCAAATGGAACGTTGAAGTCGGACCTAGGCATCGCTCGAATGGATATGAATCTGAATACCAGAGAAGGCAGAGAACAAGCGCGCTATTCTGGACAATTATCGCTTATTGATTTTGACTTAGCACGCTGGGCCGATAATGATAATTTTGGGCTGGTTACCTTTCAGTCGAAGGTAGAAAATGGCGTTGGCTTGACTTCGGAGACTGTGGATGCCAAATTGAGAGCTTCGATTGACCGATTTCCATTCAAAGGGTATAATTATGAACACTTGACGATGGAAGGAGAGATTAATAAAAATTTGTTTAGTGGAGATTTTGCTATCCAGGATGACCAGATTGATTTTTCATTTGATGGAACGATTGATTTCGAAGGAGAAGAACCGGCTTTTGACTTCTCGGCAGATGTGAAAAAAGTGAACCTTCAAGAGTTGAATTTATCAAAAGAGGATTTTGTACTCGGCGGAGATATTCGGCTAAATTTAAGGGGGAGGAGCCTGGACGAATTAAAAGGATGGGCTTTACTTTACGAGGCTTCTATTCAACATGAATCGGAAGAATACCTGATTGATTCTCTCAAATTCTATGCGTCTTCTGCCACTAAAGATAAACTGCCCGGGACAGATATTAGAAAAAAGACATGGCGGCTCAATTCCGAAATTTTTGAAGCGGATTTAGTAGGCGGATTTAATGTGGCGAATATTGGCGAAGCGATTTTGCAGTTTGCCGAAAAAAATTATCCTGCTTATGTGGATCGCTTTAACATATACAGCAAAGGAGATACAACTTTGAAGCACAATCAATTTGAGCTTGATTTGAAAATAATTAATTCCAAAAATTTTACTCAATTATTGGATAAAGATTTAGATACCTTAAAAGACATTGACCTCCATGCCTATTTTGATTTTGCCAAAGATACTTTTTTGCTCGATTTAGATGTTCCGACTTTCCATTTTGGAAATATTCAAACAAAAAAAATCAAGTTATATTCCGAAGGAATTCAAAAACAAAGCAAAGTAGATTTATCCATTCAAAATGCCAAAATAGATCAGTTCAATTTCGATTATGTTTCGCTGCTAACTTATATTGAAGACGATTCTGCTCAGTTTAATATCAATACTGCCGACGTATCCAATGAACTAGACAAGCTGAACCTGGAGGGAACCTTTTTTATGGAGGGTGATCTATTCAATGTCCATTTTATGCCCTCCAATTTGGTTATTCTCAATACAGTCTGGAACATAGAAGAAAATAATTTCGTCCGAGTTGGCAAAAATTTTATCCAAACTCAAAATTTCCAAATCAACCATGAAAACCAGCGCATCGCGCTGACCAGCTTATTGGATAAAGGGCTTCAATTAGAAGTAGATGGGTTTAATGCCAATTATATTGACGTACTTTGGGATTATGATAAGCTTGATTTTGAAGGCGTTTATCATATTAATTTAAGGGTAGAAGATCTCTTTGCTTTGCGAAATATTCAGCTAAATGCTGTTGTGGACACTTTTTATATTAATGAGGATAATTATGGAAAGCTACAGTTAGATGTGCTGGCAGACCATCTCAAAAGCCCTGCTGACATTCGCTTGAGTACCGAAGAAGGTACACAAAAAATGGAATTGACTGGCTATTACAATTTACCTGGTGTGGAAAGCCAACCCAACTATTTTGACGTGGACATTGATATTAAAAGTTATCCCTTAAAGCTAGCAGAATATTTCGTTACCGATGGCATTACTAATACGGTAGGAAAAATTGATGCCCTATTGGCACTTAAAGGTACCTTTTCTGATCCTGACTTGGACGGAACGATTCGAGTGTTTGACGGAGCTACTACCATTGATTACACAGGGACACGTTATAAGATCATTGATGAAACCGTCAAAATGAATAATGATTATTTGCTAGATGCAACGGGTGGCACAATCTACGATACCTATGGCAATAAAGCCATGCTTACCGGAGGTATCACCCATGATTTTTTTAAAAACCTGGCTTTGAACTGTCGGGTGGAGTCTGACCATTTTTTGGTCTTAAATACGACTAAAGAAGACAATCCAGCCTATTATGGTACAGGAATAGGGAAAGGAAATATTTACTTTTCTGGTGACTTTAATCGAACCAATATTGATATAAAAGCTACAACGGCAAGAGGTACGCAAGTTTCCATTCCTGTTAGCTCTGAAAGCACCCCAGAAGAGATTAGTTTTATTCGTTTTGAAAAGAAAGCTCCCCCTACTGCTATCGAGAAAATAGAAGAAGAACCCAGAGTGAAAGAGCTAAAAGGAGTCAAACTAAGCATGGAATTAGCCATGAATGACGAGGCCGAGGTGTTGTTGATTTTTGATGAAAAAGCAGGAGATATTATGCGAGGAAGGGGCAACGGTAATATTAGGATGGACATGAGCCGTCTGGGGAATATTACCATGTACGGTGATTACGAGATAGAGGAAGGCGATTATTTATTCACACTTTTTAATTTAGTCAATAAGCCATTTTCTGTCAAAAGAGGCGGTACAATTACTTGGACAGGAGATCCATACAATGCCCTTATTAACGTAGATGCTGAATACAAGGGGCTAAGTGCAGCTCCTTATAACTTTATCATCGAATACTTGACCATTGATAATGAAAAAGCAGAAGCCCGACAAACCACTAATGTAGATTTAACTATGAACTTGACAGGGCAACTTTTGCACCCTAATATTGCCTTCAACCTCAATTTTCCTAACTTGACTGGTGAGATAAAAAATTATACCGACAGCAAAATTCGCTCTATTCAACTCGACCAGAATGAGCTCAATCGGCAGGTTTTTGGCTTGATTGTCATTGGCGGCTTTTTACCTGCAGACCAGGGGGCTCTACAAGGACGGGAATTCCTGACAGGAATCAATACACTTAGCGAACTCTTATCCAACCAACTATCTATTTACCTAACCGAGCTGCTCTCCGAAGCCATATCTGGCGTCAACTTTCTGAACCTAGAAGATTTTGATGTAGCCTACAATGTCTATGATGCCTCTTCTATTGAAAACCCAAATACTCTAGGAACTGGACATGAAGTTTACATCCGCCAAAAGTATCGAGTAAAAGACCGCTGGACGGTCAATATAGCTGGCAATTTTGATCTCGGCGGTAGCTATATCAATAATAGTAACGAAGCCTTAGTGACGGGGGACTTTATTGTAGAATACGAAATCACGAAAGACCGCCGATTAAAAATTCGGGGTTATTATAAAAATGAACCGGAAATATTTGGCGGACGACGCAATAATGCCGGATTAGGGCTTTCTTTTCGTCGGGAGTTTGACGGATTTGAAGATTTGCTATCGTTTTTGAGAAAATCCTCTGCAATAGCTCCAACAGCTGCTAAAGAAGGAAGTGACTAAGGGCTTGAAAGACGCTTTTTCTATTCCAAAACAAAGCCCCAACAAGTTCTTATTTTTTTATAGCTATGACCACTAGAGCCGATTAATTAGTTAAAGTCCACCTAAGTTCCTAAAATTATAGCAATTTACGGATGAAATCAGCTTGTGAAAATGCTGTATGCAACCTTTTTACTAAAAAATGCACTAGTCCCACTAGCATCTAACTTATAGATGCCTTGATTTATTGACTTAACAAGGAGTATTTTTTTCATAAAAACCATTTGACGGAAAGGCATAAAGCACTCTTTTCCCAACGTTTTATAGCGGTGTCGAAAATAATATATTTATGCTTATATGCTTTGTCAAAAGTGTAAAAAAGAAAGTTGTGCCTTAAGTCATATCTAATTAAATTATCAACTAAACTAATACAAAAAACAAGTCTGGTCAGTTTTAGGGATACTTTCAATGGCTGTTTCAGCTTATCAGTAATCGGGAAAGCTACGCCCTAAAAACTGGTCAGGCTTTAAACCAACTATTTTAGAACTATCCCTTGGCAGCTTTTTAGGAAACACACCATTTTTCCGGGGCACTTTTCGGTAAAAAATTACTGAATTGGCAAGGGAACCTGTTTTTGGTTTTAATTCTAAAACCTATAAATAACAATTTGTTTGTTAAAATGTTGAAGATGCTATTTCGGGGGTATTGTGCCTGAAATGGACAGCTTTAGCTATGCTTTTATGCGAACCACTCGCTTTTGAGTGATATTCGCCACTTTCAGTTTTGACTCATTTTTTTATAAACTAAAATTTTATTAGTATGAAAAAGCTTTCACTAGTTTTAACAATGGTCTTGCTGTGCCTGGGAATAAGTCTGGCACAGCGGACAGTTACGGGTACTGTTGCAGACGAAACAGGAGAACCTTTAATAGGTGCAAGTGTGCTTGTTAAAGGTACAACAATTGGGACCGTGTCAGACATTGACGGAACGTATGGCCTAAATGTACCTTTAGGCGATCAGGTTTTAGTTTTTAGCTATACAGGTTACACAACCAGAGAAGTCGAATTGGATGCTTCCAATGTATTGGATATAGTGCTTCGGGAAGGGGTATTGCTAGAAACAGCGGTAGTAACTGCGCTCGGCGTACAGCGCGAAGAAAAAGCACTAGGGTATGCCGTTCAACAAGTAGATGGAGATGCAATTAGCCGGTCTGGGGCAAGTAATGCCGTAGATGCCTTGGTTGGCAAAGCAGCAGGAATTCAGGTGACTCGGTCTTCTGGCTCGGTTGGTGGAGGCTCTCGGATATTAATTCGAGGAGTAACGTCTATGGTTGGTAATAATCAGCCTCTAATCGTCATTGACGGTGTTAGAACAAATAACCAAACTTTATTATCTCAAGCTAATACGGCCGGCACGGCCGGTTCTAACCGATTGATGGATCTAAATCCAGAGGACATAGAATCAGTCAATGTTTTGAAAGGCGCAGCGGCAACGGCCCTTTATGGTACAGCCGGGGCAACTGGAGTCGTTTTAATTACAACCAAAAAAGGGAAAAAACAGAGCAAAGTAGATGTCAGTTTTTCTAGCTCTGTAGCTTTTGACGAGCTGACTCAAATGGTTGACCTGCAGAATGTTTATGCACAAGGCTTCAATGGGGCCTATTTGGACCCCTCTACGGGCGCTTCTGGCAGTTGGGGCCCGAAGATTGCCGATTTAGAATATGCTACAGACCCTAATCACGCGAATGCTCCAGGCGCGAGTGCTTTTGATGCAGATGGAAATTATGCTTATGATAAGAATGGCTTTTTGGTACCAAAAGGGACAGGCAATGGCCAACCTGCAAATGTTTATAATAATGTAGAACCCTTTTTCCAAACAGGCATGACCTTTACGAATTCGCTTGCTATTTCGGGAGGTGGGCAGATGGCCTCTTTTAGACTATCTGTTTCTGATTTAAGGGCGGATGGGGTTGTTCCGAATGAAGAGTACAATAGAAAAACCGTAAAATTGGCTTCTTCTTTGACCCCCGTTGACAATCTGACTATCTCTGGATCTATCAATTATACCAAAACGGATAATGTCAGAATACAGCAAGGCTCCAATACTTCGGGTTTATTACTAGGTATGCTTAGAACGCCTATTTCTTTTGACAACGCTAATGGCTTTGACCCGAGTGATGCAGTTGACCAGGTTTCTGCTTATCAATTTCCAGATTTCCGGCAGCGAAATTATCGAGGCGGCGGTGGATATGACAACCCTTATTGGATTGTCAATAATGCTCTGGGATATGAAGATGTCAACCGAACCTTTGGGAATATAAAAGCAGATTATAAAATTAATAATTGGTTGGGCTTTGGACTCAATATTGGTTATGACCTGACTAGCGATAGTAGAAAGCAGGACTTTGAAGTCAACTCCAGAACCAGTCCGTCTGGTAGTATTCAACATGACGAATATACCACCAAGCAATTTGACAATTATTTTAACATACTCGGCGGGGGACAGATTACAGATGAAATTTCTTTGAGCTATCTGGCTGGTGTGAACGCCTTCTCGTTCCATAATCATCAAACTAATGTGGGAGGAACAGGGCTCGTATTCCCCGGATTTCTGGACATTAGCAATGTCACTTCTTTGACTTCTTTTGAAAATATTATTCGTTACAAATCACTTGGTTTTTTTGGACAAATAGAAGGTAGCTGGAAAAATACTTTATACCTTACGCTCAGTGCGAGACAGGACTATGACTCCAGGTTGGGCAATCCTAGTGATTTTAGACTGGGAGATACGGATTTTTTCTATCCTTCTGCTTCTTTAGCCTTTGCTTTTTCCGAATTGTTGAACAATACGGGAGTACTTTCTTTTGGTAAATTGCGCTTATCTTATGCACAAGTAGGGGCGCCCCCTCCCAATCCCTATTCTACCCAATCGGTATTTGTTTCTCCTTTGATTGGAGATGGTTGGGGTGGCAATATTGCATTCCCGATTGCAGGGGTATCTGCCTTTGATCAGTCCAATTTATTGGGTAATCCCGAATTGACACCAGAACTTTCTACAACGGTAGAGGCAGGCATTGATTTGCGGTTTTTTAATGGGCGGCTGGGCTTGGATGCTACTTATTATAATCGAAAGACGAAGGATGCTATTCTAAACGCCTCTTTAGCGCGCTCTACTGGCTATGCTAATATTTGGCTCAATTCGGGAGAAATGACTTCACAAGGAGTAGAGGTGACTTTGGATGCCATACCCGTGCAGGCAAAAGACTTTGTTTGGAATACCCAGGTCAATTTTACTAAATCTGAAAATATTGTGGACAAATTAGCACCAGGCGTTCAAAGGCTATTCCTTGCTGGTTTTAATAGTGCGGGCACATATTTAGTAGCAGGTAACCAGTACGGAGCGATCTTTGGAGGAGCATACCTAAGAGAAGAAGCAGGTGGGCCTAATGATACAGGCCTTAATATCCCTGGCGGAGCGGTTGTCATTAACGATGATCCGACTTCTGCCGAATATGGTTATCAAGCAGTAGACCCAACCCAGCGAGCAATTGGTAATCCAAATCCCGATTTTATTATAGGTTGGAATAATACAATTTCCTATAAGCGATTTTCTCTGAACTTTTTGCTAGACTGGCGAGAAGGCGGGGATCTTTGGAATGGAACTGCCTGGGCTTTGTCCTTCTTTGGTCGCTCGCAACTGACAGCAGATACTAGAGAAGAAACCCCTACGCCCATTGAAGGCGTTCTTTCTGACGGAACTCCCAATAATATTCCAGTAGTCAGAGATCAAAACTATTGGAGATCTTCTCTAGGTGGCTTTGGTGCAATAGGAGAACAATTTGTGCAAGATGGCGGCTGGATTCGGCTAAGAGAAGTTGGGCTTTCTTATCGAGTAAAACCCAATAAATTTATGAAAGGCGGTTCGATTGGCATTTCTGGTAGAAACCTTTGGTTTACAAGCGACTATGATGGCATTGATCCCGAAACCAGTTTGACTGGAACGGGCAATGGACAAGGGTTTGACTACTTTAATATGCCTAGCACGAAATCCTTTATCCTTCGTTTATCGCTTGATTTTTAACCTTCTGTGATTCAAAGAATCATTTTTAGCAAGTACTTAGAAACTGTTTTGCAACTATTCACAGATTTTTTTATGCGCTTTTGTTCCGCCATACTTCGCCCAATTTTTAAGCAATAGTTAAAAATTGGGCTGTGTCTGACGAAAAAAATCACTATAAAAAATTTCAGGACTAATTTCAAAACAGTTTCTTAAACTTGCCCCTTTTTCACTAATTTTAAAATAATTGAAATGAAAATATATAATAGTTTTTTAATTACCCTTTTAACAGCTTTTGCTTTTGTTGGGTGCGAAAGCTACATTGGGGGAGATATAAACCAAGACCCCGACAATCCAACTGCTGTGCCAATCATTGCTCAGTTGCCAGCCTTTCAGATTGCCTTGGCAGATGTATATGGAGGTGCTTTTTCCAGGTTTAATTCTATGCTAACCCAACAAGTTGAAGGGGTTGCTCGCCAATGGTCAGCGATGAACCAATATACGGGCTTGACTCCTAATCGCTTTGACGCAGCCTGGAATAATGTTTATGAAAATGTCTTAAATGAAATAAAAATCGCCAAGACAACGGCACAGGAAAACAGCTTTAATCACTACACTGGCATTTTAAATGTCATGGAAGCTTACACCCTGATGATTGCAACCGATGTTTGGAACGATATACCTTATTCGAGTGCGCTAAAAGGTATAGAGTCCATTAATCCGGCATTTGATGCCCAAAGCGATATTTATAATCTGATTTTCTCTTTGCTGGACGAGGGCATTAATTTATTAGAAGGGACTCCAGGGTCGGTTGTACCAGGCTCTGAAGATGTTTTTTATGGCGGGAATATCGCCGATTGGATCAAAACGGCGCATGCTATCAGGGCAAGGGGGATGATGCACCACGATGATTATGCAGGAGCTATGGCAGAAGCAATGCAGTCCTTCAAAAGTTCGGAAGATAATATGCGCTATCTCTATCCCGATGCTAATTCGGCAGGCCAATGGTTTAGATTCAATCGGGATCGAACGGGCGACATCGAATTTCATCCCACTATGAGAACAATGCTTATGAACCTAAACGATTTGGATAGATTAGCGGTCATGGATCAAACTTTTGTGACGGCACATGCTTATTTGGTAGCCAACTTTGACCAAGAATTGATTACCTATCGGGAAATGCAATTTCTCATCGCCGAAGCAGACCTTAGAAATGGCGGAACCCAAGCAGGATACGATGCTTATTTAGCGGGTATTAAAGCATCTTTTGAACGATTAGGTCTAGGAGATGCAGAATACGAAGCTTATACTGCCCAGGAATCTGTTAATCCTGGAGTGGGCAACCTGACCTTAGAACAAGTGATGACTCAAAAGTATATTGCTTTGTTTTTACAACCCGAAGTGTATAGCGATTGGCGTAGGACAAATTTACCAACCTTAGTACCTGTTGCAGGGACAGCTATTCCAGTAAGGTGGCACTATGCAGCTACAGAATACTTATTCAATTCCAATGCTCCAACGGAAGCAGAGGTGGATATATTTAACGATCGAGTAGCTTGGAATAGGTAAGCTTGTAGCAAATTAAGATAGCAGCTTAGGAAATGACAAGACTAGTGAGTTATTATAAGTTTGATTAACCCGTTTTGGGTTAAATTTTATCCGATTTTTATTATGAAAAAAAGCCTTCTCAATTTGAATTTGAGAAGGCTTTTGTTTTTGGAAGCAAAATGCGGTAAGCCCTGGAAATGTGCCTTCTGATTTCAAGAAATATTCGATAAAAACAGACTAAGGTCCTGTTTGTTAGAAACAGAAATTTGAAGTAGGTTTTAAAAAAGATATCCCAATTTAACCAACCAAGCAGCATTTTTTGACCTATAACAGTTAAGTATATCAATGGGCGTTAAGTTTAAGACTGTTAAAATTTAAATTAACTGCTCTATTTTTGAATTTTATTTTTTTTCATAATAAAAATCGGATTCCTATAAAAAAACTTTCACTGGTTTTAATAGAGGTTCTGTTTTGGAGGTAAACATCTTTACGGATAGAGTGGGGTGGAATAGATTAAGAGTGATTTTTTAATTTTTAACAAAGCAACAGAAATGGTACTTTTTTTCAGAAAGAGTACCATTTCTGTTTTTATGGAATTTAGGACTTTCCGCTTCCTTTCCAAAAAAGAATAAAGCTGTAAGACGGATTGGCAATCCACTTTGCGTCACCTATGGATTTTTATAGGGCAATTCTACATTCCAAAGCAATTTTCCAGGTAAGGTGTTTTGTCTGAAGGTTATTTATACAGAAAAACCTTTTCCTTTAACGCCCTTTTCAAACTGTTGCGGAAGCATAATTTGTATCGGTTGGCAGATACCCCACAAATTTGCAAAAAGAAAAAGAATAGGACTTGTTTGACCAGATAGAACAATTCCATACGGGATTAGGCGAAATTAGGTGTAAAACGTCACATTTTCCTTATTATTATACTATTTTTTTCTAAGAAGAAATTAAAAAATAAAAAAAAATATTGTTTGTTTCTTCTTATTGGCTACTTCTTTTTTAGCAAAAAGTTTTTTGGAGTGATAAAATATTGCAAAAAATAATATAGTATTATTGTCATCTGTTGAAATGTTGTTTTTTTATATTGAGATATGATGAAATTTTATTTGGCATGCTTTAGATTCTTGACTTTTACAAAAACATTTTTTCGGTAGGTCTAGGCAGCATTTTTTGTCCATAGAGAGTTAACTATATTAGTCGGCGTTAAAGAAAAAGTTAATTTAAGATTATTAAAATTCAAATTAACTTTCCTATTTTTGAACTTTATTTATTTTTCATAATAAAAATCGGATTCGTATGAAAAAACTTTCACTAGTTTTGACAATGGTTTTGTGTTGTCTAGGAATGACTATGGCACAAAGAACCATAACAGGTACAGTTACAGGAAACGATGGGGAAGCTTTAATCGGCGCAAGTGTGTTGGTTAAAGGAACTACCACCGGTACTGTTACTGATATTGATGGCAACTATAATCTTGATATTCCTACGGGAGATCAAATACTGATTGTAAGTTATACTGGGTTTGGAACTCAGGAAATTGCAGTTGGTACCAGTAATATTGTAGATGTCATATTACAAGAAGGAACTGTTTTAGATGAAATCGTTGTAACAGCCGTCGGTTTGGAAGCCAACCGTGCCAAACTGGGATATTCCATTCAAAATGTTGAACCAGATGATGTATTAGCTGCCAAGGAGGTCAACCTGGTAGACGCCCTAAATGCTAAAGTAGCAGGCGTACAGGTGACTAGCTCGGCAGGCTCACCTGGCGCTTCTTCTTCTATTAGAATTAGAGGAAGTGTTTCCGTAAACAAGTCTAACCAACCACTTTTTGTAGTTGACGGTGTTCCAATTGACAATAGTGAATTTGGCAATGGCGTAGGAGGTATAGATAACTCTAATCGAGTTATAGACATTAATCCTAACGACATTGCTTCTATGTCTGTACTAAAAGGGCCTTCGGCGACAGCACTGTACGGTGTAAGGGCTGCTAATGGTGCTATCGTAATTACTACTAAAAAAGGAGCTGCTGGTAAGCCAAAGATCAATATTAGTGCTTCCTATAGTGCTGATGAAGTCAACAAATTGCATGACCTGCAGAATATTTATGCTCAAGGAAGGGTATTAGGCGGGACTCCCACCTATCTTGGACCTGAAACTGGAAATGGTTTTAGTTGGGGACCACTTGTATCTGACTTGGAATACAATGGCGATGACACCTATTTCTTTAATAAAAGAGGCGCGCTCGTTCCCAAGGGAACAGGAAATGGACAACCAGCAGAAACTTTTGACCAAGCAGATTTCTTTGTTACTGGTCAGACCTACGATCTAAATGCTAATGTTTCGGGTGGTAATGATTTCATGAAATATTACATCTCTGGTGGGCGATTGACTTCCAAGGGGGTCGTTCCAAATGCAGACTTTACCCGAACTACTTTTAGAGTAAATACAGATGCGGACTTATCTGATAAATTATCTGCCGGCATCTCTATGAATTATGTGAATTCAGGAGGCATGAGGATTCAAAGGGGTTCTAACATTAATGGGGTGATGCTTGGGTTGTTGAGAACAGCGCCTACTTTTGATAATGGTAATGGCAAAATTGGACAAGCAGCCGCAGATGACCCAGCTTCTTATGTAAACCCAGATGGTTCCCAGCGTTCTTACCGTTTTGGAATATACGATAATCCTTATTGGGTTTCGAATAAGAACCCTACTACGGATGAAGTCAATCGTTTGATCGGTAATGTTAATCTTAAATACGACCTAGCAGACTGGCTATTTGCGTCTTATAGATTAGGAATTGATACGTATGCAGATAGACGGATTGGTGCTTTTGATATTAATTTGGGTGGATTTGGATCTAACTCTGGTTCTGTCACTAACAGAGATATCAATGTAACAGATTTAAATTCTGATCTTATTTTGGGCTATAACAGTGCCTTATCCGAAACCCTTAATTTATCCGGGGTTGTTGGTTATAATGTATTTAATACCAAATCTATTGATCGGGTCACTACAGGTACCACTCTCTCTGCACCTGATTTTTACCATATTAGTAATGCTACGGATTTAACTTCTACTGAAAACATTAATCGAAAAAGAATCCATGGAGTGTATGCTACCGCAGATATTAATTTCAATGAATTTTTATTTGCTAATTTGGCTTTTAGAAATGACTGGTCTTCTAGTTTGCCCAGAGAAAATAATACCTACCAATCTTATTCTGCCTCTGTTGGCCTTGAATTAGTAGAAGCTTTAAAAATTGCTCAGAACCCAATTTTATCTTATGCCAAGCTTCGGGCTTCCTGGGGTGTTGTGGGTAATGATGCACCTATCTATTCGACTACTAATGTATTTGACCAGGCTTTTAATGGTGGAGATGGATTTATTTCCGGCATTACTTTCCCCGCCTTTGGTACCAATGCCTTTGAAAGAGCTACGCTTTTAGGGAATAATCAAATCGTGCCGGAGAAATCGACGACCTACGAGGTCGGTGGTGAATTCAAATTTTTCAGAGGAAAATTAGGCTTGGATCTGACCTATTATGATACCAAGTCAGAAGATATTATCATTGCGGTAGACCTTCCTGCTTCTACTGGTTTTATCGACGTAGTACAAAACTCGGGAGAGATTAGCAATACAGGATGGGAGATAGTTGCAGATTTGAATATCATTAATAATAATGACTTTACCTGGGATGTGATGGGCAACTTTAATGCCTATGAGAATAAAGTAATTACTTTGGCAGAAGGCGTCGAGGATATTGGATTGGCAGGGTTCGTTTCTACCTCTGCTGATTTGGTTCCAGGTCAACCTTATTCTGTTATTTTTGGTAATGGCTGGCAAAGAGACCCTAACGATAATGTCATTATCGGTGCAGATGGTTGGCCCCTACAAGACCCGACCAAAAAGGCTTTGGGCGATCCTAATCCAGACTGGACCTTAGGCGTTAGAAACACAATCGGCTACAAAGGTCTTACCGTATCTGCTTTA
Organism: Saprospiraceae bacterium; assembly: GCA_965222705.1. Classification (GTDB taxonomy): domain Bacteria; phylum Bacteroidota; class Bacteroidia; order Chitinophagales; family Saprospiraceae; genus JAFMDF01. The sequence continues at coordinate 37,378 of CBDCUO010000003.1, read as the reverse complement.
TTAGATATTAGACAAGGTGGTGAAGTATGGTGTGGTACTTGTGGAATTATCAATTATTTTGGTACTTCCCAGTTATCTGCTGATGAAAGGAATGACATTGTTGTTTTTGACGGTGTTGTAGATAATGGAGACGGTACTTTCTCTCCAAACACAACTCCTGTGGCTTTAGCTCAAGCAGATCCCAATGCTAGTTTTTCCTCATTCTATAGAGTACGTTATGGGTTTGGTGGCATTTCTGAGATGAATATCCACGATGCTTCTTGGGTAAGATTGAGAGATGTGAGTATCGGTTATACCGTTCCCTCAAGTGCTTTAGGAAATCTTCCAATTGAAGGTTTAAGCATTACCCTAACCGGGCGGAATTTATGGTTGAGTACGGACTATCCAGGTATTGATCCGGAAACCAACTTGACAGGGGTGACCAATGGTTATGGCTTGGATTACTTTAATATGCCAAATACCAAAAGTTATAATGTCACTGTAAATCTTACTTTTTAAAAAGTAAGGATAATACTTTGTCAATTAAGTAGATTAATTGACAAAGTAATAATTTAGTTGATTTAAATTCATGTTGAAAGTTGTGTTTTGTTTTTAAAATCAACTTTTGAATAAATGTTTTTATTCTTAATTAATAATAGAATTGCAAAATCTAAAGAATAGATAGAAAATTAGATTGGCTGTTTAGAATAATTTAAAATTTAGTTTTTGCAACTTGTAATCATATTTAAAATTTATTCAATATGAAATTTAAAATATATGCAGTACTAACCTGTTTGTTATTAGGGTTTAGTGCTTGCGAAAATAAATTGGACGAACTTAATTTTGATCCAACTAAACTGACAGATGTTGAGTTACGTCTAATGCTACCTGATGCAATCTCTCAAGCTATGCACAATGAAGGAGCTAATCAAAACAGGATTGCAGGTATCATCGTGCAACAATTTCAGGGGATTGATGCCCAACAGGTGCAATATACCAACTATGTTTTAGGAGAAGACGCCGTTAATAACTATTGGAGATTTGGGTTGTATGCTGGGGTTTTGAGAAGTTGTCAGGTTATTATTGAAAAAGCTGCTGAAGAAGGCGCTACTTTTTATAGCGGTGTTGCTAAAGTCATCATGGCAAATCAATACGGTTTGGCGGCCTCTTATTTTGGAGGTATTCCTTTTTCTGAGGCTTTGAAAGGACTTGAGAGTTCTCAACCTGCTTATGATACGCAAGAAGCCGTCTATAATGGCGTACAAGCCATGTTGGATGATGCTATTAGCGATCTGGGTTCAGGTACAGGATATGGTGCTGGAGACTTAATTTTTGATGGCGATGCTGCAGCTTGGATTGCTACGGCGAAAGCATTAAAAGCTAGATTTTACATGCATGTCGGTAAAAGAAATAGTGGTGCTTATGCCTCTGCCTTGGCGGAATTAGGGGGTGCTTTTACAAGTCTTGGTGCGCAACCTGACTTCCAATTTGAATCATCTGAAACAGCTAACTGGGCTTTGGCTAAGTTTGGATTGGAACGACCTTCTACCCTTGGAATTGGCGACTTTTTCCGTGATATGATGATGGGGGACCCTCGACAAGCGAAATATATGGTTGATTTGGGTGCACCTGTATGGGACTATTACCAAAGCGGGAATACAGACCTTACTTGGTCCCAAAACACTTCTACCATTCCAATGATTTCGTATGTGGAAGTTAAATTTATTGAGGCAGAAGCTTTAGCCAGAACTGGAGGAGACCCAGAGGCAGCTTTAAGGGAGGCCATTACAGCTAGTATGGTACAAGCGGGTGCTTCCGATTATGATGCTTATGTAGATGCCAATAGTTCTATAGCTGGAATGGATCAGGAACAAATGATTGAGAAAATCATTACAGAAGCCTATAAAGCCTACTATGGTTATGCTTTCCACGAAACCTGGGCGAATTACAGAAGGACCGGTTATCCTGCATTGACGCCATCTCCAATTGGAAGTAATGGTTTTAATCCATCGGGCGTAGTTCCAAGAAGGTTATTATACGTAGAGTCAGAAACCCAGACAAATTCTGCTAATGTAGAAGCTGCAAGAGCCAGACAAGGCGGTGGCTTATTAGATCAAGATGTTTGGGCATTTGAATAAAATGTTATTTATTCTAATGGAAGTTTTGAGCATATATTTTTTTCAAAACTTCCGTTAGAAATTTTTCTATATCAAAGACTTTGGTCATGAAAAAACTATTATTGGTTTTATTCTTTGCGAATTTTCAAATGATACCGTTTGCTCAGACTAGTATAGATGCGGAGAAAGTTCGCTTAAATAATGTAAATAGTAGAGAAGCGATACAAACATTTGACTTGACTAGAAAGACAGTTGTCCTTCAATTTTTTTATAATGAAGATTGGACGAAAGCCCAAATTCTTGGAGAGGAAATGGACTTTGGAGATGATTTGAGGATAAAATATGACTTACTCAATCAACAAATCAATATCCTTATTGATGATGTGCCAATGGTTGCTTCAAATAAAATGTTGAAAAGCTTTACTTTTTCAGGGACTGGCCAAAAGTTTATTTGTATCAATCCTAAAAACTGGGATAAAGGAAAATCTTTTTTTGAAATTATTGTCGAAGGGAATCATAGTTTGCTGGGCCATCATTCGGCTACTAAACAAAAAGCAAACTATAATGCTGCTTTGGATATAGGTAGCAAGAATGAGCAAATTGTCCAAAAAGAAACTTTCTATATTTTGACAAACGGCAGGATAGCAGAAATTCCTACAAAAAAGAAAGCAGCTCATAATTTCTTTAAAAAATATAAAGGAGCTTCCTATTATATTAAGCGCAATAAGATCAATTTCAAACAAAAAGAAGATATAAAAAAACTTATCCAGTTTTTAAATCGGGATAATTAAAAATATAATGACAATGAAAAACCTTTTTATACTGCTGCTTTTTATTGGCGGCTTACTCATTTCTTCTTGTTCAAAAGAAGAAAAACCCTTTCAAGATTTACAACCAATGGGGTCAATTTTGACTATTTCGGATGTTGTCACAGGTTTTTATGACCTTGCAGACCCACAAAATGCATCTGTTGGATTTACAGTGGCAAGTGTTGGAGAAAATGTTTCCTCTGCTGTTTTGCAAAAATCAATTAATGGCGGAGCTCCTGTTGACCATGCCACAGTTTCTTCTTTTCCTTCATCCTTTACAGTATCTTTGAGTGAGGCTTTAGAAGGACTGGGCGTTGGAATAGACCAATTGGAGGTAGGTGACCAAATTGTATTTTCTTTTAAAGATGTCACAACTCAGTCTGGAACATTTGCTAGCGGGGCTACTGTTAGTGCCGATGTGAGTTGTGCTTCTAAACTGGAAGGAACTTATGATTTAGTGGCTACTGGATGGTGTGGGGCAACGCATGAAGGAACGATCACCTTCAAACAAATAGCTGCCGGAGAATATGACGTGCTTGTATCTAATATTGACGGTTCCGCTATGTGGTCTGATATGTCAATGGGCGCATACTTCGCTTGTTATGAAACTAGCGCTGAGGGAAACTTGCCCGGCGGAACGGTTAGGATTGTAGATATTTGTAATGCATTAAGTTACAAAGGTGCTTCTCAATGGGAAGAAGTTTATGAATTTAATAGTATCAAGGTTGATGGACCAGTGCTAACCATAGATTGGAAAAATGATTATGATCCAGAAGCAGGCGTTGCAGTTATTACTAGGACAGATGGCACAAATTGGCCCGCTTTGAAAAAAAGTTAGTTAAGTATCTATTTAAAGCAAGTTTTTTTTTTCTACTTTGACACTTTAGAAATAGTGATTGTTTTAAGTGTAATTAGCTCCTAGTTTTGGTGGCGGCTGCCTGTTAAAAACTGCGGAGCGGTTGTTTTTAACTAGAATTTTTGGTTCTTTTTTTTCAATGAAAAAAGAACAACATCTAGTTTTGTTTAAAGTGCCAAAGTAGAATTTTAATACTGCTTTAAATTACTTGAGGAGATAGTTGAAGAGGCTTTTCTTATTAAAGAGAAGCCTCTTTAAATATTAAAACCTTTGACCGCCGATTTGTCAAAGAATACTACAAAAAATGTATGAATATTTGAAGCCATTATTACTATATATAGGTTGGATGCTTGCCTCGTTACAGTTAATAGGCCAACGAACGGTAGGCCTGGTTTCAATACAACCAGAGCTGATTCAAGAAGGCTATAATCTAATTTATCCACATAATCAACCTAATGTTTATCTGCTAAATAATTGTGGAGAGGTTGTGCATGTGTGGGAAGATTCGATACACTTTCGGCCAGGCAATGTTGCCTATATATTGGAAAATGGAAACCTGTATAAAGCCAAGCGGCCAGTACAATTAGAAAGTTCAGCTATCGGTGCTGGAGGAGCTGGAGGGATTATTGAGCTAAGGGACTGGGATAATAATCTATTATGGCAAATGACCTTGATGGATTCGTTGGTCCGAGCGCATCACGATATTGCACCCTTGCCCAATGGCAATGTTTTAATTTTAAGCTGGGAGCGAAAATCAACAACCGAAATAGTCTTGGCTGGTCGAGATACATTTAGATATACGGGAATAACGGAATTGTGGCCAGATTTTATTATTGAAGTGAATCCGGTATTGGATAGCGTTGTTTGGGAGTGGCATGCCTGGGATCATCTAGTTCAAGAATATGACTCCACCAAGCAAAATTTTGCAAAAGTAAGCGAGCATCCGGAGCGGATACATCTCAATTATGATTTAAGAGAATTTGGACTTAAACCAGACTGGATGCATACCAATGCAATTGATTATCATCCTGAACTAGACCAAATTTTATTGAGTATCCCTAATTTTAATGAAATTTGGATTATTGACCATAGCACTACCACAGAGGAGGCTCGTGGACATACTGGAGGAAAATATGGGAAGGGTGGAGATCTTTTATTTCGATGGGGAAACCCCGAAGCCTATCAAGCAGGCACAGAGGTAGATAGGCAATTATTTTTTCAACATGATGCCCAATGGATTGATGACTTTCTGGAAGGAGCGCACCCTTATAAAAATAAAATCGGACTGTTTAATAATCGAGTCAAGGAAAATCAATCGAATATTAATATTATCAATCCAATTTGGAACCGAGAGCTGGGCAACTATGGTTTTGATGGCGCTTTTTTACCGAGCCATTTTGAGCAAACAATTACTCATCCGGAGCCGTCAAAGATGTTCTCTAGTGGACTCTCTAGTGTTCAAGTTTTGAGCAATGGCAACCTACTTGTTTGTGTTGGCCGGCAGGGATATAGCTTTGAAATGACACCTGACGGTCAGGTTGTATGGGAATATATTACCCCCTTAAAGAGAGGTATTCCTATTGCTCAAGGCGAAGTTGTAGAGCTAAATGATAATATTACTTTTAGGATAAAAAGATATCCAATAGACTTTCCTGCCTTTGTGGGTAAGGAACTGAATCCCAAAGGGCTTATTGAGCTAGACGAAAAGTCTCTATGTGAAGAATTGGCAGTTTCAACTGAAGAGTTGGCAAAGGAGCATGCTTTCATTCTTTTTCCAAACCCAGCCAATCAATATCTGAATATTAAATTTGAAACTTCTGAAGAAAGACATATTGTGTTGTATAATTCGATTGGGCAACCCGTTTTAGGCCGGAAGAGTAATGGTACACTGACACATTTAGATTTATCAATGTTAGCGAATGGCATTTATCTTTTAGCTGTTAATGGCAGAATGCATCAAAAGAAAATTTGCATTATGCATTAATAGCAAAAACATTGCTTCAATTTTACTCCAAAGATACGTAATGTGGTAATCTCCAGTCAGCAAGTTCCGTTAATGTTTAATAACTTTTTTTACAATAGCTGCTTGCTGACTAGAAATTCTCAAAATATACATACCTGAGGTGAAGGTCGAGGTATTGATTTTTAGAGCATTTGCAGTAAATTTTGCTATTTTTCTTGAATAGACCCTTTCTCCATCAATTGAAAAAATGTCCACAAAAAGAGGTGTGTGTATTTCTAGTAAAGATAAGTCTAAAAAGAAGTGATTATACATTGGGTTGGGGAATAACTTTACTTCATTTTTCTGTTGTACAGAATGAATATCTGTTATAAAATCTGTTTGATTTTCTTTTATCAAAATTCGCTGATTGACGGGAATATTGTAAAATGTTTGGGTTTTTAGTCCTCCTGTCCAAATGACTTTTAGGCTGTCTAGGATTTCGATATCATCTAATCCAAAATGTAAGATACTGGTAGATTGAGAACAATGGCTTGAGCCTCCATTGAGTTCTTGCATATAAGCTTTACCTTCCGCAAAGACATAGGCTTTTGAGCCGTAAGCATCTCGATTAACTGTTACGCCGGTTAATTGTAACTGAAGCCAATTTTTATTATTTGAAGTTTGATTGAGGAATAATTTTGAATTTCGGGTGGCGTTCAAGGGAGCTTTTTGTACAACGCTAAGGATGTCTAAATCACCATCTTTGTCAATATCACTAAAAGCCATGCCTCTTGACACATAGGGATTATCAATGAAATAATTGATGGTATCCTCTTGGAAGGTAGCACCTCCATTGTTTAGAAATATTTTATCATAATCATTAATGTGGGTTGGAAGAAAATCGGGTCCGGGAACATATCCATTCGCAACGTATAAATCTAAATCCGAATCATTGTCAATATCTAAAAAAGCACAGCCCCACCCAACAGCAAGCGCTATATCCTTGACGTTCCAGGTATTATCCACACCAGCATTCTGGGCAGATTCCGTAAATACCCCATCGTTATTTTGAAGTAACAGGTTGTTTCCATTATTGGTGATGTAATAATCGAGGTCTAGGTCATTATCATAATCGCCGACAGCAATACCCATTCCATAAATGGCTTGACTCGCATTGATTGCTGTTCCAATTTCTACAAATTGATTATTTTCTCTATCATTTATAAAGAAGCGATTAGGGAGGATATAAGGACCGAAATCATTAGCCAATACCAAGTCCAAATCTCCGTCATTATCGAAATCGCTTGCGGTTACAGCTAAGGCACATCCGGCATCGTCCAGATTTAGGGTTTTAGAAATCTCAATAAAGTTGCCCGTTCCTAAGTTTTTATAAAAATGATTTTTGAAGCATTTATGGTCATACCTGGTTATTTCATTGTTTTCTCCTCGTATTATTTTTGATTCTTCTACATAATTACCCACATAAATATCCAATAAGCCATCTAGGTCATAGTCTAGAAAGGTAGCAGATATGGACCAGGAATTTTGGGCATTACTATTTTCTGGCCATATCTCTTTAAAAGTACCGTCTCCTTGATTTAAAAAAAGTAAGTTTCGGTCAAAAGATTGTCCGATTTTTTGCTTAGTGGTAACGAATAAGTCCTTATGACCATCGTTATCTATATCGCCTACAATTACGCCCATTGTATTATAGCGATTAGTTAGAGAAAATCCTGCTTCAATTGTCTTATCAGTAAAAGTACCATCTCCATTGTTTTCATAAAATAGATCTATCCAATTACCGGAAGTAAGGTAAAGGTCGTCATCACCATCGTTATCATAGTCAAAAAATGCCGCCCCTCCCCCAATAAAGGTTTCATGCAAAAAGGTATGTTCGATATTTGCAGTATCTTGATATTCAATAAGTTGTTGAGAAAATATACTTGATACGCATAGCCAATTTAAAAAGAGCCAATTGGCAAGCCTTAGCATGTGTTGGTTATTAGTTGTTTTGTAAGTAAGGAAAATCATTGTGAAAATTTAGCTGTAGGCGGCGGACTAGTGCTTATAGAAAACTCAGCATGTCGTCATCAGGAAACAAAGGAAAATAACTGCTTTAGGTAATTCTTTGAAGTCTTGGTCTAAAGATAACGTAAATCTTGGATATTAGTAATTGATTCTCAATAGCTTAGCCCTAGCAGGGGGTATCTGTTTTTCTGCAAACAGTCACGGTCTTCTAGACCTCTTTTCCTCATCCAAAACTCGCATTAAAGATACAATATTTTTGCGAAGAGGATGCCCTTATCATTTCAAAAATTACCTGCTCCTTTACAATTCCTTAATTCCAACTTAATGATGCCTTAATAAGACACGAGTAGCTTTGCAAAGTATATGCCTATTTTTTTAGCAATAATTTAGGTTGATAATTTTGTATCTTGCGGCGAATTATGGAAAATTACAGCTTGAGAAAACTTAACAAACAAATACCTGCTTAAAATTATGGACGCATCTTTCTTGGTAATGTGGCTGGGGTTTATATTAGCTTCTTACTCTGTTGTCGGAAATGACGTTATTCAAACACTGGGGACCTTTCTAACTTCTAACGAAAAGCGAATGAAATGGTGGGGTTTGTGGATATTTGCAGCCGTAATTCTGGGAGCGACCCTGACCTATGGCTGGATGAATGGAGACATTGCTTATGGCCGTTTAGTCAAATTCGATATACCGGAGACTTATCATTGGTATTACTTGTTGCCGCCCATTGTACTTTTGATTATTACAAGGTACGGCATTCCGGTTAGCACGACCTTTATGATTCTCACCCTTTTTTCGCTAAGTGCGATTCCCAATGACTTTGCTTTGATGTTAGATAGTGTTTTTGATACTTCTCAAAAGCTGGGAGGGATGATTCAAAAATCTATTGTTGGATATGTGACAGCTTTTCTTTCGGGCATTGTATTTTACCTGTTAATCACTAAATTGTCAGAGCAACGATTTATAGAAAACCCCATAAAAACGACAGGAGAGAAAACCTTTTGGACCGTTGCACAATGGTTGACCACAGGCTTTCTTTGGACGCAGTGGTTAACCCAGGACTTGGCGAATATCTATATTTATCTGCAAGGTGGCAGAGCTTTATCAACGGGCGGATTTATCGTTTCTTTATTAATTTTAGCCGGGCTTTTGGGCTATATTTTTTACTCCAAGGGAGGAGCAGTTCAAGATGTAGTAAGAAAGAAGACCAATACAGCTGATATAAGGGCAGCTACTTTTGTGGATTTAATCTATGGCATCATTTTATATATTTTCAAGTACAATTACCTCGATTTGTTCGAAGCCCAATTGCCTATGAGTACCACATGGGTTTTTATCGGACTCTTAGCTGGAAGGGAAATAGGCATCCAAATAAACCTTCATGGCATGCTGAAGAGAAAAGTCGCTCAAATGATTTTTTCAGATTTGGGCAAAGTCTTTTTTGGACTTTTGGTCAGTGTGGCTCTCGTTTTTCTTATTAAATTTATCGGGGGGTAGTAAATTTTACAAATATTCTGTAGTCATGGTCTGTCCATTGCTGCCATGATCTTATTCCAACCAACTCAAGGGATGGGTTTATTTTATACCCTCCTCAATCTATTTTTTTCATTCAGGCAACGCTTGCTGATTTTTTGGACTTATCTATAAAAGCAATTTAGGATAAGAAATGCAGTGCTTTGAATGCAAATGATTTAAAACTAATAGAAGGTTGTAAAGCAGGAGATCGGAAGGCTCAAAAAGAATTATATTTCAAATATCGGAATATGCTTTTAGGCTTATGCCGTCGCTATACAAAAAACAATCAGGAGGCAGAAGATTTATTGCGAGAGGGATTTATCAAAATTTATTCAGATTTATACAAATAGTACTTATGATTATACTTATTTGGATGAAAGGCGTCGCGAGGTAAATATTTCTGTCTTTTTTGAAGGAGAAAAAAATGGAATTTCAGGAGTTGAAATCTTTAATGAACAAAACCAGTAATAAATGAAGACGGCTCTTCTTATGGATACACCTCCACTTATGAATATAATGAAATAGGACTACCCATTAAAGAAATGCATCGGTCAGAACAAGGGGTAATGTCGTTTAGTTAAGGGCTGTATCTTGTTTGAATTCGATAAAATTTGTCCAGTAATGGGAAATTACTGGACAATCTAGCCCTATTACTGGATAATTTCCTATTATCCCGTAATTTTAGGGTAATATGTTCCCACTAACTAAACGACATTAGAACAAGGGGAAGTTAGTACTTATCATTATGAATATGAAAAACAGTAAAATGCAGTTCTTCTTCCAAATTTGACGGCTCAACCAATGCCGTCAAATTTGGAAGAAGCATTTTGCAAATAAAAATAGAAAGAAGACCTGCCTCCAGGCATATATGCCAAAAGCTAAACAAAAAATGGTAAAATAACCTGCTTTTCAAAGCAGCATTTTTAGCTACCCTTCGTTTCAAATACATACTATGTTAAGTTGATTTGATCACACACTCTTTTCACATACGCCCTCAACCTGAATTTTTAGAAACTATATTTTATTATCTTTCTTTGACAAATTTCCTCTAAAACACCATTTTTGTCAAAGAATCTTTATTATTTATATGATGAGTCGTAAGTTTTGGGTTATTTTATTGGTAACATGTCTATTGGGCGGGAGTTGTTCCAAAAATACGGATCCCAATATAATTATTAATATTGAGGAAGAGTTTGAGGTACGGTTATGGGAAGAACTACAGCGCAACACTCGGAATTTTAATTTGCTTTTTAGTACCATTAAAAAGAATTTTAACTGTACGAATTACCAAATTGGCATGGATTACAGTCAATTGGGTAATAAAATGCGCATTTCATTGAACGATATTATTGAGCCGATTGATTGCCTTCCCGGCGAGTCTATGGCTAGTGGTAGTGCAAATTTTAAATCCCTTGCCGATGGTATTTATACGCTAGAAATTGTTATTAACGACCAGGTAAAAAATGAGGGCTTACTGGCAATAACTAGTGATTATTACCAGTTGACAATGGATTCCAAAGATGGTATTGTGCTTGCAGAAGAAAAATTGAATCGAGTGCCGAAAGGGCTAATCTGGGGACTTATTGATTATAAATCGGACAATATTATCAATGCTTTTCTAGAGGATATTCAGCAGCTTAGCGAGCCTATTTTGCTCGAAGATGGCTGTTATGGTTATTTCTCGGTAGAAAATGAGATAATAACGGTGGAAGAAAATGCCGATTTGAAAGATCCTATTTCTTTTGCCTTTTCCCTGACAGAAGATAGCAATGCTTTAGAAGCCCTGGTTAAAAGCTATGAACAGCGGTATGGCCAAGAACTATTTCTGTTGGTAAGAACCTATCAAGGAGAAGCTTTTTAGCAGCGTGTTACCTTCTTTATTACATCAATTCATTTAATTCTACTTTGGCACTTTAAACAAAACTAGATGTTGTTCTTTTTTCATTGAAAAAAAAGAACCAAAAATTCTAGTTAAAAACAACTGCTCCGCAGTTTTTAACAGGCAGCCGCCACCAAAACTAGGAGCTAATTACACTTAAAACAATCACTATTTCTAGAGTGCCAAAGTAGAATTTAATTAGCCTTTTCTTTTACTTATATTTATCATGTAATCCAATATTGGCTAAAATCATTGGCATAATTTTCTCTAGTCGCTTGGCTTTAGTTTCTGGCCTTCTGGCATCCTGAATATATTCGGCAAACGCTCGTTTTTTGGACAAAGAAAGTTGTTCAAAGCAAACCCTTAAATCTGCATTTTTATCTAAAACTCCCTGCAATTCATCTGGAATAATCAAGGGCTTTTTGTTTACCGAGCTCGGTTTGATAATATTGCCGCTTTCCTGATTTTGAATGGCTTCTTCTACATAGGCTTTTACCAGTTCTTCGTCTATTTCTACTATCGAAGTGAAGCGCCATTGCCGCATAGCTTTGGTTTTGCCCTCTTGTGCATTGAGCAAATGTCCTGGTTCGTCCTTTAAGGTCGCTCCTTGAAAAAACCAAATGCCTGCATAGTTTTTAAAAGCTCCCAAACCGACAATATTTTTGCCTTTGTAGGTATAAACTGGAAAATTCCACTTGATGGTTTCTTTTAAGCCAGTCGATAATACCACCTTTCTTAAAAGGTTTAGGACATCTTGCCATTTTTCGTTTTCTAGTATGAATTCCGTTGCGTTTTTAGGTTTTTTCATCAACTGGCTTTAAACAATTTACACGTCTAAATTGAGGTATTTTTTCATCTGTCTCCTCTTTTGAAGATAATATACTAAACGAATTATTTTTTACACAGGGTAGAAAAAAGCTTTAATAAACCAAAATGAATTGGCGTAAACTAGGTTGTTGATTTTGGTAATAAGTTGTTAAAACATCTCGCATTATTTCTAATCGCGTTTCTTCTATTTGTAAATTATTATAATACCGTTCTTGTAATAACTCTAGTTGCAATCTTTCCTTTGCATCAACATGATTATCAATTTGTTCAATTAAATATTCTACTTCTGCTACACAATCAGAAGCAGGATCAATTTTTGCCAGAATGAGAAGAGCATCAGCATACTGGTTATTCGCCTTATAAGTTTTGGCTTTTTGTAACCACTTTTGGCAATATTGGTTCTGATACTCCATAAACACATTTACAATCATTTCTTGAGCTTTATTACTGCAATTAACATTAAAAGGTATGGAAGTAAGCAGGGCCATGGCTTGCTTATATTGTTTTACATTTGCTAGAGCGACTGCTTGTCTAATAAGCTCTCCACATTGTTTTTTATAATAATTCAATATTCTTGTTTTTCCTTCTGCAATAAATTTTCTCAACTCAGGGTTTTTAGGATCAATATTATTGATAGCATTATAAATAGCTGATTCGTTTGATTTTCCACTTCCCTCTACTATAATTGACTCAGAATGAAAAATATAATTATTATTTAATTGCTTAATGTTGAAAGTAACCTCTGCCTGAATCACTATGAGAACGTCACCTAACATTTCGGCTTCTTCAACTGATAAAATATCAAATTCAGGATAAAGAAGTAGTTGTTGATTACCTGTGGCTGAAATGCCATTTCTGGTAGCCATTTGTTTGGTTTTTATGCTTAGCCTTTTGATTTGTTTGTCACTCAAAGATATATCGATAGGAACTCCAATCGCTAATGCCATTCTATCAAATATTGCTTTAGACTTTTCCTCTTGAGCAGACATAGTGAAAATGATTGAGAAATAAAAAATGGCAATCAATATGAACTTCATATGTATTATTTTAAAAAACTCGATTGACATATCCCGTAACCTTTAACAGGTTATTTTATTTGAGTGTAAAATTTAATGTATTGCCAATTACATTAAATTCAAATTCAAGTCGTTTTCCGTCAAAATCCAGATTCCGCAAATGTTTAAATAACTTTGCTCCATAAGTAGAAGAAGTATATTCGTTTCCATATTTGTCAGATGCAGGAATAATGACATTTTTAAATAACAGGAGTCGTGAAGAAATCTCCCCATCAGCCTTATCATTCGCAGAATTATTTTTTATGAAGTTTTGAATTTCTTCAAAGAGTAACTCTCCATTGGATAAAAGGCTTGTATAATTATAATCGTCATTTTTTAAATTAAATTGAATGCTAATAGGGAACTCTTTTTTTACATCTGGCATCATACCCTTCATCGTTTGGATAAATACTTTCATTTTAAGAGTATCTTCCATATTTCTGTTTTGCATAGTTTTTTTTATGAGTAAATCACAATCTTGGAATTTACGGAAACCACTATCAAGTGCAGTGGCACTTAGTGTTTCTCCTGTGCTTGTCCAAGTAGCTGCAAGATTAATCCTATAAATATATTCGCCATTGATTATTCCATTGCTCATATCGGCAACTATATAAATGTCAGGGTGGGCAAATTGGATTAATTTTTCAATCACACCAGTAGTAGAATTTGGAATATGAATACCAGCCTGTTTTGCATTTTTATAGGTTGTTAGAAAATCAATTAATTGAAATTGTTCTTGCTTGAGGAAATAGCTTTTTACTAAAGTTTCAAATGTTCGATAGCATCTATCTTCTTCAATAATAAGTTGTTTGTTTTCTCCTTGCTTGGAAAAAGGAATAAGAATAACACTTTGAGTATTTAAGGTATTAAATAACCACAATAAACTCAACAATAAAATTATTTTTTTCATTGGTATAGTATTTCAACCTATTTGACAAACGCTATTAATTTACTGCACGATTCTTTTGATGATACATAACATATACATTATCTCCATTTTTGATAGATTGAACTATCTCATCTACATTTGCTTCGCTCTTTTTGGGAAATTGAATAATCGCATAATTTCCGCTATATGCCTCAAATTTCACGGTTTCAATTAAGATTTCTCTTAAAATAGTATTACCTTGTAAATCTTCTTCTTCTATCTCAGTCAGAATGTCAAAAGAGGTTCTTTTGCTCCATTTTTTGTTTCCATTAGTGGAGATAAGCAGTGTGTTATTCGAGTTTTTATTTACGATATCAAAAATTTCTGTCTTATCTTTCTTTTTCCCGAAAGTAGGCATTTTAAATGTTCTTTCGCCACTCTTTCTCTGAACGATACATTGTTTATTATATTTGCCGAAAGATTTTTCTAAAAAAGGAAAGAGTTCCTTATCTAAATCACCTAATGATTTTTCAATAGCTTTAATGATTCCCTTTTCGCCCATAATAGCCAAGATATCGTCTACTGTTGCCAAATGACTGGGAATACCTGCTTTTTTTAAAGCTATTTTTACAAAAATTCCCAGCGTGTTTAATCCCTGAAAGATAAATTGCTTACTCGCTTCCATTTGTCCGGTTTCTACATCTACGATTCCAATATCTAAAATGATGGAAACTCGAAAACTTCTGGTGGTGTACTCATATTCTTCTTCTACAGCTGAAACAAATCCGGTCACTAGCTTTTTGGCATTTTTCCTACGGCCCTGTTCAATTGTTTCAGCCAAGGCAGATTCTGCTTCTTTAGAGTCTTCGATAGCTTTTCCTAATACTGGAAAAGTGCTCTCATTTAGAACATTAATATTTTCAAAACAACTTAATTTTTCTGAAATATGTCCAGCTACGGTGATTGGATAAACTTCTCGGACATTTCTTAAATAATTAAAAGAATAAAGTCCCACTACCATATCACTTGAAACTGGTGGTTCTGCAGATTTTGCTTCTACAAAAATGATAGGTAATATAAATAGGCAATTGACAAAAATGGCTCGTTTAATTTTTGTTTTCATAACTTAAAGCATTTTATATTATAAAATTATTAGTACATCGTAACAAAAGTTTTCTAATATACTTAACCTTGTCTTCAAAAGAGAAGACATATGAAAAAGCAACACCTCACATTGACGGATACAAATTTACAAAAAGTAAATGAAATGCTGGCAAAAGGCGACCTAAATGCCCGAGTACACAAACGAGTACTTGGACTCAAAAAACTTCATTTAGGCATGACCTTTAAAGCAGTATCCCAACTAGTAGAGATTAGCTACCCAACTGTTATAGAATGGTCAAAGCGCTATAATGCAGAAGGATTAGCATTTTTAAAAGATAAACCACGTTCAGGTCGTCCACCTAGTATTAGTGCGGCAGATAGAGGAAAAGTAACTGCTTTAGCTTGTACTAGTCCACCTGCTGGTCATCAAAGGTGGTCTTTACGACTACTAGCAGACCACTTAGTAGAACTTGAACTAGTCGAGAAAATTTCTCATACCGATGTAGGTCGTATTTAAAAAAAAATAAACTTCAGCCTCATCGAAAAAGATACTGGTGCATCCGAGTAATTACAGCAAGATTCTTAGCAAGAATGGAAATGATTCTTCGCTTGTATTTACTGCCTTATACTCCTTTAAAACCAGTAGTTTGCTTTGATGAACGCCCTTGTTTCCTCATTGGAGATGAAGTTAAAGGACTTGATATGTCTCCTGGTCAGGTAGCCAAACAAAGCTATAAATACACTAAACATGGTTCTTGTAGTGTATTAGCGGCTATTGAACCCAAAACGGGTAAAAGATTAGCCCATATTCGACGTAGAAGAACCAAAAAAGAGTTTGCTAAATTCATGAAAAATTTAGCTTTAATTTATCCAAATGCCGAAGTTATAATTGTGGTATTAGATAATTTAAATACTCCTGATTTTAGTGCTTTCTATGAAGAATTTGACGCAGAGTATGCTGATTGGTTGACTAGTCGATTTCGATTTGTTTATACACCCAAAAACGCTTCTTGGCTAAACATGATTGAAATAGAATTTTCTGCACTTTCTAGACAATGCTTAAATCGTAGAATCCCCACTATGAGGGAACTAGGAAAAGAGGTATTAACTTATTTCAATGAACGTTCAGTACTTTGTAATTTAAGTTTCATAATATTTTAGGGTTGACGTTTTTATAATGTCGCTCCATTTTTAATCTGGCATTATTTAGTGAAAACTGCCAGTTGATTTTAATTTTTTTATCACTACGTTCTTTGACAAGAGTTAATACTTTTTTTTCGAGCAATTCCTTGGTAGGAATTCTTTGATTTAAACATTGCCTAGCTAAAGCTGAAAATTCAATTTCTATCATATTGAGCCAAGATGCAGATAGAGGCGTATAATAAAAATCAAATTTTTGAGTCAGCTCAAATGCTTTTTGTACACAAAAGTTTTCATAAAATGAACTGGCCTTATGTGTATTCAAATTATCTTGAACTGTTCTTAGTTTTATAGCATTGGGATATTGCTGTGCTACAAAATCCAAAAAGTCGGCATAATCTTTCTTTGTGCGACGATCATAAACTTTAGCTATTCTTTTGCCCGTCAAAGGTTCAATAGCTGCAAGTAAAGAACAGGAACCGTTTTTCTTATAAGCATAATGCTCTTTAGTGATTTTTCCTGACCTCATTGCTATTGGTTGTTTTGTATTCTCAATCAGGAAACAAGGGCGTTCATCAAAGCAAATAACTGGATATAGTGGATCATACTCTAGGCTGTAAAGCCATAAAATTTGTTCCATCTGAGCTAGAAAACCAGCTGTTATTTTGCCGATACACCAGTAGCACTTTAAGTGAGGCTTAAGTTCATTTTTTTTAAAATTAGACCTACTTGATTGTGGGAAATATGATCACAATACTCAAGTTCTACTAATTTATCGGCCAATAATCGAAGTGTCCATTTAGCATGCCCCTCTGGAGGTTCGCTACAAGCTAATGCAGTAACTTTAGCTTTCTGTAAAGCATCTATCTCTAATGGACGACCTGATCTTGGTTTATCTTCTAAAAAATTTAAACCTTCAGATTTATATTTTTTAGCCCAGGTAGATGCTGTTTGGTAGCTAATTCCTAAGAGATCTGATACTTCCTGATAGGTTTGACCATTATGCAAAGCTTTCAAGCCTGTTGCTCGTTTGTATTCTCTTGATTTCAAAGAATCTTTCGAAAGTATTTCTTCTATTTTTTTAAGATCTGCTTTCTTTAATTTGACATGTTGTTTTTTCATCTTCCGATCTTTTTTCGAAAAATACGAAACGTTAACTAATTTTTATTACAAAGTACTTAGTACTTTGTAATTTAAGTTTCATAATATTTTAGGGTTGACGTTTTTATAATGTCGCTCCATTTTTAATCTGGCATTATTTAGTGAAAACTGCCAGTTGATTTTAATTTTTTTATCACTACGTTCTTTGACAAGAGTTAATACTTTTTTTTCGAGCAATTCCTTGGTAGGAATTCTTTGATTTAAACATTGCCTAGCTAAAGCTGAAAATTCAATTTCTATCATATTGAGCCAAGATGCAGATAGAGGCGTATAATAAAAATCAAATTTTTGAGTCAGCTCAAATGCTTTTTGTACACAAAAGTTTTCATAAAATGAACTGGCCTTATGTGTATTCAAATTATCTTGAACTGTTCTTAGTTTTATAGCATTGGGATATTGCTGTGCTACAAAATCCAAAAAGTCGGCATAATCTTTCTTTGTGCGACGATCATAAACTTTAGCTATTCTTTTGCCCGTCAAAGGTTCAATAGCTGCAAGTAAAGAACAGGAACCGTTTTTCTTATAAGCATAATGCTCTTTAGTGATTTTTCCTGACCTCATTGCTATTGGTTGTTTTGTATTCTCAATCAGGAAACAAGGGCGTTCATCAAAGCAAATAACTGGATATAGTGGATCATACTCTAGGCTGTAAAGCCATAAAATTTGTTCCATCTGAGCTAGAAAACCAGCTGTTATTTTGCCGATACACCAGTAGCACTTTAAGTGAGGCTTAAGTTCATTTTTTTTAAAATTAGACCTACTTGATTGTGGGAAATATGATCACAATACTCAAGTTCTACTAATTTATCGGCCAATAATCGAAGTGTCCATTTAGCATGCCCCTCTGGAGGTTCGCTACAAGCTAATGCAGTAACTTTAGCTTTCTGTAAAGCATCTATCTCTAATGGACGACCTGATCTTGGTTTATCTTCTAAAAAATTTAAACCTTCAGATTTATATTTTTTAGCCCAGGTAGATGCTGTTTGGTAGCTAATTCCTAAGAGATCTGATACTTCCTGATAGGTTTGACCATTATGCAAAGCTTTCAAGCCTGTTGCTCGTTTGTATTCTCTTGATTTCAAAGAATCTTTCGAAAGTATTTCTTCTATTTTTTTAAGATCTGCTTTCTTTAATTTGACATGTTGTTTTTTCATCTTCCGATCTTTTTTCGAAAAATACGAAACGTTAACTAATTTTTATTACAAAGTACTTAGTTTAAATAATAGACTAAATATTAATAAAGTTAGAGCTACTAGACTTGTATTTTACTTAGGTTTTTGCTACAGATATTTTAGTGAATTTTCTACAATCGAGAATACTGTTAATATTTGTATTAGCACGAAATACGCCATTAAATGACGTGTTTCCCCATCTGTAAAAACCATTTATATAAAAATTGCAATATTCCATATTACTTCCAGAAATTCGACTACCTGAATTAATATACAGCCGCTTAGTTTCTTCATCATATCGACCAACAACACTTAACTTTATCCAATGATTAGGGTTATTTAAGTCGTTTATTCTGCAAGTGCCTATTACTTTGTTTACCCCTTTTTCTATTTCATCACCTATTTTCATTTCTAGGTGAACCTGTTGCTGATTACTTGGATTGATAGCAGAATAAACACGTCCTTTCAGTACTTCATAATCGTTTGTTTTTTCAACAGTTGTCATTACTTCTTTTTTAGCAGAAAAAGGATTTTCAATACTTTTATATTTAGTATTTGCATGTTTTTTGCCTATTATTGGCTTTTTATTGTTTTTTTGTTCCTTATCTGCTTCTTTTTCTTCTTGAATGTAATCTGAAAATTTAGGAATACTTACCAAAATTCCAATTATTAGACCTATGCTTCCAATTATTTGCCATAGTCTTTTTCTATTACCTTTAACAGGTGGGAGAGACCCTTTCGGAACAATATTTAAGATTAAATCATTAGGTAATTTTTCAATGATTACGAGGATATCTCGGTTTATTTTATTTAAGGAAATATTCTGTTCATCTAAGCTGGAGGTATCCAAACGCTGGCTTTTTTCAAATCTTTCAAGCCTTGCAGCGAGCACAACTATTTCTTCTTGCAGCTCTTTTTCTAGTTGTTGGGAAACACTAAGAAGCTTTTTTATAACTTTGCTAGTTTTACCTTTGGCAATGAGTTGGGTTAAATATCTTTTCATATTAATAGGACTGCTTAATAGAAATAGTAATAATAGAAAAACCAGTTGATCTTAAAGACCATCACCAAATCGGATCATTTTCGAGCATTAAATTTCAATTGCCTTCAATTTTAACAATATGAAGTCATCATTAGCTAAACAACATTGGAACATTAATACTCATAAAATTAGAAAAAATAATGGTATTTATTAAAGTGTTTTAAAATAAATTTTGCTATTTATTAAACAATTTGCAAATGTGTAAAGTACTTACAATATATAAATTGCGAGATGCTATTTAATATTTTCTTATTTTTTTTAGCATATCATAAACAATAAAGCAAAACCCTATTCCATAGAAACCCCTTCCTGATGCGCCCACATTTCCTTAAAAACGGGGCTTTCTTTAAACAAATAACCGAAAGTACCTTCTGCTATGATTTTGCCTTTGTCCATAATATAGATGTAGTCAAATTTTGGCAATAAGTGCAGGCGGTGCAGGGCAGAAAGAATCGCTTTGTGTTTAAATTCCTGGAAGAGTTGGTCGTAAATTAAAACTTCCGTTTTGGGATCAACGCTGCTCGTCGGCTCATCTAGCAGGATAAAGTCGCTGTCTTTAGCAGCAAAAATGCCCCGTGCTAGAGCCAGCCTTTGCTTTTGACCGCCCGACAGGTTGACCCCTTTTTCCTGGATACTGGATTGAAAACCATTGGGCAATTGCTCGACCACTTCTGCAAATTTGGCAATTTGGCATACTTTTTCCAACTCCTCTTGGTCGTGTTTTAAGCCCAAAGTAATGTTGTATTCAATGGTATTTTCAAAAATTTCCGGCTCTTGGGGAAACAGGGTCACATGATCGGCGATCAGACTTAGTTTTTCGACCATTTGTCCGTCTAATTTAAATTGAATTTTTGCGGGGGGATATAAGCCGCGCAGGATTGCCAATAGTGTACTTTTTCCACTGCCGCTTTCACCGATAAAAGCGATTTTTTTTCCCTTTTCAATATTAATTTTTATCGCCTCCAAACCAGGTATTTTTTTCATTTCCAGACCATTGCCAAATAATTCATGTTTAAAATCCAAATGGGCTATCTGGATTTTTCGCCAATTGGGTGGCAATGGCAGGACCTTTTCTTCCTTGTTCAGGGCATCATAAGCCTCAATTATATTAAAGGCAGTTTTTACATCCGTATCATAACGAACGACCTCTGTGTATTGCCAAGCAATATTGTGAAAAACGCTGGTAAATTGATGCACAAAACCCATTAGAGTGACCAGCCCGCCGATTAAAAAAGTCTCGCCAGGGGTATAATTTTGATAGATATAACCTAGCAGAATAATGGCATAAATAATACCCACCAAGTTATCTACTACAAACCATTTCCACTCATTGATCCGCACATTTTTTTTAAAAGGAGGAAAAACGGACAAGACGCGCTGCATAATGTCCTTCTCCATGCGTTTTTCTAGTCGCAGGGTGATGACAGTAATGATATTGGATAGGCTGTCAAATAGGGTAGAGGAAACGATATGCTCCTTTTCGTTGACCTCTTTTAGCGTAGCGATATAGGGCTTGTCAAACAAAAAGATAATTTTTACAATACCGATCCCTAAAATCAAAGCGATAAACCCAAACAAAGGAGCAAAATAGATCATCGCAGCAAAGGACAAAAAGAATTTTGCCAATGCATGGATGTACTCAAAACCCTCCTGGAAAAAATTCTTTAGGGCTTCATAAGCTTTTCGGATCCTGTTGATTGTGGCTCCACTGTGATTGTCTTGATGCCACTTCACGGGTAAGTGTACAGCCTTAAAATATAACTCTTGCAAAAAGTTTTTGCTGATTGTAAAGGCCAATTCTCTTTCTTTGACCCGAGCGGTGCCGTGGAAAAACCAATCTACCAGGCGAATTAACAAATAGGCGCCTACGTAGATCCAAGTGGATTGTAAAATTTTTGCACCTTGCAATTGCACTTGATTGATGAATAGCCCCCAAATAATGGGTTCTAGTGCAGCTACCAAGTTGCTCATGATAAAACTAGCATAGACTTTGAGGTATTTTTTTCGCTCCTGGAAAGCATAAGCCCAAGCTGTTTTCATTAAAGAAACGTAGGGATTGGCGTTTGGGTATTTATATTGACTCATGGCGAATTATTTTTATGTACGCATTACCGATTTGGTTGGCTTACAATTGCTGCTCGACGGATTTGTTTGCAATGCTTTCGGTAATGTCAAAAGTAATTTTATAAAATAAAACCAATAAACAATTATTCTCTGGAGAATCTCGGTGGACCTCTTAAGGTAGGTAAGGAAAGGGCAAGTCTAAACTTGCTACTTTCAGTTATGTGAGAGTGGCCTTATCTCCGCATGGGTAGAGGTGTATGATTAAGTAACATAATAGGCAAAACTACAAAGCGGATCAAAGAGTTCCCAAATGCTTTATTTTTTGTGGGAGTATGAGTGACAAACTGCTTATCGCATTGGTTTTCTTTGGCGGACTATTGCCTCGCCCGTAGCGTTAGTCACTTTACTTGCCTTCGTAATTGTGAGTTGCCAAATCTATAAGATGGCTGCTTTGAATCCAGCCAAGACTCTATGATAGGAGTAAGCAATTAGACCCATTTAACCAGGCCAAAGTCTTGTAAATGAGGCAGCAAAGGATGCTTGGGAAAAATTCTGAAACCATAATTATAAACGCCTGTGTGAGAAGTTTTTATACTAGTTTTGAAAAGTGCTTTATTACCGTAAGACTGGGTTAGTTGCATCTCTTCCTTATGGCTTAATTCCAATTCGTCATCCGTAATTCTTTTCTTGAAAAAGACGATCTCAATGCCGATGTCTGCTGTTGTTAATTCACCCAAATTAAGGGTAATAGCGGCATTAAATCGCTCTCCCATTTCTAGGGATTTATTGACGGAGTCAAATATATTTTTATCGGCGACTTCAACGGCCTCCCAATTGGCGATTATCCGTTTTTTCCATTCGGCCAGTATCTTCGCTTTTTGATAATTATTGGCTTTAAAGATTACCCTACTTTTATCTAGTTTTTGATAAAAACGCTCCTGATAATCATCCATCATTCGTTTCATAGTAAAGTCAGGAGCAACTTCGGCTATGATGGTTTTAATAAAGGCTACCCACTTTTTAGAAATGCCATTTTTATCTTTCGCATAATAAGTTGGAATAATATCATTTTCCAAAGTATGATAAATGATCTCTGCATCTAGTTCGTTTTGGAGGTGTTGTTCCTGATAAGTTCGCTTTATAGGCAAAGCCCAACCTGCGTCAGCGCGGTAGCCTTCTGCCCACCAGCCATCTAGCACGGAAAAACTCATCACACCGTTCATAGCAGCTTTCATACCACTAGTGCCAGAGGCTTCTTTAGGCCGAATGGGTGTATTTAGCCAGACATCGACACCCTGCACAAGTAATTTAGCTATTTCCGTATTATAATTTTCCAGAAAAATCACTTTTCCCAAGAAGCCAGGCTGTTTGGTAATTTTAATAATATGCCGGATTAGATCCTGTCCCCCGCCGTCAGCCGGATGGGCTTTGCCGGAGAAAACAAAGACGACTGGTTGGTCTGGTCGATCAACGATTTTGGATAACCTTTCCAAATCGGAAAAAAGCAAATGGGCTCGTTTATAGGTCGCAAAACGGCGAGCAAAACCAATCATTAGTGCCTGTTTGGGGATAGCATTGATCGTTTTTAGAATGCTTCCAGGGCTTTCGCCACGCCTTCTCAAGTCCTGCTGCAATTGGATTTTAATATGTTCAATTAAGCGACTTTTCAATTGTTGGCGAATGGTCACGATAGTTTTATCGGGTACTTCATAGATTTTTTTCCAATGCTCTTTATTGGTTTGGTCCTCCAGAAAGTTTTTTCCAAAGGTTTTTAGATGTAGCTCCTGCCATTCTTTGGCGATCCAGGTGGGGTAGTGGACACTATTGGTTACATAACTGATATGCAATTCTTCATGATTAAAACCAGGGTACAAGACATTGAACATTTTTTGGGAAACCGTTCCATGCAATTTACTAACTCCACCGACTTCCCGACATAGTCGAACCGCTAAATGACTCATTGAAAACTCTTCGTGGAGGTTACTTTTGTGTATCTTCCCTAAGGCCATTAGGCTAGGCCAATCTATTTTTAAGCGATTAGCATACTCCCCAATGTAGTTTCGCAAGAGGGATTCGTGAAAATGGTCATGTCCAGCGGGAACGGGTGTATGAGTAGTAAATAAAGAAGAACTTCTGACCACCTCTATCGCTTCAGAATAATCGAGATTTTCTTCATTGATTAAATCATTTAACCGCTCTAGTCCGAAAAAAGCAGCATGCCCTTCATTGCTATGGAAGATGTCCGGTTGGAGACTAATCGCTTTTAAAGCCCTTACACCTCCAATGCCAAGTAAAATTTCTTGCTTGAGCCGGTGTTCGTTGTCTCCGCCGTATAAATGGTAGGTTAGCGCGCGATCTTCTTGGGAATTTTGTTCTATATCTGTATCTAATAAATACAGCGAAATTCTGCCAACTTTTAAGTCCCAGATTTGGGCAAAAACAGGTCTTCCCGGCAGCGCTATTTGAATTTTTATGCGTTCTCCCTGCTCATTTTTTACTGGTTCTAGGGGTAATTCTGTAAATTTTTGTGCCGGATAATTGGCGATTTGATCTCCATGCAAAGACAAGGATTGCTGGAAGTAACCGTAGCGATATAGCAGACCAACTCCGATCAGATGGACATTTCTGTCGCTGGCTTCTTTTAGGAAATCTCCCGCCAAAATGCCCAACCCACCGGAATATAGCCGCAAGGAAATATGTAAGCCATATTCCATACAAAAATAGGCAATCAAAGGCGCATTTTTAGCAGGCTTTTCAGCTAGGTAGATTTGAAATCTTTTATAGATATTTTTTAAAGACTTCATAAACACCTTGTCTTCAATAAGCATTTTCGCCCTACGAGCATCGATATTATTTAGCAGGATGATAGGATTGTATCTGGACGCTTCCCAGTTATGGGGATCAATGAATTTAAATAATTCTATAGCTGCTGCATCCCAAGACCACCAGATATTTTGGGCCAATTCTTTTAGAGGAGCCAGTTCAGCAGGTAATTTAGCTTCTACAAATAATTTTTTCAGCTTAATTCGAGTGTCTTTCAATTGTTCAGTCATAAGTGCGATGGATCAATTTTTTTATTGCAAAGAATCAAAGTAAAACAGTTATCCCGATTGTTTTATATTGAAAAAGTTTTTTTAATGAAAATAAAAAAGGCTGGTAAATTGCAAAGTAAAATAACTTTTTACAAATATTTTAATAAGTACCCTAAAGATTCTAAATAATTCGGGTAGGCACTTGTCCTCCAAAAACTCGCAATAATTTGGAGCTCTTTAAATAGACAAATGCTTACTTTGTCGAATTATTTTTCTAATATCATACCAACTTGCTCCTTTTGGGCAAGTAAAATCCAAACTTTAGACAAAAAATGGATCAAATAAATGAAAAAGAGCATAAAAAAGTAAAACTGGATTCCATTAAAATAAAGTCATCGCATTTAGAGGGGGCAGAAGTAGCTTGGTTTGCGCCACTTTGTAATGGAGATGATGAATTCCTGGGGGGGCACGATGTGCGCTATAAGAGTGACTGGAGCAACACTTCCAACGTATTATTAACGGCTGATCGTTTAGGGTATCGAAATATTTTGTGCCCTTCTTCTTATCAGGTTGGGCAAGATACGCTTACTTTTGCCTCTGCTGTTGCTCCCCTGACTTCCAATATCAATATTTTGGTAGCCATTCGTTGTGGGGAGGTGCACCCTCCGATGTTGGGTAGAGCAATTACCACGCTAGACCATATTCTAAAAGGTCGGTTGACTATAAATATTATCTCCTCTGATCTGCCTGGTACAAAGCTAGAGTCTGCCGAGCGATATCAACGATCTAGAGAAGTAATTGAAATACTTAAGCAAGGTTGGACGCAAGACTATATAGACTTTAAAGGAAAATTTTATACCATTCAATTGGATAATACGGCTCCACTAAAGCCCTACCAACAAAATGGCGGACCGCTATTATACTTCGGTGGATATTCTTCGCCGGCAGTAGATTTATGTGCGGAACATTGTGATGTTTATTTGATGTGGCCAGAAACAAAAGGTCGTCTTCAAGAACTCATGCAAAATCTAAGTCAAAAAGCAGCCAGCTATGGTCGTTTAATAGATTTTGGTCTTCGAATTCATGTTATCGTGAGGGAAACGGAAGCGGAAGCAAAGGCCGCTGCCAGGCGATTGATGCTTTATATTGACGACGAAAGGGGCAAGGCAATCAGAGAGCGGGCTTTAGATGCGCACTCCTATGGGGTAGCTCGACAGGCGGAAATGAGAAAAATATCGGATGATGAAGGCTTTGCGGAGCCACACCTTTGGACCGGGATCGGAAGGGCAAGGTCTGGTTGCGGTGCAGCTATAGTCGGCAATCCCGATCAGGTGCTTGAAAAAATCAAGGAATATATGAATATGGGCTTTAGATCTTTTATTTTTTCCGGCTATCCCCATGTGGATGAATGTAGGTTATTTGCCCGACATGTATTGCCCCATATTCCTACTTTTTCCATGCCAGTTGTTCAGGGTAGAAAACCAGCAACAGAACCATTAAGTCCTTTAGCTGCGGGGATTCGATCTTAAAAGCAGCATTTTTATTCCCATATAAATAATTGTTTTGTTAGATCTTGCTATTGTCTGTACATATTTCGTTGCCATTTTTGTTACAGCGATCTCGGGGAGAGTCAAAAAAGAGGCGACCGTTGAAGAGTATTTTTTGAGCTCCCGAAACTTGCGTTGGCCTTCTATTGCCCTTTCTACTATTGCTACCAATATCAATGGCTATCAGTTTTTAGGCATGATGGGTTCTGCCTACCTATATGGCTTAGCTCAAGCTAGCTTAGAGATTAATGCCGTACAGGGCATTTTAATGGCTGCCTTTATTTTTGTTCCACTTTTCTTGAAAGAGCGCGTAATTACGGTTACCCAATATATACAAAAGCGGCTTGGAAAAAAGGTGGGCCTATTTTATTCCATTGCCAATTTACTGATTTTTTCTACCGTTACTCTAGGTGCTGCGCTCTTTTGGGGAGCCTATGCAGCGGATTTAGTTTTTGCAGATTACCTTTCTGTCTTGAGTGAGGATCGGATTATTCGTATTAGTATTATTATCATCAGCCTAGGTGTTTTTTCAGCGATATATACCTATTTTGGAGGACTCAATGCGGTGGTGAGGACAGACATTATCCAGTTTACCATACTGCTATTTGGCGGATTTGTAGTTCTTTTTGTCTCCATTCATTACCTTGGGGGATGGGGAGAATTATATCGGAAAACGCCGCAACTAATGCACTTATATCTTCCAACTAATCACCCCCAACTTCCTTGGATACACATTTTTGGGTTATTTTTACTGAATATTAATTATTGGTGTGCCAATCAGACGATTATGCAACGATCTTTGGCAGCGAAGAGCCTAAAGCATGCTCAAATTGGCTTAATGGCAGGTGGAGTGATGAAATATATCATGGCTATTTTAATAGTCGTGCCAGGCATTGCACTATACGGCATTTTGGGCGAGAATGGTTTGTCTGAGCCGGATATGGCCTTCCCTTATTTAGTAAAAACCTATTTGCCAACAGGAATCAAAGGGATCATTTTATGTGCGCTATTTGCTTCTTTAATGAGTACAGTGGATTCTACTTTTAACTCTTTAGCCACCCTCTGGTCCATTGATATTTATAAAGGTTATTTGAATAAAAAGGCGAATGATGCCCAAATCGTTAAAGCCGGAAAAAACACCATTTTGGTAACCCTCTTCACTGGAATTACGATGGGGCTTATTCTGCTTTACGTAAAATTTGAAAACCCACAAGCAGCTTTTACTCATACGCTAAATGAGCTTCGGTATTACATCAATTGCGGTATTGTAGTATTAATTTGTACTGCCGCTTTTGTAGTGACCCCCAATAGGTCAGTCACATTGATCGGTTTTTTATTGACCATTCCATTACACTTGATAATCATTTATTTATTTCCCGATATGAATTACTTTGTCAGAGCCATGTGGGTAATTTTAATGGCCCTGCTAGTAGTTTTCCTGGCAAGCTCAAAAGGCGGGTTTCGTACATGGAAAGAGTTGATTCAGTATGATTCTCCAGAGATGCTCCGCACTGGAGGAATTTTGTTGACTTCATTGATTTTATTGCACCTTATCTTTCACTAGGCTTTAGATTAGCGATGAATGAAGCAAGACCACTGACCGCACTGAGAAGAATTCCGTTTAATTCTTTGAACTTTTTTAATCCAAAAATTGATTTTTAATAATAACGGGATTACTTTTGCCTCTCGCTAAGAAAAACAGTTCTTTTTTTGTAATATTTTTGTACTAGGGGTTTTCGCGATTATACAAATAATTGCTATAAACAACTCATGCACAAGCATTCGGGGTGTAGCGCAGTCCGGTTAGCGCACCTGCTTTGGGAGCAGGGGGCCGCAGGTTCGAATCCTGCCACCCCGACAAATACAAAACATTGATTTAGAGCGAGTTATGATTAATTTCATAACTCGTTTTTTATTATATCTATGTTATTGGTTTCAAAATAGTTTCAATTTTTTCACAAATAAACACTAAAACGAAAGTAAAAAGGTTTTTCGTAAACCAAGAGAAAAATTGATTTCAAACTCCTACCTGAATGTCATAATAATACTTTATCTATTTACGGTCACTATTTTTTTTAATGTTAAACCTTCCCAAATGTTTGACCATCAATGGCTTACTCCTTTGAATATGGTTTTGTATTACGATTACAGAAAGCAAACATGCGCCTTGGATATTAAAGCAGCAAAGTTATTTTCTGTCCTTCGAGCCT
This sequence comes from Saprospiraceae bacterium, assembly GCA_965222705.1. Classification (GTDB taxonomy): domain Bacteria; phylum Bacteroidota; class Bacteroidia; order Chitinophagales; family Saprospiraceae; genus JAFMDF01. The sequence continues at coordinate 9,024 of CBDCUO010000003.1, read as the reverse complement.
CTGACTCCACCAAGAAAATATGTAAGTGGGGAAAGCCATTTGTATTTGGGGCGGCAGTACCGATTGAAAATTTATAATTCGCCTGAAGAGACGGTTAAGCTGAAGCGTGGTTTTTTGGAAGTATATACTGAAGATAAATCAAAGGCAAAAAAGTTAGTACGAGCCTGGTATAAAAAACGGGCAGAAATTAAATTCCGAGAGATTGCCGAAAGTTGGATAGTACGTTTCAAAAAGTATGGCGTTGAGCCTTCGGATTTTGTTATTAAGTGGATGGAGAAGCGTTGGGGCAGTTGTACGCCAAAGGGGAAAATTATTTTGAATGTGGAATTAATGAAAGCTCCGAAAGGTTGTATTGAATATGTGGTGGTACATGAGCTATGCCATTTGATTCATCATAATCATAGCAATGCTTTTTTTGAATTGCAGACGAAGGAGATGGCGGATTGGCGGAAGTGGAAAGAGCGATTGGAGAGGGTTATGGCTTAATGAGTACTTGTAAAAACAGCTAGCCCGGTAAACAAAAAATTGATTGTTTTCAGTTAAAGATTTTCCAAATTGACTATTTTGTCTTTTTTTCAAAGAGTGATTACCCCTAAATTGATACCAATAGACCAAAAATTAACAAAGCCCACTGGCCCATGGTCGGGATAGGGATACATACGTTTTCCTCAACTTGACCCTGTAGTTTTTGCTAATAAATATTTTGTACTAATAAAAATTTTTGTAATTTTCTTTTTAGGGACAGTTCACAGGTAAAATTGGAAAAGGATGGGTCAGGGTTTTTACTAGCGTATTTATTGACTCTTTGATTGATTAGGATTTTTAAGATCGAAACGTCAGACTTATTTTCAGACATAAACGCTGACTATCTTTTTGTAGCTATTATTTGCTTAGCTAAGGCTTTGTTGTCAACTTTACATGGTTATTTTCTTTATTAACAATTATTTCTATTTTAGGATGAAATCATTTTTATTGTTTTTATTTACAAGTAGCTTTATATCGGTGGTTGCACAAGATCAATCAACGGCTTTCCGAGTCTATGAAATTTTTCAAAATAAATGCACTAGTTGCCATAATAATGCTAATCCGCAAGCGGGTTTGGATTTGGAGGGCAGTGGCAATTCTACCCTCGCCAAAGCCTTAAGTGTCTATCAGAATCTGGTAGGGGTAAGCCCCCAAAATGAGACTGCCTTAAGGAAGGGGTACGAGTATATAATGCCTGGACGAGTAGATAAAAGTTTTTTGTTTAAGAAAATTAATAATGGGCTGGATAAGACGATGTACTTAGAGGAAGGCGAAAATGCAGCTATGCCTCTGTCAGGCTCCTTATCTTCTGTTGAAAAAGAACTGGTGCGTCAATGGATATTGTTCGGTGCCCCTGGAGAGGGGCAGATCGTGGAGGAAGCTATGATTAAGGATTATTATGAAAATAATAAAGGTTTGGCTGCTTTTCCGGAAGCCGCGCCACCTGCACCTGCACCTACTGAAGGATTTCAAATAAAAATGGGGCCTTTTTTCCTCAATCCAGCCGGTGAGAATGAATATTTTATGAAATACCAATTGGATAATGAGCAGGCAATAGAAGTTAATAGAGTAGAAATAATGATGTCTAATTACTCGCACCATTTTATCATCTATGATTATAGTTCAGATGCAAAAGAAGTTCCTGAGGGCTTGCGAAAAGATCAAAACCATACTAGCGATGTAAGTTTTGTCGCAACTGTGCAGGAATCAAAAGATATTCGACTGCCTCTAAAGACGGCTTTTCTATGGGGCAAGAACCATGTATTGGACTTAAATTCTCATTACATAAATTATTCTTCTGACTTGGTTTATCAATCGGAGGTGTACGTAAATATTTATACCCAACCTGTTGGTACGGCTGCTCAGGAAATGCAAGCGATCTTGATACCTAATATTTTTATCCCCATTCCCAATAATGGCAATGAAATTGTACATTCTGCTCGACTTCAATACACAGGAGAATTGTTTATTTGGAATATTGGTGCGCATACCCATAGGTATGGTACAGGCTATAAGATATGGTTGATGAGCGATACAGATGAAAGGGATAATCTAATATATGATGCCTCTTGCCCCAATGGAATACCAGGTTGTGTTGCGCCTTATTATGATTATCAGCATATACCCAATAGAACTTTTGATAATTTGCTTTATGTTGATCTCTCCAAGGGCATTTTTCATGAGGCCACTTGGGTCAATGATGGCCCCGAACCCGTTGCTTGGGGATCAACCTCCAAGGATGAAATGATGCTATTTGGGATGTTTTTTGTAACTGACACGACAGGACTAGGGCTAGGCGGAGCATTGACCACCTCTACACAGGATTTATACAATCCCTTAAGCAACATTGAAGTCTTCCCCAATCCTGCACAAGAAGTAGCCAACGTGCTTTTACCACCTAATATCGGGGTCGTTCGGTTTAGATTGTTTGATATATTGGGTAAAGAATTACAACAATTAAAGGTTCATAGCCCTTCTATCGAAATAAATACAAAGCAGTTGGCAAAGGGGATGTACTTATTTACGGTAGAAGATGAACAGGGGCGATCTTATACTGGAAAGGTGTTAATTGAGTGAATCCTTTCAATTGGCTTTGCTTTGGCCTGTTGATAGGTGATAAGAGTATGTTTAAAATGTTTGTTCTTGGGATCATTTACCGAGCTACTCGACCGGAAGCATCTCCGCCCATTAGCTTCGCTACTTCTTCTACTGTTGCCAAATTCGCATCCCCATAAATTGTATGTTTTAAACAAGAAGCGGCGACTGCAAAATTTAAAGCATTTTGGTCATCATTGGGATATTTTAACAAGCCGTAAATCAATCCACCCATAAAACTATCTCCGCCACCGACCCTATCTACAATATGAGTGATTTGATAGGTTGGGGCTTCGTATAGGGTTTTTCCATCGTAAAGAACACCCGACCAAGTGTTATGAGAGGCACTTATGGATCCCCTTAAAGTGGTGATGACTTTCTTCGCTCTTGGAAACATTTCCATCAATTGCTTTAAAACAGACAGATAAGATTTGGCATCCACCGAATGCCCGGCTGTTACATCTACTCCCTCTGGATGCAAACCAAAATGTTTTTCTGCATCTTCTTCATTTCCTAAAATAATGTCACATCCTGCTACTAATTCGGGCATCACTTCCCCAGGTGCTTTACCGTATTTCCACAGTTTTTTGCGATAGTTTAAATCCGTAGAAACCGTTATGCCCATTTTATTGGCCATTTGTATCGCTTCCAAACAAGCATCAGCAGCACCTTGTGAAATAGCAGGTGTAATGCCGGTCCAGTGAAACCATTGAGCATCCTTAAATACTTCTTTCCAATCAATCATCCCTTTTTCGATGGTGGACATAGCAGAATGCGCTCGGTCATAAACGACTTTGCTACCCCGACTGACTGCTCCTATTTCTAAAAAATAAATACCTAAGCGTTCTCCCCCTTTGATAATGTATTGGGTGCCAACGCCTCTTTTGCGCATTTCCATTAAGGCACAATTGCCAATATCGTTATTCGGAAGACGGGTTACAAAGTTAACAGGAATGCCATAATTGGCCAAAGAAACGGCGACATTGCTTTCTCCTCCACCATAAATAACTTCGAAGCTCGATGCTTGCGAGAATCGTCGAAAGTTGGGAGGGGTTAATCGGAGCATGATTTCCCCGAAAGTGACTACTTTTTTCATAAGTATTCTGTTTCTATGAGTAATTCTTAAAGTTCTATCAATAAATTATTTTTAATTCCAAATTTTCCTGCACTATCAATTTTCCTGAATTAAGCAACTCATTTTCAGAATGCCTATTATTTTTTGCGCCCCATAATAAAGCCACCAATTTTACTGGATTATTCTTAAAGGTGTTTTTGGAAATATTTACATTGATAATACCTCTAGTATTCAACAGAATACTATTTTCTTCGTGAGCACCACAATTTATAAAGGTACTGTTTGTCACCAATAAATTACCGCCTATAGTGGATTCGTCATAGCCACCTCTATAATAATCAACGACATTCTTTTTAATATTGTCAAATTGGCAATTATTGATGGCTAAAAATTCTGCATTATAGTTTCCTTTGTCATTGATTTCAGCGGCTAATTCAATTCCATTTTGGCAATTTTTCAATATTGAATTATTAAAATTGATGGAATCAGCAAAGGATTGTTGATAGGCTTTTAAAACATAATTAAAATTGCTAATTTCAGTATTGGAAACACTCAGCTTGTATAAACTAGACATATTTTCTTTTAGACTAGCAAAAGCATATTCTTCTCCTTTTCCATGTAGTACAATATGCTTTAATTGTAAGTTTCCTTTAGGATGCATCTCAAAAGCAGGTGTATTTGCTGCCCCAGTATAAATGATTTGCGCTCTATTTGCTGGATTTTTGGATTGAATCGTTATTTTTTTATTGATAATTAAAGGTCGGCTAATGTTGTAAACCCCATTTGTCAATTCGATGATGTCGCCATCATTAGCTTGCTCAATCTTCTTGGTGAGGTCTCCTTGTTCCTTAGAAGCACTATGGATTTGTGGTGGGGTTATCCTTTTTTCATTGGAAAACCAAGTTGGTCCATACTTCGTTTTATCTAAAATTTTTGGGTCGCTGACTGTTGATTGACTGATTGCTCCTATTGAATTATTTTTAGCGGTTCGAGCATTTCCAAAAAGGTCTTTATCTATGGTTTCAAAATCAAAACCATTATATAATTCTAGGTTTTCATCAACTTCTTTTGGAATAAAAAGGTAGTCATTAATGGGCTTCATTTCAATAGGGTTGGGTAGCAGACCCTCCACTTTTTCAAAAGCCACCTTTTGGTTATTGATAAGGTTATTTTTGAACGTGATGCCATCTATTTTATCATGAGCGATAATTGGGTTTTTGTCCCCTTTTTCATGATAGATAAGGTTATTAGCAACCACCGTTCTAATAGGCGTTTCTGACCTTATTTCGGATGCAGGTAGAACCTCTTGTTGACTAATATTAGACCCTACTCCAAAATGCCATGGAGAGCGACAATTAATCCAAGTATTATGGGCTACAACTACATCTGTCACCTGGTGATATCGATTTTGGGGTGCTCTTGGGATACCGTTCATGATAGCTAATGGGCTTCTAAATTCTTCCCCTTTTAAATTATAGAAGTAATTATTCGTTACCCAATGTCCTGTATTAATTAGGCGAATCCCTCCAATGTTCTCTGTTCCATCACCAATAAAAATATTACCATCTACGATGCAGTAATTGCCATGCCTAGTCACCAAAGAGCCCTCGCATTTATAAAAAACATTGTTTCTAAATTCATTATAATTGGTTTTGCTAGATATAACTTCTACTTCTCCATTGCATCTATCAAAGAAGTTGTTAGCAATTAGTGTATTACTAGGTGAGATTGAGGTATAGCTATCTCCAATTTGAATGGTTTCTGCTCTAGGGCCGCCCTTTCGAGGTCTTGGCCCAAAGTAATTATGAACAATCTGATGATAGTTTTTTATACTTTGATTGCCTTTAATTTCCACTCGAATAGTAGGTCCCTGATTGGATTTGCCCGCAATATAACAATGGTCTAATTGGTTGTGTCGGCCCCAAAACTCTACCCAATGGTCAGGTATGTCTCGACTTAGTTGATTATAGTTTTCGATGACACAATTGGTCACTCGACAATGATTGGCTACTTGGTTTTTATCTATCCTAAAAGCGATGACTGCTCTTGAAGGAGTTTGCCCATTTCTGAAATGTAAATCGTGGACTTCTAAATAAGTGCCTCCGAATTTTAAATCTGATTGACCTTCCAAAAAAACTTTTCCTGCCGTTTCGGGTCGTAGAATAATGGGTTTATCTGCCGTGCCAGTCCCTGTAAACTTTATTTCCAGATCTTTCCATACTCCATTTGCCAAGATAATGGTAGTACCAGGTTCAGCCGATTCTATCGTTTTTTGTAATAATTTTTCATTATTTACAATTAGAGTTTTAGTGACCGGCAACTCTTGGCAAGCAAATAAGAGAAGAGATAGACTTAATGCAAGAAAGTTTTTCATGGTTTTTAGTTAGAAATAGCCCTAAAATTGGCCCATTTGGACATAAAAGTAACTTGCCCAAAGAACACTTGATCCAATTTAGGTAGAAATTTTTCAGAGAAAGAAATGAAGCATTAAACCACGGCGGTTTCGAGGACCACTATGATTTTATATGTACAATCAGGAAAATGCCAATCCGCCATTAATATCGAAATTAGCTCCAGTAACAAACGAGCTTTTATCGGAAGCTAAATAAACTACTAAATCTGCAACCTCGTCTGCCCTACCTTCTCTTCTTACCGGTGTTTTACCAGCAACCGCAGTTCGCACTTCGTCTTTTGTAAAATCATCGTGGAATTTAGTTCCAATCAAACCTGGACAAACCGCATTTACTCTTATCCCTTTAGGACCAAGCTCTTTTGCCATTGCTCTAGTAAAAGTGGTGGTAGCTCCCTTTGAAGAAGCGTATAAGGCAGAACCACCTCCACCGCCGTCTCTTGCTGCAAGAGAAGAAAGGTTGATGACAGAAGTTCCTTTCCCCATTAAGGGTACAAATGCTTTCATTACAAAAACGGTAGATTTAAAATTTACATCCATCACCAAGTCGTAAAAAGCATCATCGAATTCCTGTAATGTTTTACGAGCAAAAAGACCTCCTGCATTATTGACTAAAATATGAATCTTATCTCCAAAAGCTTTAACTGCTTGTGATTTTAAATGCTTAATATCATTTAAATTTGATACATCCGCTTTGACTGCAATAGCTTCTTCTCCAAGAGATTTTATCTCCTCAACGGTTTTCTTGGCACCAGCTTCAGAATTATAATAGTTGACAACTACCTTAGCTCCTTCTTTTGCTAGTGCAAGGGATATGGCTCTACCAATATCTCTTGCACCTCCAGTTACTACGGCTACTTTTCCTTTAAATTTGTTCATTGTTATTTTTTAATATATTTTAAGATTAAATTCCTAATGCTTGGCCACCACCAATTTGAATGGTTTCTGCTGTTATGAAGGAGGCATCTTTGCTAACTAAGAAAGAAACAACACCAGCGACATCTTCTGGTTGACCCAATCTGCCCAGCATAATATTATTTGCCCAAGAAGCGAAAACTTCTGGTTTGGTTGATTTAATTTGCTTATGAAACGGTGTGTCAATGGTACCTGGAGATACTGCATTTACTCGAATACCATATTCTGCCAAATCTTTTGCTAATGCTCTCGTAATAGTATGAACGCCCGCTTTGGAGGTTCCATAAATTCCAGCTCCCGGTCCGCCTGCATTCCATGCTGCATTGGACGTATAGTTAATTATTGTAGGATTATCTCCTTTTTTGAGGAAAGGTATGGCCGCTCTTGAGGCGAAAAACACAGAATCTAGATTTAATGCCATTACGAATCTGTAAAATTGGGTGGTCATATCTTCAAACCTAGATCTTCCACCTAATCCCCCTGCATTATTTACAAGCACATCAATTTTTCCATACTTTTCACCAATTTTGGTGATGTTTTTCGTTACCGCTTCTTCTTTTGTAACATCAAATCCGCAATATTCCGCCGTAATCCCTTCTTTAGTAAGTTCTTCCACTCTTTTAGCTCCTTCTTCATCTTCAATACCGTTTAATACTACAGTAAATCCGTCTTGTCCTAATCTTTTAGCTACAGCGAAACCAATACCACCAGTGGCACCAGTTATTATAGCAACTTTTGTTTTAGTCATAATTATTTATTTTATATTTCTTTTGATTTTTGCAAAAAGAGATAAATAATCACTTCAAAAATGACGATTATTTGTATTTAGGTACTTACTTACCATCTACGCAAAATTTCCCGCAAAGGACGGCAAAGGTTTCGCTAAGGGACGCAAAGATAGGACTTAGCGTCCCTTAGCGAAACCTTTGTGGACTTTTTGGGAGACCGCTCTAAGGATGCCAAGCAATTACTAATTTTTCTAGATACATTTACATTCTTTTTGGTTTTAAGGGTTCTATTTTTGGACATAAAATCCATACGGCAGCTAAAGTAGTCAAGGCTAAACCAGCACCAATAATAAAAGCAGGCGTATAATTACCTCCAGAGGTAAGTATAGGGACAAGTGCAGTCAAGCCAAATGCCCCTAGTTTAGCTGCCATGCCTGCCATACCTGCAAGTGTACCTACTGATTTTCCACCAAAGAAATCACTCGGTAAAGTCTGTACATTTCCAATAGCTGTTTGAAAACCAAATAGGATAACCGCCATAATCAACACTGCAGTAATGGGGGACCCCGGATTAGACATTGCCAATAATGCAGGAAGCATAATTAAACAACCAAGGGTAATTACCAGCTTACGAGTCTTGTTTACATTCCAACCGGCCTTGATACGATTTTGAGCTAGAAGCCCTCCAAACCAAGCACCTATCATTGCCCCAACATAAGGCACCCAAGCATAAAGTCCAATTGACTTTACGTCCATTCCATATACCTCATTGAGGTAAATAGGAATCCAAAAAATAAATAGCCACCAGATTGGGTCAATAGCTGCAGATGCAAGGATAACGCCCCAACTTTCTTTGTGTGTTAGCATCTTTCCAGTGGTAGGGTTGTAGCCTTCATCATAATTTCCATCTGAATCTAAGTCCTGATTTTGCTGACCAGTTAAAATATATTGGCGTTCGTCTTCGGTTATCCAAGGGTGTTCTGCAGGTGGAGATTTCACTAAAATCCACCATGGGATAAGCCATAATAAGCCCATTAAACCTACCAATATAAAAATATATTGCCAGCTGAAATAGACAGATAATAATCCAATGGTTGGGAAAGCAATAATTCCTCCAATAGCGGCTCCTGAATTAAATAATCCTTGTGCAAATGCGCGCTCTTTGGTAGGAAACCACTCTGCATTCCCTTTTGCTGCACCAGGCCAATTTCCTGCCTCAGCAACACCCAAAATGCCACGGAAAATACTAAGGCTTACCACTCCTTTTGCAAAAGCAT
>CBDCUO010000002.1:0-37945 GCA_965222705.1 Saprospiraceae bacterium | reverse complement strand
CAAAACAAACGCATGCTTTCGATAAGAACGCATAAAAGAAGCATCAATCAAGCCGATCTTAGTCAGGAAATAAACCACCACTGGCAATTCAAAAATGATTCCTGTTGGCAGCGTAAACATCACCATATAATTCACATAAGAATCAATGGTAATCGTATTAATCGCACCGATATTATAATTGGTCAAAAAGGTAATCGCAAAGGGAGAGATAATAAAAAAGCCAAAAAGCACCCCCATTATAAATAACGTAGAGCAAATCAGTACAAAGCCCCGAGCCGCCTTTCGCTCTTTTCGTACAAACCAGGCCTTATGAATTTCCAAATTTCCCACAGTATAATAGGAAAAGCCAAAACAATCCCTAAAATAAAAGATACCTTCAAGTGAACAATAAACTCTTCTCCCAAAGCTATGGCGACTAAATCAAAATTAGGTGCTTGGAATGCAGGGAATACCTTTTGAATAACTTGATAAGTTGGGAAATCGGGGCTTTTGGGGGCATAAATCGTCCAATCCAGCACTCGCACACCTGCAGCATAGACCACAATCGCGGATACTACAACTGCGCTAATCGCCCGAATCAAATGCCAGCGCAACTCCTCTAGGTGCTCCAGAAAAGTCATTTCTTTCTCTTGTCCATTTTGTGCAACTTCCAATTTATCTACATCTACTTGGTCGAGTGGCATATATACTTTACATTAACTATATCTTTAACCCAAAAACGATTTTAAGTTGGAGAGCAATTTTTGAGTTTCTATACAAAAATAGAAATTAATTTGCCAATATACAGTTCAAACAAGACAAAATACTTTTAAGGCGTGATAAAAGACTCAATGGGATTACTTTTGTGAAAGTGCCAGATAATGAATAAAAATTGAAACCTTTTATTAAAAAAGAATCTTTTCACAAAACTTTTTTCAAAGCCAGAAATTCCTAAATTGCCGACAGCATTTCTAAAGGTTAAGTAAGATTGAAAGCCTTTTTGAAGTGTAAGGTCTTTTCATACAGGCATCAAATTTTGTTCGGGTCCAACACTTTATCACATACTGTCCAAACTCAGAAAGACTAAGGCGGGCTTCAGCCGTTGACTTGTCCGGCTTTAATTTGATTCCATCAATTTAACAAGAAGATTACTGAACCTTTCTGGTTGGCTAATTCCTGATGCTCAGGGCCAAAACAGCCCTGGTGCTTGTATGAATTTTTGAAATTAATTTTTCCATCAAGTTTTTTGAGAAAGCCTTATCTTTGCATAGATATAAAAAAGATAATAACGATATCGAAGATTCCTCCATATACTACTTCGATTAAAAAAGATCCTTCTTTGACAAATTGTTTGGAATGAAAAAATTCAAAATAAGGAGAGTTTTGAATAGTTTTATCCCTCTATGACACAATTTTTATCGAAGAACCAAAAAGATAACCTTTGACATTTAAAGAACTGGCGTTAAACGAGCAACTGCTCGAAGGATTAGATGCGATGGGATTTGAAACCGCCACACCAATTCAGGAGAAAGCAATCCCAATCATTTTAGAAGGAAAAGATTTAATCGCTTGCGCTCAAACGGGTACAGGTAAAACTGCTGCTTTCCTCCTTCCTATTCTTCATTACTTGACCAATATAGACAGCGATTTCTATCGATGCCCTGATACTGGTGCCAACTAGAGAACTTGCCATTCAAATAGATCAACAACTAGAAGGCTTCGCTTATTTTTGCAATGTAAGCTCGTTGCCCATATATGGTGGAAGAAGTGGAGAATCCTTCAACCAGGAAAAAAAAGCCCTGACGACGGGAGCAAATATTGTCATTGCAACGCCTGGCCGATTAATTGCTCATCTAAACCTTGGCTATGTTAAAATCGATAAACTTCAGCATTTAATCCTCGACGAAGCAGATCGAATGCTGGATATGGGATTTGTCAATGATCTGCTAAAAATTATTTCCTATCTACCTAAAAAGCGGCAAACATTGATGTTTTCGGCAACAATGCCTGGAAAAATTAGAAAATTTGCGGCTAGAATATTAAATAAGCCCGAGCAAATTTCCTTTTCAGTATCCAAGCCCGCGGAGGGAATCATGCAAATAGCCTACCTAATCGAAGATGAATTAAAACCCAAATTGCTTCAATACCTACTGGGCAATCGAAAGGGTAAAGACGAGCGCATCCTTATCTTTTCCAGTACCAAATCTAATGTCAACAAAATAGCCCAGGCACTTATCCGAACGGGTCTAAGTGTTGGGGAAATTCATTCCGATTTTGAGCAATCTGAGCGGGAAGAAGCGTTGAGAAAATTCAAAAACGGACGCTTACAGGTCTTAGTAGCTACAGACATTCTATCCAGAGGTATTGATGTAAAGGGGATCAATCTGGTCATTAACAATTCCGTTCCTGGTGATGCAGAGGATTACATCCATCGGATTGGCCGGACAGCTCGAGCAGATGCCGATGGCATAGCCATTACGCTAATCAATAAAAAAGATCGTCGAAAATTTAAAAGCATCGAGCGTTTGATGGAAGCGCAAGTTCGCAAATCTCCGCTCCCTCCTTCTATTCAAGCATTAGCGAATAAATTGCCCAAGACTTCCACCAATGGCAAGTACAAGTTCCGTAGCAAATCTTTCAAAAAGTCGACAAGGAAAGGAAAGCATAGGCAAAATAAGCAGAAATTTTCCTCTCAAAGAGATAAAAGAAGTTAATCAAGAGGCACTCCACAAATCACTGCCGTTCCATATTAAATCTTTTCTGCAAAAACTTCTCTCGAATAATACTTTGCACAGGTTTATTTTCGACCTTACTTTCCAGCCAGGAAATAATGTCCAGGTACAAAAAAGGACGCCTTTCGTAGGGGTCATTCTGAATTTTAACGAGGTTATTGCGCAATTTAACGAACTCCTTTCGTATCTCGTGCTTTTGAATCCGTGGCAGACGTCTTAAAAATTGTAAAATTTCTCGCTGCACTTGGTGCAATTCTTGCATTTTAACCAAAAAACGATACACGGACTTCACCAAATACTCCACCAATTGCATATTGCCCAATTCATAATGAGCAATCAGGTTTAAAAACCGAGCGAAACATTGAATGTCTTCCCGAAATTGTGGATTGGGCGCATTGAGTATCAAGTTCAAATAATCAATGGCATTATCATTGTCTCCGCTTGCGAAATAGAGGCAGGCAATTCGATAATAAAAGACCATAATGCGGTGATAATCCCAATTGTATTTTTCAGAATCTATGATTTCAACCAACTCTGGTACGAGGTACAAGCCCTCCGAAAACGTACCTTCCATATAGTGCAAATTAATGCGATGTACATATTTGAACAATTGTAAAAGGCTCTGGTGATTAGTAATGCGTTTATTTTTTTCGCTTAGTTTAAAATCCTCTAATTCAGCCAACACTTCAATAAAACGAGGGTAGTGGGAAAGATAAAAAAGAGAGCTTAATAAATTATGCAGCCCTTTAATATATAAAGGGGGCGCAATTTCTTTCATTTCTGGCTCCTCATGGAATAAATCTACCCATTTTTGGGCATATTTATAACAAGATAGGAAGTCCTGGGAGGTATGATGGTACCAGACATAAGACTGATATAAATATAACTTTTCATAAAACCCTAATTCCCCAATATTATACTTAGGCAAATTGGAATGAAAAAATTCTTTGACAAAAAAATGGTCCTTTTTATTTCTAACGTAGCCAATTTTTAAATACAAACCATATAATTGGAGCGATAAATTGGAGAATTGCTGTGTGCGAACAGCTCGCTGGGCGATGAGCTCTGCTTCTTTAGTCAAGGCTTCAGCACGGGTATCAATACTTCGGGTAATGTATTGAGATTCTATCAATTTCTCAAATTCTACAACTTCTAATGCTAAAGTATTTTGTTTTAATTTTATGGCCTGGTTTTTGGTTTTATCCAACATTTCCAGTGCCTGCCTATACAAACCCTTATTATATAAAACCTTGGCATAATCAATGCGTTCGCGAATCTCAATGTCCACATTATAATTTCTACTTAATAAGCGAAGGCTTAACAATAGCTGTTTGTATAAATGGGCTTTTAAGTTAGAAAGCTGTCTTTTCTTAATCTGGGGTATTTTTTTCAAAATAAGCGTTTCGTCGTAATCCCCTTGCTTATCAATCATCTCGAATAATTGCAAAAAAAGGATGTCATCGGAAGCCTGATTCCTGGTAACGAAAAGCCGAAAATGGCGTTTTTCTGCCTTTGTTAAAGAAGTAATTAACTGGATTAAATGGTCTGTCGGTTGTTTGCGCATGGTATGTTTTGGATTTTCTCACTGAGGATTTATTAGCTCCCAAAAACAAAAAAACTAAAAATGGCAAGTAAAAAAAAGTTCGACTGCAAAAAACAGTCGAACAGTTATCAAAAATGTTTTCTCATAGTACGATTTCAAGACAGCAAATTTATAGTAAACAATCATCTTGCAAGCTGCAAATAACCCGAATAGGTTTTTCCTTTTCCGTCTTTAAAAAGATAAAAATAGGTCCCATCGGGCAGGTTCTTGTTCTCCCATTTCCCATCCCACTGATTTTTATAGCCCTTTTGAGAAAAAACCATGCTACCCCAACGATTAAAAATTTTCAAATTATTGTTGGGGAATGCGTGTACACCTTGTATTCGGAAGAAGTCATTGACCCCGTCATTATTAGGTGAAAATCCAGTAAAAATTTTCATTTCCTGGCAGGGTATCCAGACTTCTACTATCGCTGTATCGCATCCAGTGTCATTACAGACTCCATACATAAAGATTTCGGGGGTCCCCGAATCACAATAACTATATGAAGGCGTGAAGGTAATGGTATGGTCAATATTAAGCATCGCAATCCCGTTAGCGGGTTCTGTTAAAATCCCCATATTTTGAGGATTGCCAAAAACAGAATCATTTGCCAACACTTCAATCACAATAGATTTATTCTCTTCGGTCGTATCTACATCTCTGATAGCAATGGGGTTTCTGACTACTTTGGGAGTTACCAAAACACTGAAATAAATAGTGTCGCATACTCCTAATTCGTCGCATAAAACCAAGCAAGCCAAATCAGAGCCTGTGGTAAGGCCTTCATAATCCAAACAAAAAGAGGTATCGTTTATATCAAAATTGACTGCTATTCCAGCTGTATTGGCGCAAATATTCTCTATGCTTTTTATCTCTCCAATTAGATCATCAGGTTCCGGACAAAAAGTAAATTGTTCGCCTACTTCAATCGTATCTGCCCAAAAGGAAGGACGGGTAATACAGTGAACTGCGAGGCTTAAGCTATCTATACAAGTATTTTGCTGATGTTGAAAAATTATATTGTGAATGCCCGGTCCTATATTCACATAAGTATTTGATTCGCAATTAGTTATCATTCCATTAAATGTGCCTTCATTTTGAGTGATGGTATAAAGTCCGATGGAATCAAAAGGAATATCAATGCAAAACGAAGCTAATGAATCGCAATTCGATAAGTTGGCAGATAGCGCATTTTCGCCAATAAAATTTTCGCATTCCGGATTGGATCCAGGGTCAGATTCGGATGCTAATACATTGACGACCATTTGGACGTTAAAGCAACGGTTCAAATCTGTACAAACTTTTAGGCACAGCGTGTCACTGCCAATTGCCAAGCCTTGATAGTCAAAACAGTTTTCACCGGCTGGCAAATAAGCAACCACTGGATTAATCGCATTGGCACAAATGATAGTAGTTGTAGTAATATTTCCAACCTGGTCTTCCTCATTAATAATTTCTGCGAGGCAGTATTGTCCTTTTTCTCCAATTCTTATAGTCGCATCCGTTATTTTGTTTTCTGCACATAAGACATTAACTATAAAACGGTCCTGACAGCCATTCTCTTTATTAGTTAGAGCCACCTGGTGCTGCCCTAAACCAAAGAATAATTGCATACCTGTCCCATTGGCGCAAGCATTCTTGGGGCCAGTATAGTCCGTATTATTGATTTCAATTTGATAATTAGCCATAGTAGCAGCGTCAAGGTCTATACAAATACTCGCCAAATCATTGCAATCCATCAGCATTTCTTCAAAAATATCCTCCCGAATAATTTCATTTGCACACGGCTGTTCTTGTTCACATCTTTTAATAATTAAAGTATCCGAACAGCAAGTCAAGGTATCTGTGACGATAATTTCGTGCTTGATGTTAGTTCCCAAATTTAATTTTACAATACTACCGGTCGCCAAGCCCGTAATGTTGGGTCGCATGGTAGTTTCTACCCATCTATCCAGTTGCACAATTTCAATATTGCCATAATCTTTGACGGGATTTCCACCAGTAATACTTAAAATGCCTTCATTCAGAGTCCAATTTCCTCCTGGATCATTTGCATTCATCCAATTGGTCAATTCCTGCATATTGTCCACCTGACCACTAAAGGTTATCCCGTCAACAGTCCAAGAATCAATTCGGTAGTTCCCTACCTCCCCTTGCCCTTCTACCAGTGCATAAGAATAAGCTAGAAAATTTTCAAAACCACAGCCATGATTAGGCGTGTAAATTGTTCCGTCAATCGTTACTTCATAAGCCGATATGTTTGCAGGAGGAATCGGCACACAAATTCGGACAATATCGGCTGTATCCTCTACGCAAATTTCCTTTTCGCTAAAAATATCCTGACAGCCAGCACAATCTTCTATTATGTTAATAGTATAGAGTCTTTGGCAACCCTGTGCGTCTGTAATGATGACTTTATATGTTCCAGCGTCCAGATTAGAGGCATTATTAGTAGAAGAAACATTGGGCGTCCATTCAAAGGTATTATTTCCATAGCCACCCGATACATTGAGTAGTACGCTTCCTCCTTTTCCGCAGCAGTCTGCAGGAGTAATAATTGGGTCCACCATAAAGGGTAATGATACAATTGCTTGTGTTTCGTCTGTATCTGTACAGCCGTTGGCATCTGTTACCGTCACTGTATAAGTAGTCACCTGGTCCACCATTACCGTTGGATTTGGAATGTTTGGGTTATTCAAACCAGTTGTTGGGCTCCAAGAATAAGCGATCCCTCCAGAAGCGCTTAGTTGTCCACTTTCGCCAGGGCAAAGGACTACACTAGGTCCTGCATCGGCTATCATACTATTAATAAAAATAGTTATTTCATCCCTCACTATGCAACCATTGGCATCTGTAACTAATACAGAATAAGTGGTCGTTTGTGTGGGAGTGGCAATAGGGTTTGGAATGGTTGGATTACTTAAACCTTCGGCAGGTGTCCACAAATAGTCTATTCCTCCGGTGGCATTTAACTGAGCAAAATCGTTTTGGCAAAGATTAATGTCTGGTCCTAAATCAACAGCCGGTTTATTGACAAATACGACCACCTCATCCGTATCCGTACAGCCATTTTCGTCTGTCACTGTGACCGTATAAGTTGTTGTTTCCGTTGGAAAGGCGGTAGGCGTTCCGGTATTTGAATTTAACAAAGAGCTGGTAGGACTCCAGGCATAAGCACTATGAGTCGTCACAACCAACTGAATACTATCACCTAAACAAATGGTTTTATCTTCGCAAGCGACCGCTTCTGGTTTTGGAATTACATTAACGATTACTGTATCAGCGTCTCTACAGCCATTTGTCCCGATACCGCTTACGATATAAGCAGTGGAGGAAAGAGGAGTAGCTATTGGGCTAGAAACGTCAGTTGCGCTTAAACCTGCTGCAGGCACCCAATTATAATTACTTCCCCCAGTAGCATTTAATTGGATGCTTTCTCCTGCGCAAAGTATTTGATCCATGCCAGCATTGATGCCTGTCCCATGATTAACAAACACCGTTATTTCATCCGTGTCGGTACAGCCGTCCACCCCCGTCACCAAAACGGTATAAGTTGTAGTAATCAACGGTGTTGCTATCGGATTGGCTATATTGGTTGCATTTAAGCCTGTTGTGGGTTGCCAAAGGTAGCTAAACCCACCTGTCGCTTGTAGTTGGGCGGACTCCCCCGCACATATATTCATATCATTACCTGCATTGGCAATTATCGGATCATCTACAAATACGACCACTTCATCCGTATCGGTACAGCCATTTTCATCCGTTACCGTCACCGTATAAACCGTTGTTTCCGTTGGAAAAGCAATAGGAATCCCTGTATTTGGATTTAGCAAAGAATTGGTCGGACTCCAGGCATAGCTCGAATGAGCGTCAACCACCAATTGGATGCTATCTCCCCGACAAATCGTTTTATCTGCACAAGCGATAGCCTTAGGTGCAGGATTAACGGTCACCGTAACCGTTTTTTCATCTGTACAACCACTAGCATTAGTGACACTAACTGTATAAGTTGTCGTCACTAAGGGGGTAGCTATTGGCGTAGCAGCCGTAGGATCATTTAAAGATACTGCTGGACTCCAGGAATAGCTAATTCCCCCATCTGCCCCCAAAATAGTACTCTCTCCAGCACAAATTTCAGAATCGGCAATAACACTAGCAAAATTGTCTTCTACAAAAATGGTTAGACTATCCACAGCTACGCAGCCATCTGCACTCATTACTGTCAAAGTATAGGTTCTGGTCTGATCGGGGCAAGCCGTAGGATTGGGAATATCCGTAGCGCTTAATCCATCTGCTGGATTCCAAGTGTACCAAACTCCCGTCCCACTGCCTTCCAATTGAATACATTCATTTTCACAAATGGTCTGATCTTGGCCGGCATCTACCAGAGGCAATTTTCTTACAAAAATGCTTTCAAATTGCTCATCTGTACAACCGCCATCATTCATTGTCAAATGTATTAATTTACTGCCTTCGGTTAACCAGCGAACCAAAATTTCACCTCCAGCAGGTGCTGTAGCCGTAGCAGGTGAAGCAGATAAAAGTATTCCTCCGTCTAATTCCCATTGCAATTGTGCAGTAGAAGAAGCATTTCCAGTAAAGCGGATACTTACTTCCATTTCCTTGCAAAATGGTTCAATAACTACAAAATCAGCTTCAATATTCAGGGTTTTATAGATGACGAATGTTTCCGTTACCTCGCAAACTCCATTAGAGAAACTTATAGAAAATTCATTTATGTCTCCATCAATAATTGCATCAAAAGCCAATGTTGTGCCGCTTAGGTTTGCATTGATAATATTTCCTGTATTAAGGACATAGCTCGTAATATTTTCGCTTAGAGTAATGCTAAGGGGAAGGCTGTTTTCTGTGCAATTGGCAATATTATCAATTGGAGTCAAAACCCCAAACGCGTTTGGGGCGGTCAACTCAACCGTACTATTATGCTGCACCAAACAGGTTTCGTCTTGATAGCGAACCAAAATTGTATAAAATCCACCGCCCAGATTATTAAAAACGCCGCTATTTTGCCAAGTTGTTCCATTGTTAATACTATACTCTAATGGATTTGAACCAGAAGCAATTATTTCTATAGAACCATTCTGCAAACCACAGGTACTTGGGTTGATAGTAGTCACATCATTAATTACAGGCGCGGTAATGCTGTTTAAAACGACTATTTGAATGTCAGACAGACAAGAGGTATCGGAATCCGCTACCAAAACAGAATAATTTCCTTGCCCTAAACCCGTAAATGTATTGCTCATACTCCAGCTCAAACCATTATCAATACTATAAATCAGTCCATTTCTACCGGCACTAAGGGTAATAGAACCATTAGACATATTGCAAGCTGAAGGATCGCTCGATTGTACCGTAAAATCGATTGAGGTATTCGAATTGGCCAAGCTGACAAGCTGAGTCTCAGATAAGCAAGAGGTATCAGAAAAAGCTACTCGGGCAGTATAGTCACCTGAAACTAACCCACCAAATACACTATCACTACTCCAGCTATTACCACCATCTATACTATAAATTAGTCCGCTTCCATTATTAGAAACATCAAAAATAATAGAACCATCTGTGTTATTGCATTCAGAGGGGTGCGTATTTTGAAGCGTAAAGTTCAAGGAATTTACACTAACCGTAATCGTATCTTGGCTACTGCAATTTTCACTAGTATGAGTATTCGTAACTATATAAGTGGTCGTTGTCGTGGGAAAAGCCTTTGGATTAGGGCAATTAATACAGCTCAATCCGGTGGCCGGTTCCCAGTTGTACTGATCTCCATTTCCGACAGCTAAAAGATTTGTAGAGTCTCCTGCACAAATGGTCACATCACTTCCAGCAGATATTGTACATTCAAAAATGCAAGGCGTAAAAATAATAGGATTAAAATCATATTCCTCTACACAAAAGCCATTGCTACTGCTGACAAAGATAGTATAAACGCCCGCCGAAAGATTATTAAAAATATTGGTGGGGACATAGGTTTGCCCGCTATCAATACTATACATTAAATTGGAACCACCGGAAGCAGAAATATTGATCGAACCGTCGTTGGCATTGCAAGCACTAGGTACAGAGGCAGAAACAGAATTAATGCTAGGTTGAGCAATCCCCAAAAAAGCATACATTAAGGTATCCTGACAAGTTGTATTCACCGAATCCCTTACAACGATTGTATAAATTCCCGCAGCTAGATTGGAAAAGAAACTTGTGTTCTGATAATTACCACCAGTATCCAAACTGTATTGTAAATTACTCCCTACAGCGTTCACCTCCAAAACTCCATTGCGCTCGCCACAACTGGGAAGGCTATTAGGGGATACGCCCAAAAGCACTACATCACAGGTCTTTCTCTCCACAGCAACAGTAATATAGGTCGTATCGCAAAAATCCGCCATCACAGCACCGCAATGTACTACACATAAGGTATCAAAACCTGTAAAATCGGTAGAAGGCATCAAAGTAAGGCAAGGGCTGCCCTGAGTAATAGCTGCACTAACTGCTTGACCTTGCTGGCAAATTTGAACATCACCGACCGTATCCAGAAGATTCAATACCTCATCAAGGCAAATGAACTGGTTTGTATTTTCATCTAAGCTAAAATGAACAGTGTCCAATTTAGCATCAGGATCGCATAAAGATAGGGGCATACTGCTTATACAAACGGGCAGTTCTTGATCTATACTCGTCCAGCCCGTTACATCTGCGCTCGAATTTACATCAATCCCTCCTATGAGCGGTGTAGAAAAGGGGGCACCTTCTCCTACCAAATAAGCACTATCCAGACTACATTCAAAATTTTGAAAAGAAAATAAATCCACTTTTTGCCCTTTCACATAGGGAATAAATGGATTTGGGACGTTACCTGCTTCTGGTTTTAGACCAAAAGAAATATAATCATAGCCTGGTGTTTCGACCGGATTACTAATCATGTTTGAAACCTCAAATGCCACTGCTCCATTGGCATCTTCTATATTCTCTACCTGTAATTGTCCAGTTGGAGCCCTAAGTGTAATTTGAAGTGCCCGAGTCAACCCGGACGGAAAAGCCGGCCAAGTGGTATCCGACAATAGGCTCACCTTATATTTTCCGCTGTCAAACTCAATGGCATAATTAAGTACACAAGTAATTGGTTCAACTACTACCGGCTCTTCTACACTTATTATTAAAACGCTGGTATCGCAATAATTCTCGTTTAGCCCATCACAGTGAGTCACACAGAGTGTATCTTCTCCAAAAAAATTAGTTGAGGGCTGCAAGGTTATACAACTATCGTTATTACTAACGACCGCCGCTACATTTGTGCCTTGGGTACAAATACTAGCATTGCCTACATTATTCGGCAGTTGCAAAGCAGAATCAATACAAAGGGTAATCGTATCATTAAAATTCAAAATGACCTGCAAGGTGTCTTTTGGTGCAGGCATCAATTCACAAATTGGAAGTCCCCCCGTACCTATACAAAGCGGTGCGCCTTCCAATCCATAACCCGAAACAAATATATAAGAAGTCGCACTTTCCCCATTGATTATTGGAGTGGGAATCGTCGCTCCTTCTCCCACTAAATAAATACTATCTCCCACGCAGCTCGAATGCTCGAAAGAAAATAATTCAACGGTATCTCCTTGTGTATAGGGGATCGTCAAACTAGGGTTATCCATAGCAAAAAACAGGTAATCAAAACCCGATGATTCGACGGGGTTTATCTCCACCGTAGATAGCTCAAAAATAGCTCCTGTAATAGCATTAATGACATTATTAACCGTAAAACTGCCTGTGGGGACCCTTAGTGTAACTACCGCAGAGCTAGTAATATTATTAGGGGCTACGAGCGTTGTGTCGCTTACTAAACTCACCTTATACCCTCCAGAGGACGCTTCTAATACAAATTCCAGATCGCAGTCTGGTCGCGCCAAAGTACAAGGAGCATTTCCTGCGTCTTTAACCCCGCTAAAAGCATTTTGTAATCCATTTCCAAAAATAGTAATAAAATTTTTGGTAGCAATGATCTGACTTTCAGCAAAGGGATCTCGATCATTATCCATAAGTTCTAAAGGGCCCGTACAAGTGCCTTCATTAATAAAAGTAAATAAAGGGTAGCTAACAGACTCCTGATAATCCAGATCATCAATAATATTAGTTAAGGTAAAAATAAAATAATCCCGATTCAAAGCCGAAATCGGATTGACATAAACGTCAGGGGGCGACCAGTTTCCTCGCAAGAATTTAATAGAACCCGGGCTAAAACCACCCGTCGGAGCGACAAGTGTTATTTGAGCAGAAGTGGTCACATTTTGCACAGCCGTAGGGTAGTCCACCTCTGAATACAGCGATACCTGATAAGTAACCTCATCTGCTAATAACTCTACCTTAAACTTCACCTGAGCCACTCCATTCTTCATCATTGGAAAGATGAGCGAGAATAAGAGGCTTTTCAACCAATAATTTTTTGGCATAACAAAATGATTCTTAGAGTATGTCTATAAATATACTCTTAGTTCAAAAATGGATTTCTGAATGATGGATAAACCAGATTTGCCTCTATGGCTATCCCATTATTCTTCCATTCTGTATAAATAAACTGCTTAAAGGAAAGAGAAATGAAGGTCTGACAAGCATCCAACCACTAGCAAGTCAGTTTTTAAGGGAGTTGATAATTAATAAGGTACGCAAAATGACGAGATTATTTTTTCTACAGACAAGGCGAAAAACGTAGGCAATGCCTTAGCATTGGCGAGGCTTTTCAACAAAGTAGGTAGGAAAAGAAGCCCTCAGGTGCATGGGTTACTATTTTCCAATTCCCTAATTTAAAAAAAATTGTTCTAAAGAACTTAACAACATGTAGGTTTTGAACTCCTCTCCGTGCTTGAAAGAAGACAAAATTATAAGAGTGGCAACCATATTAAAAATTATAGACATAAGAGCATTTTCAATTTCCATGCCAGTAATTCCAAGTAGGACAGAAAAAAGGCTACCGGAAGTTCCGGTAGCCCATACCATGCAATAAATATTGCATGCTTGGGGGGTAACGATATAAATTTTTAAAAATATCTTGGTGTATGAACTTTTCGCACTCTATAATCCAAGTCATACCCAAGCATTAATTCAAAGGAGCCATTGGTATAACGTTGAATATCTGTAAGGGTAAAATCATAAGCGGCCCCAATCCTCAGACCATTTCGAAGGAAAAACGAAATCCAAATATCTGCAGAGTCATTAGAGCTTTGGCCATTAAAGGTTTCTATTTCAAAAGCCGAACGATAAGAAACACCTATCCAAAATACTTCCTGAAACAGCAAAGACAAATCAATATCAAACTCTGTAGGTGCTCCAACCTGATTAAGTGTTTGTTGATTGGCAGCAAAATCTGTCAATAAACCTACATTTTTTATAAGCAATGAAGGTTTGAATATCAGACTTTTTCCCGATAATTCAATCGCCGCACCCGTCATAAAATAATAATGCCGGTACAGTTTGGCGATATTCCTACCCTTATTAAATTCGCTCTCATGCAACTCTCTCAATTCGCTTTCAATAATGTGGGGGACTGAAAAGCCCAAATAAAACTTTTCGGTAAAATAATACAAGCCAACACCCACGTTGGGTACTAACCGAGTGGGCTTATCCCCTGCATAAACCAAATCACTTGCGCGCGGGTCTTTATAGGTCAGCCTGGCCCAATCTGCCCGCCAATTCATCAACCCGCCTTGTAGTCCAATAGATAGCTCTCCTTTGGCAAAAGGAAAATGATAAGCATAAACTGCATTGATAGTCGTAGAATTAGTAATCCCAATTTTGTCATTTGTGGCACTCAAGCCAAGAGAAACCCGTTTCCCAATCGGACTTTGCAAAGCAAAGGTCTGCGTCGTGGGAGAATATTTATAGGATTTTCCTTCTGCATCGCTTTGGGTCAAGCCCCACCATTGTTCTCGATATAATAGGTTGACAGAAAGGTAGTCCTTACTACCTGCATAAGCGGGATTAAATATTTGGGAATTGAACATGTACTTGGTAAACATAGGGTCTTGCTGGGCTAACAATTGTCCAAAAAGGGTAAGACCCAGAAGGAGTGTCAATAGTGTAAGTCTTTTTTTCATAGATAAGGTTTGGGTTAGGTCA
This sequence comes from Saprospiraceae bacterium, assembly GCA_965222705.1. GTDB lineage: Bacteria > Bacteroidota > Bacteroidia > Chitinophagales > Saprospiraceae > JAFMDF01. Next base: position 23,521 of record CBDCUO010000002.1, on the reverse strand, counting down.
TCAAAAGATAATTTGATACTAACCTTGCTAAATTGCTTATATACAATGGTTGATTTGTGCAAGCGTTCAGTTTACACAATCAATTAATATTTATATCAAAAATTATGCCTTGTTGTGTTAATAAAGCTTACACCTGAATGCTTCTTTCCTCTTTTGCCAGGCAAGTACTAATTTTTTCCAACAATTCTTCTGGTCCAAAGGGCTTACCCACATGCTCATCCATTCCGAATAACCGTGCTTTTTCTTTCTTGGTGAGATAGGCAGAAGCAGTCAATGCAATAATAGGGACATTGGCAATTTTGGGATCGGCAGACTTGCGAATTTCAGCGGTGGTTCGGTATCCATCCATTTTAGGCATTTGAATATCCATGAGCAACAAATCAAAATAGGAATTCCGCAAAATATCCAGTGCCTCCAAGCCATTATTGGCAGTTGAAACCAACATTCCTATCTTTTCAAGAATTTTTCGGACAACTAACTGGTTGATTTTATTATCTTCAATCAACAATATCTTCTTTCCTACTAAATAATGGTAAGGCAAAATATGTTTTCCCTCTTTTTGAACGGGGAGAGTAGAAGCAGTCCCTATTTTATAAGGCAGTAATATTTTAAAAGCCGTCCCTTCTCCCGGAGTACTTCTAGCTTCAATACGGCCATTTTGTAACTCTACTAATCTTTTAGTAATGGCCAATTCCAGCCCCGACTGATTCATCCCCTCATATATATCGTCCTCAGAATCGCGGGTAAATTTGCGAAACATTTCTTCCAGCCTAGCCTTCTCGATACCGCGCCCATTGTCCTCAATATTAATTTCCAGCGTTACATTTTGATCATTTAGTTGGTGTAGTTTAATATAAGTGCTAATCGTTCCATTATCAGTATAATTAAGCGAACTGCTAATCAAGTTGGTCAAAATTTGGTTCAATCGAGCAGGGTCGCCAATCAATAGATCGGGAACGGTGCTTTCCATTTTAAATTCTAGCTGAACGTCTTTATCTTCTGCTTGCAGTTGCGACCATTTCTTTACATCCACCAAGACCTGTAAAAGCCGAAATTCTCGACTTTGCATCACTAGCTTTCCCGCTTCAATCTTTGAAAAATCCAGTACATCGTTGATAAAAACAACTAGATTATTAGCAGAAAACTGCAATTTTCGCAAGGATTCCTTCTGGTTTTCTCGCGGATTTTCCTCTAGTAACAAATGGGATAATCCCACAATAACATTTATCGGTGTCCGCATCTCATGACTCATCATTGCCAAAAAACTATCCCTGGCAAAAGAAGATCGTTCAATAGATTCTCGCTCTGCAATTTCTTCTACCAATTTGACATTTAGAAAGTCCAGGCTCGCTGCTTTTTCCTGTAATTGAATATTTTTTCGGTCTATTTCTGTTTTTTGCCAATTGATTTCCTCGTTTTTTTCTTTTAAAATTCGATTGTCTTTTTCTTTTTTTCGAAAATGGTAGAATAACATACCCAACATGCCTGCAATCAGACCAATGACCGCCAATAAAAACCATTTAGTTCTTGTGCTACTAATTTTTTCTTGCTCCAGTAAAGCAATTTGTTGTCGTTGCTCTTCTGCCTCTGATTCAGATTGATAACGAGTCGTTAGTTCATATAAAGCCAAGGCCTTGTCCTGATTAAACAAATCCTCCTTGCTATGAGCGTAAATCATTTCATATTTATAAGCAAGTGGATAGTTTTCCAATTGCTCAAAAGCAGTAGCTATGGACTGATAAATAGCCGAAGATTCAAAAGTTGTTTTGGTTCCTTGGAGCAAATCGCCTGCTCTTTTTAAGTAAAGCGTAGCAGATTCCTCTTCTTCCAGACTAGCATATACTAAGCCCAAATTTTTTAAGGATTCGGCCATGCCAAATGTGTCTTGTAATTCTGACCGAATATCATAGGCAATCGCGTTATTAGCTTTCGCTTCCTCCAAGTTTTCCTGGTCAAAATAAGTCCGCGCCAAATCATTATAATCAGTAGCAATATTCGGCAAGTCTTCCAGTGCGCCATGCAAATCCAGTGATTGAGAAAAATAAACCAGTGCCCCTTCTCTATCTCCTAAGTCCAGCGATATTTTGCCCAAAGATCGTGCAATTTGAGCTGCTTTTTTATTTTCATTTTCTGCTGCATATAAGTCATAGGCCTTTGTATAGCTCTCTTTTGCTTTTCCGAAAAACTCTTGTTGATAATAAACCGCTCCCAAATATTTATATAAATTAGCTTGCTCTTCTCGTTTATCCGCTTTTAAATAATAATCCAATGATCGGGTAAAATGGCTAATAGCATTAAAAAAATCTCCTTGTTGAAGAAAAATTTTACCTATTTTTTTGTTGGCTTTAGCCATTCCCATTTCATTCGATAGGGATTTCCAAGTGCTATGAGCCGCCAAAAAATGCACCATCGCATTGGCATAATCAAAGCGTTTTTGATAAATAACTCCTAATAATTCATTGGCGCTCGCCAATTCTAAATGATTTTGTTGATCTACTGAATAAGATAGTGCTTTATCCGCCCATTTTTTTGCCTTGCTTAATTCATTGGCATCCAATAATTGTTGGGCTATTTTATTTAAATCAGAAGGGTTTGTTAGGACCGTTGCTTCCTTTTCTAGTTCTGTCAAGTCAACTGTTTGCAACTTAGGAACAAACATCACAAAAAGAAAAGACAAGAAAAAAATCAGGATACGTTTCATAGGCATATTTTTTTCACTAAAAAATAAAATCAGCTTTTAGATTTCATTTTTTTGAAAATTGCTCAATAGTAACGCATGCAAAATGTTCGCCAAAAAGATAGAGGAGTAAAAAGGAAGTGAGGCGATAAAACAGTTGATTCATTCCTCAAGGTAGGTATGACTTTTAGTACTTAGGGTAAAGGAAAGTAGAGTGCATCAAATTTATGATTATCCCATTGAAATCTTTTACAAAAAAAACTAGTTGCTCTCCAGTTTTTGAATAAGTAATTTCACTCCAACGACAGGTCTCACAATTAGATAGTGCAAAAGTCATTTATTGGAAAACAACAACAATAATATCCCTCCTGGCAACAATAACGAACAATAAAACAATAACTCATAATAGTAAGGCAAAAACCCCATAGCTCCCCAAAATAAGGTGCCTTGTAAAAACAAAATAAACTCTGTTAAAACCAATCCTGATAGAAAGATCACAACTCCCATTTGAACTAAAGTAGATTTTTCTGAAATAAAGCGAAATTTAGCACCCAAACCTAGCAAAAAAGCAGTCACTAAGCCCAGCAACAACAAGTGAAGGAAGCCGATTACATAATTCCTTATGGTGTAAGCTACGGTGGCAATATAAGGAATGACTACCGCTGTTTGTATTAAAATTTTGATAATGAAACTCAAAAAAGCGACTCCAAATAAAACATTAACCTTGCTGCTGGACAATGCTTTGATTTGTGGCCATAAGGCTTTGATAATCAACAAGAAAAAAATCAATGCTGCCAATTGTAAAAGGACTCCTACACTATTGATATAAAATAGAATTAGCAATGGCTTCGACCAGGTGACAGCCAGTACATAAGTCAGTAAGCAAGAACTGCTAAGGAGTAAATAAAAGGTAGTCGTTCGTCGAGGCAAAGAAACCCCTCCATTTTCCAGTATTTTAAAAAATAAGGCCAGTAAGGCAAAAATAAACCAGCCGTTAAATTGAAAGTGTAAATAAAATTGGACTGCTGCATAATAAAGCGCAGACCCTCGCAGCTCCAGAACCATAATAGGAATCATTCCCCATATTGCAACGGTGGATAAAACCATAAAAAACAAAGCTGTCTTTGCAAACAAGCGAGAATAGATCAGCTTTTTGGACTGCTTTCCCAAATCTTTGAAAAAGCGAAAAACAAAAGTATAGGACAAAATAATATGCAGTGTAGAAAATGCGATAGACCAGCTCGCATAGCCTTGTATTGGAAAGGCAATCAGCATACCAACTACACTCAATTGAGTCAGCCAAAAAAGTCGTTGATAGAAAATCGATCGCTGCTTTTCTTCTGGCAAGAATAAATATATTAAAAAGACATACAGCCCTAAGTAAATCCAGCCAAGCATGGCAATATGAGAGTGAGCATGCATTACATTTCGAAAAGCCATCCAGCTAAGTTCTTCGACAAAAGCATAGCGCATTAAAACTCCCAAAATGGCCGCAATAAAAAGATTGAAGATGGCTATCTTTAACCAAGTTTTTTGCATAAAAAGAAATTAGGTAACAGTGGAAAGATAAAAAGGAAATGCCAAAACGACATTTCCAATTATTAGCAGCTAATGTGATTAGTTATTGGGTAATTTGTCTAGTAAAATATTGCAAAGCCAATAAGATGCCAGTAACCTAGAAGTGACGTCACTAGGCAATTCTTTAGCCCCCAAACTACTAAACTACCCTCCCACTTCGTATCCATCATTTGCATAAATGAACTCCAAGACATCCCGTGCATCTTCTACAGAAAGGTTCTGATTAGGCATTCGTACCAGACATTCTTTTAGCAACTCTTGCGCAGTAGGATCTTTTTCTAACATTATTTCTATATTAGTAGTCATATTCATGATCCATTCTGGTTTGCGTTTTTCGGTAATGCCTTTCCAGCCTGGTCCGACTACGCGCTGGTCAGTCAATTTGTGGCAAGCAGCGCATTTCATTTCATAGATAGCTTTACCCTTTTCGACCATTGCCGGATCAAGTGGATTATTCAATTGCACTGATTGGGTTTCTCCGATGCCTTTTCCATCATCTGCGGGTTTATTAGCAACCATGCTTTTAGGTTTGGGTGCTGGCTTGTTCGGGTCAGTAGATTTACCTCCACAGGCAATAAGCAACACGGCAAAAGCAATAAAAACAAATATTTTTTTCATAGTTTGAAATTTTGAAAAACAAAAAATTGAGTTTTAGATTTTGTACCCATTCCCAGCTAAAGTAAAGCAATTTTAGGAATAAGCGAGATTTTGTTTGAATCCACTTTCTAAAAATCAGATATGTATTCCTTCTCTGTCTATCCGGTGCGCTAATTCATCAATTCCTTGGTGTCGTAATTGATATTTTAAACTCTCCCGAAAAGAAAAAACATGAATATGCAAAGGGCAAGGGTTTTCCTCTGAGCAAACTGGAAGTCCCAGCACACAGGAAGAAAAAATATCCGCTCCGTCAATACATTCAATAATTTGAGCAATAGTTATCTGCCGTTTTTCCTCTGGCAAATAAAAACCGCCACTCGGTCCCTTAGCAGAAGCAATCAGATCCTTTCTGGATAACTGTTGAAGGATTTTTGCCAAAAAATGTTTTGGAACATTTAGAGCAGTTGCAATTTCTTTAGCCCCCAGTTTATGCTCTAAATCTGTATGTACTGCCAAGTACAAAACTGAACGTATTCCATATTTGCAAGCTTTTGAAAACATCTGATTCTTTTATTTGGGCGTAAATCTAATATATTTTATAAATAAAAGACAATTAAATCTTTTTTTATTTTAAAAAAGCAAGAGTGAATTAGTTGCTGTTAAGTAACAAAAAAATAATTACTCATTAAAAAATTAAACATAATTAAATGGTTATTAACGCTTTGTGAGAAAAATGATAAAAGTCATCTCAAAGGAATGATTTTTGTCACTCTGCCCTATCGAGCTTTTTCATTTTTTTGCATTAAAAGATAAAAAAGTCTTTTAATTAAAAATTTTATTTGAATCCGTTTATATTCATAAACCAATTAAATTAGACTAAATTATGAAAAGTCATCAAGGCTTTAAGCTATTATCCTTGTTAATTGGTGCTTTGGGAATCGTTCTATTATTCAGTTGTGGCAACCAAGGCACCACTACCTCCAGTCAAAATACAGGAGCTTTATCGGGTGATATTGCTTCACAGGTATATATTCCGCCTGGAGAATACGATGAATTTTATGCTTTTATGTCTGGAGGATTTAGTGGTCAGGTAGCAGTACATGGCTTACCCTCTGGTCGTTTGCTAAAAGTCATCCCCGTTTTTTCTGTTGACGCAGAGAAAGGATATGGGTTTAATGAAGAAACCAAACCAATGCTAAACACTTCTCACGGATTTGTTCCCTGGGATGATGCCCACCACCCCGAATTGTCCCAGACAAATGGGGAAACAGACGGTCGTTGGTTATTCATTAATGGCAATAACACTCCCCGTATCGCTCGAATTGATTTAACCACCTTTGAAACTGCCGAAATTATTGAAATTCCCAATAGTGGTGGCAATCACTCTTCTCCTTTTACTACAGAAAATACAGAGTACGTAGTAGCTGGCACTCGTTTTGGTGTCCCCTATCCACAAAAAGATGTAGCTATTAATAGTTATGCAGAAACGTTTAAAGGGATGCTATCTTTTATCAGCGTAGCAGAAGAAGGAGAAATGGACGTCGCATTTCAGGTTTTACTTCCCGCATTCGATTATGATTTAGCGCATTCCGGAAAAGGAAAATCACACGGTTGGACCTTCTTTACTACCTATAATACGGAGCAAAAAGCTACTTTGCTAGAAGTTACCGCTTCTCAAAATGATAAAGACTTTATTGCGGCAGTCAACTGGAAAAAGGCAGAAGAATACATTCAGCAAGGAAAATTTAAAGAAGTACCTGCTAATTACGCGCATAATGTTTATGATGAAAAATCACACATTGGCACTTCTACGATGAAAAAAAGTGTAAAAGTACTGACTCCTGCCGATTGTCCAGGTTTGGTTTATTTCTTACCAACGCCCAAATCTCCACATGGTGTGGATGTTGATCCTACTGGAGAATACATTATCGGCAATGGTAAATTATCTGCCGACCTAACGGTACACTCCTTTACCAAAATGTTGCAAGCTATTGAAAATGAGTCATTTGAAACTACGGTTGCGGGCATTCCAGTTTTAAAATTTGAAGAGGTGGTCGCCGGAGTAGTAAAAGATGCAGGCCTCGGTCCATTACATACCGAATTTGACGGTAAAGGAAATGCTTATACTTCTTTCTTTATTACTTCTGAAGTAGTCAAATGGAAAGTAGGCACCTGGGAAGTACTGGATAAAGCCAAAACTTTCTACTCCATTGGTCACTTGATGATCCCTGGTGGAGACTCCAAGAATCCAGAGGGCAAATATCTGGTCGCTTTAAATAAAATTACTAAAGACCGCTATTTACCTACGGGGCCTGAATTATGTCATTCCGCCCAACTATATGATATTTCTGGTGATAAAATGAAATTGCTACTGGATTTTCCAACAATGGGAGAGCCTCACTACGCACAGGGGATCTCTGCTAGTCGGGTAGTGCCAAATGTAAAGAAATTTTATCCAATTGAAGAAAATACACACCCTTTTCGGGCAATGGGCGAAAAGGATGCCAGAGTAGAGCGACAGGGCAATACCATACATATTTATATGACAACCATTCGCAGCCATTTTGCACCTGATAATATTGAAGGCGTAAAGGTTGGTGATAAAGTGTATTTCCACGTTACCAACCTCGAACAAGACTGGGATGTCCCACATGGCTTTGCCGTCATGGGTGCTAATACTGCCGAGTTGCTCATCATGGGTGGACAGACCGAAACCATGCTTTGGGAGCCTAAAGCAGAAGGCGTCTATCCCTTCTATTGCACAGACTTTTGCTCTGCTTTACACCAAGAGATGCAAGGGTACATTCGCATTTCTCCTAAATCTTCCAATATCGCTTTGAAATGGGGCTTGGGAGAAGAAGAACCTGATGTTTCTTCAGATGATTAAAAAAGTTAGTTTTTCGTTTAATATCAGTGGGTTTTGAACAAAATCCTACCTGAAACGGCGGAGCCGACCAGCTCCGCCGTTTATTAAAATTACTCGTCAATTTGTCAAAATCAGTTAAATATAGCACTCCCCCTACTTCAAAAGCTATTCAAAGCCGTGTAATCGCTATAGGCAATGGTTTTAAAGTAAACGAAATTACATTGTTAAATGGCAGTTTAATAAAGGAACATAGTACGTCCGTTCCTACATTTTTTATAGTACTAAAAGGACAGGTGGCGTTCAAGTATTCCAATGAAACCATTATACTTTCAGAAAACGAATTTATCAATATCCAGACAAATGCATTACATACTGTACAAGCACTAACGGATAGCAAAGTGCTATTGGTCAAGTAATTGAATTCAAACTAGAAATTAATGAAAAATCTTCCACGGATTTTAATGATTGTAGGCATAGCTGCCTTATTGACCTTATTTATTGCCCCCATGTGGCGCATCACTTTGGTTGCTCCACAATATCCCAATGGAGTGACGATGTACATTTGGATCAACAAATTGGGTGGCGAAACGCCTTCCGTTATCCAAAACATCAATATTCTCAACCACTATATCGGGATGAAATATATAGAGCCGGATGCCATTCCAGAATTAAAATACTTCCCTTACATCATTATAGCAATGGCTGTATTGGGCTTAATAGCAGCGATTATAAATAAACGCCAACTTTATCTGGGCTGGGCAATTATTTTTATTATACTAGCCATATTGGGGCTTTATGATTTTTATTTATGGGAATACGATTACGGGCATAATTTAAGCCCGACAGCCCCGATAAAAATACCTGGGGCTTCTTTTCAGCCTCCTTTATTTGGAACCAAGGAAATTATCAATTTTACGGCCAAATCTTACCCGCATACTAGCGGTTATTTTGCAGTCGTGTCCATTCTATTAGCTTTGGCTGCTTGGTGGTTTAAACTAAAATTTGACAAAAATGAAAAACTTAAACATTCTACTGCTGATGCTGATGCTCTCGTGTACTCCTGAACCCAAACCAATTGAATACGGATCAGATATGTGCCACTTCTGTAAAATGACCGTTGTAGATCAGCAGCATGGCGCAGAAGCCGTCACCTCCAAAGGCAAGGTCTTTATGTTCGATGCCATCGAATGTATGATTAATCATTTGGACAAACAGAAAGATACGGACTTTGCCTTTGTCCTAGTTAATAATTATGAAAACCCGGGCGAATTAATAGATGCGCGGAATAGTTATTTCTTAATTAGTAAAAACATTCCAAGCCCAATGGGTGCTTATTTATCCGCTTTTTCCAGCCGGAATAATGCCAGTCAAATGCAGCAACAAAAGGGAGGAAAAATATTCAACTGGATGGGCATCCAGCAAAAAATAACAGGAAAATTACTGAGCAATAATTAGTACTTTGTAAACTAAATTTCTTAATTTTTTAAACATGTCTTTTTCTCCAACTCTTCGTTGCGTACTCGCCTTGATAGCTACGGCTATGACCAGCCGACCCGTTTCGGTTCACTCACTCAAAAGCTCATCGAGCTTTTGCCCTTCGGGTTCGTTCGCTCATGCCGCGCCTTGATTTGAAGGAAAATTCAAAGCTCAAAAAGATCAATTAACTTAATTTACAAAGTAATTAGTAAAATATTCTTTTTAAACTTAAAACCACAATTATGAAAAATATCATTCTTGGATGTTTATTAGTAGTGAGCTTGCTGGCCTGCAATCAGCCTGCAACCCAACAGACAACCACCCAAGCATCCAGCACAGAACCTATCGTAAAAGGACAATCCACTGTGAAAGATGAAAACTCTGCAAAAAATGTATTACAAGTAGCACTAGGATCAAAGGATCATACAACTTTGGTAGCAGCCGTTCAGGCAGCTGATTTGGAAGATGTATTGGTCAATGCAGGACCCCTTACGGTTTTTGCGCCTACCAATGCGGCATTCGATGCCCTTCCAGCTGGAACGGTAGAAGACCTATTAAAGCCTGAAAACAAGGGAAAATTAGCCAAAATCATCAAGTTTCATGCTTCTCCTGGAAACTATCAAGGGAATTTGTTCAAAAACGGACAACGATTATTTCAAGCTAGCGGGGATTATGTGACCGTAGAAAAAGACGGTGACAAAGTAAAAGTTCACGGTGCCAATATCATCGGAACGGTACAGGCATCCAACGGAGTGATTCATGTAGTGGACAAGGTCCTGCTACCATGATTCATCACCTATAAATGATGGTCAATAAATCATGAAAGCACTTCTTATCCTACTGACAATCCACTTAGCCTTGGTCTTTTCATCGGCCAAAACGCTGGAAGTTTGTTCCCAATGTAATTGGACCTCCATTACAACTGCAATTAAAGCCGCAGCTAGAGGTGATATAATTATTATTAAAAAAGGTATCTACAAAGAAGGACAAATTGTAATAAATAAATCCTTGAGCTTGATCGGAGAAAACTTCCCGATACTAGACGGAGAAAATAGAAGTGAAATTGTCACTGTTATTGCCGACTCGGTCACGATAGAAGGCTTGCAAATCCAAAACGTAGGAACGAGCTATCTGGAAGACCGAGCCGGCCTTCGTGTCAAAAAAGCCAAACATTTTACTATTCGCAACAATCGGCTGTACAATACTTTTTTTGGCATTTACTTAGAGCATTCTAGCCACGGAGCAATTCAAAATAATGAAATCATCGGGGAAGCTGTAGAAGAAATGTCTTCAGGCAATGCTATTCACCTTTGGTATTGTAAAAATATTTTGGTAGAAAAAAATCTAGTAAAAAAACATCGGGACGGCATTTATCTTGAATTTGTGGACAATAGCAAAATTCGATTCAACCGTAGCGAAGATAATTTGCGCTATGGCTTACACTTTATGTTTTCTAATAACGACGATTATTTCCAAAATGAGTTCAGACGCAACGGAGCTGGAGTTGCCGTAATGTTTTCCAAAAAAATTAATATGTGGAAAAATATTTTTGAACATAACTGGGGCAAGGCTTCCTATGGACTATTATTGAAAGAAATCTACGATGCAGACATTAAAGACAATTCTTTTAAAGAAAATACCATTGGTATTTATGTAGAAGGTTCAACTAGAATTAACTACTTGAATAATGAATTTTCCCGCAATGGTTGGGCGATTAAAATAATGGGGGGATGTTTGGACAATATTATTTCCAATAATAATTTTTTATATAACACTTTCAATATTTCCCTCAGCAGCAATGTCAATAATAACCAATTTAACGGCAATTATTGGAGCGATTATACCGGTTACGATCTGGATAAGGATGGTACGGGAGATGTACCCTATCGTCCGGTAAAATTATTCAATTATGTTGTTAATCAAACCCCAGAAGCGATGGTCTTATTGCGTAGTTTATTCATTGACATCATTAATTTTTCAGAAAAAGTAAGCCCCATTTTCACTCCGAAAAAAGTAGTAGACAACCGTCCGGTAATGCAAAAAATAGCTTTTTCACAATAACTACTCAACTTTATGCTACAAGTACAGGCCTTATACAAAACCTTTGGTAAAAATGAAGTCTTAAAGGGCATTGACCTGAAGTTTGACGAACAGGGAATAACCGCTATCCTGGGCCCAAACGGCTCCGGCAAGACCACCCTGATTAAATGCATGCTGGGTATGGTCCTTCCCGATAAAGGAAAAATCCAGATTAATAATCAAAATATTCTGGGCGAATGGACCTATCGAAAGCGGCTGGATTACCTGCCGCAAATTGCTCGCTTTCCAGAAAACCTGACCGTAAAGGAATTATTCAATATGATCAAAGATATTCGCAATCAAAAAGCCAATGATACCGTATTGATACACCTTTTTGAACTAGAAGATTTTTTGGACAAACGACTGGGTAATCTGTCGGGAGGTACACGCCAGAAGGTCAATATTGTACAAGCATTTATGTATGATAACCCCATTATGATGCTAGATGAACCAACAACAGGTCTAGACCCCGTAGCAATGATTCGACTTAAAGACCTGATCCGCAAGGAACGCGCCAAAGGAAAAATCATTTTGGTCACAACCCATATAATGGATTTCGTAGAAGAAATGGCAGATAAAATTGTGTTCTTGCTAGAGGGAAGCGTCTATTTCAAAGGTACAATCACCCAACTAAAACAACAATATGGGGGCATAAACCTAGAAAATGCAATTGCAAATATTTTAACGAAAAATAAAATGACCTCTGCTAACCATACTCCTTTAAGAATATCTCGACCGATCACCAATTACTAAAATATGCTTAAAATTTTAAAATACAGTTTTTTCGATCTGATACGAAGTCGCTGGACTTATATCTACTGCGCTTTTTATGCCCTATTAACCCTTTCTCTTTTTTGGCTAAGTCCAGATTTATCAAAGGTTATCATCAGTCTGATGAATGTTATTTTGGTGTTAGTGCCGCTTATCGCAACCGTATTCGGAATAATGTATTACTATAATTCCAGAGAGTTTACAGAGTTACTCCTAGCGCAGCCCATTCGCAGAACCCATATTTTCCTAGGGCAATATTTGGGCGTTGCTGGCTCTCTTTCTCTAAGCATTTTGATTGGTGTAGGGCTTCCTTTTGTATTTTACGGCATATTTAGCTCAGCCGAAATCTGGAATTATTTCACTTTATTGACGGTTGGCATTTTCCTTTCTTTTATCTTTTCTGCCATTGCTTTTTTTATTGCTTTAAAAAATGAAAACCGAATAAAAGGATTTGGATTGGCAATTTTGGTGTGGTTGTTCTTCGCAGTAATTTATGATGGGCTATTTCTACTCATCCTGGCAATGTTCTCCGACTATCCATTAGAGCAATTTGCACTGGGGGCTTCTATATTCAACCCTATAGATTTATCCCGAATTTTGATCCTGTTAAAACTGGATATTTCTGCTTTAATGGGCTATACCGGAGCCGTATTTCAAAAATTTCTGGGAAGTGGTATTGGTCTGGGAATTGCCTTTTTATCGCTAATAGCTTGGGTTTTGGCACCTGTCTGGGGTATTCAACGGGTCGCTAGTAAAAAAGATTTTTGACCTCCTGTGCAACCAGATTAAAAGAATAGCTGTTTTAAATTTGGCAAAGCACTAGCACTTGTTTAGTGGTTGTGAGGTAAACGAAAATCTTTTCATCATTCCTCCAAATTTAACAAAATGACCAATCAAGAAAAATTAAAACAAATCGTCCGGGAAAAATATAGCCAAATTGCCCTACAGGAGAAAAAAGCCAATCTTAGTTCTTGCTGTGGTGCTGGAACAACTTCCGAAGAAGTGTATAATATTATGACCGATGATTATTCCGAATTAGACGGTTATGATAAAAATGCAGATTTGGGGCTGGGCTGCGGGTTGCCTACGCAATTTGCCAAAATCAAAAAAGGAGATACCGTACTCGACCTGGGCTCTGGTGCGGGAAATGACTGTTTTGTTGCCCGACATGAAACTGGAGCAACTGGTAAAGTCATCGGTGTGGATTTTACGCCTGCCATGCTGGCAAAAGCTAGAGAAAATGCCTTTAAACTAGCTTATAATAATGTGGAATTTCGACAGGGTGACATTGAAGACCTGCCGGTTACTTCTGGTTCTGTAGATGTTGTAGTCAGCAATTGTGTGCTAAACTTACTGCCTTCCAAAGATAAAATATTTGGCGAAATTTTTCGGGTGCTTAAAAACAATGGGCACTTCAGCATTTCGGACATTGTCCTAGTGGGCGATTTGCCAAAAGAATTACAGGAAAGTGCAGAAATGTATGCTGGCTGTGTCGCGGGAGCAATCCAAAAAGAAGATTATTTGGCATTGATCGAAAAAGCAGGCTTTTCCAATATTTCGATTCAAAAACAGAAGCCGATCCTTATTCCGAATGATATTTTATCTCAGTATTTAGACAAGACGGCGCTAAGGTCTTTCAAAGCAGGGGATACAGGTATTTTTAGCATCACGGTATTTGCTCAAAAAACCAATACCTCTACTAAAAAAGAGGCATTCAAAAGCCTGGAAATCGCCAGTGGTTCAGCCTGTGAGCCAGGTGGGGATTGTTGCTAGTGGTTCAAGAAAATGTATGTGGGTTTAGCAAATTTTATATTAAAAACCTTAAAAAAAATGCTACTTTTTTACCGCTCCGACCTTCAAAAATTAAAAAAAACACGGTCTGGGCATCCATTTTTGATTTTTTAAACCAGGAAATTAAACAACATCTTGTGGTTGTTGACTGTTTGATAGTCGATCTGATGTTTTTCCATTCGTGCTATCAATCCATTATAATCTTCCTTTCTTTTTAGCTCTAGCCCTACCAGCGCAGGGCCAGCACTTCGATTATTTTTTTTACTATATTCAAAATGGGTAATATCATCATCGGGACCAAGCACTTCATTTAGAAAAGCCCGCAAAGCACCAGCTCGTTGGGGAAAGCGGATAATAAAATAATGCTTCAAGCCCTCATACAGTAAGGATCGTTCCTTAATGTCCTCCATGCGCGTAATATCATTATTCCCTCCACCGATCAGACAAATAACGGTTTTGCCCTTGATTTTTTCTTTATAAAAGTCCAGCGCACTCACTGTTAAAGCACCTGCTGGTTCCACCACAATCGCTTCTTCATTATACATTTCCAAAATGGTAGTACACACCTTTCCTTCCGGCACCAAAATTATGTCGTCCACCACTTGCTGGCAAATATTAAAATTCAGCTCCCCTACCCTTCTTACTGCTGCACCATCTACAAAAGTATTCAACTCCTTTAAAGTAATTACCTTCCCTTGTTTAAGTGAGTCATGCATACTAGGTGAGCCGGCAGGTTCCACACCAATAACCTTCGTAGTAGGGCTCATTTGTTTGAAATAACTACCCACGCCGGAAATAATCCCTCCGCCCCCTATTGCTACAAAGACATAATCAATGGGATCTTCACAATCTTCTCGCATCTCTAAGCCGACCGTTCCTTGCCCCTCGATTACCTTTTCATCATCAAATGGATGTATAAAAGTCAATTTGTTTTCTTTAGCCTCCTTGATTGCCTCGGTATAAGAGTCGTCATAGGTATCCCCTATCAAAACAATATCCACATAAGATTTACCAAAGGACTTTACTTTGTTGATCTTCTGCTTAGGAGTGGTATTAGGCATATAAACCTTGCCTTTTACTTGAAGCCTCTGGCAAGCCAACGCTACCCCTTGAGCATGGTTGCCCGCACTAGCACAGACCACCCCTTTTGCTAATTGTTTTTTAGGTAAACAGTCCATTTTATTATAGGCTCCTCTGATTTTGTAGGAACGAACGATTTGCAAGTCTTCTCTTTTTAATAATAATTTACAATCATATTTTTCAGAATAAAAGTGATTGTGCATCAGAGGGGTATGAATCGCTACGTTTTTCAATCTTACTTTGGCTTTGTAAATATTTTCTACCGAAATAAGAGGTTGTACACGGGTAGTTGCTGGTCGGTGATTAGTAGCTTGTGGGTGCATGAAGCAACTTTATTTTTTTATTAAAAAAGCTAAAACTCTAGTTTTTAAAGCAAAAATACAAATGAGAAGCTACAAAAGGCCCAGCTTCGACTTGTAATTTAAAAACAATAATTGTTTATTGAGCAACTATTTTAAGGCAAACGCTGACAATACCACCTTCAAATCTAATAACTATGAGTGACCATGCTCCATTTTTAGAAAAATATTCTCCCGCCCTGATGTCTATTTTACCAATGATTTATGCCGCTTGGTCAGATGCGGTATTAAGCCCTAGCGAAATCAAATACCTCCAGCAAAAAGTAATAAGGTTGAAATTTTTGAATGAAAAAGAAACCCAGTTGGTCCGACAATGGAGCAATCCCAAAGCCCCTCCTTCCAGACAGTTATTCCAGCATTGGGAAAAAATATTAATTCAAGCTGGTAAAAAAATGCCCCTAAAATCCAGAAAGTCACTGGTGGATTTGGGTCTAGAAATGGCTCGTAAAAGTGCCCGCTCTGATTATGTTTCCAACTGGAAAAATGAAGAGCTTAAAGCTGCTTTGGAAGAATTAGAGGAAAAACTCAACTTGGTCAATTGGGATACCTACAAACGAATTTTTCCCAATAAAAAACCTGTAAAAAAATATAGCTTTGACCTAGATAAAATGACTGCGCTTCTAGAAGGGAATACTACAGTAATCCGAAAAAAGGTGAAAACGCTACTGCAAGACCCCGTATTCCATTATCGGCCTTTGAGAACCAAGGCAGCTTATAGAAAACAAGTGCTAGAATGGTGCAAATTACTGGCAGAACAGGGTTATGGTGCTTGGGCTTTTCCCTCAGAATACGGTGGGCAGGACAGTATGGAGGCGTATATCGCCATTTTTGAAACAATGGGGCATTTCGACCTAAGTATGACCATTAAATTTGGCGTGCAATTTGGACTATTCGGCGGCAGCGTTTATTGGTTGGGAACAAGAAAACACCACGATAAATATTTAAAAAATATCGGTTCGCTGGACCTGCCAGGCTGCTTTGCCATGACTGAAACTGGACATGGTTCCAACGTGCGTGGATTGGAGACAACGGCTACTTACGACCCTCAATCAGGTGAAATTATTGTCCATTCTCCTAGCCTACAATCCGGCAAAGAATACATCGGCAACGCCTTGCATAGCAGAATGGCTACCGTGTTCGCCCAGCTAATTGTCAACGGAGCCAATCATGGGGTTCACGCCATCTTGGTTCCACTAAGAGATAAAAATCATAAGACTTTCCCAGGTATAAAGGTCAGAGACAATGGATATAAAATGGGGCTAAACGGCATAGATAATGGCCAAATCTGGTTTAATCAAGTACGAGTACCCAAAGAAAATCTACTAGATAAGTTTGGAGCTATTGATAAAAACGGACAATACTCCAGTCCTATTGCCAATCCTTCTAAGCGATTTTTTACCATGTTGGGTACATTAGTCGGCGGTCGGGTATGCGTCCCCAAGGCAGGGTTAAGTGCAGCGAAGTCAGGCTTGACTATTGCTATCAAATACGCTTTAAAAAGGCGGCAGTTTGGCCCCGACTTTAAAGTTCCCGAAACTTTATTGCTCGATTATCCAACGCATCAACGCCGTTTAATGCCTTTGTTGGCAAAAGCTTATGCGCTAACTTTCGGTCTAAACTATCTGGCAAACCGCTACGTCAATCGCAACGAAGAGGATATACGAGAAATAGAAACCCTAGCAGCCGGATTTAAATCTTATGCGACCTGGTTTACAACCGAAACGCTACAAATTTGTCGAGAAGCCTGTGGCGGCAAGGGCTATTTGGCAGAAAATCGCTTTGCAGATTTAAAGGCAGACTCGGATATTTTTACCACCTTTGAAGGTGATAATACTGTATTAATGCAATTGGTAGCCAAAGGCGTACTATCTGAATTTAACGCCAATTTTCATTCTGAGGGAATGATCGGGGTTTTACGGTTTGTTGGTGGTATGGTATCTTCTGCTATTTTAGAAAAAAATCCTTATACGATTAGACGAACCGATGAAGAACATTTGCGAAGCAATGAAATGCACTTGGATGCTTTTCGATACCGCCAAAAAAACCTAGCCTATAGCATCGGACAGGAAATGAGAGGCTGGATTAAACAGGGCTTAACTGCCTATGATGCTTTTTTAAAATGTCAGACCAAGCTACTACCTTTAGCAGAAGCTTTTGTTGAGTTACATACCCTAGAACAATTCCATCAAGTAATTGCTAAAAATGAGGACATTTCTTTAAAAAAGACGCTGGATGATCTGTGTGATTTATATGCTCTCTCCACTATAGAAAAACACAAGGGCTGGTATCTGGAAGAAAATTATATGGAAGGCAGTAAAACAAAAGCGATTACAGACCTAGTAGATAAATTGTGTGTTGTGCTACGAGAAGATGCACTGGCTTTGGTGAATGCTTTCGCTATCCCCGATACCCTATTGGCAGCACCAATTGCCATAAATGGCTAATTTAAAAGACATAAAAAACTCTATCAGACATGGAAAGAACATATTATTACCTGACCTTATGGTTTTGCTTGGCGATTGTCTGGACTTTACCGGCTCAATCAAAAAAAAGTTTAAACAAAGAAGAAAAAAAAGTACTCGCTAGCCTGGATAAAGAAATGCAAAAATATAGCGACATTGCCCAACACATTTGGAATTGGGCAGAGCTAGGCTATCAAGAGGAAAAAAGTGCCGCTTTATTGCAAAAAACGTTGAATGATGCAGGCTTTAAAATAGAAAAAGGAGTAGCAGAAATACCAACCGCCTTCATTGCCAGTTATGGAAGCGGAACACCAGTTATTGGTATCTTAGGGGAGTATGATGCCCTGCCCGGCATTTCTCAGGAGGCCATTCCTGAACAAAAGGCAAAAATAGCCGGCGGAGCCGGTCATGCCTGTGGACATCATTTGTTCGGTACCGCTTCGGCCGCCGCCGCGATTGCTGTAAAAAAATGGATGCAAAAAACGAATACAAGAGGGACTATTCGATTTTATGGAACCCCCGCCGAAGAAGGCGGTGCAGGCAAAGTTTATATGGTCCGGGGCGGTCTATTTGAGGACGTAAATGCCGTTTTACACTGGCATCCTGGCAGTCAAAATAGTGCCAATGCAAGTTCTTCCTTGGCCAATAAATCTGCCAAATTTCGGTTTTATGGTCAAGCCGCCCATGCCGCTGGTGCACCTGAAAGGGGGCGCTCGGCTCTGGATGGTGTAGAAGCCTTGAATTTTATGGTCAATATGATGCGGGAGCATGTTCCCGCCGATTCCAGAATCCATTATGTTATCACCAGAGGTGGAGAAGCACCCAATGTTGTACCTGCTTTTGCCGAAGTCTTTTACTATACCCGACATCCTGAAATGCAAATGGTTAGGGAAATTTTTGATCGTGTGGTAAAAGCTGCGGAGGGGGCTGCTTTAGGGACGGGAACACGCATGGAATACGAAGTTATCCACGGCATTTTTAATGTCCTCCCTAATGAAACCCTTTCCCAATTAATGCACCAAAACCTCAAATTAGTCGGAGGTATTAATTATAACGAAACAGAAAAAGCTTTCGCCGAAAAAATAATGACTACCTATCAGACCAAAGCAACCCTAGAGTCTGCCAATGTAGTACAACCCTTTGAAATATACCGAAAAGGGAGAGGAGGCTCTACGGATGTCGGAGATGTAAGCTGGGTCGTTCCCACTGCCGGCATGAGGGCGGCAACTTGGGTGCCAGGCACTGGCGCACATAGTTGGCAAGCGGTAGCTGCTGGCGGAATGAGCATCGGCAAAAAGGGAATGATGGTCGCCGCTAAAAGCATCGCTTTAACTGCTATGGATCTTTTCAAAAACCCTTCTATCACTCAAAAAGCAAAAGAGGAACTTAACAAAAGCAGGGGAGCGGATTTTGTATATAAATCTCTATTGGGAGATAGGAAGCCACCTTTGAATTATCGAAAATAAAGCTTCATTGACAAATTGTGTGGCTTGCAAATAACAAAAGGAACAGGTTAGATCTAAAATGACTAACCTGAATTCCTGGTTTTTACTCGAAAATATTGTTTGTTTAAATCAGTAATCAACAAGAACAACCAAAATCAAATGAAGCTTAACTAATAGCCCTTTTGCAGAATTTGTTGAAAAACGCCAGTTAATTTTTAGCTTTTAAGCGAAAAGAATAGTCATTAGGATTAGCTGCCAAAGAGGTATTCACTCCAGCGACAAAAGTTGCTTTTTGTTCGATAATTTCAAGTGCTTCGGTACTGGAAAGTTGATTAGGTGAGGGGCTGCTTTTTTGAAAAGCCTGAAAGAAGATGAATCCAAAAAGGAAGATGCATCCAGCTTTAAGCAAGATTGTGTTCATACCAAAGTGTTTTTAAGTTTATAGGTTTTTAACCGATTTGCTTAGAAAAAAGCAATAATCCGTTTATTGTTTATTTTGGAAATGTTCTTTGGTATGGAATATATTTAAAAAAATATAATTTTAATTATAGGTACTTATTTGCTAAGATAAAAATAATATTTGTTTTTCAATAATTTTTTCTTCTGTTTTTAAAAAAATGCCCAAATATTCCCGATTTTGTCGGAAAAAAGGCTAATTATCCCTTATTCTTTTTCAAAGCCGCCGCTTACTCAAAAAACTACATGCTTAAAAAATATAATTTTATGAAGTGCTTCTTCGCTAAATTCCTTCTCGGTTGGTCTATAAAACTACTCATTTTTTCGTAAAAAGATGGGGTTTAACGAAAAAAGCAGAATATTTGAAGTGTCATTAGACCTTATTCGGACTTCTGTACCTTAGCACACAAATCGCTCCACAGTAGTTTGGAAAATACTCCATACAAAATTTTTAGAATAGAGTCTATTATTATCAAAAAGAAAACCCAATCCATTTATGATTAATGTAATTATTGTTGACGATGAGCCTTTAGCCCAGGATGTGCTAGAAACGCATATCGAAAAAGTGCCTGAATTGAATCTTATCCAAAAATGCAGCAATGCCCTCGAAGCCAATGATGCACTAAGAAATAATGAAGTAAACTTAATGTTTTTAGATATTCAAATGCCCCAGTTAACAGGAATTGATTTTCTAAGAACGCTATCCAATCCGCCCTTAGTCATTTTCACAACTGCCTACCCCAACTATGCGGTTGAAGGTTTTGAATTAGATGCGCTCGATTATTTATTAAAGCCTATTTCTTTAGAACGCTTTATTAAGGCTGCAAATAAAGCAATTGACCAAATCAACTTAAAAAGAAGTAATACAGGTGGTGGCTCCGATTTTTCTTCCGATGAACTTGGCTATATTTTTGTGAAAGCAGATAAAAAATTAATAAAAGTAAACTATGCAGATGTTTTGTACATTGAAGGGTTAAAAGACTATGTGATTATTCGCATGGATGCAAGTAGAGTCATCACCCTTCAAACCATGAAAAGTCTAGAAGAAAAACTGCCCTCTGGCCAATTTAAGCGAATCCATCGGTCTTATATTGTAAATGTTGGCAAAATAAAAGCCATCGTTGGAAATATGGTAGAAATCACTGAAAAGGGGCAAGCAAAACACTTACCCATCGGAAAAAACTACCGAGAGGATTTATTGTATATTGTAAATCAAAATAAATTGTAAGAGAAAGGGCTGCTATTGGCTTATAAAGTACTTCTAAACGCCCAAATCTCTTAATATTCTATCCAGTTTAGTATCCAGTTGTCGTTCTACATCGGCAAAAGCGGTTTTACTGATTAAGGGCGCATTTACACTGCAATAAAACTTGATTTTTGGCTCTGTGCCGGAAGGGCGAGCAGAAATAATACTGCCATCTTCGGTGAAAAATTGCAAAACATTAGAAGCAGGCAGATCAATTTTCCCCAATTTGCCACTTTCCATATCCTTAGAAGTACTACTCAAATAGTCTTTGATCATTACCACCGAAGAACCGCCCAAAACCATTGGCGGATGCGCTCTAAAACGCTCCATCATGGCTTTGATCTCTTCCGCTCCTGCCTTCCCTTCTCTTTTTTGTGCCACTAGTTTTTCCTTATAAAAACCATATTCCAAATACATATCAACCAGGGCTTCATAGAGGCTGCTACCCTGATCTTTATAATAGGCCGCCATTTCTGCAATCATGGCACAAGAAACCACTGCGTCCTTGTCCCGCGCATGCTCCCCCACGAGATAGCCATAGCTCTCTTCACCACCGGCAACAAAGGTTTTCTGACCCTCTAGCCTGGTCATTATTTCTCCAATATATTTGAAACCGGTCAGGGTATTAAAACATTCCACACCCATTGAAGCAGCAATTTTATCAATCAAATAAGACGTGACAATTGTTTTCACAACGTATTGATTTCCAGTTAGTTTTTTTCGCTTTTTGCCAAGCAGTCAGGACGTAGCGAATCAATAAGCAAGCCGCTTGGTTGCCATTGAGCAGCATAAATTCATTTCGGTCATTTTTAATAGCAATCCCTACCCTATCCGCATCGGGGTCGGTCGCCATGACCAAATCGGCATCTACCATTTGAGCTTTATTGATTGCAAGCGTCAAAGCTTCCTGCTCCTCTGGATTGGGGTAAATGACCGTTGGAAAATTGCCATCCACTTTCATCTGCTCTTCTACCAAAATCACATTTTCAAAACCAAATAACTCCAAAATAGGCGGTACCAACACGCCACCCGTTCCATGAATTGGAGAAAAGACAATTTTCAAATCTTTTTGCCGCTGAATCGCAGCTTTGGAAATGGACAAGGCTGCCAGTTCTTTTAAATATTTTTTGTCAATAGCTTCGCCTATTTTTTCAATATTTTCCTCCTTGCCGGAAAAGTTGATTTTGCTAATATCGTCCACTTTTCTAACCTCCTCCAAAACTGCCTGGTCATAAGGAGCAACCAATTGCCCGCCGCTTGGGCCATAAGCTTTGTAACCATTATATTCTTTTGGATTGTGCGAAGCCGTCAGCATAACTCCGCTCTGACAGCCCAACTCGCGAATCGCAAAAGACAACTCTGGTGTGGGGCGTAAGCCTTCAAAATAATAAACATAAATGTCATTGGCAGAAAAAACCTCCGCCGTCATTCGAGCAAAAAGAGCCGAGTTATTGCGGTTATCATGCGCAATGACCACTTTGATTGGCTGGTTTGGATAGGTTTTTAGTAAATAATTGCTCAAACCTTGTGTCGCCATACCGAGCGTATATTTATTGATCCGATTGCTACCAACTCCCATAATGCCTCGCAATCCCCCTGTACCAAACTCCAAATCCTTATAAAAAGCATCGGTTAATCCATTAAAATCTTCTTCCTCTAGCATTTGCTGAATGCGGGCTTTGGTGGTCGCATCATAGTCGCCATTTAGCCAAGCATTTATATTCTTTTGAACGGTGGCATCTAAAATCTGAGCAATCATATATAATAATTTATTCGTTTTTATTTGTGATTGTTTATAAGCATTTTACTAGTAAAATTAGGCAATTGTTTTTATAAAACCGGGCTTTTTTCCCTCTTTGGATCATGCCAAATTTTCTACTCGAAAATATCTGCATTGATGAAAAACATTTTTAATCATTTGATCGAAAATGAGCAGTGCGCTACTCCCCTATCTACTCCTTCCAAATAATCGTCTGTCATCAAATAAGAATTCAGAAGAAATTGTAAATATACGCTAATATGTCCCATCTTCATATAACAAATATTTTGCTCTGGTTTTTTTAAACTTTTCCAGCGCGGGCTGCCAGCTCTTTTTTATTTCCTGTTCTGACAATCCAGCGATGACTTGTTCTCTCAATTGGTCGCTACCGGCCAGTTTTTCAAAAAAGCTGTTTTTCAAAAAAAAATTTTCTTTATCAGCAAAATTTTTATAAAAATCAATCAGATAATTCAAATTTAACGATTTGACCGTTCTAATTGATTCGGGATTCATCTTGCTTAGATCAAAACCCTTGCACCGTTTTCCCTCCAATTTGGGGTATTTTGCTCCGTCCATAGACATTGGCGTAAATTCATACGCTCCTTCTGTAAAATCGGGATGGCCATAACACCTGAAACTGGGTATTCGTACCCCGCCCTACACTAACCTGTGTCCCTTCAAAAAAGCAAAGGGACGGGTACAGGTAAATCGCTCGATTATTCGGCAAGTTAGGGGAGGGTTTTATTGGCAATTCATACACGCTTTCGTGGGTATAATTTTGACAAGCAATCGTTTTCAACTTACATGGCGTACCATTTTTTAGCCAGCCTTCATCATTGACCATTCGAGCATATTCTGCAATAGTCATTCCGTGTACCA
>CBDCUO010000001.1:0-269038 GCA_965222705.1 Saprospiraceae bacterium | reverse complement strand
TGAATGAGCCAAAGGTCATGGTATAAATAATGGTCATAATCCAGTTGTGCTTATTGCTGAATATAGCAAACTGTTTGTTCAAATTGGCTTTCATTTCTCCAGGAGTGGCATATTTCATCAACATAACCGTTAGGATGATAACCACTGGAAGCACTATCCACATATTAATTTGCAGACTGACTAACATCCAAGCACCGATACCTGCTGCTATCAGTCCCAATGCAACCATATAAAGCGTCTTGCCAATGCCCTGAACCGCATTGGGCAACTTTGGCGTTCCGGTAATGACATTGTTCATACCTACAAAAGCAACAATGGCAGAAATAATCAGCAAAGGAACCCATACCCAACCCGCATTTTGAATCCCTGCAAGCGCTTCGTTGCTAACGATAGCTCCGTCTTTATTGATTGCAGAAAACAGGAATAAGCCAACGACCAATGGAATCGTCTTTTGCATCACACCAACGCCCAAATTGCCAATGCCTGCATTAAGCCCCAGCGAAGTGCCTTGTACTTTTTTAGGAAAAAAATAACTGATATTGCTCATGGAAGAAGAGAAATTCCCCCCTCCAAAGCCAGACAGCGCAGCAAGGATGGCAAAAGTGAGATAAGGGGTGTTGACATCTTTAAGGGCAAGCCCGACACCAATGGTAGGAATCAATAACAGGGCTGTGGTAATAAAAATCACATTCCTGCCGCCCCCTATACCTATCAGGAAAGAATTTGGAATGCGTAGCGTCGCCCCTGCCAATCCAGCAATAGCAGGTAAAGTATAGTAAAGGCTGTTGATTTCCTGAAGTTTTGCCGCTACTACTTCGGGACTCATATCGGGCGTAATCATCCCGAAATTATACCCAAACTCTTTCATTTTGGCGGCGATGACACTCCACATAATCCAAACAGCAAATGCCAGCATAGCAATGCCGGAATAGAAATCCATAGATTTTTGGTTGCGATTTTCCTTCCGGTTGATTCCCAAAATTTTTGAATCTTCGACGTTCCAGTTTGAAATGTTTGATCGGCATTGATTATATTTTGATTACACATGTTTTATTTACACATGTTCGATTTTTCGCATCAAGTCAGGTGATTCTTTGTGCATCATCTTTCGTTACTACCCGATGCATCCAAAACAGGCACAAGGCAGAGAGGAACAACATAAACATCCAACAACTCGTCCACAAGTCCGGTGCCTTCCAGCAAATAGCCGAAGATAATCGGACAGAAGAATCCTCCCAAACCGCCTAACACTCCCTACCATTCCACCAACCACGCCCTACTTCTTCGGGAAAATAATCCGGAATATACTTGTACACACCTGCTTTACCTATGCCCCAGATACTTCCTATTAGGATAACCAAGAACGGCAAAGATCCAAACATTTGCCTGGAAGTATATCCGGGTGACTCCTTTTGCCAAAAGCTGTTTTTTTGTTACGGTCATCCCCCACTTTAACAACGGGTTCCTGCCAAACCTCTTTAGTTGGGAAAATAAATGTCCCTTCTTCCATAATCCTTATCCGCAGTTTCTGCTACTCGAATGACCATTGGGTAAGTACCTGCTCGCCTACAGTGAATTTCCGAATCCGAAACTAGCAGTGACCGTCCCGGCACGCTTCGCCATAACGCCCCTTCCAGGTGAGCTTATTTCCATTTTTGGAATAATTAATAAAAAGCTAATTAACCACAGAGGAACCCAAAGACCCAATACATTACTTTCCGGGCTCCCCATTTATCGGACATCCATCCGCCAAGGGCACGGATAACCCCCGAAGGAAAACTGAAACAGAGCTGCAAAAATTCCGGCAGTCACCAAGGGGAGGATAATAAACATTTACGAAATAAGGGACCAGCCACTGTGAGAAAAAGCTACAAAGCATCCAAATACAAGAAAAGTAATACATGCCAAAGCGCCAGACACGGATATTTTTTCAAGGGCTTTAGCATCCCCTTCAATGTTCTTGGTACTGGAGGCCGGTTTTTTGTTTTCCGTGAAAAAAGAAAGAACAGGATTCCCATAACAAGTAATGCCGGCTGCATAAACTTTGGGCAAGCATTCTCCAGGCTTCGAGATATCGGCACCATTATTAGTGAAATGTATTCAGCATATGGTAGGGGCAAACAGAGGTAGTGAGGGCCGCCCCGGCATTTCCGGCGCCAAAGATGCCTAAGGCAGTCCCCTGCTGGCGTTGGGGATACCACACCGAGGAAAAAGCAATTCCAATGGCAAAACTTACCCCGGCAAAGCCAAAACCGAAACTCGCAAGCTGCAAATCCTAAAAAACTATCGGCGTAGGATAGTAGGATACATTGGAATGGCACAAAGGATCAGCAAGGTGGTGTATACTGGTTTCCCACCAAATTTATCCGTCAAAATGCCTGCAGGCAACCTGAACAAGAGCTCCTGTCAAAACAGGAATCCCCATCAGCCATCCAATTTCAACAGGTCCCCAATCAAATACCTGGTTGTCCACCAGGAAAGGTAACTAATACACCGTTTAACATCCAGATGCAGCAAAACAAATCAGTAAAGGCCAAGAGTGTTAAAAAACAAGGCTTTATGTGATTTGAAAGGTAGCTTTTTCTTGCATTTAATTTACATTTTTTTATTAAAATCTATCCTGCCTCTATCGCAGGGTATCGTTCTGTATATCGCACCATAATATTTCCCATTTGGATTTTCGTGATATCGTATTAAGGGGAATTGGGTGGAACGTATTACAATTGCTGTATTTCTGTACCGTATTACTCTCATACTCAAATTCAATGCCTTTGCCTTTTGCAAAAACCTGACAAGGGCCGATAGTTGTACCAATCGCATATTTATCAGAATTCAATAAACTCCCCTCAATCTGTATCCACCGAATGACGGGTACGGCTACTGCGAAAAGAACAACGGCTAGGATGCTCCTAATCATTTTTCTACTGCGCTCCTTTTCCTTCCGCGCTTTATACAGATTCAGTCCTCCGCCAAATACCAATAGGACAAGCAGGATAAATTTGACCGCTTGGGCAGCCAAGAGTTCAAGGTCTGTTACGGTTAAAAATATCGCTGCCACACCCTTAGTAGTGATAAAAAAAATAACATCGCCATTTTTTATAGTCCATGAATTAGGTAAGTAACTTAAAATGAAGCGTTTACTTACCTAATTCATGGACAAAATGTCCAAGTTATTTTTTTAGTGTTACTTAATTATTTTTAGGTCGCTTCGAAGACCAGGGTTTATGCGTATTCCGCACCTCCTTATTATCCCAATACCAAATCACCCGCTGGTAAGGTCGCCATAGGTAGTCAATGGGTGGAACTAGAAAGTGAACCAGCCTTGAAAAAGGAATCAGTAAAACAATCAGATATGCCCCAACGATATGCGATTTGACTATCCACGGCAGGGCAGCAACCGCCGAAATATCGGGCTGTAAGCCAAAAATTGACCATAGATAAGGCGTCAATACAGAGGAAAACCAGGAAGACCCCCACCGAAAATTATAAGCCACCCAAAGACCACTAAATACTTGGATAAGCAATAAGAACAGTATTACATAGTCCATTTTGCTAGTAACCACAGCTATTCGGGGACTGGTAATTCTTCTATACAAGAGATTGACCAGCCCAACTAATACTGCAATGCCAAAAATAAAGGCAGTTACTTCCAGCAATATCAGGCGGACTGGGTGGGCATTCCACGCCAATACGCCTCTCGGAATCAAAAAGGCAATCAAATGACCAAAAAACAGAAATAAAATACCTATGTGAAAAGGCACAGACCCCCAAAACAATTGCCTGCCTTCCAAAAACTGCGAGGACAAAGACGAAAACTTAAACCCATTAGAACGGTATCGCCATATTGCTCCTATTACAAAAACAAATAAGGCAATGTAGGGCAAAGCAATCAGGAAAAAATTATTGAGAGCATTAAAAAGATTTTCCATTTTATTTTTTTTCTGATGAAATAATTTTCGTTTTTTGGTGATGAGGTCTAATACCTATCCTTCCAATTTGGTTTCTGTCACAATATTTTTCAAAAAATCCGAAGTCTTTTCCCGTGGCACGCTTTCTTTGATGTCAAAATCTTGTTTTAGCACCCATAGCAAGACTTCCAATGTTTTTTGATAAATCGTATAATGCTCATCCGGTCGCTCAATGATGGTTTTGTGCTTTCTTTTGTAAAACTTATCTTTCAGTTCAATTTGCTCGGGTTCAAAGCCCCGTATCATTCGTTTTAAAGCAGGGGCAATAATCCGTTTAGCCAATTCTTCCACAATAAAATCGTCCTTCATTTTAGGCAGCAAGCGCAATACATTGGGCAAGTGGTCGGAAAGTTCTACTCCGCAGTCATTGTTAGCCTCCCGATGTTCCCGATTCAAATTGACCAATAGTTCGCCTCTTTTATAATCATCCCCGAACATCACATATCCCAAATCAAGAGTCGTAACCGCCTGTACATCAAAAGAGCGAATAAACAATTCCTGTTGCGTTATTAAATCTGCTTTTGACATAAAATTGGTGAAAGGAAACAAGCCTTTTCCCGCTACTGAATAATGGGTATCCAAAAAAGTTTGGACTTCCTTTACCTTTTCAACAAACCCTTCTCCTGGATATTCAAATAGATTTGCTAATAAGATGTAATGTTTGATTGAATCCTTCATATTATTATTTTTACTCATTTTAAATTGTGAATTTAAGTAGGTGGGCAAATTTGAACACAGAGACACGGAGGCACAGAGTTTTGATTATCAATGTATTATGCTCAAATTATCCATTAAACAATTTTGCTGACTTACTTAAATAGAAGGTATTTATGAAAATCTTATGATACTCCATATCTTTTTAGGATGAAAGGTTCATAGCATCGACTCTGTTTTGCACTAATGGGGCCGGTGCTATGCACCTTTAGAGATTTTTTCCGATTCTACAATACAGGGTCGGTCTGCTAGACCTTATTTTGTTTAAAAAGCCAGTTGGTGGGGTCAAAGCCCTCTCACCGGTTGTTCTTTAAAGCCAAACCCAACGCTGCCCCTTGTATCTCCTGTAAATTCAAGCATTTCCATTGCCTGTTCCCGATGTGCAGGGAGGAATCACAAAAACGCTCATTGAACTTAGCGAGGGAGGTTAGTTTATAAATATCATCAGCGGTTTCGGCATCCATGCCCGCCCCTTTTAACGCAGCAGCTTCGACCTTCTCAGGGGCCAACATCGCCTACTGTTACGCCCCTTCGGTGCATTCGCACAGCCATTAGTTTTTTCAAAACCACTTTGACCTTTTCTTCATCGCCTGCGGCAAATAGATTCGCCATATATTTTAGTGGAAAACGAGCTTGGTCTATCGTTCCCCATAAATCTTCCGTGCTGGTGTCATACAACCAGTTGTCGTTCCAGAATTTCGCAATGGGGTCCATTTTTTCGCCTTGTGAAGTATTTTGCTCACTCAATGAAGCCATAACAGGCAGCATAGGCGGCACATAGAACAGCATGGGCAAGGTTCTAAATTCCGGGTGTAGCGGCAATGCCAATCCCCATTCTTTAATAAACTTATAGGTTGGGGAATATTGCGCTGCCTTAATAGTAGAATCGGGAACTCCATTTTTTTTCGCCGCTTTGATAACTTCAGGGTCGAAGGGGTCAAGCAGCATATTCAATTGGCGGTCAACGAGATTGTTATTGTCAGCAGAAGCAGCACCTTCTATTTGGTGAGCATCGTAAAGGATGACACCCAAGATAGCGAATTCTACCCACACAAGAGTGCATACAGGCAGGCGCATGACCCGCTTCCAAGCGAGGATAGCAAAGGATGCACTTTTCTGATTTCCCAGTATGCCAATTATAATAAGACTTTTTATAAGGACAGGCAGTGACGCACATTCTCCATGCCCGACAAACCTGTTGGTTGATTAATACGATACCGTCCTCGCCTCTTTTGTAAATAGCTCCCGAAGGACAGGAAGCTACACAAGCCGGATTGAGACAGTGGTTGCAAATTCTTGGCAGATAAAAGAATGCCATTCGCTCTAATTGGAACATGGCCTCCTGTTCTGCGGGAGATAGTTCCTGAAGATTGGGGTCTTTCCTCGCATAATCAGGCGTACCGCTCAAGTCATCGTCCCAATTGGGTCCCATTTTGATGTCAATGGGTTTACCTGTAATCAGGGAAACGGGGCGTGCCGTAGGTTGGTCATCCATAGCTGGCGACTCAATGAGGTCAAGGTATTTGTAGGTAAATGGTTCGTAATAATCGTCAATGACGGGCATATGCGGATTGTGAAAAATATTGAGCAAGCCCTTCTTTTTGCCTGCCCCTTTGAGGTGAATAGTCCCATTGTTTTTTTCCCAACCTCCTTTGTATATATCCTGGTCTTCCCATTTGGTAGGATAACCCGTTCCTGGCTTGGTTTCTACATTATTCCACCATTGATACTCCACGCCTTTTCGGTCGGTCCAGATATTTTTACAGGCTATCGAACAGGTATGACAACCAATACATTTGTCGAGGTGAAAAACCATTGAAATCTGGGCACGTACATCCATGATATTTTTTTATGTTTTGTTTTTAAAAAGCCGAGCATATAAATGCTCGGTTGTTGGTTGCTATTGCTTTGCTATACTTTATTGCGGACTGTTTGCAAGGCTCAACTGTTTTGCTCCAACGCCACCGCCTTCGGAAACAGAATATTATTCTCCAAATGGATATGCTGATGCAGGTTTTCCTCAAATTCTTGCAACTTGGCATAAAGTACCCGAAACGTATTGCAAGCTCCTTCTGGCGGTTGATAATGATTGCTCAACTTGGCAATCTTTTTAAAAATATCACCAGCGTTTTCGTGCTCTATTTGCATCATTCTGATAGGGTTCTCCACGGTTTTGAAGGGCGGGTTCGGAATTGGCAAACTTTCCTTTTCAGCTTTTATTATTTTTTTTATATAAGGAAAAAGAATCTGCTCCTCCTTTTGCAAATGCATCAACAATTCCTTTGCTGCCTCCTTGAATAACTTATTGATTTCAACCGTTTCTGTATAGTAATGCCCGTGTACCCTTGCTCGACTTTTTCAGCATATTGCAAAACGAGCGGAATGTTCTCCATCACATAACTATGGTGTGATTTGAATGATGTAATCAATCAGAAAATCCAATGCCCAATTATTAAAATCATGCGATTTTGGAATAGGCTTGTCCAATGCCAGCAATTCTCTTTCGATTTGTGCATAATCAAGATTTTTTCGCCTGCATATTTCCGCTATGCTAACGCCTCCACCACAGCAAAAATCTATGCCATGCTTTTTGAAAACATCGGCTGCTTTATAGTTATCGGCAACTAATTCTGCTACTGTTTTTGATTGTGTTATTTGCATATTTTTTTTGTTTATGACCAGAGGATATAAACCAGAGAATGTAAATTCTCTGTTACCACACCAATTTCTCCATTTTCTTCACAATCACATGCGTATCCCTGTTTGGCGCAATGGGGCCCCAATAATTGAAATGATAAGTGAACTGACCATAGCCTCCTGCTAAGAAATTGGGCTTCAAGTGAATACGGGTAAAGCTGTTGTGTCCCCCTGCCCGTTTATTGCCTCGTACCTGCGATTTAGGAATGCCCACGGTTCGTTCTGGTACGTGATAGACGATGCACACACCTTTTGGTATTCTTGCACTGACCACCGCACGAGTACAGTAAACGCCGTGATCGTTATAAACTTCCACCCAGTCATTGTCTTTGATGCCTAATTCTTCCGCATCTTGCTCGTTTATCCAGCAAGGTTCACAACCTCTTGAAAGGGTCAACATCCGCAGGTTCTCCATATAGGTCGAGTGGATGTGCCATTTGCCATGAGGGGTGAGGCAATTCAAGATTTTGGCTTCGCCATTTTTCAAAGTATCCCTTAAATCGCCATAGGCTTCTGGCTTGGGAGAAGGCTTGTAAGTGGGCAAATTTTCACCATAAGCGAGGTATAATTCATGGTCGAGATAAAAATGTTGTCGTCCAGTCAATGTTCTCCACGGCACTAACCGCTCCACATTATAGGTATAAGGGGCATACGCCCTGCCTTCATGCATCAAACCCGACCAAAGCGGCGAAGAATTATACCTTCTTGGCTGCGCCAACAGGTCTGCATAGCGGATTTTGACATCTGCACTGCCTTCACCGAGGTCGGCAAGTACCAACCCTGTTTTCTTTTCTGCATTTTTATAAGCCCGCACCGTTAGTTTGCCATTCGTTAGGGAAGACAATTGCAAAACCGCATTGGCTGCCCATTCATCTTCTTTAATAGAAGGGCGTACCGTTCCGTTTGACTTTTCGAGTGGGAAATGGTTGGAATCCAGCATTTCATCAAAGGCATCTTCACACTTATAGTGATTACCATGAGCCCCTAAACCGTTTTTCCGAATATTGTCGCCCAGCGAAATGTATTTGTCATAAATCTTTGTATAATCCCTATCCACCACTGCAATTTTATGCATGGTCTTCCCAGGAATCGCTTCGCATTCACCTTTGTACCAATCCTTGATTACCGGCTGGGAAATTTCGCCTGCAGAGTCATGAGAAATGGGTGCAATGACCACATCTTTTTGCGGCTCGGCAAAATATTTTTTAGCCAACTCACTGGTCACTCTGGCTATTTGTTTAAAGATATCCCAGTCTGTTTTGGATTCCCAAACAGGTGCAATCGCTTGTCCCAATGGATGAATAAAGGAGTGAAGGTCCGTACTGTTGAGGTCCGCTTTTTCATACCAAGAAGCTGCCGGAAGTACAATGTCGGAATACAAGGCAGAAGAGTCCATACGGAAGTTGAGGTCAACTATCAAATCCATTTTTCCCAGTGGCGCATGTTCGTGCCATTTGACCTCTTCAGTGCGGTCTTCCGCATCTTGAGCAATAGAATTATGATGGGTGCCGAGATAATGTTTCAGGGCATATTCGTGTCCCTTCATACTGCCCATAATGGCATTGCCTCGCCAGATGTACCATACTTTGGGGTGGTTTTCGGGTGCTTCGGGGTCGCCTACTGCATATTCCAATTCTTTGGACTTCAATTTTTCCAAAACATACTCCTTGATAGCTTCGTCAGAAGTCGCCCCTTTTTCAGTCGCCTCTTTGCTGAGTTCTAAGGAATTTTCATTGAATTGTGGATAAAAAGGCATCCACCCCATACGCACCGCCTGAAATATAGTATCTGCGGTATGTTGGCGGGTCCATTTATTATCGGGTACCGTATTGTATTTTGAAAACTGTCCGTCATAGCGATATTGGCAAGTATTGATATAATGCCAAATAGGAGCTTGTTGCAGCCGCACTGCCCCTTGCCAATCCTTGCCAAAGGCAACCGTTCCCCAAGAGTCCATAGGGGCCAGTTTTTCCTGCCCGACATAATGGTTCATGCCCCCGCCATTCTTGCCCACACAACCCGTTAGCATCAACGCCATGATAGCGGAACGGTACATCAAATTGGCGTGATACCAGTGATTGATACCTGCACCAACGATGACCATACATTTTCCGCCCGTTACATTGGCGGTGTTCGCCCATTCTTTAGCAAATTGAATAACTGTGTTGGAATCTATTCCCGTAAAAATTTCCTGCCAAGCGGGGGTATAAGCGGCATCTCTGTCAGTATAGTCCGCAGGATAATCTCCAGCTAACCCCCTGCTTACTCCATACTGCGCCATAGTCAAATCATAAACAGTAGTAACTGGAATTTTTCCGTTGACGGTATTAATATATTTTACTGGAACACCTCTTTGACGATGATTGCCTAAGCCAAATTCCGTGAATTCTACTTGTAATACTTCATCGTTTTTATTTAAAAAAGAAAGCAAAGGATTGTAAGATTCGTCTGTTATACCATCTTCCAGTTTCATATTCCATTTTCCGCCCTCTTTTTCCCAACGGAATCCCGAACTGCCTTTTGGCACAATGAATTTACCATTGCCCTCGTCTATATTGAGGAATTTCCAATCGCCATTTTCAATATCCTTGAATTTTTCCAATTCATTGGCTCGAACCAGCCTGCCTGGTTTATAGACATCCCCTTCTTTTTCCAGTTTTACCAAATACGGACTATCGGTATATTGCTTGGTATATTGGAGGAAATAAGGCGTTTGTTTTTCGTGATGCCATTCCTTTAATATAATATGGGTGACTGCCATCCAAAAAGCACCATCACTACCCGCATGGACGGGAACCCATTGGTCCGCATATTTGCAGACCTGGCTAAAATCAGGAGAAAATACCACTGTTTTGGTGCCATTATGCCGAGATTCGGCAAAGAAGTGGCAATCGGGCGTGCGGGTCATATTCAAGCAAGCTCCCATGTCAGCAATCATTTTGGCATTATACCAATCCGCACTTTCGCACACGTCCGTTTGTTCCCCCCAAATTTCAGGAAAGGCCGTGGGCAGGTCGCAATACCAGTCGTAAAAACTCAGATTGATGCCTCCAAATAATTGTAAAAATCTGCCTCCAGCAGCATAGCTCATCATAGACATTGCAGGTATAGGCGAAAAACCCACCACTCGGTCCGGTCCATATTTTTTTGCTGTATAAAGGTTGGACACCGCCATCAATTCCAGCACCGTTTCCCAATTGGTTCTTCTAAAACCGCCTTTTCCCCGAGCTTGCTGATACCTTTTGCGTGCCGCTTCATCGTTTTGGAGGTTTTCCCAAGCCTTCATTGGGTCGCCTCCGGCATTGAGTTTTTCTCTCTGAAAAGCATCAATCAATGCGCCTCGAATTAAAGGGTATTTAATTCGAAGCGGGCTGTACAAATACCAAGAGTAAGAAATCCCTCTTTGACAGCCACGAGGTTCATAAGGCGGGAGGGAGCCTTCTAATAATGGATAATCCAACTGCTGGGTTTCCCATACGACAATACCATCTTTTACATGGATTTGCCAGGAACAACCGCCTGTACAGTTCACCCCATGTGTACTCCGCACAATGCGGTCGTGCTGAAAACGATTGCGGTAAAACTCTTCCCATTTTCGGGTCTGTGGGGAAATGATGTCTTGTATCCAACTCATGTTTTAGTTGATTTGTTAAAGGAGAATTTAAATTCTCCTTTAGTTAAAAGACTTTATCTGTCGTTTATAAATATCGTGGTTGACGCTTTTGCTTTTTCTTCCATGCCATAGTCCTGCATATAAGACCAGTAAGGAAAAAGCTCCTAGAATGCCATACAGCAGGTAGCCAGAGGAAACACTACTTTTAGATTTGCGGGCTTTGCTCAGGAAAACCAGTAAATTGCGAACTTCTGTATCCGTTAGTTTTTGATTTTCAAATGCTTTAGCCATGACTGGAAAGGGTGGGCTTTGCAAAATGGCTTTCACGCCTGCTTCGCCCATAGTGGAAAAGGAAGTGCTAATGTCTTTGCTCGAATAGTTGTTTTCAAAGAGCATCGCATTACTTTGTCCATTATGGCAGGAAATGCAGGAGGGACCGCCATTGGCAAACCGCACTCTCCCCTCAAAAAGGTCTTTGCCGTGTTCTAAGTCTTCGGGCGTAGCCCCTTTAATGACCGAAACAACTTCCGCAGCCGTACCAACTCCTGCTCCAGAATTTTCAGCGATATAGCTCAAAATGGTTTTTATTTCTATATCTGAAATCATCGGGTCGGGCATGATGACTTTATTGTATTCTTCAAAAAGGGCTACCGCATCTGGGTCGCCGTTTTTAATCATAGTTTGGGAAGAACGGATATAGTTGATGAGCCAATCTTCTGAACGCCTGTCTTGTATATTGGCGAGGTCAGGACCTATTAATTTTCCACCTCCTATGGTGTGGCAGATGCCGCACTTCAATTTGAACAAATCTGCTGTTTCAGCAGCACTCTGTGCAAAGGATGATCCTGCGAACAGCAAGCAGAACAAGGTGAACAGGAATATGGCTTTTTTCATTATTGTAATTTTTTGTTTTTGTTGTAGGAGGATATAAATCCGCTGTTATTTGTCCTTTGTCTGGAACAACTCTGGTGTCAAAGACAGCATAACCCAGCCCCAAGTGTTGGTTTTATCTTTGTCGCCCCCCCTGATTTGTGCTGTTGCAGTAGTGGGAAAGTAGAGTGACCACCCCACATTCAAATTGGCATAGGATGCAATCTTATAGCCAAATACGGCATCTATCTCTCCGCCCAAATTTCTACTCAGCACTTCCGCTGGTCTTGTTAAATCTAGCACATCATTCGCCAAGAGGAATTGATGATAGAAAACTTTTAGGGAAGATTTGCTGCCCGTGCTGATATTCACATTAATATAATAGTCTTGTAAGCCACCGCCGTCTGTATCTACTGGAATATTCAGGAAGTAATCCATCCATCCATAAAACTTATGGTTGGTGGCATAAAGGGTATTAAAAGCTTGAAAATTCTCATCATTGGGGTCATCGCCAGAGACAACATCTACTCCCGCTGCTAAAGCCACTTTATTCAATTTGTATAGGGCTTTTATATTAAATAGGTAGGCAGCAATGTCTTTATCTGTTTTTGTTTTACCACCTTGCCAATAAATACTGCCTTCCAGATTGAGATTTCCTGTTTGATAGCTCAGCAAAGTCCCAAAAGTATATCGCCAAACTAAATCGTGATTCACTTCACTTTTTTCAAAAGCATCCCCCATCATCATACCGCTCCAGGAAAATTTATCCGATTTTTTTGCTGCGTGTAAAAAGGTGAGTGCTTTGTAGTTGTCAGGGCGATAATGAGTGGAGAATACGTTTTCTCCTGATTGATTAAATGCCCCACCAAAATCCACTTTTAAGCCTTCGTTTTCAAACTTCAACAATAAGGCATCATGGCTTCTTGCCTGCTGTATCCAATCAACATTCCCCAGTAGGCGATGCCCATCATAAACCAGTTCCTGCCGCCCCATTTTTATGGAGAATTTATTGGAAAGTAGGACTTGTCCCCATGCTTCGTGCAGTCCGAAATTTGGGTCTTTTGCCAATTGCCTTTCTGCCCCCCACACTCGGATGTCCTGTGGAGAAAGGAATAATTTTACCTTTTCATTTTTAAAGGAAAGATTGAGCCTCGTCCGTTGGGAAACAAAAAAAGCAGTCTCGGAATCCACCCCTTTTGGAAGCCTGTACCCATCTCGGAGTTCCATACGAGGACGCAACTGCGCTGAAATGGAAAACTGTGCCAATAGTTCCGAAAAACTGCTGGATACAATGAGTCCAAAGAGTAGGATTTTCAATAAGTATTTCATGTTATTTTCTGCACTGTTTTAATGCTGTAAAATAACGAAGGAGGCACTTGAAAAACAATGCTGTATAACATAAGGAAAGTATGTTGTACAACATATCCTATTCGCATTAACTCAGCTATCATTTTGGACTTAGTAGTAAAGTTTTGGGTTAGGCTTATCTTGGTGAGTGATGGTTTTATATCCTCAATTTTATTGTATCGTTTGATTTCTCGTCTGGTTTTTTAACCGCTACAATAGTCACCTGCCAAAAAGGCTTATTTGAGTCAACGCTCTTAGATTATTTATTTTTATCTTCCTACGGTTGATTTCGATTAAGTTTTCTTTAGCAAAAGCGGAAAGAACGCGAATGGCATTTGCCGTAGTCATATTGGCAAGGGCTGCCAGGTCTGCCCGTTTTAATGCAACATTTAGTATTCCATCGTCAGGAGATTGTCCATAAACATCGTGAGCGATTAGCAAAGCATCTGCTAAACGGGCACGGATGTGTTTTTGTGTAAGATTGACCATGCGGTTTTCTAGATTGTTCAATTCTTTTGCAAGAAAGCGAATAATCCGAAAAGAAAGGCGGTTATTGCTTCGGATGATATCAAAAAAAACCTTTTTATCAATAACGCAAATAACCGATGCTTCCAATGCGATAGCAGAAGTCAAAAAATTGCTTTCCCCCATTAAAGTTCGAAAACCGATAAAGTCCACCGGTTTTCTTAGTGCTACGATTTGCTCTACTCCATTTACACCTAACTTTGTGATTTTCACTTTTCCTTCGTTTAAACAAAGCAGACCTGAGGGTTTAGTACCCGCTTTACATACGATTTCTCCTGCCTTATAAAGTACTTCGTATTTGTTCTTTTCTAATAAAGCTAGTTCTTCACAACTCAATCCTTTTAAAAGAGAGTGTACCTTTTTGCGACAATTGACGCAAGTGTTTTTTTTTGAATTTGGT
Source organism: Saprospiraceae bacterium (assembly GCA_965222705.1). Taxonomy (GTDB): domain Bacteria; phylum Bacteroidota; class Bacteroidia; order Chitinophagales; family Saprospiraceae; genus JAFMDF01. The sequence continues at coordinate 254,904 of CBDCUO010000001.1, read as the reverse complement.
AAGGTGATGCAGTTATTATGATTAATAGGCATATATAATTTAGTTAAGTATTTTATCCTCCTATAGAAGTCATACACCGTCCTTGAGCATATACTTCTTCAGCCTCCTGGTTATCGAACGCCCCCAAACCACCCCTTTCTGCTTGTTTTTGAATGATACAATTGTATATAAGCTGACGAATATCCTGTCCTGCTCTAAAAGCAGTCAGTAAGTCCACTTCATTTTCTGAAAAGAGGCAATTTCGCAGTTTTCCATCAGCAGTCAATCGGATACGGTTACAATTATTGCAAAAAGGTGCAGTTACCGTGCTAATTACTGCAAATGTGCCTTGAAAGCCAGGAACCCTATAGCTTTTAGCCGTACTGTGAAAACCGTCTTCCAGTTTTTCGACGGGAAAGATCTTTTCAATTTTGTCTAATATTTCTTTGAAGGATACGACTTTTTTCCATTGCCACTGATTGCCGTCAAAAGGCATAAATTCAATAAATCGAACATGTATAGGAGAGTTTCGGGTCCACGCTACAAAGTCCAGCACCTCATGTTCGTTCATCCCTCGTTTTACTACGGTATTTATTTTCACATGGAAACCTTTTGCTAATGCTTGATTAATATTTTCAAAAATTTTATAAAAAAAATCACTTTTGGTTATCTGCCAGAATGTTGTTGGCATTAAGGAGTCTAAGCTAATATTAAGCGATTTTAAGCCCACTTTTTCCAGTAAGCAGAAAAAACGGTCCAGCAATACACCATTGGTTGTAAGGGCAAGTTCGACCGGTAAGCGGCTGAGCGATTCAATAATTTGTCCAGCATTTTTTCTGATTAATGGCTCTCCACCGGTCAGTCGAATTTTTTGGATACCAAAATCTTTTACAAATATTTCGGCAATTTCTATAATTTCTCTATTGGTAAGTAATTGTTGATTGGGCAGGAAACATGGAATAGCTGGCATGCAATACGAACATTGCATATTACACCTGTCAGTCATGGAGATCCGCAAATAATCATGTGTTCTACCAAATGGGTCTTTCATTGTTTGATACAAATCAATTTTGATGCTTCTTCGACAACGGCGGCTCAGGTTGAGAAAAAATTTCAACACTTTGACAAATCAAGTGAGGGCATAAAAGTAGAAACATAAAAATCTGAATAAGATGATAAAAATCAGTAAAATGAATGATTTTTATCATCTTATTCTAAATGGAAAAGGTTGCAAACATTACGAGTTACTCAATGCTTTCCCTTCTATTCCCATTTCGGAAACAGCAATATTTGCTCTAGAAAAAAATAAGCGATTTATACGGGCTTTCAAACGATAAGCCAACCAATACATGGCGGGAATGACCACCAAAGTCAAAAAAGTAGAAAAAATTAATCCATAAATAACGGTCCAGGCCATCGGGCCCCAAAGTGCAGTATTATCTCCTCCAATAAAAATATGCGGGTCTAATTCAGTAATAAGGGTGGTAAAGTTAAAATTGAAACCTATGGCTAATGGAATCAGGCTGAGAATAGTTGTAATGGCAGTTAATAAAACGGGACGCAAACGGGTAGCGCCACCTTCGATAATACATTCTTTTACTGCTGCTTTATCCATTTGGAGCATATCTGACAATCCATGGGATTCGCGCTTTCTTTTTACTACCAAATTGATATAATCTATCAATACAATGGCATTATTAACCACGATTCCCGCCAGAGAAATAATCCCGACTCCGGTAAAGATAATATTTAGAGTCATTCCCGTAACAATGTACCCTAAGAATACGCCAATGGTGCTGAATAGAATGGACAAGATGATAATAAAAGGGGAATAAATAGAATTAAATTGCCCTACAATAATAATAAAAATACCAAATATGGCAATCAAAAAAGCCGTAGATAAAAAGCTTACATCGTCTTCCTGCTGCGCCTGCTCACCTGTGAAATCGTAAGTAATCCCTTCAGGGAAAGAATAGTCCTTCATTAGCTCCCGCAATTCTGCAACTATTTCGTTTGCATTATAGCCTTCGGTCACATTGGAAGCAAGAGCAATCATCCGTTGCTCATCTTTTCGCTTAATAGAGCTGTAGGTAGAATTGAATTGTATACGCGCCACGGCAGAAATGGGAACTTGACTAATTTTTCCAGTAGCCGGGCTGCGGAAAGTAATTTTTTGATTTAAAATATTATCAATATTGTTTCTGTATTTTTCGTCTAAACGAATAAAAATCGGGTAATCTTCCTCACCGTCTTTAAATTTAGATACCTCTTTTCCATAAACGGCCGTGCGGATACCATCTGCAATGGCAAAAGTAGAAACGCCATAACGCCTAGCAGCCTCTCGATTAATGTGTACAGCCATTTCTGGTTTGCCAAGGCGAACATCTGGTTTTAATTCTTCTATACCAGGAATGCTCTGGGCATTGATAAAATTTTTCACTTCTTCCGAAATCACCGCTAATTCATCTACATTTTCACCAATTATTTCCAGATTGATAGGTTTTCCGGATGAAGGGCCGTCCTGGTTTTTATCTACGGTAATTTCTACGCCAGGATAACCTTTTAAAGCTTTTCGAATATCTTCCATAGCATCTACTGTTGAGAGCTTGCCCCTTTCTTTAACGGGAACAAAAGAAACGGATAGGCGAGCTTTGTTGGGGGTCACGCCAGGTTCTGGCATGCCGTTGGGATCAGCCGTATTTTCACCAATTTGAGATAAAATGGACTCTACGATGGGTCGATAAGGTTCCAGTGCTTTTTTGACTTTACCTTCTAGTTCCTTCATCAACTGATTCGTTTGCTCTATATCTGTTCCCATAGGCAATTCGATAAAGGCATTGACATATAGTGGGTCGGTATCCGGAAAAAACTCCACTTTTGGCATAAATGCTGCTAGCAGCATCAGTGAACCAAATAATAAACCGACGGTTCCAAAAAATATTAAGGCAGGCACTTTTAATGCACCCCTAATAAAGCGGTTATAAACATTTTCCAGTATGGGAATTCCTTTGTTTTGAAAAACAAAAGAAGCTGGCCTTAATATAAAAAAATTCACCAGGGTCACTAATGTAGTAATCCCCAATAAATTTCGCAGCCATAAAATGCCTCCAAAATGTGCTAAAACAGCCAGGCCAACCATAATCGCTAAGCCTATCAAAACATTATTGCGTTTTCTAATTCTCCCTGCTCTGGTTTCTGCCTTCTCATCTATCTTCATCAGCCTGGACGTTAAAACCGGATTGATGACCAGGGCAACAAAGAGAGAAGAGGATAACACAATGATCAACGTGATCGGAAAATATTTCATAAACTCGCCCATGACCCCTGGCCAAAACAATAGCGGAATAAAAGCCATCAAAGTAGTAGCCGTAGAAGCAATAATTGGCATCGCCACTTCTCCTGTGCCATATTTCCCTGCCTCTTTCCCCGAATAGCCTTCTGACATATACCGGTAGATGTTTTCCACCACCACAATGGCATTATCCACTAGTAAGCCCAAAGCTAAAATCAAGGCAAACAATACCATAATATTTAATGGAACACCTGTGATGTTTAGCCACAAAATCCCTGTTAGCATAGATATGGGAATGGCCAAACCTACAAATAAGGCATTTCGCAAGCCCAAAAAGAAAAGCAAAACCAACACGACCAGAATCATTCCCGAAATGATACTGTTTTCCAAATTGGCAACCTCCTCTCTCGTATAGATAGATTGATCATTGAAGATACTTATTTTTAGGTTTTCAGGTAGCTTTGCTTTTTCTTCGTTCACCACCTTATTCACATTATCTGCAGCCGCCAGTACATTCATCCCTGAACGCTTAATTACGTCTAGAGAGATGACTGGATTTCCGTCAGAACGGGCGTAGCTGGTTCTTTCTTCAAAGCCGTAGGTCACTTTAGCAATATCTTTCAGGTAAATAGGACGCTGGTTTTCGCTTTTTACGATCATATTTTCTAGTTCCTCTACTGTTTCAAATTCTCCAAAAACGCGGATCGCTCGGCGAAATCCATTGCTTTTGATTTCGCCGCCTGACATAGTAATATTTTCTGATTTTACCGCATTTTCAATATCGCCAAAACTGACCTGGAGGGACTCCATTTTAGGCAAGTCCACATCAATTTTTACTTCCTTTTCTTGTGCGCCTTTCATATCTACTCGGGTCACCTCTCTAATATCTTCCAATTTTTCCTCTATATATTCTGCATAGGACCGCAGTTCATCCATCCCATAATCACCAGAAAGATTAACCGTCATAATAGGAAATTCCGAGAAGTTAATCTCCTCTACGGAAGGGTCTTGGTCTAAGTCAGTAGGCAACTCCTGTTTGGCTTTATCTACGGCATCTTTTACCCGACGGAGCGCATCATCCGTTTTTACATCAGATTGGAATTTGGCAGTTATGACCGAAAAATCCTGCATAGAGTTAGATAATACTTCATCTATTCCCTTTAAGCCTGTTAGTTCTTTTTCAATCGGGCGGGTAATCAGGTTCTCAATATCTGCTGCAGAATTGCCAAAATAAGGGGTATTGATAAAAATGTAAGGGATATTGGCCTCTGGATACATCTCCTTAGGCATGTTCCTATAAGAAGAAAAGCCAAAAAACAGGATCATAAAAGTTAGAATAAAAATACTGGTGCCATTATCAACAGCAAGGCTGGTCAATCCAAATTTCCTGAGTAATTTCTTTTTACTTTCTGGCATAAAGGGCTGATTTTTAACAATTTAATTTAATGATTATAGTCCTACATCAATTTATCTTATTCACTAAGGAACCATCGGCATTAGTCGAGCTTTCCTTTTCTACTATTTTAATCAGTTGTTTATCTGCCAAACCCCTTGATCCCTCAATGATTAATACCTCTTGACCGGTTAATCCTTCTTCGACAATAACTTCGCCGTTATAGGATTCCCCAATTTGGATATATACTTTTTTAGCAAAATCCCCTTGTTCTCCTGCTTCTTTGATGAATACAAAATCTTTTCCGCTCACTTCTTGCTGTACCAATTCCAAAGGAATCGTCACTACATTATCCGCAGAAAAATCATTGATTAGCATGATTGCCAATAAATTGGGTTTTAATAAACCATTTTTATTTAAAATTTCTGCCTCTACTTCAAAGGTTCGATTGGCAGGGTCAATGACTCTACCTAACTGACTTATCCTGGCTTGTTTTTCTTGATGGAGCGCGGGGAATTTAATGGTGACTTTCTCTCCTCTCTTTACAGCCCCCAAATAGGTTTCGGGAATATCCGCCACTACTTTTACTTTGGAAGTATTTAGTATTTGAATAATTGGCAGGCCAGGAGCGGCCATTTCTCCTTGTTTTAGAAATTTTTGCTCTACAACCCCCGAAATGGGTGCATAAACATTCGCTTTTGCTTTTTGAAAAACGATGGTTTCTAAGTTTTTTTCCAATCGTTCTTTATTATTTTTAGCCTCCAGATACTGGAGCTCAGAACCAATATTCTGCTTCCATAGTCGAGCTTGTCTTTCGTAAACATCCTTTGCCAATTGCAAGGAAGTTTTCAATTCAGCAATCTGCTTATCAACCTGTTCCAAATCTATCTTAGCAATGAGTTGGCCTCTACGTACAGCATCTCCCTCTTCGGCTCTTAGTCGCATAATTCTGCCCCCTACCTCACTACTAACACTAACTACCTGGTCAGATTGAACAGTTGCCTGAATTTCCACAAACCGTTTGAAATCTTTGATGTCTATTGGTCTTGTAGTTACCAGTATTCTAGCTTTTTGGCTATCTGGAATTTGTGCTTCAATTTCTGCTTCTACCTGGTCGATTAGTTGAGACAATTGCCTTAGCTCTGCTTTTTTTTCTTTTAAAAATTCCTTTTTACCTGACAGGTCTGTCGGAATCCTATTTTTGCCTGGCTGTTGTGTTTGTTGACAAGCAGTCATTAAAATAATCAGCGTGATTAGAGATAGAAAATATTTCATTTTATTAAACGTAAGACGGATTGGCAATCCGTTTAAACAAATAGGATAGGACGGATTGCCAATCCGTCTTGCGATTTTTCTACCTGCCCAAAACCTTGTCTAATTCCAATTTTGCTGCCAATAACTCAAAAAGCGTCAGCGTATAATTGCGTTGGGTATCAAACAAACTTTGCTCCGCAGTAGTGACCTCTAAGCTAGAGCCTACTCCTTCTTTATATTTAATTTGGGTGGTATTATAAATGCGTTCTGCCAATGCTAGGTTCTGTTTTTGACTTTCCAGTTTTTGAATGGCTCCCTTATATTTGATTCGAGCGTTTTTGACCTCCATATTAATTAGCTGTGCTAATTGAGTTTGCCGATTTTTGGCTATCTCATAACTCAGCCTGGCGCGCTCAATTTTAGATCGTTTATCAAAGCCGTCAAAAATAGGAACATTCAGAGATAGCCCAACCAAAGCAGTCGGTGCCCAAAAGCTATTGGGGTCTCCAAATAGCTGATTTCCCTGAAAAGTTTGATTATAAGAAGCATTGAGGGACAAAGTCGGGAGGTAAAAATTTTTATTATAAGTAATATTGAGTTGGTTCAATTTAATACTGGTTACTGTTAATTTATAGTCCGTTCGATTAAAATAATTAACACCACCTTCTAAATCATTTTTAGAAGGAGTTGAAAGCAATTTTTCAATATCATCTGTTACGAGTAATTCGATCTCTTTCTCAAAACCCATGACCATTTTAAGCCGGTTTAGAGCGGATGCCTTTTCCCTTACCAAATTATCCTTCTCTACTAATAAATTGGCCAGCGATAATTCCAGCCGATCTACATCCAATTGCTCTACAAAACCCTCCTTATACAAAGCTTTTGTTTCAAATAACAGCTTTTCTAAATTGGTAATATTTTTATCCAAAATTTTTAAATTCTCGTTAAAATAAAGTGGGGGAATATAGGCATCAATCACTCTGTTTTGCACTTCTCTTAACTGGTCTGCCAGTTCTTCCTGTACGAGTGTTCGGTAGAGCCTTGCTGCTTTTAATCCAGTAAAATAGCTGCCATCAAAAATCATGGAGCGGAAGTTGATCCCCGTAGTGATATTATGCTTTAAGGCAAAAGAAACTTGTGGAGAAAAATCGGGCGGCAACTCTCCGCCATTGCCTAATTTGATTAATTCTTCAAAGGCAGCAGGCAAGACGGAAGTAGGGATTTTCAGATAGCGATTGTAATCAAACGCGGCGCTGATATTGGGCAAACCAATAGCCCTGCGCTCATAAATTTGCTGATCTGCATCTAAAATATTCAACTGGGCATTTTTGATTTCTAGGTTATTTTCCACAGCAAATTGAATGGCTTCCTGTAGGCCTATTTTAAGCGTCCGCTGTGCATATCCAAAGCCGAGCAGCCAAACGAGCATAACAGTCAATAATGATTTCTTAAATGGACTATTCATAAATTTACTTTCGATTTTTTTTCATTGAATTTTAAAGTGATTGATTAAGTGCTTAAATGGTCTGTTAGTCAACGTTTTGTAAAACTAGCCTATTCATACTTAGCCGCCTAGTCAGTCACCACTCCGCTTCTTTCGGTATGCTTTTTATATAATTTCAAACCTTTTGAAGAAGCAATTCCGTGGATATGGTATTTAATAAACTCAACAAATAAATTTTCTTTGTTATAATTTTTTGCTGGAAAAACTTCCTCGTCCACTACAGACATTGTGCTCATTACATAAATCTTTGCCAAAATATCCGGATGAACATCTGCTCGATAAATGCCCTGTTCGATTCCCCTCTCAATATTTTCTTTAATCAAGCTATGGATATGAACGCGGTGTAATTTCTGTAACATCTGCCAAAGGTGCTGATAATATTTTTGCAAATCGTACATCACCGCAGGCGATAATTTCCTCAATTGCTGAATCCCATATTTGGCAATTTTTAGCATCTCTTCGATCGCATCGTTCGAGTTAATCCGTACCTCTTCTATCAAGGCTTTTTCATTTTCGATGTGCGCCAGCATAATTTGAGAAACCAAATCCATTTTGTTTTCTACAAATTGGTACAGCGTCTTTTTGGAGATGCCCAATTGTCGGGCAATGTCCTCCATTGTGACGCTCCTTAGCCCATAGCGCAAAAAAAGGGCTTCCGATTTTTCTAAAATTTGATTTCTCAAGTCCATATACCAGGCTGTTTTCGCCGCAAAAGTATTCTTATAAAACTTAGGAAACCAGGAAAGGTTTAAAAGTTTCCGTAGTTTTTCGACAAAAGGTAACTGCTGTTAGATGAGTAACAGTGATTTCTTTTTAGGGACTTTTTGATTAGAAAAATGGCTGCTGAAAGGGCAGACAAACCATACGAAAAATTGCTAGTCAATCACTTGTATTAGAGGGTATTTACAAATACTGTTGCTCCTTAATCATTTGGGTAACGGCTTTGATTTCTTGTTCTTTTGATTTGGGATAAATCAGCAAGACATCACCTTCGTCCACAATAATAAAATCATCTAAGCCCTTGGCGACCAACAGTTTACCTTTGGGTAGGCGAATCAGACAATTAGATACAGCATTTGTCAGTGCTTCGCCATTGACAACATTGCCATCGGCATCTTTGGGAGCTTCTGCATATAGCGAAGCCCAAGTGCCTAAGTCCGACCAGCCAAATTCGGAGGGAATGGTATAAACATTGCTGGATTTTTCCATAATGGCATAGTCCACTGAAATGCTTGGTGTAGTCGGATAGGCTTTGTCAATAAAAGCCTGCTCCGCTGGCGTGTTGTAATAGGTATCTCCCTTTTTTAAAATAGTATAAATTTCTGTAGCATGCTGTTGGAACTGGCGCAAAACAGCAGCGGCTCTCCAAACAAAGATGCCTGCATTCCACAAATAATTACCGCTAGCCAAATAAGTCTTTGCAGTATTTAAATCAGGCTTTTCTTTAAATTCCACTACTTTGTGAATAGCCGACCCATTCGCAGAAAAATTAATGTAACCATAGCCCGTATCGGGTCGAGTCGGTTGGATACCCAAGGTGACCAAAGCATCTTGCCGACTGGTAAAGTCTAGGGCTTTTTTTAAATAATCAATAAAATCGGTCTCTTTTAGAATAATGTGGTCAGAGGGGGCGACAACAAAATTGGCATTGGGATTCAGGTCATACAATTTGAAGGCAGTATAAGCTACACAGGGGGCCGTATTATTTCTGGAAGGCTCACAAAGTATCTGATTCTCCCCCAGCTCTGGCAGATGCTCCAACACCAAATCTTTGTAGATTCCATTGGTGACAATAAAGATATTTTCAGCCGGACAGAGCTTTAAAAATCTCTCAAACGTCAAACGAATTAGAGATTTTCCCACACCCATAATGTCTAAAAACTGCTTGGGGCGCTGTACTCTACTCGCCGGCCAGAAGCGACTACCGATTCCGCCGGCCATGATAGCCACATAAGTATTGTTGGAAAGAGGGTTGTTTTGCATAGTTGATTGGTTTTAGCAAAAGATACTTTTTTTACGAGAAGGATAGACTTTGGGTTTAAATTAACGCCTTATTTCCACTTACAACTTTAAAGCCCTATTTTCGTATGAATTTTTTTATCATTCCTCTAATCTAATAACACATTACCAAAGAGTACAAAGTTCAAAAAAATGGCAAAAGTTTTAGTTACGGGGGGTTGTGGCTATATTGGAAGCCATACTTTAGTAGATCTAATTGATCATGGCTTTGAGGTAATCGCGGCGGATAACTACTCCAATTCCGATCCGGTCGTGCTGGAAGGAATTCAGGCAATTACAGGAATCAGGGTGAAAAATTATCCAATAGATTTAAGTGATTTACCAGCAACCAGGCAGCTATTTTTGGAAAATCGGGATCTAGTCGGCATTATTCATTTTGCAGCACTCAAAAGCGTGGGAGAGTCCGTAGAAAAACCCTTGCTTTATTTTCAAAAAAATCTGGGCAGCCTTCTGAATATTTTGCAGTGCATGAAGGACTTCGAGGTGAAAAACCTGATTTTTTCTTCCTCTTGTTCTGCTTATGGAAATGCGGACGAACTCCCCGTGACCGAGGATACGCCCTTCCAGGAAGCCGAAAGCCCCTATGCACGAACCAAGCAAATGGGCGAGTATATCTTACAAGATTTTTCAAAAAGATACAAAAACATTAATACCATTTCTTTGCGGTATTTTAACCCCGCCGGCGCACATGAAAGTGCTTTGATTGGCGAGTCGCCTACCCAAAATGCTAGCAACCTTGTGCCGGTAATCACCAGCACAGCCATCGGTAAACGAGAGAAATTAATTGTATTTGGGAACGATTATGACACCAGAGACGGAAGTTGTATTCGCGACTACATCCACGTAATGGATTTAGCCAATGCGCATACCAAGGCGCTGCAATTTGTCTTGGAAAACAAGAACGATACCAATGCAGAAGTTTTTAATTTGGGCATCGGCGAAGGCGTTACGGTGCTGGAGGCAATCGAGGCCTTTGAAAAGGTCAATCAGCAAAAATTAAATTACGAAATAGGACCGAGAAGGGCGGGAGATGTCATCGCTATTTATGCCAATTACAATAAAGCAGCAAAACTATTGGGCTGGCATCCAAAAAGAAATATTAATGACATTATGCGAACTGCCTGGGAATGGGAAAAGGGGAGGAATAAAATGGCAGTCCCTTCAAGTTGAACAAAAAAGTGGTTGCTTGATACTGAAAGAGCCTGATAATTACCCAAAAGGTGAATAATATTTTTTTAGTACCAACAACCACCTGGTCAATGCTGCATTATGTAACGATTCGACAAGCGTTACAATCAGTTAATCAACTGCAAAGTAGGTATAAATAAAAACTATATCCATAACTTTTTACCCTGGATAGCTCCCTTAAGAAAGTTTAACCTAGATTAAAAAAGCAAGCAAAAATGTTAACGTATTTTAACGCTGTAAATCAGTATTTTATAAAATGTTAAAAACATAAATAAATTTGTATTAAAAACTTTAATAGCTGGCAGACCTTAATGCGTCTGCATTTCTTCACCACATAGCCACTCAAAGAGGGAATGCTTAAGGAAAGAAAAATGGAAGCGATTGGCAGCTTTCGTTTTTGGGTGCCGACTGAATAAAAATTTTAGGTAAGCAATGCCATATTTGAAATTCCTAAAAAGGAATCAAGTTTGTTACTTTTGTTTGTCACTTTTAACAAATCAGAGCAAATTTTACATCCTTCCTAGAAATAAAAAGCCCCTAAATCATTGATTTAAAGGCTTTTATATCCGTAGCGAGAGAGAGACTTGAACTCTCGACCTCAGGATTATGAATCCTGCGCTCTAACCAGCTGAGCTACCTCGCCATTAAATTCTCTATAGCCTATATTTCTCCTCAAAAACGAGTGCAAATATAATTAATTTTGAATAGACCTTATTCGGATTTGTGTGCGTCTGCACACAAACCGCCTCCAATCAGTAGTTTGGAAAATGCTCTATACGAAATTTTTTAGAATAAAGTCTAATGATTAAAGCAACAAATTCCCAAAACAACAACGGGTCAGTAGTTATACTGACCCGTTGCTATTTTTTCAAAAATACTACCTATTTCTCACTGTTTTGGAAAACTTCAATTTCTTTTGTTTTCACTACGAGGTCTGTAAATTTACCTTTAAAACGGGTCGCTTTTACAATATGGTTGTCAATCCAATGGTAATTGCCGCCTCTTGGCTTGCCCACTAGTAGTCCATGATATTTAAAATTGTGTTTTTTCAGCCAGGTTTCCGTAATTTCTCGGTGCTCCTCGGTTCTCGAAGTAAAGAAAGTAATAATATGCCCTTCTTCGTACCACTTGTTGATAATGTTCAAGGCATCGGGATAAGGAAGACAAGTCCCCATTCTTTCTGGCTCTTCATTCGGAATGTCATCACAGATCGTGCCGTCAATGTCAATCAAAAAATTCTTGACGCCTTTGGGTAAAATGGGGCTAATTAAATGTCCTCTTTGGTCAAACGCTTGCTCCAACTTATGCAGATCACTCATAAAAATATTTTGAAAAAATGTGAATGTAATATATATTACAAAAGAATCGCAAAGTTATAATAAAACAGCTAATAAAGCTACTTACTTATTGTATATTTTACATTAAGTATTTTATTCGCTTGGTGCTTTGATACTTTGTAAACTAACTTTCTTAATTTACAAAGTATTTGGGAAAGTGTCTTAAATACTTCAAGAAATGAATCCTTTAATTGTTTCCAAATATTTATCGCCACAAGAAAAAAAAGAACTAATGCAAAAAAATGATTGGCGTGCTATCTTTGAAATCAGCTCTACCTGGGGTTGGATTGTCGCTGTCTTTGCATTGGTTTATTTTTTCCCCAATCCTTTAACCATACTGGTTGCTTTATTTATTTTGGGTGGCAAACAACTGGCTTGCTCTGTCATTATGCACGATGCTGGGCATTATGCTCTTTTTAAAAACAAAAAAATGAACAATTTTGTCGGAAAGTGGCTGGGAAGTTATCCCATTATGAATGATATGCTAAAATATCGGCCTTATCATCTAAAGCATCATTTGACAACGGGTACTGCTGAAGACCCGGATATATCGTTGACCAAAGGCTATCCAACGACCATAATGAGCATGATTAGAAAGGTGTTTCGGGATTTGTCTGGTGCAACGGGCATCAAATCCCAAATAGGTCTAATCGGAATGCACTTGGGCTATTTAAAGTATAGCCTAAGCAAGGAAATAAAAAAATTGAATCAAAAAGACCGCTCTTGGAGCGAATTGTTTAGCACTCTCATCAAAAACTTACACGGGCCGATTATTTCCCAACTAATTTTATTTGGAATACTGTGGTTAGTGGGCGCCCCTTGGCTTTATTTGTTATGGATTGGAGCATTATTGACCACCTTTAATTTTTCTATTCGAATTCGATCAATCGCAGAGCATGCCATGGTGCAGGATACAGAAGACGAATGGCGGAACACCCGCACGACCTATGCCAATTGGCTGGAAAGAATATTATTCGCCCCGCACCATGTCAATTACCATTTAGAACATCATTTATTAATGAGTGTACCCTCTTATAATTTGCCCAAAATGCACCGACTGTTAAAAGAGCGAGGTTTTTATGAAAAAGCTTTGCTAGAGAACGGATATTGGGAAATCATAAAAATGGCAATTGGAAAGAAAGCTATCCAATAATTTGAACATGGCTTCAAAAACTGGCTCTAAAAATGTTTTCCATTTTCTTTTTAGTTCGCTCTTAATTAGCCTACCCTTTTCTAAAGCGCTCGCCTCTATTGCTTTTGTTGGCTTGATTCTGGTTGCTCTGTGGATTTTTTTGGTTAAAAAAAAATCTATTCTTATAAGGCAAAACCGGTTGCTTATTCTTCCCGTTTTTATTTTTCTTTCTTTATTGACTAGTCTTTTTAATTCTAGTAATTTAAATGCAGGTCTAAAAATTTTATGGAGCCAAATTGACTTTGTAGCGATTCCCTTTATTTTTTTGATAGGTCAATCTTTAATAACAAAAAGGCAGCCCTTTTATCTAAAAATATTCGTTTATGCCAGCTCAATTGCTGCGCTAATCACATCCTCTTTCTCTCTGCTTCCGGAGCCGCTAATTGTAGATATCACGGCTGCCATTCCCTTGTTAAAAGACTATGTAGTGCATGAAAAACGGTGGGCATTTGGGGCATACAGCCCATTTATAGATCGCTTACAGTTTAGTTATTTGATAGTGCTTGCATTTTTTTTTCAGCTATGGCTAGTATGCTTTAAGCGCAAAAAATCAAGCGACCAATACAAGTCAGTCGTTGACTTTCTTTCTGCTGTCTTTATATTAATTATTCTTTTAATTACGCTTTTAATACTCGGAGCAAGGGGAGCGCAAATTGGCTTTTTGTTCGGCCTTACTGTTTGGATAACTGGAAGCTATCTTTATTTCCTTCACCCGATTTTAATAAAAAAAATAGGTGCCTTTTTTTCTTATAGCCTTTTGATAATGGGCTGGCTCTTTTTTACAATAATTAGCCCTTACATGGCCTACAAAAACATTCCTGCTGTTCAAGTCCGATACAACCAAATGAACTGGGAATTGCAAACCTTTAAGGATGGAACTTTTAAAAATTATTCCTATACTCATTTCACTAGTATTAGAAGGCTGCTTTCCTGGAAAAATAGTTGGGAGTTGATAAAAAAGCACCCCCTGCTAGGTGTTGGTATCGGCGACTATAAAAAGGAAATGGCTAAAGAATACGAACGGGATCATTTAGGCTTTCCCGTAAACACGCAAAGCCAGTTTTTATACTATTGGGCATCAACGGGTGTTTTAGGCTTGGGCTTTTTAGGAGTGCTTTTGGCTGGAAGTCTAATATATTTTTTGAAACAAAAAGACTATTGGCTCAAAGTCCTGGCGACCTCTTTTTTTTGTTTCTATGGTCTGGTATTTTTACTAGACGCGCCCCTCAATTTTCAGGTGGGGGGGATGAGTTTTTTAGTTTTTTATGGATTATTACACAGTAAAAAATAAGCATTCGCAAGCTTTTTAAAAGCTACAAAAAATAGTCCATTTTTATATAAAAAAATATTGGTTTGTATTTTTGCCCATTCCACTTTACAAATAAAAACCAGCTTGAATCATGTCATTTCAAAAAAAGCATTTTCTCTTTTTTTTCTTATTATTTAACCCGCTTTGGCTTACTTCGCAGGCAAGCTTAAACATCGCCGAACGCCCTTCAACTCCTGCCACCCAACTTGTGAACGAACCAAATCTGGACGGGGGAGGCACTCGTTTTTCTAATAATGTTTCACTTAACCTTAGATTTAGCGATAAATTTAATACAGAATTTGGCATACAGCATAATGATATTAACCTGCCTAACGGCGATTTTACAACCGATATTTTTCGAGCCAGACTGTCTTATTCCTTTACACCCAGCATTTTCACCCAAAGTTTAATTCAATATAATAGCGTAGCTGGCATTTGGTCTGCCAATATTCGCTTTGGTTGGTTGCAACAAGCCAATACGGGCTTATTTGTTGTATATAATGAAATTCGGGGAGGCACAGGAATTGTCAACCGAAGTTTTATTTTAAAATATTCCAGGGTGTTCGATGTGTTGAAGTGATTGAATGTTCGTCTATTTTGCCATTTCGTTTTTGTTCAAGCTTTCCAATAACATTTCCCCCCGTCCTGCGTTTCTGAAAGAGTCGAACAAGACACAATTTTTTCAAATTATAAAAATAGCCCACTAAAATATGCGATCGATTATAATGGTTTGCTTGATTGCAGGAAGCAGCTTAATAGCGCAAGCACAGTTGCAAGAAAGAGCTTTAACTTTTAATCCAATATTAAAAAAAGCCGCAGTAGAAAAACAATCAACCAGACAAATGGCAACCGACCGTTCTCGAAAAGGCGCAGCATTGCCCTTTTTCGATGATTTTTCTTATGCAGGCCCTTATCCCGATGCCAATTACTGGATGAATGACCAGGTTTTTGTCAATACTACTTTGGCCAATCAGCCCGTTTCGATAGGCGTAGCTACTTTTGATGGACTGGACGCTTCTGGCAGTCCCTATGGCGGCGCGGGCTGGGCGGATACGCTGACCTCTATTCCCTTAGATTTAAGTGGCAATGTCAGCAAATTCATGAGTTATTATATCCAGCCTAAGGGACTGGGAGATGCGCCAGGGCCAGAAGACAAGTTAATTTTGGAATTTAAAAATAAAGCGGGCGAATGGGTAGAGGTACAATCGCATGAAGTAACATTAGAAGAGCGTTTTTTCCCCAGAGATTCTCTACCGAGCTTTACTTTCATTGGTCCGATTGAGATCTCTGAGCAGCAGTTTTTGCACGAAGATTTTCAATTCCGTTTTCGCAATTTTGCCTTGCGGAACGGGGCAGTGGATATGTGGCATTTGGATTATATCCGAGTGGATAAAGCACAGACTTTGCAAAACTTGAATGATTTGGCCTTTACGCAACTGCCCTCTTCAGTTTTGACACTCTATTCGAGTGCGCCCTGGCGACACTTGCAAGATGTTCAAATTTTAGGACCAGAATTGCGCCGAAACAGAGCTCTGCACCTGTATAATCATGCAGCTAATACCTTGACCACTACGGACAGTAAATTGAGAATTATCAATTTTACGGAAGGAGTTGATGATGAAAAACTGCGATTAACGCTTTTGGAGGCCGCCAAAAACCAGACAGAGATCCCGCCTGGCCGGCATCTATTTGAACACGAAATCGTATTCAACTATGCTGATCGGATTATCAATATTGTAGAAGGAGATCGAGTAGTTTTTAAAACCCAATATGAATTTATGCCTAATGAGGAGGCAATCATGCCCGAGTTGGACCGCAATAATACGGTCACCCGATTTACCGTGCTGGATGATTTCTATGCCTACGATGACGGTTCAGCAGAAAGTGCCTTATTCGTTGGCACAGGCGGCCAAGTAGCTGTAAGGTTTACCAATTATCAAGAGGATTTATTGCAAGCCGTTCAAGTGCAAATACCTCGAATTGTCAGTGATATTTCCAATTCAAATTTTACATTAAAGGTATGGCTCAATGACTTAGGTTCTGAGCCAGTTTATGAAGCCCCTTTTACAAACCCCTTATTTATTGATGAATTTAGAGACTCCCTGCAAGCTTTTACGACTTATGTGCTGCGGGATGCTATTACTGGAGAAAATACGCCAATTCGCCTGCCAGTTGGCGATTTTTATATTGGCTGGCAACAGGTCACTTCTTGTAGCAATGTTTCTTGTATTCCTTTTGGTTTTGATCGAAATACGCCTTCCGCAACCCAGCATATTTTTGTGAATACAGAAGGGAATTGGGAACAAATTGGCGATTTTTTCCAGCCCATTCCTTCTTATCTTCAAGGAGCATTGATGATTCGGCCAATCGTAGGATCAGATCCTCCCAAGGGGTCAGAGTCAGTAGTCAGCATCGAAGAAGTTCCCACTCACCAGCTAATGGATATATTTCCAAACCCAACCAATGGCAAGGTCCATTTTCAATTATATGAAGGAAAATTTGAAGATTATCAGTTAGTTATTTTTAATGCCATAGGACAAAAAATACAGCACCAAACCCTAAGGTCGGAAATAGAGATCCCCCAACGTATTCCAGGTATTTACTTTTTACAATTTGTCAATAAGAAAACACAAGTCATTAGCCATTATAAATTGATTGTGAGAAATTAATGATTCTTTGATAAATGCCAAAGAGTCGTTTTTATTAGATTTTTACCGTTTATTTTCCCAACTTTACGTTCAGTTAATCTCTCCTTATGATTACTTGAATGGTATTAGTATGAAAAAAAATGCCCTGTCTCGCAGAAACTTTATAAAGCAATCCAGCATGGTTAGCCTGGGTTTCGTCGGCTTACAAACCTATCTAAGCACTTCCATAGGTGCCTGCACAGAGCATTACACTCCGACTAAAGGCAATCTTCTAAAAAGTAAATATGGCAAACTAAAAAGAGATCCCAAAAAAGTACTTCACTTACCAGAAGGATTCACTTATAAAACAATTGCCGAACGAGGTAAGCCCATGAGCGATGGTTTTGTGCATCCCGATAAGCCGGATGGCATGGCTACTTTTTCGGGCAGTAATGGGCGGGTTATCTTAATCAGAAACCACGAACTAATGCCGACTAATTTTGGACCCTTTGGTAAAAACGATGAATTACTGAGCAAAATTGAGGAAAAAAAAATATACGACTTTAGAAAAGGAAACCTCCCTTGCAATGGAGGAACAACTACCTTGATTATCAATGAAGATACTTTGGAAGTAGAAAAATCTTGGCTCAGTCTAGTAGGTACACTGCGAAATTGCGCTGGTGGCCCCACACCCTGGGGCAGTTGGATCAGTTGTGAAGAAATCGTGGTTCCCGCCGATAATAGTTATGAGTTTAGTCATGGTTATAATTTTGAAGTACCCGCAACAGAAAAAATTGGAATAGCAGACCCTATCCCCCTAAAAGCAATGGGGCAATTTAACCACGAAGCCATCTGCGTTGATCCAAGAACGAACATTATTTACCAGACAGAAGATAGAGAAAATGGTTTGATCTATCGCTTTTTGCCAAATGAGCCGGGTAAATTATTGAAAGGAGGCAAGTTGCAGGCATTGGCAATTAAAGGTGAAAAACAAGCCATCACCAGAAATTGGCAATCCGATAAAACGACCTTCCCAATTGGGCAAGCAATAGCAGTAGAATGGATTGACCTAAAAGATGTCGAAGCCGTAACCAATGATGACTTAAGAATGAGAGGTTTTGAAGCAGGGGCAGCTCGATTTGCCAGAGGAGAGGGGATGTGGTTTGGCAATAATGAAGTTTACTTTGCCTGTACCAATGGAGGCTATACTCAAACAGGGCAAATTTTCAAATACGTCCCCAGCCCCAAAGAAGGGACCGCTGAAGAAGTAAAACAGCCCGGCACTCTGGAATTATTCTTAGAGCCCAATAATACCGATCTATTACGATATTGCGATAATTTGACCGTTGCTCCCTGGGGAGATGTCATTTTTTGTGAAGACAATGAAATGCCAAAAGTAGCAGGAATTACCAAAGAGGGACAATTTTATCAAATTGCTAAAAGCACCCGATTCCAATCTGAATTTGCTGGAGGTGTTTTCTCCCCATCGGGAAAAACTTTTTTTGTCAATATTCAGCATGCGGGATTGACCTTAGCTATTCAGGGACCCTGGTAAAAGTCAGCGATTAATGCTCCAATTCCAGGGGTTCTCCTAATCGACTATTTTTCATTTTTAGTAATGAAGTGCATAAATTTCACCCATAGTCTTTATACTAAAGTCATGTAATATAAGTACTAATTCGATTGGTCATTGAAATAAAAGTTAAATCATTTTTTGGTTAAAATTTTTCAAAAAAAGTCCATTTTTTTTCTTTATTTTTGTAAGCTTTCAAAATTCTGAGCCTCAGAAAGGAGGCTTTTCCCCATAAAAACATTCTTTGAGAAAATAAGTCTTTAATTTTATTAGCTTAGATTTATAAAAATTGCAAAAGAATAGTCTATAGGTTATTTCATTTTGCAAAATGCTGGAATATTAAGAAGGGATAAGAGAGAAAATTATTTTTTCATAAGTTTTAATAAACTCGAATCTTATAATTAGTTGTGCCTGAATGAAGCCTTTTCCACTCCTGACTTAATCGAAGGGCATATTTAATTATAAAGACAGAAATCTGAATAAAGAATGGTAGAAACGAAAATTAACCTTCACGAAGCACTCCAAGTTCATTTCGGATTTGACCAATTCAAGGGAAATCAGGAAATAATTGTTCAAAGTGTCCTGGATGGTAAAGATACCTTTGTCATTATGCCAACAGGGGGCGGAAAATCTCTTTGTTATCAATTGCCTGCACTATTAATGCCGGGAACTGCAATTGTCATTTCCCCTTTGATTGCGCTGATGAAAAATCAAGTGGACTCTATTAGAGGATATAGTCAAAGCGACGACGTTGCTCATTTCCTCAATTCTTCTTTATCAAGAGTGCAAATTAAACAAGTAAAAGAAGATATTTTAAGCAGTAAAACGAAGCTCTTATTCGTTGCTCCTGAAACGCTAACTAAAGAAGAAAATATTGCTTTTTTTAAAGATGTTGACATCTCTTTTGTAGCGGTAGACGAAGCGCATTGTATCTCCGAGTGGGGGCATGATTTTCGTCCTGAATACAGGAGAATTCGCGTGATGATTGATGATATTGACCGAGATGTTCCCGTCATTGCACTAACTGCCACAGCTACGCCTAAAGTTCAAACAGATATAGTGAAGAATTTGAATATGCACGATGAAAACATCTTCATTTCTTCTTTCAATCGAGATAATCTCTATTATGAAGTTCGACCTAAAGGCAAAAAAGAGGACACTTTAAAAAGCATTGTCCAATATGTAAAAAGCCAACATGGAAAATCGGGCATTATTTATGTGCAAGCCCGAAAGTCTGCTGCCGAAATCGCCAAGGTATTATTCGTCAATGATATAAAAGCTGCTCCCTATCATGCAGGATTGGATGCGAAGACCCGTAGCCAGACCCAAGATGATTTCTTAATGGAACAAATTGACGTGATTGTCGCTACCATTGCTTTTGGAATGGGCATTGATAAGCCAGATGTCCGGTTTGTGATCCACTACGATATTCCCAAAAGCATTGAAAATTACTATCAGGAAACGGGACGAGCTGGAAGGGATGGCTTGCAAGGAGATTGCATCGCTTTTTATTCTTACAAAGATATCCTTCGATTAGAAAAATTCTTGAGAGATAAGCCAGTGGCAGAACGAGAAATGAGTGCCCAACTAATGCAAGAAATTATGGCTTACTCGGAAACTACTTCTTGCCGCAGACGCTTTTTATTACATTATTTTGGAGAATCTTATGATGATTCCAAGTGCGACAATATGTGTGATAATTGCCGACATCCCAAAGAAAAGCTAGAGGTAATGCCCGAAATGCAAATTGGATTAAAGGCAGTCCTTGAACTAAGAGAAAATTATAAGATAAAGACTTTGGTGAATTTTGTTTTGGGTAGAGAAACCAAAGAAATGAAAGATTTTCAATTTGATAAAAAACCTTTATACGGGGTCGGAAAAGAAAAAGATGAAACGTTCTGGAATTCCATTTTCCGTCATGCTTTACTTAATAATCTTTTACTAAAAGAAATTGAAAATTATGGAGTGCTAAAAATGACTGATAAGGGAAGAAGATTCATTGCTAGCCCTTATTCTATTCAGATCCCTATTAATCATAATTTTGATCTGGATACTTTCAACTCCTCCGACTCTTTTGGTAAAACGGCAGCTTTGGATGAAACCATGATGAAACTATTAAGGGATTTGCGCAGAAGGGAAGCCCAAAAAAGAAATGTCCCCCCCTTTGTCATTTTTCAAGACCCCTCTTTAGAAGACATGGCAACCCAATACCCTATCACTATGGAGGAAATGGCAAATATCTCCGGGGTAAGCAAAGGAAAAGCATTGCGGTATGCTCGCCCTTTTATCGAGCTAATCAAGGAGTATGTAGAAGAAAATGAAATTGACCGCCCAACTGACTTTGTGGTTAAGTCCGTCGCAAATAAATCAAAAATTAAAGTCTCGATCATTCAGGGAGTTGATCGCAAGATTCCTTTGGAGGACATTGCCTCTTCCAATAATATTTCAATGGAGGAAATGATGCACGAGTTGGATGCAATCGTCAATTCCGGCACCAAAATTAACCTAGACTATTATATCAATGAAACGGTTGATGAGTATTCTAGAGAAGATATTTACGAGTATTTTATGGAAGCAGAAACAGATTCTACAGAAGAAGCTTATAGAGAACTCAATGAAGAGGATATTACAATGGAGGAAATACAGTTGATGCGAATTAAATTTTTATCGGAAATGGCTAATTAATTCGAACCGATTGTCTCTTACCAAGAATAGGGCCTTTCAGATACTTTAAATTTGAAAGGCTCTACTTTTTAAACCAATGCTATGAAAATTCTTATTCTAAATGGACCAAATCTGAACCTTCTGGGTAAAAGAGAACCAGAAATTTATGGCACTCAAACCTTTGAGGATTACTTCTCCATACTCCTGAAAAAATACCCGGCTTTAGACCTGGAATACTTTCAAAGTAATTCTGAAGGAGCAATTATTGATAAAATTCATGAGACGGGCTTTTCCTATAATGGAATCATCATTAATCCCGGAGCTTATGCCCATACATCTGTTGCAATTGCTGATGCCATCAGCGGAATCAAAAGTCCCGTTCTGGAAGTGCATATTTCTAATGTCCATGCTAGAGAAGCCTTTCGACACCACTCCGTTCTGACGGCTAGATGTGTCGGAAGTATTATAGGGCTTGGATTGAAGGGATATGATTTGGGGGTTGAATTTTTTATTGATTCACAATGAGTTTGGTCGTCATGCAGCCTTCCCCTCTTTTTTCCCCAATCGGCGATATTCGCTAAAAGTAATCATCCGCTGGCTTTCTTCATCCCACAATTTATTAAACATGGTTTTTAGGCTTTCTCTAAAAGTGAGTGTTTTTACGTATTTCTGCAAAATTGGATTTTCTCTTGCACATTTCTCCAAGTGGTAATTCGGAATTTTAGCACTCAAGTGGTGAATATGATGATAACCAATATTGCCAGTCAACCATTGAAAAAGTTTGGGCAATTTATAATAGGTAGCTCCTTGAACTGCAGCCAGCAAATAATCCCAGTTTTCTTTCCATTGCATATAGGTTTCTTCGTGTTGATGCTGTACGTAAAAAAACCAGAATGCAATCACTCCAAAAAAGAAAACGATGGGTAGATGCACCATTAAAAAGGGTTTCCAACCAATCAAAACCCCTAAACTCATAAACACAAAAAGCAATAGTACATTATTCTTCACTTGTGAGCGATGAACCTCTCCCCAGCCCTTGAAGCCAATAAAGGGGTAGCGGTTGGAAAAAGCCAAATACACAACTGGGGCAATAAAAAAAAGTACAAATGGATTTCGAAAAATTCGGTAAGCTATCTTTCGCCAAAGAGGCAAGGCTTCAAACTCTGCCACCGTCAAAAAATTAATATCTCCAATATTGCGATGCTCTAATTGTCCGGTATGTCCGTGATGATAATTGTGTACCTTCGCCCAGTACTTGTAAGGAATGGAGCTAAAAAAACTGCAAAATAAACCAATTAGATTATTCCATTTTCGCTTTCCTAAAAAAGATTGGTGCCCGCAATCATGTTGAATAATAAAAATGCGAACCAGAAAAAAAGCATTGATTATGGCCAAGCCTAAGGTGAGCCAATACGACCAGTTCAGTGAAAAATACATCAGTACCCATAAAGCTAAAAAAGGCAAGAAGGAATTTAGAATCTGAATAATCGCTTTTCTTGTATTTGGCTTTTTATATTTCTTTATGATTTGGGGCCAATTTTTGAGCACTTCTTGGATTTCTTTTTCCATTTTTAATTCAAAAGGTTGGCAATACTCGTTAGCTCGATTTTAGCCATTTGAAAAGTGGTCATCGAGGCTAGGACGAAAAAAATAAACACTTTAAAAGAAAGACAAAATCAGCAACCTTTTGTGACAGAAAAGGAAAGTTTTAAGATGATTTTTGAACTTCCTTTTGAAGATAGGTGATCAAATTGTGCAGATTGCCATTTTTACAAACTTCGGAAAGTTCTCTGGAAAGTTTATCTTTTCGAGCTGGATGCGAAGGAAAACGCAATTGCGACTGGCCAATTTTTTTTTTCGCTCGACTTAATAATTGGCGACAGTGGTCCATTTTATTTTCAAAAATTTCGGTCAATTCCGCATAATTTACACCGAAGCCTTCTTTTAAAATCAAAATGCCAAGTTCTGGCAGGGTCAACTTTTGTAATAATTCTGCAATCCCAACTGATAATTCGTGCTCAAAATCTAAAGCTCCAAAGTCCATTTCCTCATATTTGTTTTTTAAGACTTCCAGGGGATTACTAAAAGTAACTTCCCTTCTTCGCTTAATCACATTTAGAAAATTAATACAAATATTTTTAAGTGTTTGAATCAAATAAGCCTTAGCATTTTTTATTTTAGAGTGATCTATCTTGAGCCATTTTTCAAATGTATCCTGCACCAAGTCTTCCGCATCTCGCATACAGCCTACCATATTAAAGGCAATTCTTTGTAATAAAGGTTGATATTGTATAAAAATCTGAGTAGAAGACACCGTTCAGCTAGGTTTAATGCAAGCAATTTACTAAAATCAACTGGCAATATACTTCAAATTTTACTCAAAATTACTTTTTATCTTTGCTTCACCATGAAATTATTAGTAATCGAAGACGAAAAAGCACTGGCAGATAACATTAAATCCTACTTATCTACCAATGAGGTTATTTGTGAAATTGCTCATACTTATGAAGAAGCAGCAGACAAATTGAACGTGTTTAGCTATGACGTAATTCTGTTGGATATTATGTTGCCGGATGGCAATGGGCTAGATATTTTGCACCTACTAAAACGCACTCATTCGGAATTGGGTATTCTCATTATCTCTGCTAAAAATTCTTTGGATGATCGGGTGCAGGGGCTGGAATTAGGAGCGGATGATTATTTGACCAAACCCTTTCATTTGTCTGAATTAAATGCCCGGCTTAAGGCCATTTACCGAAGAAGAAAATTTCAGGGTCTGACCGAAATTAAGTTTAACGAAATCACTGTTGATACCAGTAATCACGAGGTGAGCATTAGTGGGCAAATTCTGGAATTAACCGTTAAAGAATATGAACTGTTGCTATTTTTCATTTCCAATAAGAATCGGGTTCTGACCAAGCAAACCATTGCAGAATACCTTTGGGGAGATAATGTCGATTTTTTAGACTCCTTTGATTTTGTCTATCAACATATTAAAAATCTGCGCAAAAAAATTACTGCTGGCGGAGGACAAGATTATATTAAAACCATCTATGGGCTAGGCTATAAATTTTATAAAAACTAGGATAATGTGATACAGGGGGCGTATAGGAGGTTGCAAAATGCGTTCTCGCTCTCTTATCCTCTCACTTCTGGACTGTTATTTCAGCCCTCGACGCTTCATTTCCCTGACCAGATAGCTGTATTCTCTAGTCATATCTCCTGTAATAGAAGAATTTTCATAGGCTCTCCTGACTAGGTAAGCGACCACTTCTTTCACTGGCCCATAGGGCAAATATTTGGCTACGTTATAGCCTGCCTCTGCCAGATTATAGGTAATGTGATCGCTCATTCCGTAAAGCTGGGAAAAATTCAGGTGAGGATGGTTTTTCCGAATTCCTTTTTGTTCAATTAAGGTAGCTTGCAGTGCCGCACTATATTCATTATGAGAAGCATTACAAGAAGCAATGTGCGTGAAATTTTCTACACAAAATTGGAGGGCGGTGTTGTAATCATTATCTGTTGCCTTTTTAGTGGGTTGAATGGGGGAAGGATAATTATATTCAATGGCTCTTTCCCTTTCTTTTTCCATATAAGCACCCCGAACCAATTTTGCCCCAAGCAAATAATTATGCTTACGTGCCTCTTCATAAGAGTCAATCAAGTATTGTAATCGATCATGGCGATAGAGTTGAAATGTATTATATATAACTACTCGGTGTTGGTTATACCGTTTCATAACTATCTTTGTCAAAAAATCAATGGTTTCCTGTATCCAGCTTTCTTCTGCGTCAATAAAAACAGCTACTTTCCGGTCGTGCGCTGCATAACAAATCGCATCGAGCCTCTTTTTAATATTTTGGTATTCTTTTTTTTCTGCCGCTTCTAAAGGATAGCCTTTTTGAATTTTTTCCAAAAGTTCAAATCTTGCTATTCCCGTTACTTTAAGGCTGACAGCCGGAGCACTAGTATTCTTTGCTGCAAAGTCAATGGCTCGAATCGTTTCATTCATCGTCCCGTTAAAGTCCAGTTCTGATGCTTTAGCTTCTACGCCATAGTCAAGAATAGACAATATTTTATATTGAAATAATTTATCGATAACGGGTTGAGATTCTAGCAAGGTAGTGCCTCCACAAAATTGTTCAAAAATGGTAGATCGAATAAGTCGTTCTGCAAAAGGAATATTTAATTTTATAGCTGTAATGCCCAATTTGGAGCCAATATCTACTAGCCAAGACTTATTCATTAACTTGAACAACCAGGCACTTTGCCTTAATTCTTCGTCCGATTTACTGGAAAAAGCAATTGCTGTATTTTTAAAATCCACAGGTGTTTTAGCCATTAATGTTTTGCTCATCAAGCATTCTTTAGTGAAAATGATTTAACTCCATTTCTTTCGTCCAGATACTCCAAGCTTTTTCTGCTTGTAAATGCAACATTTTTAGTCCATTTATTACAGTGGCTTTCTTTTCAAGGCCCTGCTTTAAAAATTCTGTTAGTTGGGGGTTATAGACCAAATCATACAAAAAGTGCTGCCTAGTAAGGGCTTCATAAGGGAGCTCTGGTAATGTTTCAACTTTAGGAGCCATCCCCAATGGTGTTGTATTAATAATCAAATGATGTATTTTTAGTTGCCTTTTGGTCAATTTATTGTAAGTAATGTTTCTTCGCCCCTCTTTTCGCGATACAAATTGATACGAAATTCCCAATTTTTCAAGTACATAAGCCACGGCTTTGGCAGCACCGCCAGTTCCCAAAATGAGAGCTTTTAATTCATTCCGCGGGCGACCGAAAGGTTCTAATAATTTAATTAAAGAAATTTCAAACCCATGAATATCAGTATTATAACCTTTCAATTTACCGGCTTTCACTTCGATCGTATTGACCGCGCCTATTTTTTCTGCTTCTTCATCAATTTCATCCAAGTAGGCCAAGATTTGTTGCTTGTAAGGTATAGTTACATTTAGCCCTAGTAAATTGGGCTGTTTTATTAGTAATTCCGGCAACAAATCTATATTTTCAATGGGAAATAATTCGTAATGAAAATTACCTATTTGCTCTTTTTCAAATTTTTTGGAAAAATATTTTTTAGAAAAAGAATGAGAAAGCGGATACCCAATAAGCCCCAATTGATACTTTGTCATTGTAAAATGAACATTAAACTATGAATTGCTTTGCTTCCCTCCTTGCAAATTTGTACCCAATCTCTCTATAATAAAAACGGAAAGAAAACCGACCAACATACAAATAATAACCCCTGTCAAATAGGTTTCTCCCTCATAATTTCCAGGCAGCACACTCTTTTCTATCAATGGTACTTCTACTCCTTTACTATTGATTCTGGTGGAAAGCACATTCCTCCAAGGCCATAATTTGTTCAGAGAACCCAGCATAAACCCCGTCAACAAGCCCAAAGTCGGATTTCTATAATTTTTAAATGTCCAGGACAGCACCCTCGAAAAAGTCGTAATACCAACCAAACAACCCAACGCAAAAGTACCTACAATTATTAAACTATCAGGGTCTAGCGTCTTCAATGCTGTTTTGACGGTGGGAATGACAAAAGAGTACATCCCCATTAATAATAAAATGAAACTGCCGGAAATGCCTGGCAATATCAAGGCAGAAATGGCAATCGCTCCAGAAATAAACACAAACCACAAGGCTTCATTCCCCTGTGCCGGACTCGCTACGGTTATATAATAGGCAATTACAGTTCCAACCACTAGCGCAGTTATTTCCTGCATCCCCCATTTTCCAACTTGTTTTCCAATAAAAATAGCAGAACTAATAATCAGTCCAAAGAAAAAAGCCCACAACATTTCCGGATAGTTCTCTAAAAGATGACTTATGCCAAAAACCCCCAATACAATTCCAGCCCCCATTCCAATCATTAAAGTCAACAGAAAAGTGCCATTAATGGCTTGCCAAAAGCCGCTAATGCCCTCTTTTTTATAAATACCTATCAAAGAAGGATGAAAGGCCTTGATCGTATTAATCAATTTTTCATAAATGCCCGTAATAAAAGCAATCGTCCCCCCTGATACACCTGGGATTACCTCTGCAATGCCCATCGCCATTCCTTTCAACACTAAAGCTAAGTAAGGTGATTTTTTTTTCATGTAGCAAAGGTAAGTTTAAAGTCTTATTTTACAAATGTTTATGAATTTAGAAAATTTTATTTTCTTTTTTCGATAAGGCTGCTGTAAGGTTTCGGAAAATCAAATAAAAAAGAATGCTGCTCCCTCCTAAATCAAGTGGTAATGAGTGTATAACAAACTTTCCATTACCTACAAAATGGAGCAACATCGCAAGGCGGATTAACAATCGGTCTTACGCTACCTACGCATGAGGAAATTTGTTCTACGCCTATGTAATGGCATAATAAAAAACTATTATAAAATACGTATCTTCGGCCTGAGTTTCAGTTTTTAAAATTGATGAAAATGGATGTTGCAGCCTTTAAAGCATCGCTTCAGAAAAAAGAGCCCCCTAATGCAATCTCTCTTTTATTAAAAGCCCTTTGGTATGAAGGCAAAGGAGATTGGGCAATTGCTCATAATATTGTGGAAGCAAACTATTCTAAAGATGCTGCCTGGATACATGCCTATTTGCACCGAAAAGAAGGAGATAACTGGAATGCTAACTACTGGTATCGGAGAGCGGGCAAAAGCATACCTGCTTACTCCTTGGAGAAAGAATGGGAAATTTTGGTAGAATACTTTTTAAATCTTTCTTAGGCAAAAGTGTTTTTTGACTGGTGCATCTAATTCTTTTCCTTTAATCTTTGAAAATCGAGCTTTATTTTGCCATGACTTTTAGGCTAATTTCTTAACTTTCCACTTTATTATTATAAGTTAAAACTTTACAGTCGGACTAATGATGAGTGAACTTATTATTTAATCTGCTAAATCTCGAATGTATGAAAAAAAGCACTCTGCTAATATTTCTGGTAATCTTATTGAGCCCTCACCTGCTCTTTGCCCAAGAGAAATTAAGCCCTGTTACCAAAACTTATGCCCTTAAAGATGTGCATATTATACAAAAGCCAGGGCAAATGATTGATGTGGGAACAATCGTGATTAAAAATGGATTAATTCATGCCGTTGGGCAAAATGTACCCATTCCTTCCAATGCAAAAATTCTAAAAGCGGACTCCATGTATGTCTATGCTGGTTTCATTGAAGGTATTTCTCATATTGGCATTCCCAGGCCAGAGACTAAAAATCAACCGCGACGGAGGGAAAAAAACGCAGCCAACCCCACTTATAAGCAAGCAGGCATTCAGCCCCATCAACTTGTTAGGGATATGCTAAAACCAACAGATAAATCCATTGGGGATATGAGAAAACTGGGCTATACTGCGGCCCATGTAGTTCCCCGGGGAAAAATGTTACCTGGAAAAGGATCTATCATTTTGCTAAATGGCGATAAAGTGGATGACATGGTCCTAAACGATCAGGTTTCACTTTTTTCTCAAATTGAAGGAGCCGGTGGTTTTTATCCGGCAACTATTATGGGTGTATTGTCTAAATACCGAGAATTGTATAGGCGGGCAGAGCAGGCAAAAATGCATGAAAAAAATTATTCAACTAATCCTGCGGGAATGGCTCGCCCCAATTATGATCGAGTTTTAAAAGCATTCTATCCAGTCATTGAGCACCAACAAACCGTCTATTTTACAGCATCAGATGTAAAAACTTTACAGCGAGTCCTTTCCTTACAAAAAGAATTAAAGTTTCCTCTAGCACTGGTAGATGTCAAACAGGGTTGGTATGTCACCGATAAAATTAAATCCGACAACATTCCTGCTTTTCTTAGCCTTACTTTACCAAAAGATAAAAGCAAAAGGAAAAAAGAGGGCAAAAAGAAAAAAACAGAAAAAGAAAGTGCCGAGCAAATGGCTTTCAAAAAACGCCAACGGGCTTCTATGAAACAACATCTATCCCAGGCAGCAACCTTCCAGGACAAAGGCATTGCCTTTGGTTTTACCAGTATAAATACAAGAAGCAAGGATATTCGAGAAAACTTGCGAAAAATGATCGAACACGGTCTAAAAGAAGAAACAGCTTTGTCCGCTTTGACGACCGTACCCGCTCGACAATTGGGGCTTTCTCGTATAATGGGGACCGTTGAAACTGGAAAAATAGCCAATCTTGTAATAACGGATAAGCCCTATTTTGAAGAAAAATCCAATGTGCGGTTTGTATTGGTTGACGGACAGGTTTTTGATTATAAACCTCCAAAAGAGAAAAAAGGCGACCCAAATGCAAACGCAAAAGTTGCTGGAAAATGGTCTTATAAAGTCGAAGTGCCTGGCGAATCGGCAGAAGGTACCTTAGTGTTAAAAGAAGAAGACGGAGATATTTCTGGCAAAATCTCCAACGAACAGGCAGAAGGAGAAAAGGAAGTCAGTGAAGCAAGCCTAACAGGGAATCAATTTTCCTTTACTGCCATTTTTAATTTGGAAGGTCAATCGGTCAAATTGGAGTTTGATTTAATTGTTGATGAAGATACGATGGAAGGTACGGTAGGGGTAGGAGAGTTTGGAACCTATGATGTCATCTTTGATAAAATACCTGAATAGAGAATTAGGCGATTTTGCCCTGTATGTTTTTCAAATATTTTAGCAAATCCTATTTTATACAATGAAAAAATATATTTTCTCAATAATTGCCTTATCTGCTTCTATTTTTCTGACAGCACAATCCTCAACAGGCAATGTATTAATAAAAAACGGGACGGTCTTAACCGTTACCAATGGCACCTTACAAAATACAGATGTATTAATCCGCAACGGTAAAATTTCTAGAATTGGGCAAAACTTGTCTGCCTCGGATAATACAAAAGAAATTGATGCAACTGGTTTGTATGTTATGCCAGGCATTATTGATGCGCATTCTCATATTGCACTGGATGGGGTCAATGAAGGAACCAGTCCAGTAACGGCAGAAGTTTTTGTTGGGGATGGCTTGGATCCCTTGGATATTTCGATTTACCGAGCTCTGGCAGGAGGGGTCACAATTTCTCATGCCATGCATGGTTCAGCAAATGCCATTGGTGGACAATGCGAAACGATCAAACACCGATATGGCACCTTTGATCCCGAAACATTAAGAATGGTCGATGCGCCTCGCACCATTAAGTTTGCACTAGGCGAAAATCCCATGAGAAGTCATGGAGAAGGCAGAGGTATTCTACCTCGTACCCGCATGGGTGTAGAGCAAGTGATTCGCCAAGCCTTTGCCAAGGGCAAACGATACATGAAAGCCTGGGATCAATATAATGCAAAAAAACGATCCAATTCGAAGGCTGTGCCTCCACAATATGACCGCCGACTAGAAACGATGGCAGACATTTTAAAAGGAGATATTATCATCCATTGCCATTCCTATCGGGCAGACGAAATTTTGATGTTGATGAATGTTCTTAAAGATTTTGGCATAAATAAAATTACTTTTCAACATGTCAACGAAGGTTTTAAAGTAGCTCCCGAATTGGCAGCTTTTGGAGCAGGAGCATCCGTATTTTCAGATTGGTGGGCTTATAAATTTGAGGTCTATTATTCCACAGCTTATAATGCAGCCATTTTATTGCGGAATGGCGTGGTTACTTCCATCAATTCCGATTCGGGGGAGTTGATTCGGCACCTATACCATGAAGCAGCCAAAACTCAACGTTATGGGGGATTAACAGATGAGGAAGCATTATCCTTAATTACAATCAATCCAGCCAAACAGTTAGGCATTGAAAAAAGAGTGGGTTCTATCGAAGTGGGCAAAGATGGAGATCTTGCTATTTTTAAAGGGCATCCACTATCTATCTACGCTATTCCGCAAATGACTATTGTAGATGGCAAGGTTTATTTCGATATTAATAATGATATGGATGATATGCGTTTGGATATTGATCCTGAAAAAACAGAAGCGGTCTTTTTCATGGAAGAAGAAAACCAGGATCGCTGCATGCAGGATGTAGAAGAACAACTTTTAGAAAGGTCCAAAAATTAAGTCGGGGTAAGGAGCAATTAGCTTATTTTCATTAAAACAATAAAAAGAAAAATACATGAAAAATATACTAAAAATAGGAATAATTTTATTGACCTTACTGAATTTTTCATCAATAAGCGCACAAGTTGCAAAAGCGACTAAAGGCACTTTTGCCCTGACCAATGCAACCATCATAACAATAACAAATGGAACGGTTACCAATGGAAGCTTAGTCATACAAAACGGCAAAATCGCAGCATTGGGAACAAATGTATCCATCCCTTCCGATGCTCAAACGATTGATTGCTCTGGGTTGCACATTTATCCAGGAATGATAGATGGAGGCACCCAATTAGGACTTGCAGAGGTCAGTGCAGTTTCTCTAACCGTTGACCATAACGAAATAGGAGACATTAAACCCCATATGCAGGCATTGACTGCTGTAAATCCCAACTCTACTTCAATTCCCGTAACCAGAGTAAGCGGTGTAACAAGCGCAATTGTTGCGCCCACAGGTGGCATTATTCCTGGCACGGCAGCATTAATAAACCTGGTGGGCTATACCCCTGAGCAAATGTCCGTAGGGTTTAAAGCTGTTTGTATTAACTTTCCTTCTTCTGCCGGAAGAGGGCGTTTTGACCGTCGCTCGGAAGAAGATCGAAAGAAAGAAGAAACCAAGCAACTGAAAAAATTAAATGATATTTGGGAGCAGGCAAGCTTATACGCCAAAATTGACTCGGCTGCCCAAAATAATCCAGCGAATCAACCGGAATATAAGCCCGAAATGGAAGCCATGTTACCTGTCATGCGGGGCAAAATCCCTGCGTTGATTCAGGTGAATCGAGAAAAGGACATCGAATCTGCCATCCGGTGGGTACAAGCTAAAAAAGTTAAAGCCATTTTCGCTGGCGTAAGAGAGGGCTGGCGAGTAGCCGATAAACTGGCAGCCGCTAAAATCCCCGTAATCGTCGGTCCGGTGTTGAGTACGCCAACCAGGGCCTCTGACCGCTACGACCGCCCTTACGCCAATCCTGGACTAATGCAAAAGGCTGGTGTAAAAGTAGCTCTTAGGACGAATGATTCGGAAAACGTGCGAAACCTGCCCTTTAATGCGGGTTTTGCCGCTGCCTACGGCATGGGAAAAGAGGAAGCTTTAAAAGCAGTTACTATTGTACCAGCAGAACTGTTTGGCGTAGCAGACCAATTGGGATCTTTAGAAGTGGGCAAAATTGCTAATCTTTTTGTGGCCGATGGAGATCCTTTTGAAACGAAAACACAAATTAAATATTTGTTTATTGAGGGTTGGAGTATTCCATTGGACAGCCGACATATACAGCTATACCATGAATTTTTAGAACGCAGTCCGGGTTTAAAAAAATAGCATTGTTAATGTTTTTTTGAAATTTTATTGTTTAATTCTCTTAAAAAACAATTCAGGGCTGTAAAATATGCTAAGAACTCCTTATCATTACAGTTCTAAATCCTGCTATATCATTTTTTAACTAAATAAATTTACAATGAGTAAGTTTCAAGAAGCCCTTGACCTCTATACGAGCGAATTGAAGAGCAAAGCGGGCGTTACTGCGGACGCAGATTTATTAAAGGCTGTCACGAAGGCTTGCGGTCCTGCTATTTACAACAAAGATTCTTCTAAAGTATCTATGAGCGACCAGGCCGAGGTAGATCGAGTAAAAAATAATTTCTTAATCAAGAAATTAGGACTATCTGACGGACCTGCCTTAGATCAAGCTATTCAAGAAGTTGGGAATCAGTTAGGGCAATCCAATCCGAACAAATACAGAGCCATGTTTTACTACCTATTAGTAAAGAAATTTGGGAAAGAATCTATGTTTTCTTAGTCCACAATTGAAAAACTAAAGAATCAAAACAGCGGCCATTCTGAACTGTATGCCTATAAGATGAAGAGGTAATCAGATAGAGATGGCTCATCTCAAACCGGTAGAGCGGTATCGAGGCACCTTGATACCGCTTTCCTGTTCTATGACAGTGTCTTCTTTTATTTACTCTATTTCCACCACCATTTCAATTTCTACTGCAATATCTCCAGGCAGAGAAGACATACCTACTGCTGCTCTAGCATGTTTTCCTCGATCACCAAAGACTTCTACCATAAAGTCAGAAAAACCATTGATAACCTGGGGATGGTCGGTGAAATCGGGTGCAGCATTGACCATTCCGGTCACTTTGATAATTCTTTTTACCCGATTAAGGTCTCCGATTTCTGCTTTTAAGGCTGCCAATTGGTTGATAGCGGTTATTCTGGCGGCTTGGTAGCCTTCCTCGATGCTCAAGTCTTTACCCACTTTGCCGGTAATGTTTTGTCCATTCATTTTTCGAGGGCCTTTTCCAGCCATAAATATCAAATTTTCGGTTCTCACAGCATTGACATAATTGGCAACGGGCTTGGAGGGTTCAGGAAGTTTGATTCCCATTTTTTCCAGTTTTGCTTCTATATCCTCCTTCTTCTCTTTTTTGATAACTTTATGGCGTTTTTTGATGATTTTCCTATCACCATCTCCTTCTTTTAGAAAGAAAACCTGATCCCCGTCCTTGTGTTCATGAAGTGCTCCCTCGTCCTTTTCAATCCATATTTTATCTCCTTTTTTCTCATCATCAATAAAAATCTTTATGTGGTCCTTAGTCGCTTTGTCGTTTAATTCGATTACTTCTCCGTCTTCCGTTTTAAAAATAAATACATCCTCCTTATCCATACCTTTTATTTTTCCATCAGCATCAATGATTATTTCTTTTGAAACATTTCCGTCTTCCGTCTTAATAATTTTGGTTCCCTCTTCCCCCGTTTCAACATCCACTTTAATGGTTCTTTGCTCCTCTTCTGCCAAAGCATCTTGAATTAATTGGGTTATCGCTTCATCATCCAGATTATTTCCTTTTTTTGTAATTTTTTGAACTGTTTTCCTACCCGTTTTATCGGTCTTTTTAATAGTAATTTCCACTTTCTCTATTTCTGAACTGGGCGACTGCGCCATCAAATGACTGCCTAAACAATTCAGAAGCAGCAAAAGAGAGCCCATTACCAATTGGTGAACTTTTAATGTTATTGATTTCATATTGTAACTTTTAAATTTGCAAATACTTGCTCTTAAGAACAAACAAAGATAAAGACTACTAATTTAATGCCATAGGTTAAATTCTTGTTAAAGTATTTTTGGAGGCCTAATCAAGGGCTATTTTTGTAATAATTGAACTGCTTTTTCAGTTAAGTTTAGGTCATTTTAACAATTCAAAAGACTGATTTTCAGGATGAAGAAAAATGTAATTTGGGCGATCGTGGGTTTAATGGGTGCTGCTTTATTGGGAATTATTCTCCTGCAAGCTTATTGGATCAATGAAGCAATCCAAATTAATAAAGATCAGTTTAATAAAAATGCCAAAAGTGCTTTAAGTCAAGTTGCGCAAAGGCTGGAAGAATGGGAAGAAAAAGAATTGGCTAATAATACTTCTACGATTGAAGGGAAAGGACTGGGAAGTTTATCTGACAAATATTTAGTAAATACAGAAAAAGGTATTTTGGGAACCAAGGGCTTACAAGTCACCAGTTTTAACATAAATGAAGATCCGTTTACTGACACAAATACAAAAGCCGCTGTTTATCAACAATATAGAAGCATACAAGAGAGAAAGCCAAGATTTTTGCAAGAGCGAATCAATCCAGCGTATTTAGAGGAATCTTTGAGTAAAGAACTGAAAAATCATGGTATTGAAATTGATTACGACTACGAAATCTACTCTAGTTTAAAAAACCAGGCAGTTATTCGAAACGGAAGCTACATTATTGTGGAAGAAGAAACTAGTCAGGTCACAGAAATGCCAGAAGAAGAAAACGACCTAGACCAAACCAAATACAGCGTTTCGCTATTTACAAATGAAATAAAGTCTCCCGGTGAATTGATCGTTTATTTTCCCAATAAATCGAGTGTGGTATGGAGTTCGGTTTGGCCAACTCTGTTTGCCGCCTTTGCCTTTACTGCTATTGTACTATTTTGTTTTACTTATACGGTCAAGGTGATTTTTGCTCAAAAGAAATTGTCCGAAATGAAGACAGACTTTGTGAATAATATGACCCATGAGTTCAAAACGCCTATTGCGACCATTTCCCTAGCAGCGGATTCTATTACCAGCCCCATGATTGTCAATCAGAAAGAAAAAGTAAAAAGATTTGCCGGAATCATTAAGCAAGAAAATAAACGAATGCTGGCACAAGTAGAGAAAGTACTGCAGATGGCTTTATTGGATAAGCAAGATTTTAAATTGAAGCTATCTATGGTTGATTTGCATGAAGTGATCGAACAAGCAGTTGTCAACTCCCATTTACAAGCAGAAAAAGCAGGCGGCGAAGTAACCGCAGATTTGCAAGCAACTTCTTATAAAATTGAAGGAGACCTGACGCATATTTCCAATATCATACACAATTTGTTGGATAATGCTAACAAGTATTCGCTGGAAAATCCAAAAATTTCCGTATATACACGCAATGTACCTAATGGAGTTGAAGTTATTGTAAAGGATAATGGAATCGGATTAAGCAAAGAAGCCCGAAAGCACATCTTTGACAAGTTTTATCGGGTTCATACAGGGAATTTACACGATGTAAAGGGGTTCGGCTTGGGCTTGAGTTATGTGAAAGCCATGATGACGGCTCATAAAGGGCAGATTGATGTCAAAAGCGAATTGGGAAAAGGGAGCAGTTTTATTTTGACTTTTCCTTTTCAAATAAAGCAGGTCATGTAAACTTGAAGGATTGATTATTTGTTAAGAAATTACTCCTAATTTTTTTTATAAAAAAATTGTTAAGAAAATATTTTGTACGATGACGCCAACTAACAATCGAATTTTACTGGTAGAAGATGATCAAAATTTTGGAGATGTATTGCGCTCTTATTTGGAAATGCACGACTATGATGTAGTTTTAGCAACTGACGGAATAGCTGGATGGGATAGTTATAAAAAAGGTAATTATGATTTGTGCATTTTCGATGTGATGATGCCCAGAAAAGATGGTTTTACTTTAGCAAAAGAGGTTAGAGAGAATGATAGCGAAATGCCCATTATTTTCTTGACAGCAAAAGCTATGAAAGACGATGTTTTACAAGGTTTTAAAATAGGAGCAGATGATTATATTACTAAGCCTTTCAATTCGGAGGAGTTGTTGTATCGAATACAGGCAATCCTCAAAAGAAGCCAACAAAAAGCGGATCCGCGAGAAGAAATAAAGGAATTTATAATTGGAAAATATCATTTTAATTTTCCCTTGCGAATTCTAACTTTTAGGGATAGTGGAAAAGAGGAAAAAGATAAACTCTCTCCTAAGGAAGCCCAATTGTTGAGGATGTTTTGTATGTACATGAATGATATTTTGCCGCGCTCAGAGGCATTGACGAAAATTTGGGGAGAAGACAATTATTTCACTGCCAGAAGTATGGATGTTTTTGTCACCAAATTAAGAAAATATTTAAAAGAGGACGCGAATATCGAGATTGTAAATATTCATGGAAATGGCTTTCAATTATTAGTGAAAGCGGAAGAGGAGGCCTAAAAAATCCCTAAGCCTCCATATTGTGACTTAGGGACTTAAAGTTAGAATTTTTCACTATTCATTTTCCTTCAACTGATCCTTCAATTCAGAGAAGATATCCAAGTCTCCTAAAGTAGATTTTTCTACCTTTGTTTGTACTTTCTTCACTGCCTTGGCAGTTGCAGCTCGTTCTTTTACTTTTTCACTTTTCACCTGATTATCTGCTTCTTTTCGAATATCATCCAGATAACGAAGGTGAGAAACCAAAATTCGCTTATCATCTCTATTAAATTCGATTACTTTCACTGTCAATATATCATCAACATTTGCCAGCGAGCCATCTTCCTTCTTGACATGTTTGATCGGAGCAAAAGCCTCCAAACCATAAGGAAGTTGAACAATAGCTCCTCGATCATCTCTTCTTAAAATAGTTGCTTCATGGTAAGAACCAACAGGGAAAACGTTTTCAAAAGTATCCCACGGGTTTTCTTCAATTTGCTTATGTCCTAATGATAGTTTGCGATTAATCTTATCTATATCAAGAATAACTACTTCAATATTTTGCCCCTTCTTAGTAAATTCAGAAGGGTGCGAATATCGTTTCGTCCAAGACAAATCAGAGATATGTACCATACCTCCAATTCCTTCTTCTAGTTCAATGAAAACACCATACGGTGTCAGATTTTTCACCAAACCCGTATGTTGGCTCTCCAATGGATATTTTTCTTCAATATCGCTCCAAGGATCTTTCGAGAGCTGTTTAATGCTCAAAGACATCTTGCGATCATCTCTATCAATAGTTACAATTTTTGCTTCATACTCTTGATCTAATTCAAAATATTCTCGTGCATTAATCGGTTGGTTATTCCAAGTAACTTCCGAAACGTGAATTAATCCTTCAACGCCTGGTTGAACCTCCAAAAATGCCCCATAGTCTTCGATGTTCACAATGCGCCCTTTTACGATAGTCCCTTCTTTTACTTCTTCTCCTAGAACTTCCCACGGATGAGGCTGCAATTGCTTAAGTCCTAAAGAAATTCGTTTTTTATTTTCATCAAATTCAAGTACTACTACATTGATTTTTTGGTTTAGGGATAGGATTTCGCTTGGGTGTCTAATTCTTCCCCAAGAAATATCTGTAATGTATAACAATCCATCAACGCCTCCCAAATCAAGGAAAGCTCCAAAGTCAGTAATGTTTTTCACCAAGCCTTCCAATACTTGTCCTTTTTCCAGGCTACTAATAATGGATTCTCTTTGTTCTGCCAGATCGCTTTCAATCAGTGCTTTATGAGAAACTACTGCATTTTTAATGGTTTCATTGATTTTAACTACTTTGAATTCCATTGTTTTCCCGACATAGGAATCGTAGTCAATAATTGGCTTGATGTCAATTTGTGATCCGGGCAAGAACGTTTCGAGTCCACTACAATTAGCAATTAAGCCTCCTTTCGTCTTACTGATAATTACTCCTTTAATGACCGTGCCATTCTCGAAAGAATCCTTAATACTCTCCCAAGACCTAAGCAATTTTGCCTTGCGACGCGAAAGCACCAATTGCCCCCTTTCGTCTTCCTGTTTTTCTACATACACTTCAACTGTATCTCCGACCTTCAAGTCAGGTATATCTCTAAATTCTGACAAAGAAATTAAGCCATCAGACTTAAAATTAATGTCTAGCAAAATAGTTCCATCATGAATTTCAGATACTTTTCCTCCTACGATCTCTCCTTCAATCACAGCGCTTAAAGTAGATTCATATTGTTCCAGGTATTTTTGCGTTTCTGCTTCTGTATAGGCCAAAACATGTTTCGAGGTTTGGGACCAATCAAAGTCATCGTGAGCAGTTTTAGAAATGGTTGAAGCAACAGCTTCTTCTTTTTGTTCTTCGGCTGTTTCGGCGGGAGGATCTATTGCTTTTTCCTCTGTTTCTAAAGTCACTGATGTTGCTTCTTCAGAATCAACTTCCACTGATTCTGCTATTGGTTTAGAAGGTTCAATAGTAACTTCAGGCATTTCCACCGTTGCCTCTTCTTCAATGACCATTTGATTAATAAGTGCGTTTCTTTCTTCCTCTGTATCAAACCATCTACTAGTCGCTATTTCCTTGTTATTTCCTGCTCGAAGGTTAAAATAAAACTTGCCATTAGGGTGCGTTTTTGCTTGATAACGCTTTCTTATAGATAGGTTTTTTTCAACAGATTTTACGCCGTTATCTCTTGAAGCAGCCGTTTCATATCCCTCACTGATAAAGATAATTCTTCCGTCAACGCTGTAAGTAAAATAAAATTTATCATCATCTGGAAAAGTATCAAAACCATTGGAAATGCCCATGCTTCTCTCTTCGTAAAAAGACAAAGGTTCATAATTGTCTTCTTTCCCATCTGCTACATAAGGTTGTTCTTCGGCAGAGTTTTTTAAATTTTTGTCTTTTGGCATTTAAAGAATGCTATTTGTAGTCAGCTTCCATTTAGTTGATTTTCAAGTTTTTATTCCTAACTGTCAGCCAACGAGGTGAACGAATAGTTTTTAGCGGCGCAAAGGTACGACTTTTTTGGATTTTTTTAAAATATATACTTCTACTAAAACAATACATTTCCCCTTTTTTTATTAAATATTAATTGGAAGTCTTTACAAAAATCCAAAAATGTTATACATTTGCAATCACTTCGCTACTATAAAATGAAACCTCTTTTTATTGACCCATGGTGTAATTGGCAACACAGCTGGTTTTGGTCCAGCCATTCTAGGTTCGAGTCCTAGTGGGTCAACTAAGTTTTTAAGCTTCCAAACGTATTACCCGCAATTTTTAATAGATCAACTCATTTTTCGGCTAAAAAGATTTAGTCCTCTTCCACCCAATTTCCTATCGGCATAAACCTACTGTCCAAAACCATATAGATTAGATAATGAAATGTTTAACTTTGCCTCTTTTTGATCCCATTCATATTAACAAAACAAAAGCATGTTTACGGGAATAATAGAAGCAATTGGAAAAATAGAAAAAATAGAAAAGAAAGGCAGCAACGTTCATTTCACCCTTCGCTCTCCGATTTCCAATGAGTTAAAGGTAGACCAAAGCGTTTCGCACAATGGAGTCTGCCTAACGATAGAGAAAATTCCGGAGGGGATGCATACCGTCACCGCAATAGCAGAAACCTTAAATCGAACTTGTCTGGGAAACTGGACAGCAGGCACTTTGGTCAATCTCGAAAGAGCTATATCTGCATCCGCTCGTTTGGATGGGCATTTTGTACAGGGGCATGTGGATACTACGGGACAATGTATCGCTATAAAACCATTAAACGGCAGTTGGCATTTTACTTTTGAATATGCTTTGAAACCCGAATGGCTACTGGTGGATAAAGGCTCCATTTGCATTAATGGTGTAAGTTTGACGGTTGTAGAACCAATAGACAATCGATTTTCTGTCGCTATTATTCCGTATACTTATGAAAATACCATTTTTAAACAGATAAAAGTCGGCGACGAGGTTAATTTAGAGTTTGATATAATCGGAAAATACATTAACAAATATATGAAATTATATAAATGAAGCGAAGTGCATTTTACCTTTTCCTGCTTTTTTTAATAGTTTTTTCAAGCAATGCTTTTGCCCAAACCCAGCGCTTTAAAGCAGGCATTACGTTGGGGCTGACCGCCGCCCAAATCAACGGCGATGATTCTGCTAATTTTAATAAACTGGGGCTCTCTGCTGGTCTGCGTGCCTTGACCATTTTAACCTCTAAGTCCGATTTGGTGATCGAGTTATTATATAGTCAAAGAGGCAGTCAAACAGAACTGATCGCTAGTTCAGGCTTTCCACAAAGCAAAATTCATTTGGACTATGTGGAGGTTCCCATCATTTATAATTTCAAAGATTGGTATCAGGAGGAAGAAGACTATTATAAGATACACTTTTACGGAGGCCTTTCTTATGGCCGATTATTCAATAGCCGCTTTGAAAATACACAATTGGAAGAGGCGGGGCCTTTTTTTAGAGAAAATGATTTTAGCTGGCTGGCGGGGATTGGCTTTTATACCAGCCCACATCTGGGCTTTTATGCTCGCTATACGCGCTCTATTAATTTATTATTTAAAAAAGATGCGAATAATGCCAATGCGAATTCCTTATTGAGCTTCTTTTTGACCTTTGGCGGGCAGTATATTTTTTAATGGGTTATATATGTCCACTACCAAAACATTCTTGACATATACCCCTCTCCAGCATTATTCTTAAGTCTAAGCTCGACTTTAGCCATTTGAAAATAAAAAGAGAATTCTTAAAGATGAGTAAATTTGATTCGCCAAAATCAATAAAAAATGTTTACTCTTCCAAAAGAATTCTTGCAGCAAATATCGGTATTTGCTCCGATATTTAGCCACAAGGTCTTTGAACATGCAAAATTTTTACTACTAGGTAGTATTTTAGTAGTCGGTCGTCGTACAGTCTGTAGTGCCTTAAGAGCAGTTGGACTTAGTAACGAAAAACGTTTTCATAAATACCATCGAGTCCTAAGTAGAGCCAAGTGGTCGTGCTATAAATCAGCCCATATTTTATTACTTCAACTTGTCAAACATTTTTCCCTATCGTCTGAGCCATTAATTTTTGGCATAGATGAAACAATAGAAAGAAGACGAGGAAAAGCAATAAAGACAAAAGGCATTTATAGAGACCCAGTGCGATCTTCCAAAAGTCACTTTGTCAAGTGTAGCGGTCTAAGATGGATTAGTATGATGCTTCTAACACCCATCAGTTGGGCTAACCGAGTATGGGCATTACCATTTCTGACGGTACTGGCTCCTTCTGAACGGTACAATGAGCAAAATGGCAAACAGCATAAGAAAATAACCGATTGGGCTCGCCAGATGATGTTGCAACTAAGTCGTTGGTTGCCTAATCGCTTGATTATCATTGTGGCAGACTCTTCTTATGCGGTCATTGAACTACTAGCAGCTGTGCGTAATCATGTTTGTGTCATCACTCGGTTGCGTCTAGATGCTGCACTTTATGATTTTGTTCCTCAAAGACCTAAAGGGCGTCCTGGACGAAATCGTAAAAAGGGTCAGCGATTAAAAAATCTAGAACAACTAGCTGATGACCCAACCACTCAATGGGTAAAACTGACTATTCCTAAATGGTACAATCATGGACAAGTAGAATTATTAATTGCTACAGGAACTGCCATTTGGTATCATTCAGGAATGAGGCCTTTACCTATTCGATGGGGTTTGATTAAGGACCCTAATGGAGTTATTAAAACAAGTGCCTTATTATGTACTAAATTAGACTTACCTATTCTTGAGATTATTAACTTCTTTATCCGAAGATGGACGGTTCAAGTCACTTTTGAAGAAGTCAGAACTCATTTAGGAGTAGAAACTCAAAGACAATGGTCTGATAAAGCAATAGCTAGAACAACTCCAATTTTGATGGCGTTATTTAGCATCATCACCATTATGACCGATAAGCTACACCAACAAAATTTATTAGTAGTAAAAACGACAGCATGGTATCAAAAATCACATCCGACTTTTTCGGATGCTATCGCCTCTGTTAGATTGCTAATTTGGCGAAATAATTATTTTTCA
The DNA here is from genome assembly GCA_965222705.1 of Saprospiraceae bacterium. GTDB lineage: Bacteria > Bacteroidota > Bacteroidia > Chitinophagales > Saprospiraceae > JAFMDF01. The sequence goes on along the minus strand of CBDCUO010000001.1, from coordinate 212,435 downwards.
ATGTCTAGGGATAAACCTGACATTCATAAATTAAATCAACATTGGCTTGACCATTTATTTTTTATGGCTACCAGAGCTGCTTAAATGGCTAAAGTCAAGCTAAGAGTATGTGTAAAAAAATGTGATGTCGAGGTAGTTGATAAAAGATCTAAAATCACGGGGTAAGAGGAAGTTACCCTGTGATAGCATATCTTTTCACGCCGTAACTTCCCGTTATGGTGTGATTTTTAACTCATCATACTTTACTCGTACACTACTAAAAAATGCACTCATAAAAAAAAAATTCGGGCTTACATACTGCATTGATGTAGCCCGGATTTATCAAGACCATGAATATATCCAGTATTGTTTACTGCCGCAGCACCTCAAATTTCTTGCTTAACACACCTCCGTCTGTCTGTACATTCGCGATATACAAGCCTTCTGGCAGTTGATGTACTGGTACAGGGAAATATTTGGTATCCAAGGAGGATATTCGATACACCTCCTGTCCAGTAATATTAATAATAGAAATCGTATTAATTGTATAATTAAAACTATTTAAGTTAATATTCAATCGCTCTCCTGCTGGATTGGGATAGGCCTCTAATTGTGCTGATACTAAATCCTCCTCTTCTTTCTGTTCAAAAGAGAAGGAAATAGATGCTTCGCTGCCTTCGTAGGTATAGTATTGTCCTTTGCCATCTATGGCATAGCCACTGCCAACTTCCAAATCCAAAGTCACTTTTTCATCGGGGAGTTTGACTCCTTCAAGATTTTCAATCACTACAAAGCCTACCGTAGCAACAGGTCCATTTCCACTGACTGCAATCCCGCTCGTCCGCGTAAAAGCCAAATCAAATTTATATTCATCTGCATTGCTATTGGCAATATCTTGTGCTAGACTTAAAGTAGGGGCATTTAAGGCCGCCCAACCTCCTTCTTTAAATTCAATACTAAAACTTCCAGGATCAATCAGTGATTTACCGGATAACTTAAATGGAAAGGTAAAACCATATAAATCCAATTCTTGTGCAACTGCTTCTCCTACGACAATATCAACTTCTACTCTCGTACCTGCAGGAATGACTCCGCCCACAGGAATCTCTTCAGGATTGGGTACGACCCTTTTAGGTGTAATAGAGATTCCTTTAGATAAGGCAGGCAAGCTATTAGGAATTAACTGATTAACTTTTCCATAATTGTTTCTAATGGCATCGGCATCTGCTTCGGTAACCACACCGTCTCCATTGGCATCGTAATGTTTTATATTAATCGTTCCTTCCTCTTGATAAACCCTGCTCCAGTTATTCGCCGGATGTGGCGTAAAAGTAGTAGATTGATCTGCTCTAGCAGGTCCTTTTTTACCTGCATATAAACCCAACGGCAATAAGTCCACACTATTGACAATACCATCCGCATTTAAATCCCCTGGATAAACACAATCGGTCACACAATCTGCTATTGGTGTATTGACAACCTCTATTTTAATTTTGATTTTTTGACAATCGCCTAATTCAACACCTGGAGGACAGTAAGACACCTCAAACTGGTCCGTCACCCCCGCTTCTTCCGGCGCTCGGTATAATACCGCTCCTTTTACAGCCACATCTTGCCCATTCACATTGACCGTTTGATTGGCATAAGCCTCCAAAGTACCCACAATCGGAAAGCCTTCGCTTGGCAATAAACGATAGCCATCTATTGGCGCATTATATTCGATTAATTTGCTTTTACCCGGATTAACCTGAAATACATATTCGTGATCCCGAACATTAGGGCCAAAATTATTTCTATCATAAACGATATAAACATAAGCCTTATGCTCATTATAATCCGAATCAAATAGCCGGTATAAAATCCTCGCCACCCCACTAAAGCCTTCATCAGGAACAAAAGTAATGCTACCTCCAAGTTGGTTGACAATTTCTCCCCCTCGTGGAGAATAAAAATCAATCGCTCTAGCCGTACCTTCTATGCCATCGTTTGCCAATACATCAATCGTAATACTTTCTCCCAACGCGGCATAAGCAATATCATCGTTTGCCAAACTCGTAGCATTGATTGGACGTTCAATAACATCCATTATTACTTCCCGCTGATTACCATTTTCCCCAAAAACCGTAAAGGTTTCTGTTCCGGTAAAACCAATAGCTGGTTTATAGACAATAGCATACCGAGAATTTTCAACCCGTACATTGGTAGAGGGTTCTACCCGAAGTACGTGGAAGGGCATAGGGACCGTTTTATCCGTATTTTCTCCAGTAGCCAGGTGAATAGCATCATTAAAAGTCGCTCCTTCGGGATTTACATGAATTGTAACAGAACCCGTTTTACAGGTCTGTTTGGAATCACAAACGATATAATTAAAATCTGCTAAACCTGTATATCCGGGCTCTGGCGTAAACTTCGCAAAGCCCGCTTCTACCGCCTTTTCAACCACTCCGTGATTAACAACTGGGAATATCGGGTCCAAACTTAAAGGCTCATGAGAAGTGGTATCATTATCAATAACTTTTAAGGTCAAAGGTTTTCCTGCACTTGTAATCGCATAGTCATGCTGCACTTCTACTAAGGAAGGAACAATGGTCAATTTAAAGGTAGTATGGATCATTGCAACACCCGCATAAGGTGGATAACCTGTGAGATGCTCAATCATGATCTCATCAACACCAACAAAATCTATATTAGGTAAGTAAACCAGGGTATCAATGCCATTCACCCCTGAAAGGTATTCGATTATTTCACCGTGGGCAGGATTAGATTTAATAGTGATGCCAAATCCGCTGACATCTTGAGCCCAAACTTTAAAAGGCTCATTCATAAACACCGTTTTATGCTCCGTTACTCCAATCTGCGCCTGACTCCAAAAAGAAGTCCCCAACAAAATCAGCAGGAGAAAAAGGTGTTTAAATTTTTGTAAAGATATATCCATGGCGTCGTAGAAGTTATTAATTAAATAATTAACTACTCAATTAATTATTTTCTTGATATTTCAATTTCAATGGTCTTGTGACTTTAGTGGTGTAATGCAAATTTTGGTCTGTATGAAAAATGCACTACTAAAAATCAGAATTGCAATATACAATATTCTTATTAAAAAAAAATAAATTTCTTCTTAAAATTGTCCTTTTGAGAAAACTTTTTTCCCTTTATGACAATATTTTACGTTTAAAAAGCGATTCGCTCATACTAGTCGTAAAACGGATTGCCAATCCGTCCTATCAAAATTTGCATACATTGTTTAATAGGTCAAACGAAAAGACAAAAGCTAGGTTACTCAAGCAGAGAAAAAATGTAGCCATTCAAACGTATAAACTCAAAGTACATATTGGCCAAGCCAGCCGCTAACCACTTAGTCACCAAGTCACTCCGTTACCACATTATTATGAACAACAAAACCTATACCATACTCCAAAGTTTTAATAAATACGAGGTCAATCGCTTGCGAAAATTTTTGCAATCACCCTATTTTAATTCAAATGATGCCATTGTGCAACTATTTGAAATTTTTATAAAGCATATTTTTTCCAAAAAACAAAAAGAACTAGCAAAAGAAGTTATATGGAAAAAGATATATAATGCAAAAAAATACGATGATGTTCGGTTTCGGAAACTAAATTCGGAATTGTTAAAATTGGTAGAGCAGTTTTTAGCCCAACAGGTGTATGAGGATAATCCTATTTACCAAGCCAGTCATTTAATAGAGGCAGTAGGGGGCAAAAAGCTGGAAAAATTGTATAATAGTACTATGAAAACTGCGCGGAGATTGTCTGACCAACAACTATATCGACCTGCTAGCTTTTACTTTTATCAATATCAGATCGAGAAAAACTATTATGAACTCACCCAACTAGATATAAAAAGATCTGCAAAAGGCAATGAAGATATAATAGCAAAAAACTTAGACTGCTTTTTTTTAGGAGAAAAGCTTAGGCTGTATTGCACCATGTTAAGCAGACAGAGAGAGGCAGCATTGATGTATAATATGACATTTATCAATGAAATTATTACCCACGTTAAGGAGAGCGATTCATACCTTGATATTCCTCCTGTGGCTGTCTATTATCAAATATGTCTTTCTTATATAGAACCCGAAGAAGAGGCTCATTATTTCAATCTAAAATCATTACTTTCAGAGCATGGTTTAGAATTTCCACAAGAGGAAGCTAGTCAAATATATACTTATGCACTAAACTATTGTGTTAGAAAACTAAATAGAGGAAAAGAAAAATTTTTGAGGGAATATTTTCTTTTATATAATGACTTATTAGAAAAAGAGATAATATTTGATAAAGGAGAACTGGCTCCCTGGCACTTTAAAAATATTGTTCTAGGCAGCTTAAGGCTTGGCGAATACAATTGGACGGAAAAATTTATTGCTGACTATAATCAATACTTGCCAGAAACCTTTAGAGAAAACGCCATTACATATAACTCTGCTCAACTTTATTTTCGTCAAAAAAAATATGATAAAGTAATTAGACTTTTACATCAAGTGGAATATGAGGATTTAGCCTATAATTTAGACTCAAAAGTTATGTTAATTATTGTCTATTACGAGACCGATGAAATCGAACCGCTTTACTCCTTATTTGAAAGCTTCCGAGTCTATCTCAATAGAAATAAAAAAATCCCCCAAGATCGAAAAAAACGCTACCTCAACCTCATCAAGTTCACCAAAAAGCTCACTAAGATTATCCCCGGAGATACTAAAACGATAGAAAAATTAAAAGCAGAAATTGCTGCTACACAAGGTATTATTAATCTAAACTGGCTAAAGGAAAAGATCGCGGAATTGGAATGAGAGATGAGCAATTGGGCTGGAGTAATTCGTTTAGCCTGAGAGAAGTTCAGGCTAAACGAATACTCTGATAAATTATTAATCAAGTGCGGGGATTCTAAGCACCTGTCCAGGATAAATTTTATCCGGGTCTTTTAGCATAGGTTTGTTGGCTTCAAAAATTACGGGGTATTTCATGGCATTGCCATAATGCGCTTTGGCAATTTTTGACAGCGAATCGCCCCTTTTCACTTCGTAAAAAACCGCTTCTGGTTCGGGATTATCTACGATCATTCGGTCGTCAACGGCAGCTACGCCTGCCACATTGCCCAACGCTAGGACAATTTTTTCTTTGTCTGCCTGTGTTTTGGTTCTTCCATAAACAGTGACGGTATCTTCGTGATAATTGATGTCCAAATCTTCAACGGGAAGGTTCAAACTATTGACTACTCCTTTTAATACAATAATTTTTTGCTTTTTGGCAATTTCTTCTGCCCGCCTTGCTTCCGCTTCGCTAACATTTCGTGTAGTTTTGGTTGCGGAATTAAAAATTTTAGATCCCGCATTCTTTAAAAAAGAAAATAATCCCATGATGGTATTTGATTTTGTTAACAGTTGATGAAAATTATTGAAAATAAAATTGTGCTTGTAAATAAACACAAATTCTTTCATTTTTTAGACATCAATCCCTATTTAAGTCACTTTTCAGGCGGGTATGCCATTATTTTTGCAAGCCTCTTCATTCACGTAATACATATCAATATGCCCTTTGTTTTTAGCTTGAATTTTTCCCCGATATTGGCAATCAAAATTGTATTTAACCAAGCCATAGGTCGCCTCAGAGATATTAATTCTTCCTACTTCACAATTGGATTCCATTCTAGCTGCAATATTAACGGTATCTCCCCAGATATCATAGGCGAATTTGTTGATGCCAACTACTCCTGCTACAACTGGACCGCTGTGGATACCAATCCTTGCTTCAAAATAAGGCTTCCCTTTTTTTATATTAGTTTGCTTCAAATCTTCTAAAAATTCCTGCATTTCCAAAGCAGCTTTGATAATGTTTAGTGGCATTTGTCTTCGGTCTGTTAGTCCGCATGCTACCATATAGGCATCGCCAATGGTTTTTATTTTTTCCAATTTATATTGAGAAATAATGAAATCGAAGCCCCTAAAGCAGTTATCCAGCTCTTTTACTAATGCTTCCGGACTCAATTGTTCTGAAATCTGGGTAAAGTTTTTAAAATCAGAGAACATCACGGTTGCATTTTCATATTTACGGGCTTTTGCCGTTCCCACTTCTTTTAATTCTTCGGCGATATTGGCAGGCAATATATTTTTTAATAAGTCATCCGAACGTTCTCTCTCTTCTTCAATAATTTTATTTTTTTCTACCAAAGTCCGTTTAGCTTTTAGATTAGAACGATACCTTGAGAAGAAAAACAAAGTCAACAACCCCCCTATCAATAAAGCCGACAAAAGAATGGCATAATTCAACCTGGATTTGGATAAGGCCAATTCCTGGTCCTGGAGTTTTATCTGTTGTCGGGTCTTTTCTATCTCCAGGTCTTGCAATATTTTGTCTTGCTTCATTAGTTTTGCCTCTGCCCTTAATTGTTTTTCTGACATTCGGTCAATTTGGGCTTCCTGCTTGGTTAATTCTACTTCTATCTCCTTCTTTTCCGCTTCTATCAGAGACTTTTCCGCTTCCAACTGTTGCTGCTTTTTAGCCAAGGAAGACTTATCTGTGTAGAGGATATTTTTTTCGTTTCGAAGACGGGCAATTTCTAGTTGGAGCTTTCTTTTTTCCACTTCTAATGCTTGATTTTCTTTAGCAATTTTAGCATTTGAGCTACCTAAAGAAGGGCGGCGAGCAATTCTTGAAGAAGAAGAAAAATTGCCCTTATTAAGTATATCCAGCGCATCTTTGGTATGCTCATAAGCCATTTTGTAATCCCTATTTCGTTTAGCTAAGTCCACTAACTCTTCCAATGCTTTTAACATTAAAGCAATATCCTTGGCGCTCTCTGCGTATTGAAAGCTTAATTTAAACCTGGCTAGGGCTCCTTTGCGATCTCTGTTTTTTAATTTGGCCTGTGCATTGATAAAGTAGGCTTGTGCTGCTAGGGCATTATTTCCTTGCTCTCTTGCTGCCAATGCTGCTTTATATGCATATTCTTCCGCTTTTTTTCCATTAGACCTAAGATAGGCAGCACCTAACTCATAGTAGAGTTCCATTTTTTCTTCTGAAGAACTCGATTTTTTCAATTGTGCTTCCAAGCTTCTAATACTGGAAGATTGTCCATGAACAACCAAAGCGAACAGTAAAAATAAGCAAGCAAATAAATATTTTGTCATGTGAGCCTTCAATTATTGAGATGCAAAAATAGAAAAATCCAATTGGCAATGAATGTTGGATCGGTAAATTTTAACCATACAAAAATTATGCAAAGAATTAGCCTAATAAAAATGCTTGATTATACTTTTATTTTTCTCAAAAGGTGCGATTGCCTTCTGGATCTGCTGTCTTCAAAATGCTAATAAATTAGGAAAGAGAAGAATGATAAATTGGCATAGGGAGAAATGCCTTTTTTCGCTTTGGATTAGGTTACCGTTTTTTCTTATTCTACTTCTTCATAATCAATGAATTCTCCTCTATCTTCTATGGGGTTTTTGCCAGGATGGTGAATTTCAATATCCCCTTCTTGTTGTGGCTTTTCTCGATTTCCCTGACTCAAGGAGGGGCGGAACATTAATTTATAGGCAAAATAAATAAGGAGTCCTGTTACTAATAATTTTATCATTGTGCAAGATTAAATGCCTTATTGATTGTCAATCTTTAAATCCAAACGCGTTCGCAACTCATCCACCAAAGGATTCTTTGCTCGCATCAATTCATATTTTTCTTTTGTAGAAAGTATTCTTTTAGTAATAACCAAACTTTTTGCCCTTTGAGTATCCACTGCAATTTCCAGAGCTAAATCAGGGATTGGAAATTGCTCCCGCAAAAACGGCATCAAAGCTTTTTCCTGTTGAATCAACTCCTTGGCCATTTGCGACCCAACTTCTACTCTAATGCTATGCTCGTTTTTTACCTTTAGTATTGCCTTTTCAAAAGATTGTTTGACACTTTTTAATTCTATCCGCTTGGTAAAAGCGTTCCAAGCTTCTTCTAGCATTTTTTGTTCCAGCTTTATTTCCGCCCGCACTTCTAACTGCTGCGGATCCTCATCCAATTCAATTGAGGTAAAAGAAGGTGGGTCAAATTTGCTGCCTTTACGCTTCAACGAACCATTTTGGATCGTAGCCTCCACAATCGACTCTAGTTCTTCAGTTTGGGTATTGTTTATTGTTTTTCTTTCTGGCGTTTTTGTTGTTTCTGTTTTGATAATTGGCTCAGTTCTTTTTTTTGAATCTATCAAATTCTCAGCCTCTTGGTTATTAGCGATTTTACTTAGTTGGGAAGCGGGAGGTTCCGCTACAACAGATGGTTTAGAAGCCGTAATAGGCTCCGGTTTTGGGGAAGTAATAGAGTGACTCGTTGGCGGAATATTTGTTTCAAGTTTAGTAGAAAAGGAGGAATTCTCACCCTTTAAATCAGGCGTTTTTTTTTCCATGGCAGGAGCGGGAGCCAGTGGTTTAGCAACTTCAACTGCCCGGCCAATATAAGTCATTTTAATAATTGCCATCTCTACATGTAGGCGCTTATGCCGAGCCATTTTATAATGAACATCACAATCTGCTGCAATATTTAAAGCAGTTAAAATAAAACTATTGGGAGCAAGGTGGGCTTGTTCTTGATAACGCGCTTTTAAAGAATTGGTGGTTTCTAACAATTGAAGGGTCTGGGCATCCTTGCACACCAACAAGTTTCTTAAATGTGCTGCCAAACCATTGATGAAAATGTCTGGATCAAATCCTTTTTTGAAAATCTTATCAAAGATCAATAACACACTGGAAGTATCTTCTGTCAGCATTGCATCAACAATCCGAAAATAATAATCGTAGTCCAGCACATTTAGATTTTCAATAACGCCGGCATAATCAATCTTCCCCTTAGCGAAACTGACCATTCTATCAAATATAGACAAAGCGTCTCTAAGAGCGCCGTCCGCTTTTTGGGCGATGGTATGCAAAGCGTCCTTATCGGCTTTAATGCCTTCTTGCTTACATATACTTTCCAAATGTTCGACCATTTTGGGAACCCGAATTCGCTTGAAATCGAATATCTGACATCGGGATAAAATGGTGGGAATGATCTTATGTTTTTCGGTAGTTGCCAGAATAAAAATTGCATAGGGGGGTGGTTCTTCTAGTGTTTTTAAAAAGGCATTAAAGGCTTGGGTAGAAAGCATGTGCACCTCATCAATGATAAAGATTTTATACTGTCCTTTTTGAGGCTGAAAACGCACCTGCTCAATCAATGCTCGAATATGCTCAACACTGTTGTTAGAGGCTGCATCCAGTTCATTGATATTAAAAGAAGCATTTTCGTTAAGGGCTTTACAGGAATTACATTCATTGCAAGCCTCGCAGTCATCGGTTTGGTTCTCGCAGTTCAGTACTTTTGCCAATATTCTGGCACAAGTAGTCTTTCCAACTCCACGAGGTCCGCAAAACAGAAAAGCATGAGCCAGCTGGTCGTTTTGCAGCGCATTCTTCAAAGTTTTAGAAACATGGTCCTGCCCAACTATCTCATCGAATCGTTGCGGACGATACTTTCTAGCGGATACGACGAATTGGCTCATCTAAGTAGTGTAGTTTTTTATTAATTTAATGCGATCTCGATACCTAAATCCACGCCTTCTATCTCAATTACCTCTGGTGAATTTACAGATTCTTTTAGACTTAATTCATTTGCCAGGACTTCATTTTTGATATAATCTCCGAAAGATTCTACAGCGGCTATCACCAGTTCATGTTTCTCTAAAGATACAATAATTCTGTCAGTCACATTAAAATCCTTTGTTTTTCTGACATTTTGGATGCGATTGACCAGTTCTCTGGCGATGCCTTCTGCTTTTAGGGCATCTGTCAAATTGATGTCCAATGCCACAGTTAGGTCGCCGTCATTGGTCACCAACCAACCCGGAATGTCTTCTGCCGAAATATCAAAATCTTCTAAAGTCAAATCGTAGGTTGTTCCATTAATTGTCAATTGATAAGTATTGTTTTTTTCAATATCCGCAATTTGCTTTTGGTCAAAAGTGCTAATAATTTCTACAGCAGCTTTCATGTGTTTGCCTAATCTTCGGCCTAGTGTTTTAAAATTGGGCTTGATTTTTTTAGTAACAATGCCTGAAGTATCCCGCACATATTTAATTTCCTTTACATTTACTTCCGCTAAAATCAAGTCTTTTACGCCATCTACCTGCGCGATAAATTCTTCATCCAAAACGGGAAGCATTATTTTTTGCAAGGGTTGTCTTACACGAATTTTTTCTTTTTTTCTTAACGATAATATCAAAGAAGAAATCCGTTGGGCATAATCCATTCGCTGTTCCAAATTTTTATCAACTGCTGCATGGTTCACTCGCGGAAAACTAGCCAAATGTACAGAGATATATGGCTCTTGCTTACTTACTTCATTCAGGTTTTTGTACAACCAGTCCGCAAAAAATGGCGCAATCGGAGCCATCATCTTTGCTACTGCCTCCATACAAGTATATAGGGTTTGGTAAGCAGCAATTTTATCTTGAGTATAATTTCCTTTCCAAAAACGGCGGCGACAGAGGCGCACATACCAATTGCTCAGATGATCCATCACAAAAGTTTGCACTTTTCTCGCAGCAGCCGTTGGCTCATAATTAGCGTAGTCAGTACTTACTTCTTTTATCACCGAATTGAGCAAAGATAAAATCCAGCGGTCAATTTCCGGTCGTTCTTCTAAAGGCACATTTTTTTCTTTATATTTAAAACTATCAATATTGGCATAGCCCGCAAAAAATTTATAGGTGTTGAAAAGCGTTCCAAAAAATTTATTTCGCATTTCTATAACTCCATCCAGATCATACTTTAAATTATCCCAAGGCTGGGAATTGGAAATCATATACCAGCGATTGGCATCTGCCCCATATTCTGCCAAAGCCTCAAAAGGATCAATGGCATTGCCTAGTCGCTTGGACATTTTTACACCATTCTTATCCAATACCAGACCATTAGACACTACATTTTTGAAGGCAACACTATCAAAAACCATTACGCCAATAGCATGTAAAGTATAAAACCAACCCCTAGTCTGGTCCACGCCTTCCGCGATAAAATTGGCGGGATAATTTCTTTCCCACTTTTCTCGATTTTCAAAAGGATAATGCCATTGGGCATAGGGCATAGAGCCGCTATCAAACCAGACGTCTATTAAGTCCAATTCTCGTTTCATCGGCTCGCCTGTATCGCTTACCAGAATAATTTCGTCAATATAGGGTCGGTGCAGATCTTTGGGTACTTTTTGGTTTTTGCCCAAAATGGCATTGGCTTTATCAATTTCTCGCTGCAATTCTGCTATGGAATCAATGCACTTTTCAGCGGAGCCATCTGCTGTTCGCCAGATTGGCAAAGGCACTCCCCAATATCTGGAACGAGATAAATTCCAGTCTTGTAAATTTTCCAACCATTTTCCAAAACGGCCCGTTCCGGTAGAGGCCGGCTTCCAATTAATGGTTTTATTTAACTCTACCATTCGCTCTTTGACGGCAGAAGTTTTAATAAACCAGCTATCCAACGGATAATAAAGAACTGGCTTATCCGTCCGCCAACAATGTGGATAATTATGCTCATATTTAGCGATATTAAAAGCTTTATTATGCTGCTTTAAATACACCGCTATATCCACATTTACATCCACATAAGCCGGTTCATTCTTATAATTTTTTACATAGCGATTGGAGAAAGGACCAATTGAGTTTTTGAATTTTCCCTGCGTATCAACTAACGTTAGGGTGCCAATGCCATTGGCAATTCCCGCGCGGCGGTCATCTGCACCAAAAGAAGGAGCAGTATGTACGATTCCCGTCCCATCTTCAGTAGTAACAAAATCACCCAAAATTACTCGAAAGGCATCCGTTTTCCCATTTAATGGCTCAATTTCATTGCCGAAAGGCAATAATTGTTCGTAGCGGACACCCTCCAATTGTCGTCCCAAAAATGGCTCGCTTTTCTCTAAAACCACCTGTTGTTTTTTGCCCTCAAACCACTTGGGAATCAAGTCTTTTGCTAAGACCACGCTTACAGGTAAGCCCGTATAAGCGTTTTTAGTTTTAATCTTTACATATTTGATTTTCGGACCAACTGTCAAAGCAGTATTAGAGGGCAACGTCCAGGGTGTAGTTGTCCAGGCAAGGATTCTTACATCTTCCTCTTCATGACCAAAAAGAAAAGCCGCCGCCTCGTTCTTTTTCACTTTAAACATCGCCACGGCTGAGGTATCTCTCACATTTTTATAAGCTCCAGGCATATTCAACTCATGCGTGCTCAAACCCGTCCCTGCTGCCGGTGAGTAGGGCTGAATGGTATACCCCTTATACATCAAACCCTTTTTGTACAATTGTGCCAATAGCCACCAAACCGACTCGATATATTCGTTTTCATAGGTGACATAAGGATTGTCCAAATCCAGCCACATTCCCATTTTTACCGTCAAGTCATCCCATAAATCTTTATAGCGCATGACTGTTTCCTTACATCGAGCATTGTATTCATCTACCGAAATCTTTTTCCCGATGTCTTCTTTAGTGATACCCAATTCTTTTTCTACCGCCAGTTCAATGGGTAGGCCATGTGTATCCCAACCGCCTTTTCGCTCCACCCGCTTGCCTTTCATTGTCTGAAAGCGGCAAAAAATATCTTTGATCGTCCGCGCCATGACGTGGTGAATGCCCGGCTTTCCATTTGCAGAGGGAGGTCCTTCATAAAAAACAAAGCTATTGTCAAGGGGACGTTGCTCAATACTTTTTTCAAAAACATTTTCTGCTTCCCAAAAGGCAAGTATTTCTTTATCAATCACCGGCAGATTAAGAAATTTTTCTGTTTTATACATATTCAATCAATTTGAGGGCGCAAAGATACCCAAACCAAAATAAAAAAGCGTTGGCAAAATCAATCTGCCAACGCTTTTTTATTCCAAATCTCTAGCATTATCACAGATTGAAACAACAACCCCGGATGATAATAATGCCAATAATCTGGTTTAAAAATGAGCGCATATTAAAATAATGTTGATTTGGCAAAAATAGTTCCTATGGAAAGAAAAAGCAAGTGGCTATCCAAAATGCTGCTTTTTGGACTCTTCCCAAAGTTCGTCCATTTCTGATAAAGACATCTCCTCTAGATTTTTTGGAGCATGGGCTTCAATATATTCAAAGCGTTTTTTAAATTTTTGATTGATCCGTTCCAGCGCAGTTTCGGGTTCAATATTCTGAAAACGCGCATAGTTAATCAGTGAAAAAAGAACGTCACCGAATTCCTCTTCCCGCCTCAACTGGTCGGTTTCTTTATTCAAAATTTCTTTTAATTCCCGAATTTCTTCCTCTACTTTTTCCCATACTTGTGCTGCATTTTCCCACTCAAAGCCAACCTGTGCTGTTTTTTCCTGCATCCGGTAGGCTTTTACCATTGCTGGTAATGATTTGGGAACACCCTGCAAGACGGATTTTTTCCCTTCCTGCATTTTTATTTGTTCCCAATTTTTTTTTACAGTTGCCTCATCTTCTGCCTTTACATTTCCGTAAATATGTGGATGTCTTTTTACTAATTTGTCACAAACCTCATTGATGGCATCTGCAATGCTAAATGCTTTCCTCTCATCCGCAATTTTTGCATAAAAAACTAGATGGAGCATTAAATCCCCCAATTCTTCTTTAATCGCTTGCATATTTTCTTCCAGTATAGCATCCGCCAATTCATAGGTTTCTTCAATAGTCAAGTTGCGAAGGCTTTGAAAAGTTTGCTTTCTATCCCAGGGGCATTTTGCTCTAAGTTCATCCATTAAGGTTAGTAATCGCCGAAAAGCATCCAGTTTTTCTTGCATTGAGTTATTTTTTAGGTAAAAATCGTTTGGCAAAAGCTTCAATACTTTGTAAATTAAGAAATTTAGGCACTACAAGTCCGTATCTTTGTAGCTGCTTGCAAATTTAAACTGATTTAATTGGAAATGCGTTCTATGAGGAAATAGCTCATTTAAAATTACTACTATGGAGTTTTTATATATTTTAGCCATTATTTTTGGTGTCTTCGGAATTTCATTTATATTGATTAACATTCGCCACATTGTCACTGGTAAGGAGTTTAGAGGAACCTGTGCTACTAATAATCCAATGTTGAAAAACCAAATTGGCGAATGTTCCGTATGTGGGAAAAAACCCGAAGAGAAATGTAAAATGCCTACTATTGAAAAAACCTAGACAAAATCTTCTCTCATTGACTTAATACCTGTTAGTCTGTCCGTAAACTTGTGAAAGTTTTAGCTAATTTTGCAGCCGTTTTATTTGATTTTTTAACGCAAAAAAATCGTTTTTTACTAAATTGAATATTGATACTAATGAGTTTAGAAAAATTGGTAGTGGTTGCCGGTATAGCAGGCATTCATAAAGTAGCAGCGAATCGTTCAAATGGTCTAATTATTGAAAACTTGGACACGGGCAAAAAGCGTTTTGCTCCTTCCAGGAGGCATCAATTTACACCCTTGGAGTCCATTACCATTTATGTAGAAGATGGCGATCCGGTAGAATTGGCAACCGTTTTTAAATCCATGCTTTCCAAATTAAACGATACGCCATTAGTTGATGAAAAAGCTCCCAATGACGACTTGAAAGCTTATTTTGCAGCCGTTTTGCCAAACTATGACCGAGAAAGGGTCTATGTTGGTGATATGAAAAAAGTCGTGAAATGGTTTAGATTCTTAAATGATCGTTCCTTGATTACTTTAGAAGAGGAGAAGAAAGAAGAAGAAAAAGAAGCACCGGAAATAGAAGAGAAACCAAGAGCGGATACAAATGAGTAGCCTTCGACAGCGATTCCTGGCACATGTAGCTCAAACAAATGAATCCCCTTTGATGCTGGAAATCACCTCATCAAAAGGAATGTATTTATACGATTCCACCGGAAAAGCCTACATGGATTTAATCGCCGGAATAGGTGTCAGTTGCTTAGGGCATCGATACCCCGCTGTGATAAAAGCCTGTAAAAAGCAATTGGATCTATATTTGCACACCTTAGTTTATGGAGAGCCTATTCTTTCTCCACAAGTCCAACTAGCCGAATTATTGGCAAAAAATCTACCAGAAACCCTGAATAGCGTCTATTTTGTCAATTCCGGCAGCGAAGCCGTTGAAGGGGCAATGAAACTTGCTAAGCGATTTACTGGCCGAACCGAAATCATCGCTGCAAAAAATGCCTATCACGGAAGTACTCATGGTGCAACATCCTTGATGAGCGATAAGGTTTTTACCCAAGCCTACCGTCCCCTACTACCAGCTATCCGACATATAACGTTCAATTGTGAAAATTGCTTAAAAAAAATAACCGAAGAAACGGCGTGCGTTTTTATTGAAACCGTACAGGCAGCTAGAGGGGTACAAGTCCCAACAAATGACTATTTAAAAAAATTGAGAAAAAGATGTATCGAAAAAGGTGTGCTATTAGTTTTTGATGAAATTCAGACCGGTATGGGCCGCACGGGTACGCTTTTCTCTTTTGAGCAGTACAAGGTGGTACCCGATGTCCTTTTACTGGCAAAAGGGCTAGGGGGGGGAATGCCCATTGGAGCCTTTATTGCCTCTAAAGAAATCATGAACGTGTTATCTTTTAACCCCTCCTTAGGCTACATCACTACTTTTGGCGGGCATCCGGTAAATTGTGCTGCTGCACTGGCCACTTTACAGACCTTATTAAAGAAACAGAAATTGGTAAAAAGAGTAAAAAAGAAGGCTGATCTATTTAAAAGATTATTAGTTCACCCAAAAATTATGGAGATAAGGAATGCTGGACTGTTAATGGCCGTTGAGCTAGAGAGTTTTGAAATGGTAGAAAAGGTATGCAAAAGATGCCTGGAAAATGGTTTGATAACCGACTGGTTCTTGTTTAATGACCGATCTGTCCGAATTGCGCCGCCTTTGATAATTAAGAAAAAAGAAATTAGAAAGGCTTGTAAAATTATTTTAGAGGCAATTGATTTTAGCACCAAAAAAGAATAGTAATGATTGATTTAAATTTCATTTGCGAGGAGGTAAAAAAAATCGCCGCCGATGCAGGAGCGGCAATTCTCCAAATTTATAACGAAGGAGAAAATTTTAGAGTCATCCATAAAAGCGATAAAAGTCCGCTGACCATTGCCGATAAAAAATCAAACCAGATCATTTGTGAGGGCTTATTAAAGTTAAGCCCCGAAATTCCTATTATTTCTGAAGAAAACAAGGAAATCGCTTATTCAAAAAGAAAATATTTCGAACATGCTTGGTTAGTGGATCCATTGGATGGCACCAAAGAATTTATCAAGCGTAATGGAGATTTTACTGTAAACATTGCTCTCTTGTATCATGGAAAAATTATTTTGGGAGTAGTGTACATTCCTTGCACTAAAGAAATGTATTGGGGAATTGAAGACCAGGGAGCCTATATGATGTCCAATGGAAAAACGGCCCAACTAACAGCCCCCAAGTTCCAACTAGCAGATGCAGGCTTAGGTGTAGTTTGCTCTCGTTCTCATCTGAATGAGGGAACTGCTAATTTTATAGCACAACTAAATCAGCCCCGCAGAGTTTCCAGAGGCAGTTCTCTAAAATTTTTAATTTTAGCAAAAGGAGAGGCGCATGTATATCCCCGATTAGCTCCGACTATGGAATGGGACACCGGAGCGGCCCAGATTATTTTAGAAGAGGCCGGCGGAAGCGTCATTAGCGAAGCTACCAAAAAGCCCTTGGTTTATAATAAAGAAAATTTGCTAAACCCGCATTTCATTGCTTACGGCAATGTGCAGAATTAAAACTTTCCTCTTAATCCTATGCCCAAAACCTTCTCTCGAATCCAATCAAACAAAAATTGGACGGTTCCTTCGGGTTGGCTAAGTATTAAAACCATAGAAATGCACACCGGAGGCGAGCCTTTACGGGTAATCGTTGACGGCTTTCCAGATATTAAAGGTCGAACCGTTCTGGCATGTAGAAATTACGTGAAAAACAACTACGATCACTTGCGAAAAACTCTGATGCACGAGCCTCGTGGCCATGCTGATATGTATGGTTGTTTATTACTTCCACCAAACGATGAGGAAGGAGATTTTGGCATTTTGTTTTTACATAATGAAGGATATAGCACCATGTGTGGTCATGCAATTATTGCTATTACAACTTTGGCAATTGAAATGAATTGGGTAAGCATAAAGTCGCCTGTTACCGAAGTGAAAATTGATGCGCCCTGCGGAAGAATCCACGCCTTTGCTAAAATTATCAAAAATAAAGTAGCCAACGTGTATTTCCATTGTGTACCTTCCTTTGTGGTGGCCTTAAACCAAGAAGTAGCCGTCAAGGGTTTAGGAATAGTCAAATATGATCTAGCTTATGGTGGTGCTTTTTATGCCTATGTAAATGCGGATGAATTGGGGCTTCAATTGATTCCTGAAAACTATACTTTGCTGATTCAAAAGGGCATGGAAATTAAGCGAGCTGTTATGCAGACTTCTAATAAAATAAAGCATCCTTTTGAAGAAGATTTGAGTTTTTTGTATGGTACCATTTTTATTGGAGAATCCGTCTCGGAAGGGCTTGACAGTCGGAATGTATGCATTTTTGCGGCAGGAGAAGTAGATCGTTGCCCCACGGGGTCCGGCGTGTCCGGACGGATGCCCATACATTTTGCCAGAAAAGAAATCGGTATCGGCGAAACGATGCGCATAGAAAGCATAACGGGGAGTGTTTTTGAAGGATCGATCATAAAAAGAATTCAATATGGCCCCTTCGATGCCGTTATTCCCCAAGTAGCAGGAACAGCACATATAACTGGCAAATGTGAGTTTGTGATTGACCCAAATGATCCCTTTAAAAATGGTTTTTTCCTCAGGTGACAACAGGAGTCATCTCAACGTGTTGAGGTAAAATAGCCTTTTTGTTCAAACACTTTTTCAAAAAGAGAGCAAGGCATCAATTAGATACGGCCGCCTTCCAGCACCTCGTGCCAAGATCGATAATACATCTTCCAAACCCGTTCAAAAAACAAAAAAGCCTGCTGTAGATGAGAGTCATCTACAGCAGGCTTTTTTGAGGTCGGAAGCGGATTCGAACCGCTGTACAAGGTTTTGCAGACCTCTGCCTAACCACTCGGCCACCCGACCCTAATCTGGAAAAAACACCTTTTCCAAAATGGACACAAAGATAATAGTTTTTTTAAAATGATGCTCAGTTTTATTGTGAAAAAAGGCTTTTATGAAAGTAACCTTCTGCTCCATAGGATAACATCACTTCCAGATATATCGAATGCCTGATTGAAAAAGCAAATTAAATCCTTCCAATTTATCCCAAAAACGGGACTAATTATCCCAAGCTTTGCTTTTATTTACCAAAATTGAAGCGAAAAGCTTTCCTTTGAAATAGCTAAAATGTTTAATGTATGAAAAAGACAACCTTTCAATTAATTGTTTTAGTCCTTGCAGGCCTAGCTGTTGCCTGGAGAGAATGGACTTCTCTCAACCTGGTGGGGGAAGGAGCAATCACCTCGAATTGGAATCATTTTCAGGAAACAGGTTCTCCTTCAGAAGGCATTGCTATTATTTATTTGGGCTTAGTCGGAGGGGTATTGTTTTTCGCAGCAGATTGTGTAATAAAAACATTGCAAAAGTTGAGTTCTCCAAATTCTGTATAGGGGAAGTTTTTCGGGCGCAATGCCCGAAACTTCCGTTTTTTTTATTAATAAAAAGTCGAATTATCAATCGCTTCCATTGACATAATTAAACACAACGGCTGCTAAAGCCCCTGCTCCGAAATTAGCCAAAAGATAGACCCAGATATCGTTAAAGGATTTGATTTCTGCTAAAGAAATACCCGTAGCTACTGCCGGATTGAACGCACCCCCTGACACCCCTCCTAAAGCATAAGCACAAGCCAGGACTGTAAAACCAATCGCCCAGCCATAAAAAGAATTGCCAGAAGTACCTTTTGCAGTTGCTACATTTAAGACGACATAAACCAAAGCAAAAGTGCCTAGAAATTCAGCTAAAATAGAAGGACCCACATTTAGCCGAGTGGTTACGGGGTCTGCCACGTTCATTGCTCCTAATAAGATAGCTGCCACTAAAGGGGCAACTATCCCCGCCAAAATTTGCGCAACCATATAAGGTGTCACATCTCCAGAAGGCATTTTTCCTCTTAAAAATACCCCCAGGGTAACAGCAGGGTTGTAATGTCCGCCGGAAATGTGACCCCCAGCAAAGATCATCACTGCCAGAATACTGCCAATCGCTATTGGCGCAAAATTACCCGCTCCTCCCAGAACGGTCATGCAAACAGTCAGCACCAAAAAGAAAGTGCCAATAAACTCAACTACGTACTTTTTCATGTTTTCCCATGTTTTGATTAAAAAATAGTGTTTGAAAAGATTAAATTTTTAATAAAGGGTCTTTACAATCTTATAAAAAAATAGTGCGGATCAAAAAGTTTTAAGTTTGGATTTTGTGAATCTAAAAATAAACCACCTGACCACTTACAGAGAAGAACAAGAAACGACATTTTATGAAAAAATACAAAATTGCACTAAATTTAGATTGACAAGACAACCCAGTCAAGCGTCCGGAATTAGCCTTTAACTAATTGGAATTAATGTACTAGAACTACCTAGGAAAAGAGGCGAGAAACAGCAAAAGGGGTATTTTCTTGCACTATTTAAGTAACTACTCTTTATTTAATGACAGCTTTGGCCACTTCCTCTACTTTCCAGTCTATTACTAAACCGTTTGCCAAGCTACGAGCAAGCTTTTTGCCATAAAGCAATTCTGTCAAATAAAGAGCTGCTTCAAAAGATTTAGCACCCCCTGCCGATGTAATATACTTGCCATCGTGAACAAATAATACCTTTTCTCTAACCTCCAAATGAGGAAACATTTCCCGATATTTTGCAATGTCGCTTGGAAAGGTAGTAGAAACAGCATTGTCCAACACGCCTGCCTTTGCCAAAACGAAAGCACCATCACAATGAGAGGTTACATATTGAGCCATTTTGTCCACTTCTTTCACAAAATTAATCATTGCTTTATCCTCCAAATCTGTATCCAAGTGATGTTCCGCACTCGGCACCACCAATATATCAATTGATGGCAAATCGTCCTCCAAATAATTATAATCCGGCAATAATCGAATGCCTTCAAAGGTAGTAATTGGCGCGTGGGTGTTAGCCACTAAGAAAGTATTCATCGCTTTAATACTGTCCCTAAAAACGGTATGCTGAAAAATATCATAAGGAGCCGTCAACTCTGTATTATAAACGCCATCCATGATCAGAAAAGCGACATTATAGCGATCTTTTTCTATTTTCACCGCCCGTTTTGGAATGAAAATACCAGCCTCTTTTTCAGATTTTTTAACCACCGGTGATTGGCAATTGACCAAAAAGAGAAGGAGGAACAAACAGGATGCTTTTTGCATAAAAATTTTTGTTTGGAAAATTGATATAAAGGTTAATTTTTAGGACCCTTCAATATTATGTTATCAATCAGTCGAGTGCTCCCAACCCATACCGCAGTACAAGCCACTGCATAATCCGTATCTTCCAGACTATCAATGGCTTGTAAAGTATACCCGTCCACAATTTCAAAATATTCTGGTTTGAAACCGGAAAAATTGCTCAATTGCCTGACCGCTTTGGTTTCCATTTCTCGTATAGATAATTTTTGCTTTATCCAACTACTCAAGCCGCTTAATGTTTGATAGATAACGGGGGCATTTTTTCGGTGCTCAAGTTTTAGTTGGATGTTCCTGGAACTTAGAGCCAAGCCATCCGGTTCCCTGATAATTGGACAGGCAATGAGTTCAGTGGCAGCTTCTATTTGTTGGAGCATATGCTGGATAATCGTAAGTTGCTGAAAATCCTTTTGCCCCATGTACAAACGATCTGGTTTTACAATATCTAGCAAGCGGTAAACTACTTCGACTACCCCTTCAAAATGTCCTGGCCGGAATTTGCCCTCCATGACCTTATCTACCTGCCCAAAGTCAAAAGAAGGAATGTGCAAACCCTTAGGATAGATGTCTTCAGCTCGTGGATAAAATAATAGGTCATTTTCCAGATGAGTCAGGGTTTCAATATCTCTTCCTTCCGTTCTAGGATATTTTTCCAAGTCTGACGGATCGTTAAATTGCGTGGGATTAACAAAAATACTGCAAGCAACCAAATCATTTTCTCCCTTTGCGCGTCTAACTAGCGAAGCGTGTCCATCGTGCAATGCTCCCATAGTCGGCACATAACCAATGCGCATCCCTACTTGCTTCATTTTTCTCAAACGAGATTGAAGGGCTGGTATTTTTTTGAACAAAAGCATCAGGGTATTTGCTTAAAAACTTTTTTCTAAAAAACAATCTCTCGCTTAATCATAAAGTGCATCAACGAGAGTTTAACGCTTAATTACAGGGCGTAAAATAGTAAAAAGTGCCTTTTTTTTGCTAACTTTGCAAATCCATTTCTTGAAAATGGATAGTGCCTTGGCCGATTTGCCCAGGAATACCATATAAAACAGCTAAACATTTTGAGGTCAGTCAATTTGGGTAAAATGATTGAATAACTCACATTTTTTTAATTGGTGATTGTAAATTGAAACAAAACACGGTCTTTTAGTTGTTTCTTTTTTATTTACTTCACTTAAATGAAATAGGTTTAATGAGCAAGAAGAAGGTTTTGATTGTGACGCAGGAGATGAAGCCTTATACCGCACTCTCCGAAATATCAGAAATCGCACGTACTCTCCCTCAATTTATTCAGGAAAAAGGCATGGAAATCAGGATTTTAATGCCTCGATTTGGAACGATTAATGAGCGACGCCACCGACTACACGAGGTGGTTCGACTTTCAGGGATGAATATTATAGTGGACGATGACGATTTTCCGTTAATCATAAAAGTTGCCTCTGTGCAAGGTGCCAGAATGCAAGTTTATTTTCTGGACAATGAAGATTTTTTCAAGCGAAAATCTGTCTTTGAAGATTCCGAAGGCAAAGCATTTAAAGATAACCCTGATCGAATGATCTTCTTTTGCAAGGGGGTCATCGAAACCGTTAAGAAATTTGGCTGGGCACCAGATATTGTGCATTGCCATGGCTGGATGACCAGCTTGATACCCCTGTATTTAAAGACCGCTTACCAGTCTGAGCCATTGTTTCAAAATTCTAAAATTATTACTTCTATTTATAATAGTAATATAAAAAATGTGTTCTCTGATAATTTTATAACAAAAGCTTCTATTAACGACCTTAACGCCGCGGACTTGAATGCTTTTCAAAATAATGGAACTATTTCTTTGCTAAAAGGAGCCGCTGCTTTCTCCGATGCAATGGTGCTGGGCAGCGAAAATATTGAAGATCCCGTTTTTGAGGAAGTAAAAGTAACGAGTAAGCCAATCTTAGATTATCAGAATAACGAAGAGAATTTAGCTACCTATCTGGAATTTTACAATTCCCTAATGGAAGAGGAGCCAGTACCATAACTGGTTTTGTATAAATATTGATTCTTTTTTAACGAGGAATAATGACCAACCAATAATATTCATTATTCCTCGTTTTATATAGATCTAAAGTTGAACAATAGATGTTTATAGCTTACCACTAAAAAACGCAAGCAAGCTTTAATGAAACAAATAGGTTTCCAATTAGCACTACTATTAGCATTAGTAGTTATTCATTCTTGCTCCGATCCTACCTTGATTGGTTCAGAACTACTGGAAGAAGATCAAGCTAATCTGGTTTTTACAGACCAAGTGCCAATTCGTACAAAAACTGTACTAGGAAGTCAGGTACAAACCTACAGCCCATTTACAGTACTCCAGTTAAGTAACCAATTAGTAGGAAATTTTGAAGACCCCATTTTGGGAAAAAGTACCGCTAGTCTTTACAGTCAGATTTCTATAGGTTCCGAGCAACCTGATCTGGAGTTTGCCTTATTTGATTCTATCGTTTTAAGCTTGGCATACGATACGACTGGAGGCTCCTATGGTGATTTAAGTCAACCGTTTGGACTGGAAGTATTGAGAGTAGAAGAAGATATGGTAAATACGGAAAATTATAATTCCGATCAGACTTTTTCGACAAATCCGATGCCATTAGGCTCCGTTGAATTTATTCCCAATCTCAACGAAGCGGTTCCTATCAAAGATTTTACAGGAACAGAACCAGTGGACACTACCGCGCCCCCTCATATTCGGATTCGATTGGATGAAGCATTGGGAGAATCGCTTTTAGCAGACACTTTGCTGTATGTATCTGATACTGCTTTCCAAAATCTTTTTAAAGGAATATACATCCGACCTACTCAGGTCACTCCAGGCATGTTGAGTTTTGATTTAGATCAAGAAATAAGTAGAATATCTCTTTATTATCAGTCGAGACAACAACCCAAAGAATACCGATTTGACTTTACCCCTGCTAATGCCCGAATCGTCAATTTTGTCCATGATTATGAAAATTCAGTTGTCGAGCCTTTTTTAAATAAAGAAATGGATAGCTTACTATTTCTCCAAGGAATGACGGGCTTAAATGTAGAAGTAAAATTTCCCGATTTATCCAATCTGGAGAATATCGTAGTCAATAAAGCAGAATTAGAATTAACCTTGGCTACTTCTGCAGAAGACCACATCCTTTATCCTCCTTCAGATCAAATCGTTATTTCTTCCAATAATAATGGAGAATTAGACGTGATTAGTGATGTTCGTTCTGCTTTATTTGCTCAACAGCCAATAGATACAGACATATTTGGAGGGATTCCTTTGGAAACATCTGTAAATGGACTTATATTGACTAAGTACAAAATAAATATGTCTTCCCATTTTCAGGACATTATCGAAGGGAACGTTGATAATAGTATTATATTAGTATCTGGATCAGAGCAGAGTAGTCTATATTTCCAAATAACTCCTAAAGCTGAAAGAGCTTCAAGATCCATTTTTTATGGTCCTAATCACTCTCAATTTCCGATTAAGTTAAATCTGACTTATACAAAATTATAAAAATTAAGCACTTAAGTTTTTGGGCAGTCTGTTCGATCCAATTAAGGAATCCTTATTCTTATCTAGTTGAATCTTTTCTCCTACTTTCAAGTATAAAAAAGACCTTAAAAAGAAAGAAACGGAAACTAGCCCTCGCTTAAAAAAAAATTCCATTAGATTAACTTTTCAAAACACCCATGAATTATGTGTGGAATCGTAGCTTATATTGGTAAAAAAGAAGCATTTCCCATTTTATTAAAGGGATTAAAAAGGCTGGAATATAGAGGATATGACAGTGCAGGCATAGCACTACTCAACGGTCAGTTAAACGTTTATAAGAAGAAAGGCAAAGTTCAAGAGTTGGAATCTTTTATAGCAGACAAAGTAGTTGCTGGAACGATTGGAATTGGGCACACCCGCTGGGCAACCCATGGCGAACCGAATGACATCAATGCGCATCCACATACCTCTAGTAGCGGCAGATTAACGTTGGTTCATAATGGAATTATCGAAAATTATGCCTTATTAAAAGAAGCACTAAAAAAAATTGGGCATACTTTCAATACGGAAACAGATACCGAAGTTTTAGTCAATTTAATAGAAGAAATTCAACATGTGGACGGGCTGTCCTTGGAAGAAGCAATAAGAGTGGCTTTGACAAAAGTTGTAGGTGCCTACGCAATTGTTGTAATGGATAAAAATGAGCCGGATAAATTAGTCGCCGCCAGAAAATCCAGCCCTTTAGTAGTTGGGATCGGCGAAGAGGAATTTTACTTGGCTTCCGACGGTACCCCCATTGTAGAACATACCAAAAAGGTCATTTACTTAAAAGATGAAGAAATTGTTACTGTTCAAAGAAATGGAACGCTGGAAATAAAAACAATTGCCAACGAAATAAAAACGCCATTTATCCAAGAACTGGATATGGAAATTGAAGCTTTAGAAAAGGGAGGATATGATTACTTTATGTTAAAAGAAATTTATGAGCAGCAGAATACAATAGCGGAGTGCATGAGAGGGCGTCTAAATGCCAAAGAGGGATGGGTACAACTGGGGGGTGTAAGAAAAATGCTGGACCAAATGTTAAACGCACAGCGCTTTATAATCGTAGGGTGTGGCACCTCTTGGCATGCAGGCTTAATTGGAGAATACTTGCTTGAAGACTTAGCTCGCATTCCGGTAGAAGTCGAATATGCCTCCGAATTTCGATATAGAAACCCCGTAATTACCAATAGAGATATTGTTATTGCAATTTCTCAATCCGGCGAAACAGCAGATACTTTAGCCGCCTTGCAACTTGCAAAAGAAAAAGGGGCTTTAATTTTTGGTGTTGTAAATGTCGTTGGTTCTTCCATTGCCCGCCTTACAGATGGTGGCTGTTATATTCATGCTGGGCCTGAAATAGGGGTCGCTTCTACTAAAGCATTTACTGGGCAAGTAACCTTACTGACAATGATGGCTTTAATATTGGCTAATGAGCGAAAAACCATTCCGACAGCTTATTTTGAACAATTAGTTCAAGAATTGGCAAATATTCCGCAAAAGGTATCAGAAGTATTAGCCATCAACCCACAAATTGAGTATATTGCAGCTGAAATCAAAGATGTTCCTAATGTACTCTATTTGGGCAGAGGTTATAACTTCCCTGTTGCATTGGAAGGGGCACTAAAATTAAAAGAAATTTCCTATATCCATGCTGAAGGGTATCCCGCTGCAGAAATGAAACATGGTCCCATTGCACTGATTGACGAAAATATGCCAGTCATTGTAATGGCAACCAATAGAAGTGCTTATGAAAAGATTGTCAGCAATATTCAAGAAGTTAAAGCCAGAAAAGGCATTGTAATCGCCATCGTTATAAAAGGAGATAAAGAAATTAGTAAAATTGCCGATTATACCATTGAAATTCCGGCAACCGAAGAGCCTTTAACCCCTTTAATAGCTGCTATCCCTTTACAACTTCTTTCTTATCATATCGCCGTTATGCGCGGTTGTAATGTGGATCAACCTAGAAATTTGGCAAAATCCGTCACCGTAGAGTAGCCGGAATTAAAACTTAAAAAAATGATGATAGATAATGCGCTTAATATGGAATATAATTCTCAAAGAGAATTTTTAGCTATTCCTGAGTATGGTCGAAATGTTCAAAGGCTCTTATTGCACGCAAAAACAATAGAGGACAATGAAGAACGACAACTATTTGTAGAAAGAATGGTTGACCTTATACAACAAATGCACCCCCAAAGCCGAAATATTGAAGACTACAAAGAAAAACTGTGGAAACATGTGTTTAGAATTGCAAATTATGATCTAAATGTAACTCCTCCAAGTGGAATTATTCCAACACCAAAAGACATGGAGAAGAAACCGGAAAAAATTTCCTACCCTGTATCAGAAGCACGATTTCGCCATTATGGAAATAATGTAGTTCAGCTAATCAAAAAAGCCCTTTCTATGGAAGAAGGGGAAGTCCGCGAAGGCTTTACTAAAGTCATCGGATCTTATATGAAATTGGCTTATAAAACCTGGAATCGGGAGCATTTCGTAAGTGATGAAGTCATTAAAAATGATCTGCTATCCCTTTCTGATGGAAAATTGGTTCTGGCAGAAGAAATTTCCATTGATAACTTGGCCAACGCTCGAAAACGCAGAAAAAACACTGACCGCGAAAGGGATGATGGGAAAGATCGGTACTCTAGGAGGCGGAGAAGGAGGTAAAATAAATTCGCCCGTAAGCTTTCTGTATCGAAAAAACCTTACGGGCAAATTCCGCTCACTATTCATTCAAAGCCCAATTATATTCTTGAAAACCTACTTTAGCTCCCACCTCGATTTTTGTAGTCGTAAACTTATTTAAGTAGTTTATAATATCTCCGAAATCTTCCGCATACCATTCAAATATTTTAGAAATAACTACTTCGCTGGTCGTAATTTTATTAAACGCCGCATTATTAATGAATGCTCTTGCTTGTCGGTCCAGGTATTGTTCGAGGTTTTTTGCTGTCCAGGCTTTGTTTAAAATAGGAGGACAAGACTGAGCTGCACAATTTACAGCAAAATGGACCCGAGCGTCTTGAAATTGAGGGCGCAATATATCGTGCTCAATATTATTCAAAGAATAAGTTTCGTCACCTAATTTTATCCACTTTATATCCCAGGGTTTCCCCCTATGCAATTTAGTAATACTCGAAATCGGATAATTATCAACAATCATTTTTATCGTGAAGGCATTATACACATTAATCCAATAGGCCATTTTTTTTGCCTTAGACCAATCATCTTGAACAAAATTATCAGACAGGGATTGCAAATAAGCATTGAGCGCAGCTCGCTCTCTTTTTAAGCCTTTGTAATTGACCTTGCCGGTGCTGCTGACATATTTTTGAAGCAAATTATTCCAGGCATCATGGATTGCGACCGCGACAGGCTTGTCAGCTTCCAGTGCTTCTTTTTTTACTTCGGAGGTCGTTTGCTCAGTTACATCCTGCCTCTGAATCGGCTTAGGGTCGAGTTTCTTTTTTTCAGGCATTTCCGTTTTTGCTTTTTCTATACGCTCAGGTAGTGCTGGTGACGGTTTTGAAGCAATTTGGTCGAGCGTGGTTTTTTCTGTTTGGTCTCTTTCTACCACTTGAGAAATCTTTTCTCCTACTTCCTTTCTAGAAGTCAAGTTACTTTTTTCTACTTTTTTCTTTATTGGAGGAGTATTGTCCTCTTCAAAAGATACTTCTTTTGAGGTAGTCTCTGCTTCTGGTTTTTTGACCAATACTGCATCTCTTTTTTTTGCAGAAGAAGGCAGTTTTTTTACCTCTTTCGGTTCGGAAGTATTACCACAAGCAATAAAAATAGATAAAACCAGTAGGAACGTATATTTCGGAAAGATCTTCATAGTTTAATTTTAAATTTAGATTTGTATAAACTGTAAACTAGAACGCTTCTTCAAATTTAAAAGTTGTAGTACCCTTAATAAAGAATTGCTACCCCTTTGCACCAAAATCAATTACTTCCACATCTTGTCTTTAGTCGGACACCCTGCCAGGTTTAGCAAAATTATTCATCACTAAACCTAAAAAAAATGCTACTACCAAAACGTTGCCGCCAAAACAATAATATCAATGCCGATTCTATGGCAGATATCGCTTTTTTACTTTTGATTTTCTTTTTAGTCACTACCACTATAGACTTTGACAAGGGCATTATTGTTAAATTACCGGCTTGGGAAGCAAAACCACCAGTCACTCCTGTATCCTCTAAAAATGTATTCCGCATCAAAATCAATAAAGAAAACCAGTTACTCATAGAAGGAGAACCAGAACAAATAGAAAAACTAAAAGAGCAAGTAAAAGAATTTATTCTCAATCCTTCGCAAAAAAAGCACCTAGCAGAAGCACCCAACAAAGCTGTTATATCTCTGCAAAACGATCGAGGCACTTCTTATCTAGCTTATATTCATGTATATAATGAAGTAAAAGCCGCTTATAAAGAGCTTTGGAATGAAGCGTCCCAAAAACGATACGGAGTGCCATTTATGCATATTTCAAAAGCCTTTCAAAAAGAAATAAAGCGCAAAATTCCGTTAGTAATTTCCGAAGCCGAACCCACCCAGTTCTAAAAAGAAAGATTTAAAAAGAATAAATCTTTTAATTACAAAAATTTTACTAAAAAAGAGATAAACCAGGCAATTCTTTAAATAAAGTATAAAAAATATAAAAATTTTTCAAAAAATTTTCTTTTTTTCAATTCTAAAAAATTATAAGTTTTTTTCTTTTCAAGAAAATTTTATTTGGTGCAAAAAAATCTTTTTCAAATAATCTTTTAAATAAAAAAGAGAAGTTTAGCTGCCCATCTATTTGAAGGAGCTTGCTGTTATTTTTGAATTGGGTTATTATTGATTTTTACAGTAATTTCGTGTTACTGTATTTGACAAAAAAGAAATTTTATTTACAAAATAAATAATTTGGTTTTATTTGGTTAGGGCGGAGGTAGTGCTATAAGTACTACCTCTTTTTTGTGTCCTTTTGCATTTCATTTGCCTAATTTGAAAGCGCATCACTAAAAATAGCTGCCCATTTTTTGTATAATGCTGGTTGGGTCGCCCTAAATTTATTTGGAAAAGTAAAAAAGAAATTAGCGCTGACAATCGTTGGTGAAATATTAGGAAGTCGAATCATTCCTTCTATGGATGCTTTGCTCAGTCCACTAATCGCTTCTAACTTTCCCCAATCTTTTTCCTCAACAGTAGGAAAAACCAAGTCGGGAAAAATGTCCTGATAAGCTTTAATAAATTCGTGCAAAACGAGATTGTAGCAGCGCTGAGATTGCACAAAGCTCCACATGATTTGCTTGGCAGAAAAAAGCAGCACCCCGTCTTCTTCAAATAATTCAGACGCATGGAAAACTTTAGGATGTTGAGGCGAAGGAAATAGGGTTGGATAAACGACTATTCGTTCATATTTTGGCAATAAAAAATTTGCTTTATTAAAAGTCATACGAACGGCATTCGCAGCTATAATTCCTTTAATATCATCTGGGACTGATTCCCAACCTTTAGGCATAAACTCTACAGACATTTCGTATAAAGCCATCCGGTTTCTGAACTTTTTTTTATCATTGACCGACAGACCATTGTAGAAAGCAGCATGTTTAATCAAAAATTGTCGCATACGGCTATCTAATTCTGGTGGATGCTTTTTATACCACCACCAGTCAATTTGAGGATTCATAATATAAATAATAGTCAAAATAATAACAGCGGGAATTAGCAAATACATAGCGTTTTCGTTCCCTTGCCAGAAAAAAAATAGGGAAACAGCCAGCATAATCAAAAAAGGGATAGATATAAGTCGTGAAGGCATCTTATTTCTCGGTTTAGATTTCGTCTTTCGGTTTCAGGATTGTAAATTTGTTTTTTTTTTGAACAAGAACGGGTCGTAATACAAAGAACCTAAATAGTCATTAATAAATGGATTTACTAAAGGAAAAGTTTCATAAAAAATCATTAGTCGTAAGGACAGAATTAAGAGCAATATTAAAAGAAAAAGGGGAAACAGTCATTGGAGAAGTCAATTTAAAACAGATTCTAACTGGCGCACGGGGAGTAAAAATGATGGTTTGGGAAACTTCTTCCCTTGACCCTCAAAAAGGGATAAGGTTTCGAGGCTATTCTATTCCTGAACTACGAACATTATTGCCAAAACTTCCAGGAGATAAAGAGCCCCTTCCGGAAGGTTTGTTTTGGTTGATGTTAGTTGGAGAAATTCCAACTGATGAGCAAGTCGCCTGGTTAACAAATGAATGGAGAAAGCGATCAAGTGTCCCTGAACACACGTTCAAAGTCCTGGAAGCTCTGCCCATTGATGCGCATCCTATGACCCAGTTTACCATTGCTATTAATTCTATGCAAACTACTGGTGTCTTCTCTAAACGGTACGCAGAAGGAATGAACAAGAATGAATATTGGGATGCGACTTATGAAGATGCGATGAATCTCATTGCAAGATTACCAAGGATTGCTGCTTACATCTATCGTCGAACTTATCATAATGGTCAACATATTGCTCCCGATTTGTCTTTAGACTGGTCGGGAAACTTTGCCCATATGCTAGGTATAAAAGGAAAAGACTTTAAAAGTTTAATGCGTTTATACCTCACCATTCATGCCGACCATGAGGGAGGTAATGCGTCTGCACATACCGTACATTTAGTCGGCTCTACCCTAAGTGACCCCTATTTATCCTTTTCCGCAGGGATGAATGCTTTAGCCGGGCCATTGCATGGACTGGCTAATCAAGAGGTGATTAAGTGGGTCTTTAGAATGCTGGAGTCTCTAGGAACAACCAAGCCAACCAAAGTCCAAATTGCCGATTATGTCAACAAAACTCTCTCGGAGGGGAAGGTTATTCCTGGCTATGGCCATGCTGTATTACGTCAACCTGACCCAAGATTTACCGCCCAAAAAACATTTGCAGAAGAATATATTAAAGATTCTGACATTGTAGAGGTCGTGTGGAAAGCATTTGAAGTGATTCCTCCAATTTTAAAAGGATTGGGAAAAGTAAAAAACCCTTGGCCAAATGTAGATGCCCATTCCGGGGCAATTTTGGTACACTATGGCATGAAAGAATATAGCTTCTATACGGTATTATTTGGCGTATCCAGAGCCTTGGGGGTTATGGCAGCGCAGTGCTGGTCTCGGGCACTCGGGATGCCTCTGGAAAGGCCCAAATCTGTCACTTCAGAATGGATAAAAGAAGTAGTAGAAGAGGTAGTTGTTTGAGTATAAAAGGAAGTTGCTTAGTGAACGAGTGCGTTAAGCTTTATTTGGGAAAAAAATCGGCAAAAGCAGCGAATAACCAAAAAAATTCGTTACCTGTATTAGCTTAATGACTTAAGATAAAAGCAGCCCCTTTTACTCTCACTAGTTTTATACGTTGTATGAATTTATGAAAAACTTTTATGAGGGGCTGCCTTATTTTTCTAATCGTTCTCTGCTATCTCTAATTTTTGTTTAGCATTTCAAAAACTTCGTCCAGCCGTTCAAAAGACTTAAATCCCGTTTTTTCTTCATTGCCGCCTTCTAAACTCAATCCAAAAGGATTGATTTTTTCCAATAGTTTTTCCATTTCTGAAGGGTCAAAATTCAGGCTCAAAAATGTCTGGTATTTCCGGCAAATTTTATGCAAATTAGCGATTGAGAAAGGCTGATTTTTCTGTAACTGTTTCCAGTTAATACCATTTTTAGAAAAATCTAAAAGGAAAAAATCTACATAATTAAAATATTTTTCCAAATGACCTTCAATTTGTGAAAAAGGAGTATCTGGTTCAATAATAACCGCTTTGATAATAGAAAGGTCTCCCAAACTATTGCAGTACTCTAAGGGGGTAAACATCCCCACCTGAATCACCTCCAGGGAAAGAAAATTGATAATTGCTCTTGTCTTTGAAATATCCAACCTATCTATCTCTCCCACAAATTTTGGTCCTTCTACCCAGTCTTTCATTTCTTTTATCTCCGCAAGAGAAGAAGTTCCATGAGCAACTGTGGTAAGGTCGAAGCCCATATAATCTACCTGCCAAGCAGCAAAATATCGAGCATCCGTCAGATTGGTAATTCCACTCGCCTTTACCCTTGTTTTTAACATTTGTTTTATTTTAATAATTGCCCCGTCAATTGCATTAGCTCGGTTTCCGTGTTTTTCAAGTTAAAAATGGCATTTAGGCGCACCTGAGAAGCACTTACAAAAGCCAACTGAATACTCCGATAATCAAAAGAATTAATCACGCCGCCTTTAAAACGTTCTTCAGCGATAGTGAGATTTTGGCGAGCATTCTCGATCAAATTTTCTGCCAATTTAACCAGTTTAAGTTGATTATTATAGTGGGCTAAAGTATTTTGTAGTTGGCTGGTTAAAGTTCTTTTGAGATCGGCAATGCTTAACTGAGCAATTTGTTCCTGCATTTTTGCATTTTCGATATTTCGCTTTCTTGCGCCTGCATCAAACAGGTTATAATTAGCAGAAATATTGAAATAGTAGTTAAAAGTTTTTCCAACCCCTCCAATTTTATTGCTAAAAGGGGGTTGTTCTCCAAAGGCGATTACTTGACTACCATCCGAGCCCGCTATGTCATAACTTAAACCGCTCGCTAGGTTGATGGTTGGATATTTAAAACTTTCCTGAAATTGGGTATTTATGTTTGCTAGTTCTTGATTGATAACCAAGTTTCGCAAATTTCTATTATTCGCCAATAGAACATTTTCCAATTTTTTATATTGGTAGGTGTTTGGTTCATAGTCCAGCCCATTTATCAAATTATATCGTTTGGAAAGGTCTGCTACGCCCATTGCCAAGTTCAGGTTTCGATAAGCCGTTGCCACATTGTTTTCTTGTATTAAAATATTGGTTGAGTCATTTAAATAAGCATCCATTGTTTGTAGTAAATCAAACTTGCCGGCTTGTCCAAATTCTTTTTTAATTTCTTGGTATTCAATCCTATCCTTTGATAAACCCAATACCTCTTGAAGGGTTTTTAATTGCTCTTCCTGTATCAGTGCTTGATAATAGGCGAGGGTTATCGCCTGGGCTGTATTTTCACTGGACAGTTCTACTTCTGTTATTTCCAAATTTTGCAACTCTTCCAGTTGCTGCTTGTTTATTTGAACTTTTTTTCCATCAAAAATGGTCCAAGCTGCATCAATAGAAGGCGTTAATCCCCCGTTTAGCACGGATTGTTCTATTAAAAAACCAGGGTTTTTGGCATTTGTATAACCGTTTCGGGAGTTCAGGTTTAAATCAACTCGTGGATATCTTCCGGCACTTGCCCAGTTATTATTATTTTGGGCAATTTGCAGATTTTGCTTAGCAACTTCAATTTGGTAACTATTGGCTAAGCCAATCTCAATTGCTTTTTTCAAACTAAGATTCTCTTGCGCTAACAAACCCAAAAGCAGGCTATTGAAAATCAATAAGGATACAATTTTTTTCATTCGTAATGAAGATAAATTTTAGGAATGGGTCGTAGCCAAGGCCAGTTCTTTTTCAAAAAAAATCTGAACTTCTTGCCAGTTTTTCACCCGGGTAAATCGAGTATCGTGTATATTATGTGAAGCTTGAAAAAGGATACCCCTTCCTCGAAAAGTTTCCAAATTATGCACATGGTCATCAATGAGGTAATCAGCCAAAATAATGCTTTTATCACCGCAAAAAACAAAGTTTTTCCAACTCAAAAAAGGGAAGTAGTTCCGAAGCCAATCGTACTTATCTTCAAGGGAAGTTTTAAATTCCATAGCGGCCGTAACAATAAAAATTTCATAATGGGTTGATAGCCATTTTACGACCTCGTGACTGCCTTCCATTAAAGGCAAATCTTTGAAAAACCCCCTTATCTGTAAATAATCTCTTACTTCCGGTTTTCCAACATATTCGTATATTTTCTGCCCTTTCTTGAAAAGTTCTTCTTTAGAAATTTTTATGCCATTATCCCTTTCGTACCACTCTATAAAACGAGCAAGTGGGTCCGCCAGTACCTCATCCATATCTATTGCTATTCTCTTTTTCTTCATATTTATAACTGCTGGATTGTAAACTAGATAAATTTCAGGTCATTGCTTGCTGTTTGTTTTTAACAGCTCTTTCAACGGACTCATAAGAAGGTTTTATACCATCCCAAAGCCATAGAGTGTAAACTTTTACTCGATTGAAAGCGATTAGAAAAATAGGGAGTAATATCAAAATAACTACGGTAATAAATAGCAATCCAAAGGCAACAGAAATTGCCATTGGTATAACAAATTGTGCGCCCATGCTATCATCTAATAAGAGGGGGGCGAGGCCAGCAACTGTAGTTACCGAGGTCAGTACAATTGGGCGAAAACGAGATAAACCCGCTTGATACAATGCCTCCATCTGAGCAATTCCATTTTTAAGGTTCTGATTATAGGTGGATACAAAGACCAATGTGTCGTTTACTAAAATACCGATCAAGGCCAACATTCCCTGATTGGATAAAATGGTAATCGGTTTATCCATAAAAAAATGTCCCCAACCTACCCCTATATAGCAAAAGGGAATCAATAAAAAAACCACCAATGTTTGGCTAATAGATTTAAAGGTCAGCGCAATCACAAAAAACATTAATAGCAGCACAATTGGATAAACAACGGCAAAGGAGTCATTGGATTTTGCTAATTCTCTATTTTGCCCTTCGATAATAGCCTCTACTCCAGGATAACTTGCCAACACCTCTGGAATTATCTCCTTCTCTAAGTTTGCGACAATGTCAGTAACAGACACTTCTTCGCTTGAAATATCCGAGTCGATACGGATTTCTCTTCTTCCTTCCAAACGATTGATAGCAATCACCCCCTGCTCCAATTCCAGGCTTGCAATTTCGGACAAAGGAAATGCACTACCATCTGCTAAGCGAATTCGCATATCTCGCAACTGCTGGATATTCTTGCGATCTTCTTCCGCATACCGCACCCATACCCGCACTTCATCCCTCCCTCGCTGTAACCGCTGCACTTCGCTGCCAAAAAAGCCTTGTCGAACCTGGCCTGCTACTTCTTGTAAACTCAAGCCTAGAAAGTGCGCTTTATTATTTAAGTTTATTTTTATTTCTTTTAACCCTGCCTGATTATTATCCACAATATCCCGAAGCTCTTCCA
The DNA here is from genome assembly GCA_965222705.1 of Saprospiraceae bacterium. Classification (GTDB taxonomy): domain Bacteria; phylum Bacteroidota; class Bacteroidia; order Chitinophagales; family Saprospiraceae; genus JAFMDF01. Next base: position 177,342 of record CBDCUO010000001.1, on the reverse strand, counting down.
ATTCGGTCATTCGTTGTTTTACCTCTCGGGTTGCCTTATCTAAGGTTGCTTCATTTTCGCCGACTAAGGCTAGTGAAACGGGTTTGCCAAAGCTTAAAAAAGAGCCATAAGTCAAGGACTCTGCTCCGGGTATTTGCCCTGCTTTTTTCCGAATGGCTTCTGAGATTTTCCGCATTCCCACTTCCGTTCTTTGCTCTATATCCAATAAAATTAAAGTCATGCTCCCTTCATAAGTTGTAGGGCCTATATTTTTTTGAACTTTTTCAATAATGGGTTTTCCATCTGGTATGTATTCCGCCACCAATTCCTGGTTGACTTCCCAGGCAGCTTTTTCAATATGGTCCAACCAGCCTTTTGTAATATCTTCTCTAGTGCCTGCGGGCATTTTTAAATCAATTCTAATATCATTAATTTCTACATTGGGAAAAGCCGTTTGTTTAATAATCCCTCCCCGAATAGCCGCTATTGTCAGAATAAATAATCCGGCAATCAATGAAAAAACAAAAAATTTATTATTAATGGAAAACTTTAAAGCTGGGGCATATACTTTATCCTTCAGCCAGGACATAAAACCATCCAGTTTTTTTACGACCCAGCGTTTCTTTTTGTGGGGATCTAAGGCATTGGAATGCGCAACATGGGTCGGTAGAATAAGTGCCCCCTCAATTAGAGAAAAGAGCAAAGCAAAAATGACAAAAACCGCCATAGAGGAGAAATACTCTCCCATCTGACCATCGATAAAAAAGAAGCCGCCGAACGCCAATATGGTCGTTAGTATTGCTCCCGTAACAGCCGGCAAGACTTCCATCGTACCTTGTATAGCAGCCTCCGTGCGACTAAGCCCTCCTTGTTCGTATTTGCTATAAATGCTTTCGCAAATAACGATTCCGTCATCCACCAATATGCCCAATACCATTATCATCCCAAAAGAAGAAACAACATTGATGGTTTGCCCAAATAAGGGAACAAAAATGAACATGCCTGCAAAAGAGATAGGAATGGCCAAAGCTACCCAAAATGCCAATCTCCAATTCAAAAACATTGCCAACAAAAGAATGACCAGAAAAAAGCCCAGGATTCCATTTTCCGTCAATAAATTAATCCGTTGAGTAATTACAATAGATTCGTCCTTGATGACGGTGGTTTTGATGACTTCATTTTTACTTTCAAATTCTCTTATATAAGCCTTCACCTTATCTGCCACCTCTACAATGTCTTCCTCTTTTGTATATTGAACATTGATGACCACGCCAGGCTCTCCGTTGATATAAGAACGATTTGGGTTATCCACCCATTTATCGCGCACATCCGCTACTTGATATAATCGGACCACACTTCCTCCCGGAGAAGATTTTAGTACAATATTTCTGAATTCATTCGCAGCAAAGCCTTTGTTCTTTGCTCTTAGTAATAGTTCTTCTTTTTCTCCTTTGATCGTCCCGCCTGTAATGTCCAGATTCGCTGTTTTTATTGCTTGCGTGGCCTGAGTAATCGAAATTTGGTAGGTTCGCAAATCTGCTTCGCGAAAGGCGATTTCGATTTCTTCATCAGGAAAACCCTTTAAATTAACTTTTGAAATACCGTCCAGTGCCAATAGGTCTTCCTCTATATCTCGTGCATATTTTTTCAGCGTTCGTAAGTTTACTGGTCCACTAATGGCAAAATTGATAGCGTCCAGCAAAATTTCCTGTTTATAGACCCGAAGCGCTTCCATGCCTACAGGGAAAGAAGGTATTGCATCCACCGCGTTTTTGACATCTCGCAACACTTCATCAATATCGGCATTTTTATCTATTTCTATCATCACAGTTGCCCTATTTTCTAAGGACTTGGAGGTGACGCGGTCAATGCCTGTTACGCCTTTTACACTTTCTTCTATTTTAGTAGCGATGCCCTCTTCAATTTCTGCGGGGGCTGCTCCCAAATAGGCCGCTTGCACTACGATGATGTTTTCGCCCAATTTTGGAAAGAATGTCTTTTTAGTAGCAAATGCTCCAAATAGGCCAAGTAGAAAAATGGCAACCATCAATAAGTTGGCAGCCAAAGAATTATTGATGAAATATCTTATAATTGATCGCATTGAGTGTTATTGATTTTTTGACAAACTAGCAGTAGGTAATTCGCTTGGCTTGACCTTCATTTCATCGTATGCACCAACAATTTTTTCCTTGAGTATTAAACTGCCATCCTCCAAGCCCCTAATAATGGCATGAGTGCCGCCGGTTTTGATTACTTCAACTGGCTTTAGTTTGAGAAGGTCATTTTCAATCGTATAAAGTTGGTTTTGATTGACCAATAATTCTAATGGAACTTCCAGCGCATTTTCAATGATTTGAGTATTTAGGTTACCCCTTAAGTACATCCCCTCTCTTAAATCCTTGCCGTTTACGCCAATAAAAACAATAACCGACTGGGTGTTTGGATCAATTTGGTCGCTGATGCGTTTTACGATTCCCACCCATTGCCCGTCTATTGCATCCGAGAAGAGGTTCACTTTGTTACCCGTTTTAACAAATTTCAAGTTCTTTAAATTAATCGTAGCTTGCAGTTCGTAGTTTCCAGTTCCCATTAATTCCCCCATTTTTTGTCCTGCTCTGACTAAGGAACCAGGGTTAATATTCGCCTGCGTAATAACCCCAGCGAAAGGGGCATATATGGTATATTTATTCAGTCGATTTTCTGCACTTTTGATAGAATAGTACTGGCTTAAAAGATTTTTTGAAGCGATGTAATACTTCTCCTGGTCGTTGAGAGGAGCAGGAAAGGGCTTAATGGTTTTTTCTATATTAAAATTATCCAAATAAGTCTTCCATTGTTGAAAACTATTGGGATAATCTATTTTTAAATCTGGCATCAATTGGGTAATGGTATTGAGCAAATTGCTCTTTTGAGAAAGGATGCTTAGAAGCATTTCCTGTTTGTCTATATCTAGCAACACAGCCCCTTTCCTGAAATAACTTCCCACTTTAAACGGTCGGGCTGTTTTTCTTAATGTACCTGTCACTTCTGCAAAAATATCCACTTTATTAAAGGCTGTAAGGCGTCCTTGTATTTCAATTTCAGAAGTAACTGAACCATTTTTCACTCTTAAAGCTTCTACCTCTCTAATGACAGGAACAGGGTCTTCTTTTTTGGGGGGAGGTTCTTTTTTTTGAGATAGATTTTTTGCCATATAGATGGCTCCAGCCAAAACTAGAATACCCAAAATGATGCTGATTCGTCGAAATAGTTGATTCATTTTTTTATTGTTGGGTTAGCACTCCATAATAAGTACCCCGGTCTAATGAACGGCAGATGGCACTATAACAATAGTGCTATCTCGCTCGATAGTGGGATTTTAGCATTTTAAATTTGGTTAAACATTAGCATTTTGAAAACCCAGTTAAAACCCATAGCTGGCTTTTTCCAATGCTCTTAAGTCTTTGAACAGGTTGTCGGGCTTCAAATACTTACCTAAAAACTGGTAAACTTTCAGGCGTACCTGCTTTGCAAATTTGGTATCTATTCGGTCAAAGGCATGGCCACCGGGTATATCTTTATAAATTTCATATTCAAATTTTTTATCGGCTGCTTTTAAAGCTTTAATCAAATGTTCGACTTCAAAAACATTTACATCTCCATCATTAGTATTCGTATGAATTAGTAAGGGCACATCTTTTAACTTATGCGCTTGCCAAGCAGGGGAACGTTTGCGATATTCCTCCACGTCTTCATAAGCCGATTTGCCAATGTGGTAATCTACTGAATAAAGGTCTCGATAACGTTGGGTTTTATATCCCATGCGCGCAATCAAATCGCTTACTGGCACCCCCGCATAAGCTACTTTATAGCCTTCTGGATAGTCAAAAATATTCATCAAAGAGATCAGTCCACCGTGACTCCAGCCGAAAATACCCACCCGATTTTTATCAATCATTTCATAATTTTCGAGCATATAGTCGCGGCTTGCTTTTACGTCTTGCACCTCCAGTCCGCCATAATCTATTTTCTCATAAAAACCTTTTCCATAACCTGTGCTGCCCCGGTATTCAGGAGCGACTACGATATATTGTTGCACCATTAATTCGCGGATGATGTGGGCATAAAAGGTATTGAAATTGCTATGGACGCCACCATGAGGTAGTACCAAAAGCGGATATTTTTTGCCGCTATCAATATTTTTCGGAATGAAAACATAGGTTTTGAAACGCAAAGGATTTTTTGCCCCTTGACCGGTGGGGTTTTTAATTTTTGCAGGAGGTGGGCCAGTCAATTCCACTTTATCAATAAAAGCCAATTCCCCGACCTTATTATACCACATAATATCATCTATAGACTTGCTCAACCGATCAAAACTATGACGCATATTACGGAGGCGATTTTCTACATCATCCAATTTTTTTTGAAGTGCTTCTGTGGTCTGCGTAAAAAGAGCGGTCGAAAAGAAAAACAGACCAAAAACCAAGAATAGTTTATTCATAAAAAATAGATTTAAAAAAGAACGAAATTAATAAATCGCATTTTAAAACCTTGTTCAATTTCCAATTTTTATAAAAAGATACTTCTACTACAATTTAATTTTCACTACTTCTTTGACAAATAAACAAATCCCCTCTATATTGTGAACTTTTTACTAAAAAGAACTGTACAAACAAGAAAACTGTTTTAATTTTTAAAAACATTCTCATTTAAATTTTTTACTATGGCTATAATGATTACTGACGAGTGTATCAATTGTGGTGCTTGCGAGCCGGAATGCCCGAATAATGCTATTTATGAAGGCGGTGTCGAATGGGCCATTTCAGATGGAACGTCTGTAACTGGAAACTATACGCTGGAGGGAGGAAAAGTAGTAGATGCAAGTGACCAAAATGAGCCTGTAGAAGAAGACTTTTATTATATTTCGCCCGACAAGTGTACGGAATGCAAGGGTTTCCACGAAGAGCCTCAATGTGCCGCCGTCTGTCCGGTTGATTGTTGCATACCTGATCCTGAAAGGGAAGAAGCAGAAGAAGTACTTTTGGCAAGAAAAGCCCGATTACATCTATAAATAAAAGTCACTTTGCAATAAAAAAGCGGAAGGCGTCCGAGAGAGTGGCACCTTCCGCTTTTTTATAGCATCGAATTATTTCATTAGACCTTATTCTAAAAATTTTTATCTGGAGTATTTTCCAAGTTACTGATTGGGGGCGGTTTGTGTGCTAGCGCACACAAACCCGAATAAATCCATTATAAATTGCCCCTCGAGGCTTGCTCTCTTTCCAATGCTTCAAACAAGGCTTTAAAATTACCTTTTCCAAAAGAAGTCGCTCCTTTTCTTTGGATAATTTCAAAAAACATGGTCGGTCTTGCCTGAACCGTTCTGGTAAAAATTTGCAATAAATATCCCTCCTCGTCCCGATCTACCAAAATGCCCAATTCGCGCAATCGTTCAATGTCTTCATCAATTTTCCCAACCCTATCTAACAAGGCATCATAATAGGAAGTTGGTACTTTTAAAAATTCAATGCCCCGGCTTCGCAAGGCAGTTACCGTTTTAATGATGTCATCTGTAGCAACAGCAATATGCTGCACCCCTTCTCCTTCATAAAATTCCAGGTATTCATCAACCTGTGATTTTTTGAGTCCGGGTGCTGGTTCATTTATAGGGAACTTTATTTTTCCATTTCCATTGCTCATCACCTTACTCATTAGAGCAGAGTATTTGGTAGAGATATCTTTATCGTCAAAAGATAAGATTTGGGTAAAGCCCATTACTTTTTCGTAAAAATCTACCCAATAATTCATTCTACCCAATGCCACATTCCCAACCATGTGGTCCACATATTTTAAACCTGTCGGCTCTGTTTTATAGCGCGTTTCCCATTTCTCATAGCCGGGTAAGAAAATGCCATGGTAGTTTTTCCGTTCTACAAAAATATGGACAACTTCTCCATAGGTGTAAATACCAGATCGAACCACTTCTCCGTTTTGGTCTTTTTCAACCGTAGGTTCCAGATAGGGTTTGGCTCCCCTTTTTATAGCTTCTTTATAAGCATAGGTTGCATCATCCACCCAGAGTGCCGTGACTTTTACCCCATCACCGTGCTGATCAATATGTCTACCAATATCTGTTCCGCTTCTTAAAGGCGAAGTTAATACTAGACGTATTTTATCTTGCATAACTACATAGGACTCTCGATCTCTCAAACCCGTTTCTAAGCCAGCGTAAGCCAATGACTGAAATCCCATAGCTGATTTATAAAAATGGGCTGCTTGCTTGGCATTGCTAACATACAATTCTATATAATCCGTCCCCTTGATCGGCATAAAGTCGGTCGTTTTTTGGTGCTGTTTTTTGGGTGATGCTAAAGTGGTATTCGACATAACTTTTTTATTTTTTTAAACTTGTCATCAAAATAGTTGTCATAGCAAATATATAAATAAAAGATTGGATAATCCAGTATGAGTAATATTAAGTAACGATAAAACAAAAAATCCCCGCCATCAAGACAGGGACTCACCAAATTATTGTAGAGAATATTAAATTTTTATAGAAGTATAGGAATTGGTTTGCCAAAACCAATCACCAGTCATTTAATCACTAACCATGGGTGCCAAAGCACCGACTAAACATCTTCTGCTATCAATTACTTTTTCTTATTAAATTATAATTCAAAGGCAAACAATTGTTTTGTGGACAAGCAACGAGTAGCAAATAGTCTTCTACCTCTCCCGAACTTACTTTTCCATAAGGAGTCATATTATTGGTATTACTCAAACGTATTCGAAATCCCAAAGGCACATTTAACAGGGCATTGGCAGGAATGGCAATCTCCAGATAACTTGGGAAATTCGTAGTACTAGCTTCGTCTGCCGCCTTTTCACCAGCACTAAAATCTCCATCTCCATTCCAGTCTATCCAGGCTTCCAGATGAGCCGTATCCCCGGTATTATTATTTACAACCAAAGGAAGTCGCAAGGTAGTACCTGGCATTAAATCAAGGGAGGAAAAAATTGCAATGCCATCCTCATCCACTCCGTCCCCATTTGCTAGCATATCCGGTTGTCCTTCTACTTCTGCATCTATCTCTATACCTAGAATCAAATTTGTATCTATTAAATGGCGAGGCCCATTATTATCCAATAAAGTTTGATAATCATTTGCTGCCGCAGCACTTGTTTGGTCAGGCAAGTCCCCAAAGTCATATAAACAACTCCCTCCAAAGCAAGAGCCTTTGCCGTCCGTCGAATCCAAATCATTATATTCAAGCCCATTTGCCATCTTGGTTTGATTCGTATCTACCCACTCTGAAATTTCAACAAAAGAGGTGGCATACTCATTGGTCTGCCCATCTCTTGCCCACACTGCTTCCAAACAAACACCAGGGTTATTTAATAAACTGTCTTGCAAGACAAAACACAACCGAGAGGTCGTTATCCAAGTCGTATCATTGGGAAAAGCAATACCGCCAACGGAAGGGTTATTCAAGTCCATTGTATAGTTTAAAAAACTCAATGTAGCATCAAAGGACAAACTACCTCCAGAGGAAGAAGCATCCACATCCTGAATATCCTCAATCAGGGTGAAGTTTTGATAGGAAGTAGAAAGCAAAGAAGTTCCCGATTGCCAGGACGCTAAAGAAGCATCATAATATAACCGATAATTTTGACCAGCAAGCCCCCAGCTATTTCCATCTGAACTACGCAATTGCACCGCATAGCAAGCTGTATTATTATAACAATCTATTGTATCTAGTGCTAAGCGAATATCATACTGCCCAGAGCAACTGCTCTCAAAGCAAGAGCCTTCGCCGTCTGTAGGGTCTAAGTCATTATAGCCTACGCCATTGGCCATTTGAGTTTGATTGACCCCAACCCATTCAGAAACTTCCACAAAAGAAGTAGCATACTCATTGGTCCATCCATCTCTTGCCCACACTGCTTCCAAACAAACACCAGGATTATTTAATAAACTGTCTTGTAAGACAAAACACAACTGAGAGGTCGTTACCCAAGTCGTATCATTGGGAAAAGCAATACCGCCAACGGAAGGGTTATTCAAGTCCATTGTATAGTTTAAAAAACTCAAATTATCTTCAAAAGCCAAATTGCCATTGACCGCCGAAGCATCGGCATTTTGAGTATCCTGTATCAGCGTAAACGATTGATAAGCACTACCCAACACACTCATTCCGGATTGAAAGGAGGCCAAGGAACCATCGTAATACAGTCGATAGTTTTGGCCTGCTAAGCCCCAACTATTGCCTCCTGTACTCCTTAGTTCTACCTTATAACAAGCTGTTTTATCTGCACAATTAATGGTGTCCAGGATTAATTGAATATCATAATCTGATTGACCTATTAGCGAACAAAAGGTCACAGTTAAAATAAATATTGCCCATATTACTTTTTTCATTACAAAATTCATGGTAATAATTTGTGCCGCCAGGAAAAAGAATTCCAGGCAAAACTGCTCGTGAATGTCTTTTAAGAGTCTGTTTGGAGGTAATCATTTAGTCCGTAAAATTCATCTTTTAGATTCTCCCTTCAGTCATTTTTTATTCTAGGTGCCACTAGTGCTAAAAAGAGCTTGAGAAAACCTAAAATTTGTTTCTTTTATAGCGGAATCGCTCCCAAAGCACCATTTTCGAACAAGCTCAAAAGCTTTTAGAGCTTCGGCAATTGTCCATTGATATAAAAATTTTCATTAAAATAAATGTTATTAGGATGCTGAATAATGTTATAAAATATCATAGTCAAGTCGTTATTGGGTCCTTGGTATTTCACCATCCCATCCATATTGGTATCACTAATATGATAGCCATCAACAATGTGGTTAATATGGCTGCTGTGGTTCTTTGGATCTGTAAAGACATCAAAAAAAACCTGATCTCCATCCGGATAAGCTATTCCTCCTCCGCGAAAAACTAGAAACCCGTCATTATCTGCATTTCCTCCCCATAATACACTTACATTCCCTAATCTTTTTCTAGCTTGGTTTCCATAAACTTCAACGTCTGGATCTGTATAATCAAATAATTCTATTTGATCAGATTCAGCTCTCAAAGAGACGGGAAACTTTGACATAATTCCCAAGTGATTGCGATGTCGAATTGCTACATAATAGCTATCCGGCACAAGTGAGAATTGGACTGGACTAAAACCATCTATTTCTACAACATCTCCATCCCTTTGGAGCAATGCAGCCCGCGTTGCACTAATTTTTGATGCATCCGTTTTATCTCTTAATTCCAAAAACACCCAATCAACAATAGCATTCTCTCCACTAATTCGAAAAACAGCCGCATCCACTTGTTCTTTTCCACCTCTCGTATGCTGAAAAGCAGGAGCAGCATTCGTGTAAGGTTCCTGTAAGGGCAAATAGTTTTTTTGTCGTAAAACATCTCGCATTAAGCCTGTAGTATCATCATAGCTCCCTTGCAAAAAGACTTTTGTTTTTAAAAAAACTCCCGCTTCTTCTAATATTCTACAAGCCGTACCCATATCAAAATATCTATGCCCTTCCGCGGGTGTAGTTTGATTAACATCTAGCCATTCAGAAACTTCTACAAAAGAAGTGGCATAAGTCATTGTTAAATCCGATCTTGCCCAAACAAGCTCAAAAGTGGATAAACTGTCTGAAATAGCCTCCAATTTTATTTTAAAACAAAGCCGATTGGCACTTAACCAAGACCCGCCCGAAGGCAGCCTTACTCCCGCCTTTGCAGGATTTAATAAATCAACGGTATAGTTCAAAAAACCAAGAGTTGGTTCAAAATTCAAGCATCCATTGAGGCTTGAAGCATCCACTCCTTGTACATTTTGTATTAAATTAAACGATTGATAATCAAGCCCTAAGAGAGACACTCCTGATTCAAAAACTAGTTTGGATGCATCATAGTACAATCGATAATTTTGCCCTGCTAAATGCCAATTTTCTTCACCAGAACTTCTCAACTGAACATCATAACAAATGCTATTAGCAAGGCTATCAAAGCCATTTTCCAAAAAGCGAATATCAAAACCCGACTGTCCGCAAAGACAGTAAGCCGCACAGTTCATCCACGAATAAATGAGGAGGCGTCTGATTTTGGGTTTCCAGTTTCTAATTCTCAATGATAAATTCTAGTTTTCTACTATACACTTGTCAAGGGGAGTAAGCAATTCGGAATCCGAATTAGGAGAGTTGTCCTACTTTTTCAGTAGGGAAGTAAAAGACTTTGTAGAAAAATCCTTTAGCTTTTAGCCGTGATTATCAATGTATTTTTTCTATTAATTCTGTAAAATATTTCTTATCTAAACTCAATTTGACCTGATACATACCTGCTGGATATTCTTCCATATCTACTTCGTATCCCGCAGCATTGCTGGGTACGATTCGTTCTATTAAATGGCGTCCGCTCATATCCCATATTTCTAGTCGCATTTTCTCTTTGCGGTGGGTAGTTATCCATAGCTTACTATGGGTTGGGTTGGGATAAATAAGGGGGGAGGTTTTTAACACTTGATTAGAAGTAATTAAATCCAGGTCGTAATATTTTTCGGCCATTGCAGGCATTGTTTTATAGGGGTGTATCCACTCTGCTATTTCAACAAAGGCTGTAGCATAATTTTCAGTCAGCTCTTTCCTTGCCCAATTTAACCTAAAGTCCTTTAGATCAGCCTGTTCTGATAAATTATCAAAGCATATTTGTGCTGTACTTACCCAGTCTCCATTGGCAGGAAGTATCGTCCCTCCATTCTGAATATTTTCTAAATCTATCCCCAGATTTAAAAACCCTAAATGGTCTTCAAAAGAAAGGCTACCGGTCCCTTTTGCATCTATATTGACCAAATTATCTTTTATTACCAAGTGGGTATATTTGGCTTTGGGCAAAAGAGAAGAGCCATTATTAAAGCGAAACTTTTCAGAATCGTAGTATAACCTATAATTTTGCCCGGCCAGATTGAGATCTCTGGTATCTGCTCCTGACAATTGTGTAGTGAAGCAAGCCTGCCCCACAGGAGAAACTTGCAGTGGTACCAATTGAATATGGTAGTGATTTTGGGCTACTGCCCAAATATTTAATAGCAGAACAAAAAGCCCTGGTAATAAGCCTTTAATATATTTCATTTTACTTTACTTTTTCGCCAATAGGTCGTTTTAATTTTTTTTGAAAAAATGGATTATTAACCTCTTTCACAACTATGTAAGATTCCATTAATTATTCCCTCGGCACATCCGAGAACCTGCCATTATTATTTAACCAAAGGTTTTTGTCTTGTACGTTTACATCGCCATTCAAATCAAAATCATTTAAATAATAGCTACTATGGTCGCCGTTTTCGTCCAGCCATATATCCTTATCCCCTACATTAATATCTGTATCTGCCGAGCCAATCGTTATCTGCTGCCCATTTCCAGCGAACATGGCAAATACGCCCGGTTTTATCTGTTTTTGCCCAAAACCTAATAAGCTTTTATAAGATTGCTGGCTTCGGAAATCGTAGGTCAAGGTATCATTGGTAATAATCACCCGTTGATGCGACATGACTATCAGGTGATTGCGGTGTTCAATAACTAAGTAATAGCTACTATCTGTGTTGATATTACAACAATCAAATCCAGCAAGCATTTCTATATGTCCGTCTGAATGCAGTAAGGCTGCCCGTGTACAAACCGTTGTGGCTCTGTCTGTTCCGTTTCTTAATGAAACCAATACCCAATCTACTACTGTTGACGGGTAGCCTGCATCATCCGTTCCCGTTGAATCTTGGTCATATTGTATCCCTTCTGTCCCCATATATTGCCATGGAGCTGCTGAATAGGGTTGTCCTGCGGGAGTCGCCATGCCGAAGAAGGTAGAAGGTTTTTGTCCGGGTAAATATCCTAAGTCATTTAGTTTGGTGTACATTGTATTACCTTCATAAGCCCCTTCCAACCAAACATGAGCTACGAGTTTCACACAAGTTCCAACTTTTATAAATAAGGTATCCGCCACACAAGTTGGAGAAGGATCACATACGGTATATATCACCGTATCTTGCCCTACATAACCCATTGGAGGTTGGTAATCAATGGTTCCATTCCCATTATTGGTGACGATACCTCCTTGAGTACTCATCGCTGGCGGTGTAACAGTCAATATATCACCATCTGGATCAGTATTATTATCATCCAAATCAATATCTATCAGTAAAGAATCTGTTGGAGTGGAAATAGATTCATTGCCATAAAGGGGTGGGTCATTCAATGATAAAACTGTAAGATAAACTACTGCTGTATCACAAGCCATAGGCATTCCAGCATCACAAACTCGATAGGAGAACTGATCTGGACCATTATAGTTGGCTTTTGGAGCATAGGTATAATCCCCATTTGGAAGGATCGTAATCGTGCCGTTCATAGGTGTATCTATGGGCATTGTTGTTGCTGTCTGACTGTCATTCTCTGGGTCATTATCGTTATCCAATAAATTGCCTGTAATCGGCATATCTTCGCTACCTAGTCCGGCGTCATCTGTACCAAAAGTTGTGTTCATACCTGGTTCTGGTAATGTTTCTATAGTAACCTTCACTGTGTCACAAAGCGCGGGAGAACCATTATCACATACCTCGTATTCAAATTCATCTTCTCCTATGAAACCAGGATTCGGGGTATAAGTGTACGTACCTGTTGGGCTCATGGACAATATACCGCTATCAGGGGAGGTGATAGGAGTCATAGTTATCATCAATGAGTCACCGTCTGGGTCATTATCATTACTCAATAGATCGCCAATAGCTGGGTCATTAACCGTTGTCGTGATATTGTCTTCTACTCCATTCGGTGGATTATTTGGGTTACTATTGTCTATTACTTCGATAACAACAGTAGCCGTATCGCAAGCCTGTGGGCTGCCATCATCGCATACTTGGTACTCAAATACGTCTTCGCCGACAAAATTCGAATCAGGGATGTAGATGTAGCTGCCGTTAGGTGTCAAGGTCAACATACCATTTATCGGGGGCGTGATGGGCAAGGTGGACACTTTTAGGCTATCTCCTTCTGGGTCACTGTCATTGGTCAATACATTGCCCATTGTAGGGGTATTCGGTATTGTATTATTGATATCACCAATAGCTAAAATTTCGTTCACCGGTGTAACGGTAATTGGTACAAGTACCGAATCGCATAAGCCACCAGCATCGCATACTACTACACATACAGTATCCGATCCAGTAAAGTTAGCCACCGGAGTATAGGTCACACAGGTATCATTGCTGCTGGCGATGCCCTCGTCTGGCATACCGCAAATGCTTACGGTCAACGTATCTCCTGTATCCGGATCAGATACGGTCGGACAAAAGGTCAGCATGCTGTCTTCGGGTAACATTATCGGAGGTTGTATAATGGTAGGTGTATCGTTCACAGAGTTAATGGTGATGACTACCAACGCTGTATCACATAATGAACCTAATGCCGATGTATCACAGATTTCATATTGAATGCTATCCAAACCAGTAAAATTAGCCGTTGGGGTATAGGTCAAGGTAGAATCGCCATTGTCCAATACTGTCCCATTCTTTGGATTAGTAATTACTCGTACTGAATCACCTAGTAAACTGCCGTCTTGGTCATTATCGTTGCTTAATACATTCACAGTCACTGGCGTATCTTCATCCGTGCTTACTGGGTCATCTACTGCTACCGGTGCATCATTCACCGGCGTAACGGTGATTGGTACAAGTACCGAATCGCATAAACCCCCAGCATCGCATACTACTACACATACGGTATCCGGTCCAGTAAAGTTAGCCGCTGGGGTATAGGTCACACAGGTATCATTGCTGCTGGCGATGCCCTCATTTGGCATACCGCAAATGCTTACGGTCAACGTATCTCCTGTATCCGGATCAGATACGGTCGGACAGAATGTTAACATGCTGTCTTCGGGTAACACTATCGGAGGTTGCATAATGGTAGGTGTATCGTTCACCGGCGTAACGGTGATTGGTACAAGTACCGAATCGCATAAGCCACCAGCATCGCATACTACTACACATACAGTATCCGATCCAGTAAAGTTAGCCACCGGAGTATAGGTCACACAGGTATCATTGCTGCTGGCGATGCCCTCGTCTGGCATACCGCAAATGCTTACGGTCAACGTATCTCCTGTATCCGGATCAGATACGGTCGGACAGAACGTCAGCATGCTGTCTTCGGGTAACACTATCGGAGGTTGTATAATGGTAGGTGTATCGTTCACAGAGTTAACGGTGATGACTACCAACGCTGTGTCACATAAGGTTGGACTGCCAGTATCACAAACTCGATAGGTAAGTGTGTCCATACCAACAAAATTCATCGGTGGAGTGTAACTAATGCTATCCCCATTCACTACCGTTGGTGTGACCCCTTGGGTACTTGTGCCGATAATGCTCGTTGTCAATGGATTGCCGTCTTCATCGCTGTCATTGTCCTGCACATCTACAACTACTGGTGTATCTTCATCGGTTGTCTCAGAATCATCTACTGCTACCGGTGCATCGTTCACCGGTGTAACGGTGATTGGTACAAGTACCGAATCGCATAAGCCACCAGCATCGCATACTACTACACATACAGTATCCGATCCAGTAAAGTTAGCCACTGGGGTATAGGTCACACAGGTATCGTTGCTGCTGGCGATGCCCTCGTCTGGCATACCGCAAATGCTTACGGTCAACGTATCTCCTGTATCCGGATCAGATACGGTCGGACAGAACGTTAACATGCTGTCTTCGGGTAACACTATCGGAGGTTGTATAATGGTAGGTGTATCGTTCACCGGTGTAACGGTGATTGGTACAAGTATCGAATCGCATAAGCCACCAGCATCGCATACTACTACACATACGGTATCCTGCCCAGTAAAGTTAGCCACCGGGGTATAGGTCACACAGGTATCATTGCTGCTGGCGATGCCCTCGTCTGGCATACCGCAAATGCTTACGGTCAACGTATCCCCTGTATCCGGATCAGATACGGTCGGACAGAAGGTTAACATGCTGTCTTCGGGTAACACTATCGGAGGTTGTATAATAGTAGGTGTATCGTTCACAGAGTTAACGGTGATGACTACCAACGCTGTGTCACATAAGGTTGGACTGCCAGTATCACAAACTCGATAGGTAAGCGTATCCATACCAACAAAATTCATCGGTGGAGTGTAACTAATGCTATCTCCATTCACTACCATTGGTGTAATGCCTTGGGTACTTGTGCCGATAATGCTCGTTGTCAATGGATTGCCGTCTTCATCGCTGTCATTGTCCTGCACATCTACAACTACTGGTGTATCTTCATCGGTTGTCTCAGAATCATCTACTGCTACCGGTGCATCGTTCACCGGTGTAACGGTGATTGGTACAAGTACCGAATCGCATAAGCCACCAGCATCGCATACTACTACACATACAGTATCCGATCCAGTAAAGTTAGCCACCGGAGTATAGGTCACACAGGTATCATTGCTGCTGGCGAGGCCCTCGTCTGGCATACCGCAAATGCTTACGGTCAACGTATCTCCTGTATCCGGATCAGATACGGTCGGACAGAACGTCAGCATGCTGTCTTCGGGTAAACTGATTGGTGGCTGGACAATCGTCGGTGTGTCATTCACTGCATTCACCGTCACTATCACTATTGCTGTATCACAAAGTGCTGGACTGCCAGTATCACAAACTCGATAGGTAAGCGTATCCATACCAACAAAATTCATCGGTGGAGTGTAACTAATGCTATCTCCATTCACTACCGTTGGTGTGACCCCTTGGGTACTTGTGCCGATAATGCTCGTTGTCAATGGATTGCCGTCTTCATCGCTGTCATTATCTTGGACATCAACTACCACTGGCGTATCTTCATCCGTGCTTACTGGGTCATCTACTGCTACCGGTGCATCGTTCACCGGTGTAACGGTGATTGGTACAAGTACCGAATCGCATAAGCCACCAGCATCGCATACTACTACACATACGGTATCCGGTCCAGTAAAGTTAGCCACCGGAGTATAGGTCACACAGGTATCATTGCTGCTGGCGATGCCCTCGTCTGGCATACCGCAAATGCTTACGGTCAACGTATCTCCTGTATCCGGATCAGATACGGTCGGACAAAAGGTCAACATGCTGTCTTCGGGTAACACTATCGGAGGTTGTATAATGGTAGGTGTATCGTTCACAGAGTTAACGGTGATGACTACCAACGCTGTATCACAAAGTGCTGGACTGCCAGTATCACAAACTCGATAGGTAAGTGTGTCCATACCAACAAAATTCATCGGTGGAGTGTAACTAATGCTATCCCCATTCACTACCGTTGGTGTGACCCCTTGGGTACTTGTGCCGATAATGCTCGTTGTCAATGGATTGCCGTCTTCATCGCTGTCATTGTCCTGCACATCTACAACTACTGGTGTATCTTCATCGGTTGTCTCAGAATCATCTACTGCTACCGGTGCATCGTTCACCGGTGTAACGGTGATTGGTACAAGTACCGAATCGCATAAGCCACCAGCATCGCATACTACTACACATACAGTATCCGATCCAGTAAAGTTAGCCACTGGGGTATAGGTCACACAGGTATCGTTGCTGCTGGCGATGCCCTCGTCTGGCATACCGCAAATGCTTACGGTCAACGTATCTCCTGTATCCGGATCAGATACGGTCGGACAGAACGTTAACATGCTGTCTTCGGGTAACACTATCGGAGGTTGTATAATGGTAGGTGTATCGTTCACCGGTGTAACGGTGATTGGTACAAGTATCGAATCGCATAAGCCACCAGCATCGCATACTACTACACATACGGTATCCTGCCCAGTAAAGTTAGCCACCGGGGTATAGGTCACACAGGTATCATTGCTGCTGGCGATGCCCTCGTCTGGCATACCGCAAATGCTTACGGTCAACGTATCCCCTGTATCCGGATCAGATACGGTCGGACAGAAGGTTAACATGCTGTCTTCGGGTAACACTATCGGAGGTTGTATAATAGTAGGTGTATCGTTCACAGAGTTAACGGTGATGACTACCAACGCTGTGTCACATAAGGTTGGACTGCCAGTATCACAAACTCGATAGGTAAGCGTATCCATACCAACAAAATTCATCGGTGGAGTGTAACTAATGCTATCTCCATTCACTACCATTGGTGTAATGCCTTGGGTACTTGTGCCGATAATGCTCGTTGTCAATGGATTGCCGTCTTCATCGCTGTCATTGTCCTGCACATCTACAACTACTGGTGTATCTTCATCGGTTGTCTCAGAATCATCTACTGCTACCGGTGCATCGTTCACCGGTGTAACGGTGATTGGTACAAGTACCGAATCGCATAAGCCACCAGCATCGCATACTACTACACATACAGTATCCGATCCAGTAAAGTTAGCCACCGGAGTATAGGTCACACAGGTATCATTGCTGCTGGCGATGCCCTCGTCTGGCATACCGCAAATGCTTACGGTCAACGTATCTCCTGTATCCGGATCAGATACGGTCGGACAAAAGGTCAGCATGCTGTCTTCGGGTAACATTATCGGAGGTTGTATAATGGTAGGTGTATCGTTCACAGAGTTAATGGTGATGACTACCAACGCTGTATCACATAATGAACCTAATGCCGATGTATCACAGATTTCATATTGAATGCTATCCAAACCAGTAAAATTAGCCGTTGGGGTATAGGTCAAGGTAGAATCGCCATTGTCCAATACTGTCCCATTCTTTGGATTAGTAATTACTCGTACTGAATCACCTAGTAAACTGCCGTCTTGGTCATTATCGTTGCTTAATACATTCACAGTCACTGGCGTATCTTCATCCGTGCTTACTGGGTCATCTACTGCTACCGGTGCATCGTTCACCGGCGTAACGGTGATTGGTACAAGTACCGAATCGCATAAACCCCCAGCATCGCATACTACTACACATACGGTATCCGGGCCAGTAAAGTTAGCCACCGGAGTATAGGTCACACAGGTATCATTGCTGCTGGCGAGGCCCTCGTCTGGCATACCGCAAATGCTTACGGTCAACGTATCTCCTGTATCCGGATCAGATACGGTCGGACAGAACGTCAGCATGCTGTCTTCGGGTAACACTGATTGGTGGCTGGACAATCGTCGGTGTGTCATTCACTGCATTCACCGTCACTATCACTATTGCTGTATCACAAAGTGCTGGACTGCCAGTATCACAAACTCGATAGGTAAGCGTATCCATACCAACAAAATTCATCGGTGGAGTGTAACTAATGCTATCTCCATTCACTACCGTTGGTGTGACCCCTTGGGTACTTGTGCCGATAATGCTCGTTGTCAATGGATTGCCGTCTTCATCGCTGTCATTATCTTGGACATCAACTACCACTGGCGTATCTTCATCCGTGCTTACTGGGTCATCTACTGCTACCGGTGCATCGTTCACCGGTGTAACGGTGATTGGTACAAGTACCGAATCGCATAAACCCCCAGCATCGCATACTACTACACATACGGTATCCGGGCCAGTAAAGTTAGCCACCGGAGTATAGGTCACACAGGTATCATTGCTGCTGGCGAGGCCCTCGTCTGGCATACCGCAAATGCTTACGGTCAACGTATCTCCTGTATCCGGATCAGATACGGTCGGACAAAAGGTCAACATGCTGTCTTCGGGTAACACTATCGGAGGTTGTATAATGGTAGGTGTATCGTTCACAGAGTTAACGGTGATGACTACCAACGCTGTATCACAAAGTGCTGGACTGCCAGTATCACAAACTCGATAGGTAAGCGTGTCTTTTCCAACAAAATTCATCGGTGGAGTGTAACTAATGCTATCCCCATTCACTACCGTTGGTGTGACCCCTTGGGTACTTGTGCCGATAATGCTCGTTGTCAATGGATTGCCGTCTTCATCGCTGTCATTATCTTGGACATCAACAACTACTGGTGTATCTTCATCCGTGCTTACTGGGTCATCTACTGCTACCGGTGCATCATTCACCGGCGTAACGGTGATTGGTACAAGTACCGAATCGCATAAACCCCCAGCATCGCATACTACTACACATACGGTATCCGGTCCAGTAAAGTTAGCCACCGGAGTATAGGTCACACAGGTATCGTTGCTGCTGGCGATGCCCTCGTCTGGCATACCGCAAATGCTTACGGTCAACGTATCTCCTGTATCCGGATCAGATACGGTCGGACAGAAGGTTAACATGCTGTCTTCGGGTAAACACTATCGGAGGTTGGACAATCGTCGGTGTGTCGTTCACCGGTGTAACGGTGATTGGTACAAGTATCGAATCGCATAAACCCCCAGCATCGCATACTACTACACATACAGTATCCGGTCCAGTAAAGTTAGCCGCTGGGGTATAGGTCACACAGGTATCATTGCTGCTGGCGATGCCCTCGTCTGGCATACCGCAAATGCTTACGGTCAACGTATCTCCTGTATCCGGATCAGATACGATCGGACAAAAGGTTAGCATGCTGTCTTCGGGTAACACTATCGGAGGTTGTATAATGGTAGGTGTGTCGTTCACCGGTGTAACGGTGATTGGTACAAGTATCGAATCGCATAAACCCCCAGCATCGCATACTACTACACATACGGTATCCGGTCCAGTAAAGTTAGCCGCTGGGGTATAGGTCACACAGGTATCATTGCTGCTGGCGATGCCCTCGTCTGGCATACCGCAAATGCTTACGGTCAACGTATCTCCTGTATCCGGATCAGATACGGTCGGACAGAACGTCAGCATGCTGTCTTCGGGTAACACTATGGGAGGTTGTATAATGGTAGGTGTATCGTTCACAGAGTTAATGGTGATGACTACCAACGCTGTATCACATAATGAACCTAATGCCGATGTATCACAGATTTCATATTGAATGCTATCCAAACCAGTAAAATTAGCCGTTGGGGTATAGGTCAAGGTAGAATCGCCATTGTCCAATACTGTCCCATTCTTTGGATTAGTAATTACTCGTACTGAATCACCTAGTAAACTGCCGTCTTGGTCATTATCGTTGCTTAATACATTCACAGTCAATGGCGTATCTTCATCCGTGCTTACTGAGTCATCTACTGCTACCGGTGCATCGTTCACCGGTGTAACGGTGATTGGTACAAGTACCGAATCGCATAAACCCCCAGCATCGCATACTACTACACATACGGTATCCGGGCCAGTAAAGTTAGCCACCGGAGTATAGGTCACACAGGTATCATTGCTGCTGGCGATGCCCTCGTCTGGCATACCGCAAATGCTTACGGTCAACGTATCTCCTGTATCCGGATCAGATACGGTCGGACAGAAGGTCAGCATGCTGTCTTCGGGTAACACTATCGGAGGTTGTATAATAGTAGGTGTATCGTTCACAGAGTTAACGGTGATGACTACCAACGCTGTGTCACATAAGGTTGGACTGCCAGTATCACAAACTCGATAGGTAAGTGTGTCTTTTCCAACAAAATTCATCGGTGGAGTGTAACTAATGCTATCCCCATTCACTACCGTTGGTGTGACCCCTTGGGTACTTGTGCCGATAATGCTCGTTGTCAATGGATTGCCGTCTTCATCGCTGTCATTATCTTGGACATCTACAACTACTGGTGTATCTTCATCCGTGCTTACTGGGTCATCTACTGCTACCGGTGCATCATTCACCGGCGTAACGGTGATTGGTACAAGTACCGAATCGCATAAGCCACCGGCATCGCATACTACTACACATACAGTATCCGGTCCAGTAAAGTTAGCCGCTGGGGTATAGGTCACACAGGTATCGTTGCTGCTGGCGATGCCCTCGTCTGGCATACCGCAAATGCTTACGGTCAACGTATCTCCTGTATCCGGATCAGATACGGTCGGACAGAACGTCAGCATGCTGTCTTCGGGTAAACTGATTGGTGGCTGGACAATCGTCGGTGTGTCATTCACTGCATTCACCGTCACTATCACCTGTGCGCTATCGCAATTTTGTGGCGATAAAGTATCACACACCACATAGCACAAGGTGTCCATGAAAGTGGCATTCGAGTCTGGCGTATAAGTTATCGTTCCATTGGCATTGACCATAGCCGCCCCCATATCTGCTGTATCGGAAGCACAAATCATCAGACTGGAAGTATCAACACCTGTTGGGAACGTATCATTGGTCAGTATGGGTATGTTTATCGCCATTGTGCCTGTTGTGGAAATAGTATCTTCTACTAAAGTAGGTATGCAGAGGTCGAGGGCAGTTAGGTTGGGGTCGTACCACTGTAGGATGAGGAGACCGTTGCCGCCTGTATTGGTGCCTGTTGTTCCTACTCCCGTTATATAGTGCATATCGCTATTATTGGGTGGGATTTTATCCTCGAAAGTACCGGATAACATCATACCCCCTGTCGGCATATATCCACTGCCTCCATTAGCCGTACCGGGTACAATAGTAGCACCGTTGCCTGCAGTTGAACTTCCGCCCTTGTAACCAGCACCGCCGCCACCTACATCTCTCACACCATGTTGAGGGGGATAGTCTCCCCGCATCGTCGCTTCGCCGCCACTTCCATTCCCCGGCTCACCATCTGAATTAACTATACTTCCAACGTTCGGACTACAACCTGAAGAAACATTCTGCTGTGTTTCGCCAGCACCACCACCACCTGCTATGAGCAGTGCCCTTGCCGTATCCGTTGCTACGACTAAATTTGTCTCGCTAAAAACGCCCGTCAAGCCACCGCCGCCAGATACAAACCACCCCAAGTCAGGGCAGATTCTTCGAGAGCCTCTTCCGCCAAAACCATAAGCCACTGTACCGAATGCAGCACCGCCATTTAATGTATTTAAATTTCCTCCTTCCCCTACTACAAAAGTCAAGTTATTCCCACTTGCTACCGAGAGCACCCCTTCTGTATAGCCACCCACGCCACCTATGGCCAAGTTAGGGTCGTTAGTACCACCGCCTGCACCCCATGCTTTCACCTTCACACTATCCACTCCCGCAGGCACTATAAAGGTTTGGTCAAAGCCCGTCGTGCGGAAGGCAATGGCTCGGTTATAGCCTGTTTCTGGTGTTACTACCTGCCAAGTGGTGTCACCGCTGCCGGCTGTACCTGATGCAGCACAGTCAAAACAATCAGTGCTAGTTGCACAGTCTGGGTCGTTGCAATCAATCAAGCCATCGCCATCGTCGTCTATGCCGTTGTCACATATTTCCACACATGCACTTATTGCTACATTATTAAAATTATTTGCATAATCGCACTCTGTCAATTGAGTAGTGGGGTTGGTAGGTATAGGGAAGTCAGTTGGTATTGTTATCGGCAAAGTAGCCGAGCCATCATCCCCTATGACGGCATATATATCGAATGCAACCGTTACAGTCCGCTCTATTTTTCCTAAAGAAACATCGTGACAATTACCAACCAAAACGCTGGTATCAGCAAGGTTGAAGGTATTCAATAAAGTAGCACCCGATGCCTGTGGGTCGCCATTATAAACGGTAATAGGATAATTTTTTAAGTTAAAAACCTTTTCACCTGTATTACAAATTCGCACCGCAATATTCAGCGAATCGCAGGCTTCCATTACGGTTATATCTGCCAGTTGGACATCATTCTTTTGGGAGAAAGTAAGCAAACCAGATATGGTAGGATACACAACACCCGCCGTATTGGGTACATTAGGTACTGTCCAATAAATAGAGTCTTCAATAATGGTTATGGAATCAATAATGTGAAACCCTTGTCGAGGCTCATAGCCCACTTTGTGACTAGCAGCAATATCGATGTCCAAACTTGCTCCATCAAAAGCCAAACAAGGATCATTACCTGAGCCTCCATTAAAACCGGTCGCAGCTGATTTATTGTTATGGATTACATCAATAGCTCCAAAAATATAGCGATAATCCTCATTGTCCACTGTTGAGGATGGAAGGTTTAAGGCATACATTCTTTGCATAAAGTTAGCATAACTAAGATGATAATCCGCATCTAAACTAAAACCCATATTGGTATTAGCTGCTGTGCTCTCTGTAGCTAATCCCTGAAAATCCATCTGCCCTTCCACTTCTACAGAATTAGCTTCAAAAAATTCCAAGTGCATGGTGCCGTGCAAAATATTATTATGATTGCTAGGAGATGAAATACTCAAGGTATTACCTGAAATCGTAAATGTAAGGCTATCCGAGTTTAGATCAGAATGCCCCAAATCGTTGGTAATAGGACTGCCCAAAGCTTGGTTTCCAAAATAAAAGGCACTCTGCAAATTACCAGGCGTACCAATAGTCAGCCAATCTACACCAGAAACGGTTCCCGCAGTCACATCTATCACTGCTTGAGCTGCTGCATGACCTTCTACAGAAGGATTAGTTGTATTATTATTTTGGCTACCGAATTTATTTATTTTAATATAATCCGTACCCGTGGGAATGGTTACATCAGTATAAGCAGCAGTCTGTCTATTCCTTGTGGTCACCGCTGTGGACAACAAGTTCATGGAAACATTCCTGCTATAGTATTCTACATAAAACACTGTTTCCATTGTAGAAGCATAGGGGGAAGATTCTGTAATCCTAAAGATATTGCCCGTCAAGGTATAAGTCGGATAATTGGTATTGTTTATATGGTTGACCAAATCCGTCCCTACGGCACTGCTCGAAACATCCGTTCCAAAAGCATGATCTTCCCAATAATAGTTCATATTGGTATTATTTGTCGATTGATTATATTGATTGGTGTACATACCAGAAGTAGTGCTTGCCGTAAAATCAATCAATACCCAGGATTCATTTT
This sequence comes from Saprospiraceae bacterium, assembly GCA_965222705.1. GTDB lineage: Bacteria > Bacteroidota > Bacteroidia > Chitinophagales > Saprospiraceae > JAFMDF01. The sequence goes on along the minus strand of CBDCUO010000001.1, from coordinate 153,597 downwards.
TGTTTTCATCAATTCCGCTTGACGCACCTGAATTGGTAATCGCATAACTTCTGAGGACACCATAATCCGCAGCAGCCGGAACAACAAATTCGGAGAAGGTAGCTGATTTCAACCTATAGGCCCCGTCCGTACCAATGATACGTGGGAATGGCGGCCCGCCGCTTGCACCCACAACGCAATTATTTTGAAAACTATCGCAGGGCATGGTGGTGGAGCAATCTGTATCAAAACAGTCCGCTAAACCGTCGCAGTCGTTGTCAATGCCATCTCCGCAGATTTCTACACCGCTTCCCGCACACTCGCTATCAGCGCAGTCAATGTCACCGTCGCCGTCATCATCTATCCCGTTGTTGCATATTTCAGGTTGAATAGTCACCGCTACCACCACCTGTGCGCTATCACAATTTTGTGGTGACAAGGTATCGCACACTACATAGCACAAGGTGTCCATAAAGGTCGCATTCGAGTCGGGTGTATAAGTGATTGTTCCATTAGCATTGGCCATAGCCGTACCCATATCTGGCCCATCAGAGGCACAAATCATCAAACTGGAAGTGTCAACACCCGTTGGGAAAGTATCATTGGTCAATACGGGGATGTCAATCGCCATTGTACCTGTTGTAGAAATAGTATCCGCTACTAAGGTAGGCACGCAGAGGTCGAGGGCGGTCAGGGTGGGGTCGTTCCATTGGATAATGAGGAGACCATTGCCGCCATCTATGCCTACCGTTCCACCAATACCAATGCCAGCAATATAGTGAACATCAACTGTATTGGCGGGGTTAATGGACGAACCTGCTAAAGTTGTTCCTGAAGCAACCCCTCCTATATAGCTGCTTCCACCACCACCACCTGTATCTTGACAAGTAAAGTCAGTACAAACTACCGTTTGTGAGTTACCGCCGCCACCACCGTAGTAGCCACCGCCGCCACCACCACCAGGGTCAGAAGTCCCTGCAATTCCGTCAGCACCATTACCACCTGTGTATTGGTTACCAGAATTGCCAGGATTACCCGCATTTGTTCCGCCAGCACCGCCTGACACTTGTGAACCGCCACTACCGCCGTTCACCATCGCATTTGAACCTGTTAATCCTCCACCAGCACCAGCATTGGTCGGAACACCAAAGGCATTGCCACTTGGCCCGCCACCGCCGCCAGCAGCAGTAAGTAAATCTGTTCCTAATTCTTGTATAGCAGAACGCCCACCGCCGGATGCACCTTCTTTAGCCTCATCTGGATCAGTTCCGCCAGCACCGCCACCGCCATAAGTAGTCAATGAAGAAGAAGTCTTACCTGCTTCTCCTACAATTAAGATAAGTACATCACCTCCCATAACACTTGCATCGCCAGCAGCATAGCCAGCACCACCACCTTGTGTACCATTACCAACTGTACCACCGCCGCCGCCAGCCCCCCATGCTTTTACATTTAAGCTCGTCACGCCAGCAGGCACTGTAAATTCTTGGTTACTACCTGTATAATGTATTGCAATCGCTCGGTTATAGCCAGTTTCTGGTGTTACTACCTGCCAAGTGGTATCGCCACTGCCATTTGTACCGAGGCCCGTACAGGATAAACAGTCCACGAACAGAGCGCAATCGGGGTCATCACAGTCGGTCAAGCCATCGCCATCGTCGTCTATGCCATTGTCGCAGATTTCGGGTCCGCAACAGCTTTGAGAAGCCGTTTGAACCACTGGCGAAAGTACAGTCAGGGCAGTATTTGTCCGATTTACATTGGTAAAGGAAGCATTGACAGCCGTAAGAGTCCGAGCAACGGGATTCAACATAATATCTGTACCCATACAATCACCGGCATCGCCATCGGCATCAATACGCAATATCCATCCAGCATCACTTGATCCAAAACTGCTGGTCGTACCCGTTATAATAAAGCCGCCATCTGACAAGGCTGTAATATTGTTATGACTTCTCAATCTATCATCGCTTCCAGATCCCCCATACGTTTTTGCCCATAATACATTGTTCAAACTGGTATCCACTTTAAACACTAAGCCATCATAGTCACCTGCCCCATAGCTTTGGGTAGCTCCAGAAACGATTAAATTGGCATTATTATCCGTTAACTTCATAGAACCGACACTCTCTTCTCCAGTTTCACCGTAAGTTTTAGCTGCTAAAATATTGCCATTGGCATCAATTTTTAATAATCCGTAATCTATTCCCCCTACACTCAATCCATTAGACCTAAAGGAAAGAATCATATTTCCAGATGGTAATTCTACACCATCTTCAAAAAAGTTTTGGTTGGTCGCACCAAATCCTCCATACCGCATCTCCCATTGTACCGCCAAATCACTGTCGTATTTCACTGCAAAGGGTTGTTGGCTTCCGCCATTTTGCAAACGATTTCCAATTGCCAAAAAGCCGCCATCGTTTGTTGGAATTCCCCCTCGATAACTAAGTGCCCAGCCTGATGTGGGGTCTGTCCTTGTTCTAAATACTATACGTGCCCCAGTAGCTGCATTGAGTTTTAAGGCAGTCGCATGAGTATTATTGCCTGTTGTCGTATAAGTAGCATCTCCAAAGGCATATATAAACCCATTTCTGTGATAAAATTCCTTAATATCATTGGCAGAGCCAGAGTTGCTGTCATCTACCGATTGTCGCCATAAGGAATTCATGACTGTATCTATCGAGTTGATTACCTGCCTGTTATTATTTCCCGCAATGCCTGTCCATATAAAGCCTTGGTTGTTTTCTCCTAAACCGCCATTGTGCATTTCGTTGTCATTTGCCCCGCCATAGGTTCGGAAATCAATTTCCGTATTATTGGCATCTACAATTCTAATGGCGGCATCCCAGCCACCAGCCCCAATACTGGTCGTTTTAATAAATTGAGCAAAATTACCATCTGGCATTGCAACCACTCGCACCACCTCATCCGAGCCACTCCCTAAGTCCAAATAACAAGAACCAACAGTTGGCTCTGCACAGGGGCAGTCGGTATCAAGGCAGTCTGCCAAACCGTCGCCGTCATTATCAATGCCATCATTGCAGATTTCGGGTTCGCAACAAGTTTGAGAAGCCGTTTGAACCACTGGCGAAAGTACAGTCAAGGCAGTATTTGTCCGATTTACATTGGTAAAAGAAGCATTGACAGCCGTAAGCGTCCGAGCAACGGAATTCAAGGTAATATCAGTACCTTCACAAGTACCAGCATTGCCATTGGCATCAATACGCAGTATCCAGCCAGCATCACTTGCTCCAAAACTGCTCGTCGTACCCGTCAGAATAAAACCACCATCTGACAAGGCTGTAATATTGTTGCGACTTCTCAATCTATCATCGCTTCCAGATCCCCCATACGTTTTTGCCCATAATACATTGTTCAAACTGGTATCCACTTTAAACACTAAGCCATCATAGTCACCTGCTCCATAGCTTTGGGTAGCTCCAGAAACGATTAAATTGGCATTATTATCTGTCAACTTCATAGAACCAACCCACTCTTCTCCAGTATCACCATAAGTCTTAGCCGCTAAAATATTGCCATTGGCATCAATTTTTAATAATCCGTAATCTATTCCCCCTACACTCAGTCCATTAGACCTAAAGGAAAGAATCATATTTCCAGATGGTAATTCCACACCATCTTCAAAAAAGTTTTGGTTGGTCGCACCAAATCCTCCATACCGCATCTCCCATTGTACCGCCAAATCACTGTCGTATTTCACTGCAAAGGGTTGTTGGCTTCCACCATTTTGCAAACGATTTCCAATTGCCAAAAAGCCGCCATCGTTTGTTGGAATTCCCCTCGATAACTAAGTGCCCAGCCTGATGTGGGGTCTGTCCTTGTTCTAAATACTATACGTGCCCCAGTAGCTGCATTGAGTTTTAAGGCAGTCGCATGAGTATTATTGCCTGTTGTCGTATAAGTAGCATCTCCAAAGGCATATATAAACCCATTTCTGTGATAAAATTCCTTAATATCATTAGCAGAGCCAGAGTTGCTGTCATCTACCGATTGTCGCCATAAGGAATTCATGCTTGCATCTATCGAGTTGATTACTTGTGTGTTGTTATTGCCTGCAATGCCCGTCCATATAAAGCCTTGGTTATTTTCTCCTAAACCGCCATTGTGCATTTCGTTGTCATTTGTACCACCATAGGTTCGGAAATCAATTTCCGTATTATTGGCATCTACAATTCTAATGGCGGCATCCCAGCCACCAGCCCCAATACTGGTCGTTTTAATAAATTGAGCAAAATTGCCATCTGGCATTGCAACCACTCGCACTACCTCATCCGTCCCGCTACCTAAGTCCAAATAACAAGAACCAACAGTTGGCTCTGCACAGGGGCAATCGGTATCGAGGCAATCTGCGAAGCCATCGCCGTCATCGTCTATGCCGTTGTCGCAGATTTCCGAACAGCCGCTAAATGCAAGCGATGCCATGTTATTAGTATAATCGCATTCCACAATAGATGTAACCGGAAATTTTGAAAAATCAACCGCTACGGTATGCGCCGTGTCATTTGCCACCACATACAAATTAGTTGTGACATGAGCCGAAAGCACTACACTGTACGATTTGGAAGAATCTATTTGAATTGTATCACTGGTCCATAATGTTCCTACAATGGTCGGCACACCCGCTGTTGGGTCGCCCTCGTACAAAGCAACCGGAATGGTATCCAAATCAGCACTACCCTGATTGGTTATGGTAAAATGAGCCACTTGATTGCCGCCCGTACATTCGATGCTGTCAATGGTGACAATGGCATCTGCTGCCGGGAAGACGATATTTTGCATGGAATCCAAAACGGGTACTTGATTGTTCTGCATATTTAGTTTGGCAATCAAGGTATGGTCTTGTAAATATTGGGGTACGGTAAGGTCATCGTTGATATTTGTTCCGTAATAACCATGTTGATTCAGCAATTTGCGAGTCGGCACCCAATTGCCGATAGAAGGTTTGTAAGCAACCACCCTATCATCGTTATGAGTAGTACCTGTTCCACCTGTTGGACCACAAGTACAAACAATTTCCGCATGTCCATCCGCATCTACATCTGCTACTATCGGATATTCAAAGGAAGTCGCACTTTTACAAGTATTATCTTGTGCTAAAAGTGTACCATCCGTACCTCTAAATATATAGAAAGATTGCTCGTCTCGATAGATGACCTCTTGCGTACCATTGCCGTTGAGGTCAAAAATAGTAGCTCCCGTTCTACCAGACTCGTCAACGGTTGTTACCGACCATAATGTAGTGTAATCATCCTCTATAGCAAACAATACATCCTCTGCAGCCAATACAAATTCAATACCCGCATCTCCATCTAAATTGCCAATATTTACTCTAGAAGCACCTGAGGTAGTTACGGCTGCATTAGTCCAAGAACCAATCATTGTACTTGTTTGTAAATCCCAAGCATAAAACCCACCAAAAACACTGCTTACTACTACTGCATCTATGTCTCCATCCAAGTCCACATCAGCAAGAGAAGTATAGCCATCTGCCAATCCAGATGATATTTGCGCCGTCACTGTGGCAGTACCTATATTAACAGAATAGACGGTACTTCCTGATACCAGTTCTAAGCCTGAGCAATCTGTACAGAAAGTATCTGGCAAGACATCAGCAGCCATTGGCAATTGACCATTAATATCAAAGCCTGAACCGCCAACTCCTGAACCATTCGCAATTAATGCTCCTGTTGAAACATCCAAAATATGACGAGCAATATAGGCTTCTGGCGTACCATCTTCATCAAAATCTGCCAAACCAATATGTTGGATATTTCCAAATCCATGATTGACGTTAAAGGTCAAGGTGCCATCATGCTCATATCTTCTGAACTGTCCGACATTAGAAATAATAAACAATTCTGCCGTACCATCATTATCTACATCTCCAATAGCCGGGGAAGCATTAGAGATTAAATTTGCACCATTTAAGGTAACTTCCATGGCTCCCGTTTGCCCATTAAAATAATAAGCATCTCCTGCTACACCAATATTGCGGTCGGTGGCAAATACTTCTGGAATGCCGTCACCGTCTATATCCCCTACGACAGGAAAGTTTCGAGAATCAATAGTAGCTGCCGATTCCCAAAGTCTATCCAATACAAATCCCGAATCGGGCATTACTGCATTGCAAGCAACAGGACAGTTGTTGACATAGGTACTATCCTCGCAAGAGCAGTCGGCTATGTCAAAAATGTCTATTAATCCATCGCCGTCATCGTCTATGCCATTGTCGCAGACCTCTACCGTACACAAGTCCACATTGACTGTATCACTACAAAGAAACCTTGCACCATATTGATAAAAATCTGTTGTACCGGGTGCTGGTGCAGCATTCGTCACGGTATGTTCTAAGCTTACCGTACCCGCTGCCAATTCGTCCAAATCATATACCTGACCATTGCTATAGAGTACCCATCTACCATCCGGTGTAAAGCTTCCCCCTATAGTGGTAGCGGGCAAACCGCTTGGTACACTGGTAATCACTGCATAAGTCGTTTTATCAACTACATAAGTTTGTGTGCCATTGCCAGCAAGATTCATAGAAGGCATAATGGCAATATCTGTACGAGGCGGGAAACAGGTTTCAACACCTGAAGTAAAGCCGCAAATTGTCCAATCTGCAAAAGGTCCAACAGCATTGGTCGCTGCTGAATTATAAACAATGCTCAAATTGCTCAAATCAGAAATGTCCAATACCACAAAACCATAACTGCCCGCTGTATGTGAAGTGCCTATCCACAAATAGCCGCTTGAAGGGTCAATAGCGCCCCCCATCCAGCCGAAACCAACCACATTGGGTACCGCCAACGTACTCACGGTAGCTCCTGTAAGGGCATTGGCTACTCTTATAGTACCGTTGGAATTATGGCAAGTCAACACTATATCGTTTGTACCATCGTCAAAAATACGGGTAAAAGTAGTTTGAACACCTCCTGCTATAGTTGCTGTATTAGGTGTTACAATACCTCCGCCAGCCGAAGTGAGCGGTGTTGTTTCAGGGAAGCTCATAATGTCACTAGACACCAATGAGCCAAAATACAGTGTTCCATTTTTAATATGTAAATCCGCACCAAAATAGGCAGCATCCAAATCCCAATAACCATCCATTGAAAAATCCACCGTATTGAAACGATAAATTCGGGTATTGGTAGAACTTACAGTGGATACCATGTGATAAAACTTGGTGCCATCCTCCGAATAGTTAAACCCTCCAGAATATTGATTGGCATTGGGTGTCGCTACGCCTAAAGTAGTTGTATAATCATCATGTGTATTATCTGGCCCACTGCCAATGGCTTGGGGATAACCAGCCACATTATAGGTTAAATAATAATAGGCAGATATATCATCCGACCATTCCACCCCTGTAGAAGCTGCCGAATCATCATCGGTCATTTTTAGGGCTATAAAATCATACTCTTCTACTTTAATTTCTGCTGTTCCACAATAAGTTGCGGCAGTTGCGGCATTTACGGTATAAGTCCAATCTCCCATTGTGTCCGCCTTAGCGGTCCCAATAAGTATATCGTTAAGGTGTACCAATACCGAATTATTTGGTGTTGCCGTACCCACGATGTCAAAGCCCCCTGTGGGCATACTGCCGTTCGTCGGTGAAGTCACACTCAACATACAGAGAGGTGGGCAGGAACAATCGGAATCGCCGCAGTCGGCCAAGCCATCGCCGTCGTTGTCTATACCGTCATTGCAGATTTCGGAACAAGTAATTACTGCTGCTGCTGCTTTATTATTGGTATAATCACATTCCAATACACTGGTCACAGGAAAATCACTTGATAAAGTATAAGGTAAGGTCACCGCTCCTGTATCATTTGCCACTACATATAACGTAACCGGAAAAGCGACACCTGTTAAATTGATTACTATATTTTCAGAACTGTCAATTGCAATATCCATTTGGTTGGTTGCTGATGCACTAAGTAAAGTTGCCCCTGCTGCTTCGGGGTCGCCATCATATACAGCGATTGGTGTGCCCATTGGATATACGGCATCGCCCATATTGTCCAAACGCACCGTAATCGTTAGATTACCTGTGCCACAGCTACTGGAGTCAATCAGGGTAATGGAGGGGACAATATCGGGGGTAGGTGCAATTGAATTACAAGCTGCGTCTATATAGCGATTCGCCATTACCTGAAAGGAGTTCAGGCAAACTTGGTTGGGTGCTTGTAATACTTGGGGAATGGTCAAATCATCATTTACATTTGTATTAAACCAAGCATGTTGATTCCACACTTCTCGGGAAGGCATCCAAGGCATCCCGCTGGATTCAAAGGTTTTAAAACGACCATTGCCCAAAGTGCCAGCAGGTCCGTCTCCACAATCACACACGATTTCTGTTTGCCCATCGGCGTCCACATCCACTACCATGGGATACTCCGTAGCCGTACCAGCACCACAAGGCGTTGAAAACAAAACAGTACCTGTTGCTCCATCAAATACTCGCAATGTGTTTTCATCTCTATAGACTATCTCTTGCGTACCGTCCCCTTGAAAATCAAAAGAAGATAAACCTGTAACACTGGATTGGTCCACAGAAGCAGCACTCCACAATAAGGTAGTTAAGTCATTGTCAATCACCCGTATCGTGTTTACGCTTGCTATAGCAAACTCCACCTCTGGGTCTGCATCTACATTTCCAATCATAATGCGCCCCATATAACCTGGAAACCCCGTTGAATAATAAGGTCTTACTAAAGTCTCGGTTTGCAAATCCCAAGCATAGATACCAAAATCCGTTCCTTGTCGATTTCCAGCAATAGCTGCATCAAGGTCTCCGTCTCCATCTATATCTGCAATACTTGCTTGACCATCGCCAAATAGTGAATTTAAGTTTTGTAAATTTCTTTGGACAGCAACTGTTCCCGTTGTCGTATTCACGGAATAAACCATATAACCTGCCACTATTTCCAAGCCAGCACAATCCGCACAAGCTGTATCCGGCAAAACATCGGCAGCAACTGAATGATAGCCTTGCCATGCTGTACTGGGGCCATGCACTTTTAAGTCTCGTCCATTGGCAAAGCCCTGATTATTAGCCACACCTGGTGCTCCGCCTGCCCCAATCAAAACCCCTGTCATTGCATTAAACACCCGATTTCCTATATATACTTCAGGAGTGCCGTCTTGGTCAAAGTCCGCTAATCCGGGTGCCGACGTATTCCAGGGAATATAACCCGCCAAAGGATAAGTTGCGGTATCGGGTGTTACATACATCTGGGTAGTCAAAGTGTGGTTATATTTTAAGAGTACGTTATTATCGGTAATGACATACACCTCTCCAAATCCGTCTCCATCTGCATCTCCTATACATACCCCTCGACCACCATTTACTACAAAGTTTTGCGTTATACCGGTCGCTCCGTCTATGACTGCCAGCAAACCACTAGCTCTTGTATAGACTATCTCCGGAACTCCATCATTATCTATATCTCCTACTGCCTGATGAATGACAGAGGTGCCGTTCGTCAGGTCTTGTTGCCATTCTAATTGTGCATTAAAAGGCAAAGAGGTTGAAGCAGTTGAAGTGGTATAACAAGCAAAATCTGCACAAGTATAATGCTCATTGCAGGAAGCTACAGTTCCACAATCATCGCAGTCAAAACAGTCAATAAGCCCGTCACCGTCGTCATCTATACCGTTGTCGCAGATTTCAGCACAATTAATCACTGCTGCTGCTGCTTTATTATTGGTATAATCACATTCCAATACACTGGTCACAGGAAAATCACTTGATAAATCATAAGGCAAGGTCACTGCCCCTGTATCATTTGCCACTACATATAACGTAACTGGAAAAGTGACACCTGTTAGGCTAATTACTATATTTTCAGAACTGTCAATTGCAATATCCGTTTGGTTGGTTGCGGTTGCACTAAGAAACGCTGCCCCTGCTGCTTCGGGGTCGCCATCATATACAGCGATTGGTGTGCCCATTGGATACACGGCATCGCCCATATTGTCCAATTGAATGGTAATATCCAAATCGCCTGCGGCGCAATTAGTATTATCGGTAGAAAGTACCATTACACTAATATCTGGCAATGGAGTTACCAGCACCCCATCATTCATCAATGGCAACTGATAATTAGAACGATTGTAGGGATAATTTTCTGAACCAGCAGGTAATTCCAAAATTTTATTTTGGCTATAAGGATAAATGATACCTGCTTCTGATACATTCAAAGGGTTATAAAAGCCTTGATTCCAAATAGTGCGTCCATCTATCCAACTCGTACTGGTGTCGGATTCAAAAACCTGAACGTGTCCGACATTGGCAAATGAACTGGTTCCACAAACCTTTAGTATTTCCACCTCATTGTCTCCATCAATATTGGCAATGACTGGATATTCCATAACGGTACCAGAGCTACAAGCGAATATAGCCCAGTTGCGATTTGCATCTACTCCCGCAGGGAAAGGTGTCGGGCCCCCATAAAGCAGCCGAAGATTTACCTCATCCCCATAGGCTATCTCCAGAATGCCATCGCCATTGAAGTCAAATATGGTGGGGGTTGTTGCTCCCGAAGCATCATTGGTTGTCAAGTTCCAAACATAATCTACATCTGATGATGTATTGTGTAGATTGACCGCCGTGAGCCACCCCATACTCGATGCGCCTCCATTACCACTGGTGCCAATAATCTCAGGATAATCCACTACTGAACCATTAACCATTCCGTCATCTGCCAAATCATCGTTATACACGTTTCCTACAGTCGGTAGGGAGTAAAAGATATGTTGATTGCCCGTTGTACTTTGCCCAGGGTATGCCCATCTACCGAGCAACCCTGTATCCTTGTTCCAAATGTACGTCCCTTTGTTATACCCCGTTCCCGTTATAAATCCACCGCTTACAACAATATCAGGGCTACCATCGAGGTTCATATCTGCAATAGTGGTTGGGCCATCGTGATAGGTATCACTCCCTCCAAAACCAGCTAAATCTGCCCTTACCGTTGCTGTCCCTGCATTAATATCAACCGAATAAACCTGACCGCCAGCAATAAGCTCTAAACCATTACATTCAGGGTCTCCACCACAATCGCTGGCAGATAATAAATCATAAACAGCAGGTGCCAAGGTTCTTTGGTCAGGCCAAAGCTCATAATTTGCTCCTTTGTGTACACCACCAGGCGCCGTACTTTGTACGCTAATCATTTGGGTGATACAGTTGCCGCAACCCCCTATACCAGATACATCAAATATATTGTCACCAACATACACTTCTGGCTGACCATCGAAATCGAAGTCTGCTACCCCCACTGTACCACTAATTATATTGCCTGGATTGTCATAATCCAAAGCCGCCGTACTCCAATCCAAATCCCAACTGGTACCATTATAACTCAATACAAACAGTCTGGGTGGGAAGGGAGCAACAGTGGGGTAGCCTATGAAAATAATCTCCAGATATCCTGTGCCGTCCAATTGAGCTACCGCCATATTGGAGCCTGTCTGATTCCCAACACCAACAGCCATTTCCCATGCCCCACCTGAAGTAATGGCATGTTCTATTGTGTTGATGTTTTTCCCTGAAAGCACATCTATTTGCTGAAGGTCTCTGGCGGCAATTACTTCGATGGTATCGTCTCCGTCAATATCAGCGGTCAGTACGGTCTGATAAGCCAGATAATCCCCCGCAGTACTTGACTCCGCCAGTTGGATACCAAAATCATTATACGCTGTCGTCTCCAAAAAGCAATTAATATCTGTACAAGCATAATTATCTGGACAATTGACTGCCCCTGCACAATCATCACAATCGAAACAGTCTATCAAGCCATCGCCGTCGTCGTCTATGCCATTGTTGCAGATTTCGAACATAAGCATTCGTACAATAAACCTTTCTGAAACGACCGTATCACTGCAATCCATCGGTTCTATTTTGGCATAATAAAAACCAGAATCCCTTACTTCATATATGCCTGCCATAGCTCCACTAATAGCCACATCGTCTTTGTACCATTGGTAAGAACCCGTTGCTACGGTAGTGGCATTTAAAAAGACAGCGGTATCGCCCACGCTGCTATCATTAGCGAGCAAAATAAAATAATCCGTCAATTGCTTGCAGCCAGCAGCCTCGCCCGCAGGGGTGTAGTCTGCATAATAAATACCGGGGCTGCTGACATTCAAGGTATCCGTAATCGCACCCCCGATTGCCCCACTTCCCAATTGGTACCATTGATAGTCACTTTGCCCAGACGGGGCAATGAGTTCATAGTTCTGTGCGGACAAGCCTGCAGCTAAAAACAACAGGAAAGCCAACAAAAAATCTTTATGGTTATGTGTGTATTTTTTGGTCATTTTATAATAGTTTATGACGCTGGCATCCCTGCCGCCTACCTCGTAGGCGGCAGTCCGAAATGCCATTATTTTTTTAGGGGGATGGGTGGGTGTTTTTGTTTTTTATGAGAGGGGAATAGAGGGCTATTGTCTTGGTTTATTCTCCTAAGAAGGTGACACCAAGTTGTACGCCAGCTCTTGGTTGGTTGGTGGCGTGGCTAAACCCTGTCACCCCGTCAATTTCGACCCTTAGAATATCCCCTGCAGTCAAGTAAACTACCTTAGCTACATGTTCTTGTACAAAATCACCAGCAGTATTCTTTACTTCATGCAATTCGGGATTATCTACCAAAATATTTGTAGCATTTGCGTATAGCCTAATTACATAATGAATGATATCATTGAGGTTGGCACCAAAACTTCTATCTATAAGCGTCCCAAGGTCAACTCTGTAATAACCAGATTTTCTGATAGTGATGGTATTGGCTGCTAAGTCCACCATATTTGATGCAGGGGATACATCAAATTCTTCGGTGTCAAGGTTCATGACCGTGGGACCGGGTTCTGCCAAAGTAGCAACTGGCCCAACTGCCCTTGCGGAATACATAAACTTAGGGAAAGTGCTTACAGTGCCACCACCATTGGACAAAGTAATGGTCGTATCCGTAGCTGATAGGGTTTGTGGAGTGCCAGCACCGCTACTTACGCCGCCACCGCACCTTTCATCTATTTGTATTTGAATAATGCTGTTATTAATATTATCATTACCCGTACAAGCAGCCACTCCTGTAATAGTGACATCTATGGTATGGGTTCCTGGAGGGAGGATTTGCATAACGGTAATCGTCTTTGAATTTTCTTCATTGGCATTGGTCAGTTCAGAATAATCTGATTGGAAGCCTTTAACAGCAGCGCCATTTACCCGAATGGCCCCTCCAAATTGCGAACAAGTTTGACCTGCTGAGGCTGTTCCCTGATGAACAAAGGAGTAATGTACCTCTACATAAGCGGTATCTGATAAGGTAATTGTAGTTGCAGAGTTTGGAAGCACATTGGTTACTCCATTGTGCGGAACCGCATAAGTCGCCGCTGCCGCATTATTGTTTACTATTCTGGGCAGACAGTCTTCTCCTGCAATGTATAAGGTATCAGTGGTGGAAGTGCCGCCAGTACCAGTACCACAGTCAACCCGCCGAACTTCCAAATACCCTCTGCCCACCTGTGTTGGAGCAGCGGTCGTCACATAGCCCCACAAGCTAATAACATCACCAGCAGTCAAAAATACTGTCGTATTGACACCTGTACTAACCGACGAGTTGGTCGGCCGACCGTTAATTTCCGTATCATGAGCAATGGAGGCTCCATTTCTATAGATAAAAAGTCGCAGCCAATCATTTTCACTAGGCAATAAGGTACTCATTTGCCCATTGATAAAATACAAGCCATCTTCAGGGACAGTAAATTGGTTGGCACTAAAATTATTACCAGTGTCATAGGTCTCCGCACCAAAGGTGAGTTGTGTTGCAGCAGCTGCGGGGAGATTTTGGACGGCATCGTGAAGTGCCCTTGCCGCTACACAGGTATCACTTGCTATGTATAAGGTATCGGTGGTGGAAGTGCCATCGCCAGCACTTGCACCAGTACCACAATCTACCCGATACAATTCAAAATAATTGGTAGAAGCTGCACCGCCCAACGGCGCATTCACTGCACCGCCACCCACAAAAACCTCCAAATGGACGACATCCCCTGCACTAAGCATTTGGGTTGTCGTGAGATTTGACACAACTCCTGAAACAGCATTCCTGCCGCATATCTCCGTTTCAACAACCCGAATACCACCGTTTACATAAAGGTCAAACCTATAAAACTCATTTTCTCCATCCAACTCTACATTGATGGAAGCATTAATGGCATACAAACCATCTTCTGCTATGGTAAACTGGTCAGTTGCAGGGTCAAAAATCCCCCCTATATCATAAGTTTCTCCTGTAAAATCAACTTTCGAGGAAGTCCCCGTAAAGGTTTGGGTAGCAGCGGAAAAAGCCCTTGCAGCCATGCAGGTATCGCCTGCGATGTACAAAGTATCGGTAGTGGAAGCGCCAGAACCACCACCGTCAAAACCACATTCTGGAAAAACGGCCACCTGCAAATTGGCACCGCCCAGAAAACCCGATGTCAGGTTAGCAGCTCGCCAAGCTGCCAAATCAACGGTATAAGAGCCTGCCGACAAGGTTCTCCATTCATTAAAATCCACATCATAATTATAGGAAGCAGTGGTAGCCGTGCTATTCCCGTGGGCATCGTGGCTGGCATTTTGAATGGAAGTACTATTCAATCGTAATTGGAAAGTAATCTGTCCTGCTTCTGCCCCGCTACCTCCTGTTTGGGAGGTAGTAGAGCCATAAGAAAACTGCACTACAGATTTTTTGTCCAAGGTGAAGTTAAAAGCACTCCCCGTGACTTGGGTAGGGGCTGCGTTATTCGTTGACACCCCCGAAAAATCAAACTGTGCAATGCTATGGTCATAGACCTTGGGGAGACAAGTAGTATCGGAACTGCAATTGGTGCAAGGAGCAAGATTGACGGTTGTCTGTGCCATTGCTGCATTTGTACCAAATAAAGAAAGTGTGAAAAAAAATAAGTACACTAATTGCTTTTTTATTACAGCTTTAAGCAAAGCAGGCAAGATAGTTTCTCTCTTAATCATCAACATTGTGTTTAAAATTTATACATACAAAAATGTATTCAAAGTCTTTGTGTGCTTTATTCACAGCTATGGGCAAAGCCCACTTCTTTCCTCTTCTTAGAAGAAGTTACAGTATTGGCGATTGTATTAAAATATGATAGAAGTATAGTGTTGGTAAGGTCGTTCAAAAAGTATTTCAGCAAAAAAACCAAGGGAGGGAAATAGCATTGAGACCTAGAAAGTAGCTCTCAATTTCTTATTCAGGAAAAACAAATACTATGCCAATTGAAATCTTTTGATAGTGCCTAGTTGGAGCAGAGGGTTTTTTACCATCTTCTTTTTATACACCAAAAAATCATGGCTTATAAATCTCAAAATACTCGCCAACAATTTCGATAAATTCGCTCAACATCATTGCCGTTGCTCCCCAGACAATTTTGTTTTTCACATTAAAATAAGGAACATCTTTCAGCACATACTTATTCCTAATGGTTAAGGCTTTTCGTTGACGGGTTTCTTCTGCCAAAAGCAGGGTTAGTGGAACCTCTACTACTTCTTGTACTTCCTTTTCCTGGGGCTTGAAAACGGGGGCATAATCTAAAATCCCCGCAAAGGGATAGACTTGAAAATTACTGACGGGAATATAGAGAGAAGTCATCTCGCCCAAAATAATTACATCTTCAGGGTTAATCCCGATTTCTTCCCTTGCTTCCCGCAATGCACCATTCTCATAAGTGCCATCTGAGGATTCATATTTGCCTCCAGGAAAACTCATCTGTCCACTATGCCGATCCTTTTCAGTGGTCATTCTTTCTATTAAAACAAGATGCCATTCGCTATTTTTGGGATAAATTAAGCAAAGCACACACGCAACCCTAAAGTTAGTTGGAACGGAAGGTATATAAGTTTTTCTACCAGAAACGGCCATTTTATTCTGAGCAACTTTCCCCGGCAAAGGAGATTGAAAACGGCTTTTCAGCAAAGGAATTAAGTCTGTTACCTGCATAAATGCAAAAATCAGTAAGTGTAAAAATAAATCTATTGAAAATAACTTAATATTGCAATAATTAGTTTTATTCCTTTGGCACGTATGTGAAAATGCTATTTTACTAAATGCTTTTAATAAAACTTTTTGTTTGTTTTTCTAATTATTTTAATTATTTTTGTTGAATATATTAATAGGAAACTTTTGATAGAAAATGAACGACAACCTTGGCAAAAATGCTACTAATAATGGAAAAAACGGACAAGCCCTCAAGGATAATATTATCTCTCTGAAGGGAATGTTCGAGGATTACTTTTTAGACTACGCCTCCTATGTTATTTTAGAACGAGCCGTCCCTGCTATCGAAGATGGATTAAAGCCCGTGCAAAGAAGAATTCTTTATTCATTGAAAGAAAAGGATGATGGCCGTTATCATAAAGTGGCGAATATTATTGGCCATACTATGCAATACCACCCACACGGCGATGCCGCTATCGGGGATGCTTTGGTCAAACTTGGACAAAAGGATTTGTTGATTGATTGTCAGGGGAATTGGGGAGATAACCGCACCGGAGACTCCGCCGCCGCACCAAGATATATCGAAGCTCGATTGACTAAATTTGCCCTGGAAGTCGCTTTTAACAATCAAACTACCGAGTGGCAATTGAGTTATGACGGACGAAATAAAGAGCCCGTTGAATTACCCATGAAATTCCCTTTGCTACTGGCACAAGGAGCCGAGGGGATTGCCGTTGGGCTTTCCACTAAAATTTTACCCCATAATTTCATAGAGTTAATCAAAGGGTCTATTAAAATTCTTCAAGGTAAAAAAGTAAAAATCTATCCCGATTTTCAGCAGGGCGGTTGGATAGATGTATCCGATTATAAAGGAGGAAAACGGGGCGGTAAAGTGAAAGTAAGAGCAAAAATTGAACAGCCAGATAAAAATCGGTTACTCATCACAGAATTGCCTTACGGAATCACTACGGGTACTTTGATTGACAGCATTTTGAAGGCAAATGACAAAGGCAAAATTAAAATCAAAAAAGTAGTTGATAATACCGCCAAAGATGTAGAAATAGAAATAGAAATAGCTGCGGGAGTTTCTCCAGAAATAACGATGGACGCGCTTTATGCGTTCACTAATTGCGAAGTCTCCATTTCTCCCAATGCTTGCATTATCATTGACGATAAGCCCTATTTTATGACCGTCAATGAAATCCTGGAAATCTGCACAAAGCGAACCAAAGATTTATTGTGGCAAGAACTGGAAATTAAAAAAGGGGAACTCGAAGAAAAGTGGCATTTTGCCAGCTTGGAAAAAATATTTATTCAGGAGCGAATTTATCGAGAGATTGAAGAATGTGAAAGCTGGGAAGCAGTCATCGAAACGATTGGCCGAGAGTTGAAAAAATATGTTGTCGACCCTTCCGACCCAATCAAAAAAGGAGACTCCAGAATCCGCTTGCTACGGATGGTAACGGAAGAAGACATCACAAAATTGACCGAAATCAAAATCAAGCGAATCTCCAAATACAATGCCTTCAAAGCAGATGAAAAGATTGCAGAAATTGAAGAGGCCTTAAAGCAGGTAAAATATGACTTGGCGCATCTAGTGGATTTTACTATTGCCTATTACGAAAATTTATTGAAAAAGTATGGCAAAGGAAAAGAACGCAAAACAATCCTTACTTCTTTGGAAACCATTAAGGCGGCCGAAGTAGTTGCCAATAACGCCAAACTATACGCCTCGTATAAAGACGGGTTCATTGGTATGAGTTTAAAGAAAGAAACGTTCGTCTGTGATTGTTCGGACATTGATGATGTTATCGTATTCCGAAAAGACGGAAAGTTTTTGGTAACCAGAATTGCAGATAAAACTTTTGTTGGCAAAAATATTATCCACGTAGATGTTTGGAAAAAAGGCGACGACCGAACAACCTATAATATGATATATACGGATGGTCAATCTGGTAGAACTATGGTCAAGCGGTTTAATGTTACTGCTATCACAAGAGATAAAGAATATGACCTAACCAAAGGCTCAAAAGGGTCCAGGTTGTTATATTTTACCGCCAATCCCAATGGAGAGTCAGAAATAGTAACCATTCAGTTATCACAAGGCTGCAAAGCTAAAATTAAGGTTTTTGATTATGACTTTAGCAATTTGGCGATTAAAGGGAGAGGGTCACAAGGGAATACATTAACCAAATATCCTGTTAAAAAAATAACCCAAAAATCTATTGGTCAATCCACCTTAGGCGCATTAAAACTATGGATGGATGATGCAAGCGGACGTTTAAATACAGATGAAAGGGGCATTTTTCTCGGAGAATTTGACACAGGCAATCAAATTTTGATATTATACAAAGACGGTTCTTATGAACTAACAGATTTTGAGTTGACCAATCGTTACGAGCCAAAAGATTTATTTCACATTGGCAAATATGACCCAGATATTGTTGTAAGTGCTATCCATTATGATGGCGAAAAAAGAAATACCTTTGTCAAGCGATTTAGAATAGAGACAGGCACTTTGGGGCGTCGGTTTTCTTATATTTCAGAACATAAAAATTCTAAGCTCTTCTTTGCTTCCACTGCCACTACTCCAATTGTTAAATATTTTGAAAAAAACAAATCCAAAAAGGTCGAAAAAGAAGTTGATCTGGTAAAATTTATTGATATTAAAGGATGGAAAGCTATTGGCAATAAATTGAGTAGTCAAAGGATCACTGGAGTAAAAGAAGTAAGGCCGGCAAAAGACAATCCTCCTAAAAAAGATAAGCTATCTCCTGGCGATTCTGTAGATTTTGATTTGGGAAATGGGCAAGGGAAATTGTTTTAATAAAAACTAGCTGCCATAGATTAAAGAGCCTATTTTATTTCCCATGATTTTTTTGCTAGTGTGAAGTAGGAAGTGTATTTTTGCTTTGACTTTTATGGCTCCGTAGTTCAATTGGATAGAATATCAGATTTCGGCTCTGAGGGTTGGGGGTTCGAGTCCTCCCGGAGTCACTAAACAGGGCACTCATAGCAAAGGACTGTGAATGCTCTGTCAATTTTATATAGCTCCAACCTTACCATTTTCTGCTTTCCAAAGCCATTTGACTGCCCATTAAAAATAAACCAATAACGGATAAAAAATAAATGATGTCCCTGGAATCAATTACACCCCGGCTAATGGAAGTATAATGATAGTCTATCCCGATCATTTGTACAATATCGTCTGTTTTTCCCAAAAAAATGGGTAGCCGACTTAGCAAATCAAAGCCCCAATAGAAGAGGAAACAAAAAAACAAAGCCAGTATAAAGGCAATAATTTGGTTTTTAGTCAAAGAAGAAGCCAATAGTCCAATTGCTACAAAAGCCGCTCCTAATAAGGCCAGTCCAATATAAGAGCCCATAATAGCACCTGAATCCAGATTGCCTTTAGGCGAACCTAATTCATGTATGGTATAATAATAAATTAGGGTAGGAAGCACGGCAAATAAAACCAAAAGCCAGCAAGCAAAAAATTTCCCCAATACAATTTCCCAATCACTCAGCGGTCGCGTTGCCAATAATTCAATGGTCCCTGTTTGTTTTTCTTCTGCAAAAGAGCGCATAGTAATCGCAGGGATCAAAAACATAAACACAAAAGGGGCAATTTCAAACAATTGGTCGAGAGAAGCATAGCTATAAGTCAATAAACTGTAATCTGGAAACACCCACAACATCAAACCCATGAAAACCAAAAAAACGCCTATCACAAGATAGGCAATCAAGGAGCTAAAAAAGGCATTTACTTCTTTATAAAAAATACTTAGCATATTAATTTATTTTCACTTGATTCTTTTCATTATATAATAATAAGGCATCAAACAGCTTTTCCTCTGCTTGTGCTGCTCCCATACTTTCCAGTGCTTTTTTAATAGCTTCGTCTTCTGTAATCCAGTCCAAAAGATTTTTGTAATTAAAACTGGCAATGGCTCCCGTTTCAAAATGCAACATTTTTTCTCTAACAACGGGCATTACTCTTTTCAAAACAGCCGTTCTGAAGGGTTTGCCAATTATTGGATTATAGGCTTTAAAAGGAATAGCTTTTTCGCTATTGTCATCGTAGGCATAGTAGCAGATTTTTCCTCTTACATACAGCGACGCGAAGACTTTCAAGTGATGAGCGGGTAAATTAGGCGAAACCTTGATATACGGAATGCCTTTAATGCAAATACCCCACATAGAATCCAGTTCCAATAATTGCTGATTTTCCTTGAGGCGGATATATTCCACCTTTGCCTGCCTGGTTTCCTGGTTGATAAAATAATTCCCCTCTATTTCAGCTCCTTTATACCTAGGACTATTGCTTTGAAATTCCTCAAAAGAGTAGTAAATACCCGTTTGGAATTTAAAGTCCTGAGTTAAAACCAGCTGTCCTAACAGGGAAGTCGAAAAGAAAAATAAGGCATATAAAAATGTTAAAAATGGACGCATTGCAATTTGTTTCACTTTGTCAACTCTTGAAATACATTTTCTACACTAAAAGTTTCTCTTTTCATTTCCAGTAAAGTTAGTTGATTGGCGACTGCAAATTCAAAAATAGCCGCCCTAATATCTTTATTTTTGTCACAAACCAATTGCCAATGACCATTGCCCAGTGATTTTACCCTTTTTAAATGAGGTATTTTTTCTAGTTTTTTTCGTGTTGTTTTTTGTACAAATTCTACTGTGATAACAGTTTCTCCAGCTATCCTTTGTTGTAGCATCTCAATAGAATCATCCGCAACCAGTTTCCCTTTGTCTATAATTAATACGCGGTCGCAAAGTGCTTGCACTTCCTGCATAATATGCGTAGAAAAAAGGAGGGCTTTCTCTTTTCCCAAATCCTTTATTAACCGACGAATGCCCACCAGTTGATTGGGATCCAGGCCCGCCGTAGGTTCATCTAAAATCAATACCTCTGGGTCGTGTAGCATCGCCTGTGCCAGACCCACTCGCTGCCGATAGCCCTTTGATAAAGAGCCAATTATTTTATTTTGCTCTCTTTGCAAACCAGTTCTTTCGATCATCTCATCTATTCTCTGTCGCTTATTTTTCACTTTGTACAAACCTGCTATAAAAGACAAATACTCTTTAACGTATAGGTCTTTGTACAAGGGGTTATGCTCCGGCAGATAACCAGTTTTTGCCCGCACTTCTAACGAGTTTTTTATTACGTCATAACCACAAACCTCTGCCGTTCCTTCTGTTGGTGCAATAAAGCCAGTGACGATTTTCATGGTTGTGGTTTTCCCTGCACCATTGGGTCCCAGAAAACCAAGTATTTCTCCCTTTTTTGCCTCAAAACTAATTTGGTTGATTGCTTTTTGTCGGCCGTAAACTTTGGTGAGTTTTTGGACTTTTATGGACATTTACTATTGAGAATGATGAATAATAGATCGCCTATCCTAAACGAATGGCTCGGGACAAAATTATAAAAAGATTGGAGAAAGCAAACAAAGGGTACTACAACTCAAAACAATCAGTGAAAAATATAAAATATAATGTGGTAAATTTACATTGTCAAAATGAGTGCAACTTTCTTCATTTTTTGCCCATGCGATTGATTAATCTATCTTATTTTTTTTTCATACTATTAATGTCCTGCGGCATTTCCAAATCTTTAAAAGACCGGCCTAATCTCAATGGATTTAATGCCTATATTGCCGACTGTCAACAATACGCAGACACCCTGCATGTAATCGGACAAAACCAATTGAGAAAAAATCAGCAAGGTTTTTGGGAACTGTATGCCAAAGGCGACCCGTTGGAAAGAGGTCTAATTATAGGTAGCTTAACTCAAAAATTACTACAAAAACAGGAAAAAATATTTTTTTCAAAAATTGAAGAATTTGTACCTTCTCAAAAACGCCAGCGATTTTTGAGAAAGTTTTTGGCTTGGTATAATCGAAAGCTCTACCAGCACGTACCTAATGAATATAAAACAGAAATCTATGGTTTATCCCAATATACTTCGGATGATTATGACCATATTGCCGATAACTATTTAAGGACCCTTTATCTCCACGGAGCCCATGATATTGGTCATGCTTTACAAGATTTGGCAATGGTGGGCTGCACTTCTTTTGCTGCTTGGGATGAAAAAACAGCCGATGGTAGCCTAATTATTGGGCGCAATTTTGACTTTTACGTAGGAGATGATTTTGCACAAGAAAAAATCGTGGCTTTTGTTGACCCCGATAAGGGGCATCGTTTTATGATGGTGACTTGGCCAGGCATGATTGGCGTGGTATCGGGTATGAATGATCAAGGTCTAACTGTGACCATTAATGCTGGAAAATCAAGCATTCCTTTTATTGCCAAAACACCTATTGCCATTCTAAATAGAGAGATTTTGCAGTACGCTTCTGATATAAAAGAAGCCATCGAGATTGCCAGAAAAAGAGAAGTCTTTGTCTCTGAGTCTATCCTGATCGGAAGTGCAAAAGATCGAAAAGCCATTACTATTGAAATGTCTCCAAAAAAATTCGGGGTTTATGTGGCACGCAATTCCAACCAACTGATCTGTGCCAATCACTTTCAAAGTAAAACCTACGCCAAAGACAGAAAAAATAATAAGCATATAAAAAAAAGCCACTCTCAATACCGTTTTGATAGAATGACAGAGTTGCTCGCCCGACAGCCCAAAATCACCCCGCAAATCGCCGTAAATATTTTAAGAAACAAAGATGGGCTAAATGATGTAAAAATTGGCTACGGTAATGAAAAGGCTTTAAACCAATTGCTGGCACACCATGCAGTTGTTTTTAAACCAGAGCAACGGCAGGTCTGGGTATCTTCCAATCCCTATCAATTAGGAGCATTTGTAGCTTATGATCTAAATAAAGTTTTCGAAAAATTTGAAAAAAAAGATACTATTGGATTGATTAGCGAACGAGAACTATTAATCTCTAAAGATAGTTTCCTTTTTACTCATACCTATCGACAATATGAGCTTTTTCGGGATCTAAGAGCATCTATTTTGACAAAAACAAGTAGCGAAGAACGCATTGCAAGCGATATCTTGCAAGCTTTTAAGGCTTCTAATCCCCATTATTGGGAGGTATATTTTATTTTGGGCAAATACCATTTTAATAATAAAAATTACAAAACTGCTTTGCTCGAATTCAATACGGCACTAACTAAAGAAATAACCACACTACTCGACAAAAAGCAAATAGAGAAATACATCAAAAGAGCCCATCGAAAAATCAAGTAGCAGCGAAAAAGCATTAAAAATGAATACCGCCACAGCCAATATTAAAGATACCTTAAACAGGCTCTTTAATCACAAAAAATTGACAAAAACAGAAGCAAAAGCCGTAATGACCAGTGTAGGAAAAGGAGAAGTAAATCCCTTTCAAATCACTGCTTTGCTCACTTGTTTTCAAATGCGGCCTATTACGGGCGAAGAATTAGCGGGCTTTCGGGAAGCAATGATAGAGCTGGCCTTGCCTGTTGATTTTAGCGATCTGGAGGCGATTGATATAGTAGGCACAGGGGGCGATGGTAAAAATACCTTTAATATTTCGACCTGCTCTTCCTTTGTAGTAGCTGGGGCAGGCTATAAAGTAGCCAAGCATGGCAATGTTGGCGTGTCTTCTGTTTGCGGCTCATCCAATGTATTGGAATATTTGGGTTATAAAATGACCAATGACTACGATCAATTGAGAAAATACCTAGATCGTTCTAATTTTTGTCACATGCACGCCCCGTTATTTCATCCAGCGATGAAACATGTGGGTGCGATTCGACGAGGGCTAAATACCAAAACTTTTTTTAACATGCTTGGCCCTTTGCTGAATCCAGCCAGACCAACCAGGCAGTTATCCGGTGTTTTTTCGGCAAATTTATTGCCTTTATATAAGGCGGTATTTGAAGATATGGGCATTGAGTATGCGGCAGTGTTTTCAACCGATGGCTATGATGAAATTTCTCTAACCAGCCCTTTTGAAATTAGATCCAATACCTTTGACGGAGTGATCTCGCCAAAAGAATTAGGATTCAAGAGGTTATTACCTGAAAGCCTGCACGGTGGCAATACGATTGCTGAATCTGCGAAGATTTTGGTCTCTATTTTGGAAGGGAAGGGAACGAATGCTCAAGAGAATGTCGTCTGCGCCAATGCCGGTTTTGCCATTCAGCGCTTTCAACCAAGTACGTCTATCGCAGATTGTGTCGCAGAAGCACGAACTTCGATTAAAAGTGGGAATGCTTTGAAAATGTTAAAGCGATTAGTAGAAACCTAATGGAAAAGATCACAGGTCTTTGATAAAATATTGCAGACTAAAGCCAGTAACAAGCTAAATCTTATTATACAATTTCCGCTTTTTTACAAACCAAAATTTTTAATTTATTATTTTTTAGTGTCGTGCCAAATAAGTAAATATCCCCCCCATCTTTTATACCCAATTTCTTTTTAATTGCTGCTGTGGAATAGGGAAAATTTCGAGTGGCAATATTGGCTTTTTTATTCGGAAGGTAGGGCAAGAGCTGTTTTTTATTAAAAGAAATCAGGGCTTCGCAGGTAAAAACCCGTCCGGGAAAATTTTTTAGCCAATGCTCAGAAGTATATAAGTGGCTATTGGGATGAAGTTTGTCCAAATTAAAATCAATAGCAATTTCATTGAATAAACTCGCCTTTAAAATAGCTGCATTGGGCTCATAGAGATAAGCTTTGGGCAAAGCATAGGTTAAATTGGAAAGGTGTCGATTGGCAGCGGACTGGTAAATGACCTGTATGTCATTCTTTTGTAAATCGACACATTGAAAAATAATTGGATTCGGTTCTTTTTTTTAATAAAAACAATACCTCTTTGACCTCGTTTTGGATAGCTAAAATTATCGCTTTTTCCACCTTTCCCAATTGTCGAACAGCTTGTTGAATGTCCAACATGGGGGAAGTTTTCAATAAAATGGTGTCTGATTTTTCAAGTAATAGGTCTCTGATTTTCAGTATATTAGGGGAATAATCTGCCAAAGCAATTTTTCGCTTCCCCATTTCATCCCTTCGGGAAGGGTCGAGATATATCCAACTTAGAGGGTTGGTTGTCTTTTTTAAAAAGTCAATGGAATCGCCATTGATTGCTTGAATATTAATGGCATCTAAGGCCTGAAAATTACGTTGGGCGATTGGAAAGAGGTCTGTATCTCGTTCAATATAAATAACCCGTTCCATTCGTTTAGAGAAATAATAAGCATCTATGCCAAAGCCGCCTGTCATATCCAACAAAATCTTTCCTTTGACTAAATTTGCTTTCCATCTAGCCGCTTTTTCCGAAGAACTTTGCTCTACAAAAACCCTAGTAGGATACGTTATATTTGGGTTATTAAAAAAGGTGGGAAATTTTTGCTTTGCTTTTCGTTTGCCATAGATTTGCTGAAGGACAAAGGGATTTTCGTAGCCAGGAACGAGTTTTTTTTTTTAAGAGCAAGCTCAGCCAAATTATCGTTGAGGTGTACATCAATAAAAGCTTGAAGTTTATTGAGGAGCTTAGGCATTAACTTAAAATTCCAGGAAAAATAATTTAGCGTTTAAGCTATTTTCTTTACGCGCCTCTTCAACAAGGCAATGACCTCCTCTTTCGAGCTATAAATATTTCCAATGTTCACTACATGACTTGCAAGAGTATGATATTGTTTCAGCATTAATAAAGCCCATATTTGAAAATAATCAAGTCCCTCAAAAATGAGGGCTTGATTATCGATATATTTTTCTATGTTTTTTTCAAAATCCGCTGGCATATCCGTCCAGTGCATATGTGGCTTCAAGTGATGCCCAATATGATATCCATCATTAAAACACTTTTTATTATATAAGGTGTTGATACAGGTAATACTGTTTCGATAATTATTTCCTGGTTGATGCTCGTCAACAAAAGCATGTTGCCCCCAATTGCCCGACATCATTGAAAATCGAACAATAATGGTTGGTAAAATAAATACCCATAGGGTCGCTTTCCAGTTAAAAAATAATAAAATAATCCACAAGCTCAGAAAAGCTAGTTCTCCAATCATTGCTTGTTTCATAAACTTTTTTTTGTTGGAGTTTCGATGATACCTAATCAAATCAATAACTCCCCAAAAGAGGAAATGAAAAAAGTATTTTAAAAAATCTACTATGCTATCCCGTTGGTATCTCATGGTAGAACTTAGATCAGGCTCTAAATTATTTTCTGCATGGTGCATGCCAATATGGTGCGAAAAGTAAGTGTTAGGAGACTGTCCCATAAAAGGGCATAAACCCCAGGGAATCAGCAAATTACCCTTTTTATAATTTTTTTTAAACAAAGGTCTGTGGCTAGTATTGTGCAGCATTAGGGTAAAAGGGCCAGTAAAAATTATTAGACCAACTCCATAAGTTATTGCCAATAACCACCAGAACCAAGTCGTATTATCAATGAAAAAAAGAATAAAAGCAACAGGAATAAATAATAAGGACAGCTTTATCATCAAATAAATAAAAGGCAGATCCCTTTCGTCTTTTAGGTAATCCATGAAAAATGAATCCAGTCGACCCAATTTTTTCTTAATAAATATTGGATCTGCCACGGTGTTTAAAGTTCGCATTTTTAAGTTTTGTTTGCTATTTGCTCCCGATTTAATGTTTAAAGTGCCGGATGCCTGTTATGACCATAGCCAACCCATTATCGTTGCAATATTCAATACTATCTTTATCCCTAATAGAGCCTCCGGGCTGAATGACAGCGGTTATTCCTTCCTTATGAGCTATTTCCACACAATCAGGAAAGGGAAAAAAGGCATCTGAAGCCATCACCGCTCCTTTTAAATCAAAGCCAAAAGCTTTGGCTTTGTTGATAGCTTGTTTAAGTGCATCTACTCGGGAAGGTTGTCCACAACCCATACCGACTAATTGCTTGTTTTTGGCCAAAGCAATGCCATTGGATTTCAGGTGCTTTACGCTAATGCTAGCGAATAATAAGTCATCAATTTCCGAGTCAGTCGGGGCTTTTTTAGTGACTTTGGTTAGATCGGCGGGGGTTTCTCGTTTGAGGTCTGTGTCCTGTTCTACTACGCCATTTAACAGGCTTCTGAAGTTTCTTTTACTGAAATAAAAATCTTTAATTTTCAGCAAGATACGCTTTTTCTTTTTAGATAATAAATTAAAAGCGTCCGAATCGAAATCTGGTGCAATCAGCACTTCGTAAAATACCTTGTTAATCTCCTCTGCCGTTTTTAAGTCAACCGATCTATTGCAAATAAAAATGCCTCCAAATGCAGATACGTTGTCACAGGCTAACGCAGCTATCCACGCCTCGTACAAGGTCGGTCGAGAAGCTAACCCACAGGTATTGGTGTGTTTTAGAATAGCAAAGGTAGGTTCAGCGTCCTTAAATTCCCGCATAATTTGTACCGCAGCATCAATATCTACCAAATTATTATAAGAAATGGGCTTGCCACCCAATCGAACAAAAATCTCCTCAAAATCGCCAAAAAACACTCCTTCCTGGTGCGGGTTTTCTCCATATCTCAAAATATCTGATCGGTGAATGCTGTACTTAAAGGACAAATCTGCGGTTCCTTCATTAAAATAATTAAAAATAGCGACATCGTAATTGGAAGAAACCTTAAATGCTCTTCTGGCCAGTTCTCGTCGATCCTCTTCAGAAGTAAAACCTTGCTTTTGCTTTAATAATTCCAGAATTATTCCGTATTCTTCTTTGGAGGGGACGACTACTACGTCTTTGAAATTCTTGGCTGCGGCTCGAATCAAGGAAACACCGCCAATATCAATTTTTTCAATGATCGCCACCTCATCGTCTGTATTGGCGACCGTTTCTTCAAAAGGATATAAATCTACAATGACCAAATCAATTTCAGGGATATTATATGCTTTTAGTTGATTCAAATGCGCTTCTTCCCTTCGCGCCAGTAAACCGCCAAATACTTTAGGGTGTAGGGTCTTTACTCGCCCATCTAAAATGGACGGGTAAGAAGTAATACTTTCTACCGAAGTCACTGACAAGCCCAAGCCCTCAATAAATTTTTGAGTTCCTCCAGTGGAGTACATTTTCACCCCGATTTTATGTAATTCTCTAACGATTGGCTCTAGGCCATGTTTTGAAAACACGGAAATTAGGGCAGCATTGATTTTCTTTATAGACATTGTTTGCTTGGTTTGATAATAATAGAAATATTGGGAGCAGTAAAATAAAAAGCGCAAAAGTAAGGAGAAAGGCAAGCTTTACAAAGCGCCAATGCGCAAGTCAAAATCCAATAAATATTTTTTAAATAAATTTTTATTTTCTATCAAAAAAACACCAATGCTTAATGTTTTGGCACAGGCTTTGCTTTATATAAGGCAAATACTTAATTCCCCCCGTTTAGTTGTCTCAATTACTCGAAAGTATTTGTACGGGGTGCATGCTTGCTTGCTAAGCGTGTACCTTTTTTTTATTTCTACCCATTAGTAATAGCATTTCTTTTCTGTTTTTTACTCAAAATGCCGCCAGGCTAAAGCTGCCGCACCGATGACACCGTCGTATTTCTTACCCATATCCGAGATTAGCAATTTCACCTTTCCTCGATAGGCTTGAAACATTCGCTCTTCCATGCTTTTCCTTGTTGGTACCAATAGTAAATCCCCAGCTTTAGTCAAACCGCCTGCCAAAAAAATAGCTTCTGGACTAAAATAAGCAACAGCATCTGCCAGTTTGGTCCCCAAAATTTCTCCGGTATATTCAAATGCCTTTTGGGCAATTGGGTCTCCTGCCAGAGCTGCTTCTGCAATCATTTTTCCCGTCAAATCATTATAATTATGTTTTCTTAAAGAAGAAGGAGCTTTCATATCTGCCATTAATTTAAAAACGGTTCGCTTTATTCCAGTTACGGAAGCGTAGGTTTCCAAGCAACCAATTAACCCACAACTACACACTCTGCCGTTGGGATTAACATTGACGTGCCCCATTTCTCCGGCCATGCCATCATGTCCTAATAATAATTCGCCATTGACCATAAAGCCACTACCAACTCCTGTACCCAAAGTTAGCACTAAAAAATTCTTCATACCCTTTGCATTTCCATAGGCAAATTCGCCAAGGGCCACCAAATTGGCATCATTTGTAATCACTGCTTTTGACTGCAAGGCCTGTTCAACAGAAGCCACCAAGGGCACCTCATCGCCCCATTTTAAAATTATGTGCTTTTTCCATATTTCCCGTATAAAAATTCGAATTGGGTGCTCCGATTCCTATGCCTTTTAACTTTATTTCTTCTTTTATAGAATTTTTTAATTTTTGAAATCTTTCTCTTAAATAATCGATAAAAAAGAAAAATCTCTATTAGAAAAAAGAAGAAAAATGATCCCAGGCAAGCACTTCCCATTTTTTTTTTACAAACCCAATTTTGGCCTGTGTTCCTCCAAGGTCAATCCCCAAAACCACCTCCTTTTTAGTAAAATCCTTCATAAAATTTGCAGTTAGGTGACAAAAATAATGGGAATAATCGAAGAGAGAAATTATTATTGTACTTTTCACACTAAGCGGCATGTATTTAGTATTTTTTGGTTGTCCGCCAAATCCTATGATTTTAAGCCATTTCTTTTACCTTTTCTTTTTCAATATTAGCTATGGAGCAAATCCTTTCCTATTTTCCCAACCTTACAAAAATTCAAGTGAAGCAATTCCAACAATTAGAACCGCTTTATAGAGATTGGAATCAAAAAATCAATGTTATTTCCCGAAAAGATATTAATAATTTATATGTGCGTCATGTCTTGCATTCTCTGGCAATTGCGCCAGTTATTCGGTTTCGAGCAGGAGCAGATATACTTGATCTGGGCACGGGTGAGGGCTTTTCCAGGCATTCCGCTGGCGATTCTTTTTCCCGATACTCAATTTATGCTGATTGATGGCACTAGAAAAAAAATTGGCGTGGTGCAAGAAATAGTCAAAGCTTTAGGCTTAAAAAATGTAGCGACTCAACAAATACGAGCAGAAGAATTAAGAAGCAAATTTGATTTTGTAATTGTACGTGCAGTTGCTCGCCTAGACAAATTGGTGAACTGGAGCCATTGGTTGATAAAGAACAAGCAGCAACATCCACTTCCCAAGGACTTCTTGCCCTAAAAGGTGGAAATGTAGAAGCAGAAATAAAGGAATTACCAAAAGGTAACTATACAGAAATTTATCCGATTAATGATTTCTTTAAAGAATCTGAATTTGAGGAAAAATATGTTGTTTACGTCCAGCAATAAGGAGCTAATATGACAATCAAAAGAAAAAATCTCAGAAGGAATATTGCTATTTTTGCCTTGAATATTCATTAAAGTAATTCCCCGTATGAACTACACTTTTCTAAAACTAGCAGTCTTTTTGCCCTAGTAGCAGTGATTTTAGGAGCTTTTGGGGCGCATGGACTGGAAGGCCAACTTTCTGCTAGTCAGTTGACCAGCTATGAAACAGGTGTTCGCTACCAATTTTACCATGCTTTAGCTTTGATACTGGTTTCCATACTATAACCGCCACTTAAAAAAGCTAAAGGGCTAAAATATGCTGGCTGGTTATTTACCGCAGGGATTTTATTATTTTCTGTTCCATTTATCTATTGTCTTGCCGATCATTATTAGGAATAATGCATTGGTCTTGGCTCGGGCCAATAACGCCCATAGGCGGTCCTATGCTTATCATTGGTTGGAGTATAATACTCTTTGAATCATTCCGCCATAACTAGCCCGGCACTCATAAATTCTATTTAAATGAGCAACAAAAGTAAGCTAAAGCAAAAATATCAGGAATATGTGAACATTTTGCGAAAACGGGCAGACGTGGATCACTCCATTGGTGTTTTAAGTTGGGATAAAGAAGTGAATTTGCCACCAAAAGGAGTCAGGTTTCGCTCCCAACAGGTGGCAACCCTATCTGGTATAGCTCATGAAATATTTACCAACAAAAAATTTGGAAAAGTTCTAAAAGACTTAAATGAAAAACAGGAATAAACTGGACGCTACACAAGCCAAAATGTCCAATTGACCTTGAAAGAATATCGGCGTTCTAAAAAATTATCCAAAGAATTTGTTGTTCGAAAATCACAGGTTATTTCTAAGGCTTATCACGCCTGGATGCAAGCAAGAAAAGCCAATGATTTTAAGTTTATCAAAAAGCGCTGGGAGAAGTGGTCGCCATTTGTAGGGAAGAAGCAGAATTGGCTGGCTACCAGAGTCATCCCTACGATGCTTTGTTAGACGTCTATGAACCGGATGCTAAAACCAAAGATTTGGCCCGATTATTCAAGGATGTAAGAGAACAACTAACGAAGTTTGTAAAAACAATTAGACAACGATCTCCGATAAAAAATCAGTTCTTATATCAACATTATGAACATAAAAAGCAATGGGAGTATGGGTTGCACTTATTAAAAAATATGGGTTATGATTTTGAGGCAGGGCGACAAGATATATCTGAACATCCATTTACGATTAATTTTTCGCCCGAAGATGTACGGGTTACTACTCGAATTGATGAAAACAACTTCGCCAATATGACCTGGAGTTGTATCCATGAGGGAGGGCATGCTTTGTACGAACAAGGCTTGCCAACAACTCAATACGGGCTGCCTTTGGGAACATTTATCTCGCTGGGTATTCACGAGTCTCAATCCAGACTTTGGGAAAATAATGTCGGCAGAAGTTTAGTGTATTGGAAAGCACATTATAAAAAATTGAAAAAACTATTTCCCGAAAATCTGAAAGCCATTAGTGTAAAAAAGTTCTATCGGGGCATCAATAAAATTACACCAAGTTTAATCCGTACAGAATCGGACGAGTTGCATTACCATTTCCATATTTTGATTCGCTTTGAAATAGAAAAAGCCTTAATAGAAAACAGCTTAAAGGTCAATGATCTGGAAGAAGCCTGGAATGCCAAATACAAGGATTATTTAGGATTGAAAGTACTCGATGCTCGGCGAGGAATTCTACAGGATATACATTGGTCCCACGGAAGCATAGGCTATTTTCCCACCTACTCTTTGGGCAGTTTTTATGCTGCTCAATTTTTCCAACAAGCCCAAAAAGACATTCCAGACTTGCTCAAAAATATTGAAGGGGGCAATAATCAGCCCTTGTTGGATTGGCTAAGAAGAAATATTCACCGACATGGGCGGTTTTATAATGCTGAGGAATTGTGTGAAAAAGTAACTGGCGAAAAGCTGAATTTCAAATATTTTATGAGCTACGTCGAAAAAAAGTTTGGAGAAATTTATAGGCTTTGATTTGAGAAGGTGAAAAGGTATTTCTATTGTCTTTTTTTCTCACCCTCTCATTTCTCCATTCTCTTCCATAATAATTTCTTCTTCTTTTCTACGGTTTCGCCACCAAACATAACCAATCACTCCTACGATCAAATAAGGCGTAGCCAGCATGTAAAGGATTCCACTATTCAACCCTTTTCCGGCAGTTCCGCCGTCTTTCAAATTATTAGTTGCAGACATTCTGCACATGGGGCATTGGGCAGTTACAGGGGAATAAGTGCCAATCTGTAACGCTATAATCAGCAGTGCAAGGGAAGTTATTTTAATTATCTTATTCATAACTATTTTCTTCGATTCCATTAATAATAAGGCCGCAGCATCAAATAACAAATTGGACCAGTAATCGCCACATACAACCATAATGGATACACCCATTTTGCCATTTTTCTATGTCGTTCTATTTGTCCAGTATAGGCTCTGATAAAAGTAAATAAAATAAATGGCAAAATAATGGCGGCTAATACCACATGCGTAATCAAAAAGAAAAAATAAACATAGCGGATGGTCCCCTCTCCTCCAAATTTGGTTTCCGCAGTAGTAAAATGATAAACGACATATGATAATAAAAACAGCACAGATAAACCCATTGCCAGATAGATGAATTTGCGGTGTGCTTTAATGTTTTTACTTTTTATAAAATACAATGCCGCCAGTAAAGCCAGAGCAGCAAGCGTATTAAGCGTAGCATGAAAAGGAGGCAAAAAACTAAAGTCAATAGAAGTGGGGATATGTATTTGCCGCATTACACCTACCAGCAATAAAACAAAAATAGATATGATGGTCGCTGCAAGGTTTAATTTTTTGGCTAATTGTAAATTGGGCGTTGTCATGCTATTTTTCCTTTTCTCTTTTCACTACTGCCTTCCCTCGACCTTCTCGCGGCATTAGTCGGGCTATGTGGGCAATTAATTTACTAATTTCTGGGCGATTCTTTATATTATAAAAATGGCGAATATTCGAATCCATATCTAGCAAAAGAACCGTAGCATTCTCCTCAAAGGTTCGAATCTCCGTTTCTGGAAACGAAATAGAAGCCATTAATTGATTCATTATTGTTTCTTCTTCTGTTAAAAATACCCACTGTTTATTTACCCTAATATTCAAAGACTGAACATACTCCTTTAGTTCAGCCAAAGAAGTTGCTTTGGTAAAAGTGAGGAAAAGAATAGCCTCTTTTTTATCAAACTGATTCTGGATTTTATATAACTCGTTAAAGTAGGGCTGGCTTTGGGCAGCATGATTCAAAGAAAGGAAGCTAATGACTACAACCTTGCCTTGCAACTCGTCATTCCCTATTTGTCTTTCATCCGAGCTAATCAATTGAAAAACAGGTAGTCGTCCTAGCTTTTCTTTTAATTCTTCAGAAATTTGTTTTTGATAAGTAAAACCTTCATTCAAAAAATACCAGGAACCTACGGGAAAGACTACTAATAGCAATCCCAATCCAAGTATTTGCATTATTCTCTTTGTCTTCGTTATCGTAGCCATATTACGTGCAAGATAATAGTTTTGCTTTCCCTCTATTCAACTACAAATATACGAACAAAAAAAGGCGAGACTAACATCCCGCCCTTTTTGTTTTAGTGCAAATATTTTATCCGCTTTTCTTTGAGCAGCATTCCTTGTGGCTTAATGGAGTCTTCTGCTTCAATTTTATTTTTCTCCTGAATTTTATCCCTACTCTCTCCCCATGAATTTCCTTCCTGAAAGAAAGCAATAATTGCCCAAATCAATAAGGCGGTTGGCAATAAAACGCTCATTCTCAATCCAGGAACTTCATGTGCCATGTGCATAAAGTTGTAAATGATGTAATAGGCTTTATAAATAGATAAAGCCCCTATGAGAATCGCCGCGATAATGACAATCGCCGATATATCTTCGACCCCACTTATAATATGCCC
The DNA here is from genome assembly GCA_965222705.1 of Saprospiraceae bacterium. Taxonomy (GTDB): domain Bacteria; phylum Bacteroidota; class Bacteroidia; order Chitinophagales; family Saprospiraceae; genus JAFMDF01. The sequence continues at coordinate 119,435 of CBDCUO010000001.1, read as the reverse complement.
TTTTTGCAAAAGGGAAATAAATACTTCCAGCAAAGTTACAATTGCTAATAACCACATACCTCTAAACACTAGCTTCTTTGCTTTTTCGTAACTATGATGAGCCATTGTTTTTATTTTTATTTTTTTTTCAAAATTTGTTTAACACCTTGTTTTATAAGAGATAGAACACCAGAAATACAAATACCCAAACCAAATCTACAAAGTGCCAATAAAGCCCTATTTTCTCTACCATTTCATAGCCGTTTTTCCTCGCTACATACAAACCACCTGCTGCATTAATCATAATAATTATCAAAAACACGACCCCGGAAAGTACGTGAAAACCGTGAAAACCAGTAATAAAAAAGAATAAAGCACCGAATGCTTTGGGTCCAAATTGCTGGACCTGTATCTCCCCATCTTCCAATTGCATTCTCCTTTGTAGCCAGTCTCCAGAATCGTGATCTTTATGGATTAAATATCCTTGTCCTGCTTTAAAGGTTTCTTTTTCCGCATTGGCAGCGTAGGCATGACCGTGTTCATCGTCCAGATAAACTCCGTCAGCAGTATGGGTTCCAAACGGGTTAGTGGTAACGGTCATATATTCCGTTCCAATCAAATTAGTCCATTCCCAAGCCTGACAACTAAGGAAACCTATTCCGCCCAAAATGGTTAAAAACATCCAAAAAACAACGCCATTTTTATTTTCTCTTTGTCCTTCCTGCACTGCCCGAACCATAGTAACTGAACTCAGGATTAATAAGAAAGACATAATAGTAACGAAAATCAAAGGGGCATGATGAATACCAAAAGGAGCCGTCGAAAACACAAAGTCCGGCACCGGCCAAGTTGGGCTACTGAACCGTAGCGCGCCATATGCAATCAGAAAGCCCGCAAAAGTAAAGGCATCTGACACCAAAAAATACCACATCATCAATTTTCCATAACTGGCCTTAAAAGGTGGTTTCCCTCCTGACCATAACTCTTTGCCAGTGTCCTGTACTTGGTCGTGAACAGCAGTATGCTCCATTATCTGTCTTTTAAAAACTCCTGTGTTGATTAAGTAAGTAAGTGAATAGGCTTGCTTATATGCAAACTAATCATTTAATCACCAATCACTACACTAGGATTGTATTACGAAAAATATCAATAAATAAAGCCATAAGAAATCTACAAAATGCCAGTAGATCAATAATAACTCAAATCTTAACTTTCTTTTGGGTGTCACCCTATATTTTAAAGAAAATGCTTGTACCAGGGCAATGGTCATTCCAGCCAAGCCTCCTAAAATATGAGCACCGTGAACTCCCGAAATCACATATATAAAAGAACCGGAAGGGTTGCCTGTCAATTCTACGCCTATTGCCATCATATCCAACCAACCCTGATACTGAAAACATAAAAAGGCAATCCCTAAGAGGAAAGAGAGTACTAATAAGCCCTTGTATAATTGTTCCTTCCCTTTTGTAAAAAAAGTATAAGAACTATGCAAACTTGCACTACTCAATAAAATTACAAGGGTATTGATGAAAAAAATAGTTGGCAATCTAAACTCTAGCCAGTTGCCTGCAGCCCTACGCACCATATAGGCACTTGTAAATGCAGCAAACATCATCATAATACTCGCACAACCTATTAATAAAGCGAACTTTTGAGAGTGTATCTTGCTTCTACCTTTATGGTTATTGGATACTGCCAAAGACATATCATTAAACTTTATCAAAATACAATACAATCAATACGCAAGGCAAATAGAAAAAAGAGCTAAACATTAGTCTAAGTGCTGCTTCTTTGGTACATTTTTTATGCAATTGCCAACCCCCAAAAGCATATGCGATCCCTAACAAAACGAGCATCAAGGCAGAAATCCAGCCAGTTATGCCTAAATAGAAAGGAATCAAACTAACGGGAACTAGAAATAATGCATATAACATAGATTGCCAGCCAATGCTTTTATCCAACAGGCCGTTTTTGCTAGGCAATAAATTAAATCCGGCTTTTTTATAATCTTCATTTCCTATCCAGGCAATTGCCCAAAAATGGGGGAATTGCCATAAAAACTGAATTCCAAATAAAGCTAATGCTAAAGTTGTCAGTCCTCCCGCCGCTGCCACGCAGCCAATCATCATAGGCAAAGCCCCTGAAATTGCACCTATAGCTACAGCAGTTGGAGATATTCTCTTCATGGGAGTATATACGAAAGCATATAATACCATCGAAATCATCCCTAGCAAACCCGCCCAAGCATTGAGCATAGAAAGCAATAGGGTACCAACCAAACACATCAGCCCCGCCATTAGTACTGCCTCCGAAACGCTCATTCTCCCTGCCGCTATTGGGCGATTAGCGGTTCGTTTCATCAATTTATCGTAATCTCTTTCTAATACCTGATTGAGGGCATTTGCTGCAGCCGTTACCAAAAACCCGCCAGTTGCCAAAACTGCAATAACCGACCAATTTGCCGTAGTATTCAAGGTGATTAAATAAGCCATCACCGCTGAAAAAACAACCGTCAGATTCAATCGAAGCTTAACCAATTGGGCAAAATCGTCCAACTTGCTGCTTAACCCTCCGAATAGTCGTTGGTCTCTATTTATTGCCTTTGTCTGCAATGTTTTTTTATTGATTAAAATTAAATATTATTTTATCCCTCCTAATGTCCTCCTCCTGCTCCATCTGTAAGCTCTCCTTCTGCCAAAGGCTCCATCTGGGAAACGAATTCTTTTCCATCTTTTCCATAATCATAAGCCCAGCGATGAACCGTGGGAATTTTTCCAGGCCAGTTGCCGTGTCCGGGATGAATCGGCGTAGTCCATTCCAGCGTATTTGCGCCCCAGGGATTTTTCGTTGTCACTTTTCTGCCCTTCCAAATGCTATAAAAGAAGTTTATAACAAACAATATTTGCAATGCAAATACAAGAATTGCAGCAATGGTGATAAACTTATTCATATCGGAAAAATGGGAAAAAGCATCAAAAGTATCAAAGCTATAATACCTTCGAGGTACGCCCGCTATGCCCAAATAATGCATTGGCCAAAATACGGCATATGCACCAACCAAGGTCCCCCAGAAATGAATTTGTCCCAAAGTTTCATTCATAAAACGACCGTACATTTTTGGAAACCAGTTATATATGCCGGCAAACATTCCAAAGAAGGCAGCAACGCCCATTACAATATGAAAATGAGCCACCACAAAATAAGTGTCGTGCATTTGGATATCAATCGCAGAATTTCCCAGAAATATCCCTGTCAATCCACCAGAAATAAACATAGACACAAAACCTATTGCAAATAAGCTCGCGGAATTAAATCTTATATTCCCTCGATAAACGGTCGTAATCCAGTTAAACACCTTCACCGCAGAAGGGACAGCAATAATTAAAGTAAACAATACAAAGAAATTAGAAATAAAGGGATTTACTCCTGCCATAAACATATGGTGTGCCCAAACAATAAAAGACAAAAATGCAATAGCCAATATAGAGTAAACCATTGCTTTATATCCAAAAATTGGTTTGCGAGCATGTACTGATAATACTTCGGAAACCAAGCCCATTGCCGGCAAAATGATGATATATACTTCTGGATGTCCTAAAAACCAAAACAAGTGTTGGAATAAAATTGGACTACCCCCCACATAATCCAAGGCCTGTCCACCAATAAAGATTTCACTCAAATAAAAACTAGTCCCTAACCCCCTATCACACATCATCAAGAAGAAACCCGAAGCTAATACAGGAAAAGATAGAATACCAATAATCGCCGTTACAAAAAATGCCCATATTGTTAACGGCAAACGCCACATGGTCATCCCTTTTGTTCGGAGATTTAGTACTGTTGTAACATAATTAATACCCCCCAAAAGCACTGAAACGACAAATAATACAAGGCTAACTACCCATAAGGTCATCCCTGCTCCCGAGCCAGAGGAGGCCTGTGGTAAAGCACTCAAAGGCGGATAAGCGGTCCAACCTCCTGAAAAAGGACCGGTACTTAAGAAAAGAGAAGCAAACATAACGACCCCTGCTAAAAAGAAAAACCAGTACGAAAACATATTGAGCAAGGGTGAAGCCATATCTCTTGATCCTACTTGCAACGGAATCAGCAGATTGCTAAAGGTTCCACTCAAGCCCGCCGTTAAGACAAAAAATACGATAATGGTACCATGCATGGTTACTAAGGCATAATAAAACTCTGTCGATAATGAGCCAACACCCGCATCATTTACTATAATCCATTTCCCAAGAAGGGGCTTAATCCAAGTCAAACTTTCTTCTGGAAATCCTAATTGCAAACGAAAAATGATAGACATTGCAGCACCAACCACAGCCCAGAACATTCCAGTAATCAAAAATTGTTTAGCAATGATCTTATGGTCCATGCTAAAGATATACTTCGTAATAAAGTTGGATTGATATTTATCTCCATGATGATGGTCATGAAAATGGTCATCAAATCCCTGCTCTTCAATTAAGATTTCCTCTCTTGTCTTTTCGGGAGCGACTGTCGTAGAAGCCATATTACTTTATTTTAATGAGTGATGAATGATGAATAATAAATTCATAAACGTCCTCTTAATTTTATTGCGTCAGGATTGTAAATTCTGTTCTTCTATTGTTTTGCCTGCCTTCAGCAGTATTATTACTATCAATCGGCCTGGTTTCGCCATAACCTACTGCTAGGTATCTATCTTCTGAAATGCCTTTCGATCTTAAATAATTAGCAACAGCATTGGCTCTTTCATTTGATAAATTCAAGTTAAATTCATCCTCTCCTTGGCTATCTGTATGTCCACCCAACTCAATGGTCATGTTCGGATACTTATTTAAAGCAGCTACTACATTATCCAACTCATATCGAGAAAGAGCTGTCAAATTTGCAGAGTTCGTTTCAAAATGAACATAATTTAGACGAACTATTTTATTGGTATCAGATGACAAAGCTTGTAGAACTGCAGCATCAAATTCCGCTTTTCGGTCTTTAATTTCAAAATCGAATAATTTGCCTAGATTAGGATCTGCCTCTGTATTTCTAATAGTGGATAAATAGTAAGAATTTTGCTGATTTAACCAGTCTTCATATTCCTCCTCCGAAACAATTTTCACCAGTCTTCTCATGCTGAAATGTCCCGTTCCACAAAGCTCTGCACAAGCCAATTCATACTCAAAGGTTTCCCATCTTTTAGGCCCGTTTGGCTCAGTAGGGTCTGCCGGTTCGTGCCATTCGGGATAAAGGGGGGTTCCATCTCTGTTTAAGGTTCCTAGCCGTTGTCTATATTCTTCGGTCGTTGTCTTGGGAGTAAAAACAAAGTAAGTAGGCATGCCTGGGACGGCATCCATTTTTACCCTGAAATGAGGAAGGTAAAAATTATGCAAAACGTCCTGCGCTAAAATTCTTACCCTAACTTGTTTGCCAACGGGCAATACGATCTCGGAAGGATGAATATCATCTAGGTTTTTATTATCTGTCCAATCTTGTCCTAATGGATTGGTACCGGTAATTTTTTTATAGTTTCTGGTTCCCAAAGCATTGTCTGGTCCAGGATACCTCAAATTCCAAGCAAATTGCATTCCTGTTGCTTCAATTTCAATATAGTCTTCGCCGATCACCGCATCTTCAGGAATATCTGCCATTACTTTGTTCCAAGTCACCAAACCATCTGCTACTAAATAAAACATAACAATTGCTGGAACAGCTGTCCAAATTAGCTCTAGCTTGTTATCATGGGGCATAAAGGAGGCGACATGCCCCTTTCTGCCTCTGTATTTATAAGCAAACCAAAATAAGGCAATTTGGGTAACAAAAAACACAATGCTGGTAAAGAAAAGAGTGGTGTTAAAAGCAGAGTCTAATAAGCCGCCATGTTCTGAAGCTGCCTCGTGAGGGCCATAACCTAACATACTATCCTCATAATAAACGGCAGAAATTAAACAGGCTAGTAAAAAGGTAACCATAAAAAAGATAGCAAGCCGCCCATTGAAGTTATTCGCTTCGTATTGTGCTTCTTCTTCTCCGCGAATTTTTACTGCCAATTCGGTCAATTTGCCGATTTGCACAACGACAATCCCAATTAATAAGAGGCATAAAAAAATGAGTAAACCAGTCATTACTTTATTTATGTTTTAATGGAAAATTCGGTACGATAACGTTTGCAATAACCGAATTTGCCAAAGAAGGATTTTTCTAGATAACTTTTAAAAATTCAATTCAATTTTTTATCTCCGCTATACTACTTCATGGTGCAAGCTCTCTGCATAATAGGGGTCATTTTCCGGCTCTAGTTTAGCTTTTGTCAATTGATTAAAAGTCAAATACATAAACACGCCCAAAAATCCCAAAAAGGTTCCTATTTCTAGTAAGCCAGGGATCGTAAAGCCCATCAAAATGGAAGAATGATGTGCCGCATCTGCCATGTTTTGTCCATGCGTCGCCAAAGCGTCATGTGCGGTATGCAAAGCCCCTGGCTTTATCATTAAAAAGAAGTCTAGCCAGTGCCCAAATAGCAGCAACATGGAGGTAAACATCATAATGCCAAACTTTCGTTTTACGGAATTTCTCATTAGAATAAAGAACGGCAACACAAAATTGATGATTAAGTTGCCATAAAATAATACCGGATACTCGTTTCTTCTAAGTTGAAAATAAACCGTTTCCTCCCCATTATTAGCATACCAAATTAACATGTACTGATCGAACCACAAATAAGTCCAAAATATACTAAAAGCAAAAAGATATTTACCCAAATCGTGGAAGTGGTCTTCCGTGACACTTTCATAATAACCTTTACTTTTCAAATAAATCAAGGTCATAATAGTCAAAGCCAATGCAGCTACAAATAAACTTGCCGTGCTATACCAGGCAAACATAGTGCTGTACCAGTGTGCGTCAATAGACATTACCCATTGCCAAATCATCGCTGCACTTGAAAATGCCCCAAAAAACATAAACACTGCTGCATACTTTTTGGCGGTCCGATACTGTCCATAATCCGCACTACTGCCACTATCTTCACTTACGGAAAGACTTCTCAGTTTTTGGGCGAAAAAATACCAAATGCCTACAATAATAATTGTACCGAATGTGTACCAGTTTTTATTGATAAAGCCGGATTTTCCAGCAATTATTTTATCGTAATTAGCACTATTGGGGTCCGTAATACCTTCTGCTGCCCAATGATAAAGGTGATGCCAGTGCATCCAAATACCTGCAATAATCACCAGCATAAACCCCAAACCCACAATCAGAAACTGGGAGTAGGCTTCCCAAATCCGCTTAAAATTCACAAACCACCCTGCATAGGCAATAGTAAAAGCAGAATAAACAAACAAGGAAATAAAAGCTATACCTGTAAAAAAAACAGTATTGTGCAAAAAGTTGGTCCAGAATCTGGTATGTAAGGCATCATCATCAAAAAGAAAGGTCGCTGCCATACATATAATCCCTAGAATTATAGCACCTATAAATAACCTTTTTTGACTACCCTCAAAAGTAAATTCCTTCATTATCGTTGATTTGTTTTAACATAAGGTAGATGAAAATCCACTATATTTTTGAAAACCTAACTAAAATTTACCGTTTTTAATATGCTAATCATCATGACCGTGTTCGCCCTCGTCTCCATCGTGGTCGTGACTGCCGTGGTCATGTTCTCCATGATCTTCTTCGTGCGCATCTTTTGTTCCATGATCCAGCATAGGCACTTCAATTTTGAGCTTGGAATGATGTGCTGTTTTCGTTATAGAAGCACCTGGAACACCTACCAAGTTTAAAGTGTTTTTATTTTCATCATAAGTCAGTTTCCGGTCTTTGGCCTGTAAGGAGCGGATATAATGAATGACTTGCCAGCGTTCTTCATAAGACAATTTATCCGCATAGCCGCCCATCACATTTTTCCCATATATAATCGAATGATAATACCTCCCTTCGCTGGCATTTACAAACTCATCAGAAGTCAAAATGGCTGGCTGAGCTGGATATTTGACATTTAAGTTTTCTTCTGCCACCAAATAGCCATTGCCATCTGCTTTTTCACCATGACAAATGCCGCAATAAATGGTATATAATTCCTTCCCTCTAACTAAACCATCTGCCGTAATAGGATAGGGATTAGCTACTATCTCATTCGTAGCCCGAATTCTTTCTTCTTCTGTATCGCCATAATAATAAGGGACACTACCATTCGGCGGAACCGCAACATCATTCGCAGCCATAGCGACTTCTCCTGCATAGCCTCGTGGAATGGTTCCTGCTACTGGTTTTCTCGGTTGAGCCATTTTATAATACGCTGCCTCCGTCCCCCAGGTATTCAAATCATAGTAGTCATAATAGCTGGCTTCGTAGGCAATTGAATGGGCCATGTCTGGCATGTATTCCGAGCCAGGGTCATTGATACCTGGAGTGCCACAAGCGTATAGGGCAATTACCAAAACAAGCACTATTAACAAGGAAGATATATTATTTGATCGATTCATCTTTTTATATGGTTTGATTGCTTGATTGCCAAATTGCTATTTATTTGAGGATTCAACAATGCTCCTTTTATTATATTACTTTTGAGTTAATTTCCGAAGCACCTGTTTTGGATAAAAAATCAGACAATTTATCAATTTCTGATTCGCTATAACCATTTGTTTGAAAAGCTACACAAAACTTATCATCTGTAATTCTGTCATCTAACGTGGAGTTAGTAACCCCTGGGCCTTGGCCATTGATCACATAATAGGCAACGACCATTCCGATAGAGGAAAATAGTACTGTTAACTCAAAGATAATTGGAATAAAGGCTGGGACCGACCAATAGGGCTTACCGCCAAAAATAATCGGCCAATCTCGGGTAAATACCCAGGTCATAAACACGAATGCCGTCAACGTACCAATTGCACCAAATACAAACCCTGCAATATGCAAACGAGATTCCGATAGGTGCATCAATTTATCTAGTCCATGCACTGGAAATGGCGTAAACACATCCATTATTTCTAAATGCTCCTCGTTCGCCTCTTTTACTGCCCCCATCAAAATTTCTTCATCATCGTATAATCCGTATAAAATTTCTCTGTTTTGATTATTCATTTTTTAAATTATTCGTTGGCTGATTTTTTGAAATTGCTCAACTAACCCAAATCTCCCCAATTATTAGTGGTGGCTATGTGTTCTATCGTGATGCAATGCTTCTTCATAATGAGGTCGGGCATTTTCTCCAGCATATTGGTCGCCTGAAGATTTCAAAATGCTTTTTACTTCTGCGATGGCGATTACAGGCGCTACTCTGGCAAATATCAAAAACAAGAAGAAGAATAAGCCAAGTGTCCCAACAAAAATACCTACCTCTACCCACGTCGGCACATAGTAGCTCCAACTGGAAGGAAGATAGTCCCTCGCCAAGGTAGTTGCTATAATTACAAATCGCTCAAACCACATTCCAATATTGATAAATATGGACATAAAGAAAGTAACAAAGATGCTCCTTCTAAATTTCTTGATCCAAAAGATTTGAGGAGATAATACATTGCAGGCCATCATCCCAAAATAGGACCACCAGTACGGTCCCAAGGCTCTATTAAAAAAAGCAAATTGCTCATAATTATAATTGGAATACCAAGCGATAAATAACTCGGTCAGGTAGGCTGTTCCTACGATACTCCCCGTCACTAGAATTACCTTATTCATGGATTCAATATGACCAATAGTAATATAATCTTCCAGCCCCAACACCTTGCGGGTAATCAACATTAAGGTCAGTACCATCGCAAAACCAGAAAAAATAGCCCCTGCTACAAAGTAAGGGGGGAAGATCGTCGTATGCCAACCAGGAATGACGGAGGTCGCGAAATCAAAACTTACAATCGTATGCACAGAAAGTACTAATGGCGTAGCCAAACCAGCAAGAATTAAAGATAGGGATTCAAATCGTTGCCAATGTTTCGCTGAGCCTGTCCAGCCAAAGGAGAAAAAATCGTATATCTTCCTCCTTAAGCCCTTTGAACGATCCCTTAAAGTCGCTAAATCCGGCACTAGCCCTGTGTACCAAAACAATAAGGATACGGTGAAATAGGTAGAAATCGCAAATACATCCCAAAGCAAGGGAGAGTTAAAATTAACCCACAAAGGCCCACGCGTATTTGGGTAGGGAAAAATAAAGAAACCTAGCCAAAGCCGCCCCATATGAATCAAGGGAAACTGTCCGGCACATATTACTGCAAAAATGGTCATTGCCTCCGCCGCCCTATTTACACCGGTACGCCATTTTTGGCGGAACAAGAGCAAAATCGCAGAAATCAAGGTGCCTGCATGACCAATACCAATCCACCAAACAAAGTTGGTAATATCCCACCCCCAGCCAATGGTTCGGTTTAAGTCCCAAGTCCCAATACCAAAATAAATTGTCCATAAAACAGCAAACACATACAAAGCCACTCCGCCAAAAGCAATCGCCGTACATAAAATCCACATTGGATTGGGCGCACCTTCCGTAGGGGAACAGATATCCTCTGTAATATCGTGGTAACTTTTATTACCCTTAATTAATGGTTCTCGAATTGGAGATACAACTGCACTCATAATTTTTTATTATTACATAACGCAAGACGGATTGTCAATCCGTCCAAGTCAAAACATTGCCATACTGGCGGATTGACAATCCACCTTACGTTAAGGCATCATTCTTATTGGTAATCTTGGCGGAATAATGTACAGAAGATTCCACATTGATTTCTTCTAATACTTTATATGCCAAAGCTGATTTAATTTTCTGACTGACTGGTGCTTCCGAATTATTCATATCTCCAAAAGTAATCGCACCAGTCGGACAAGCAGTCTGACAAGCAACCCTTACATCGGTATCCCTCAATTTCCTTCCTTCTTGTTTAGCAGTCAATTTGCCTTCCTGAATTCGCTGTACGCAAAAACTACATTTTTCTATAACCCCTCTTGACCGAACGGTTACATCAGGATTTAATACCATGCGGGTTAAATTATCTGCTCCGTAAGGGGTTTCCTCTCCATTAATGGGGTATTCATTGGAAGGAAATATATCCGCTGTTGTATAATCCAGCCAGTTAAAACGACGAACTTTATACGGGCAGTTATTGGCGCAATAGCGTGTACCAATACAACGATTGTAAGTCATCTGATTCAATCCTTCTGAACTATGGTTGGTCGCCGCTACTGGGCAAACATTTTCGCAAGGCGCATTATCGCAATGCTGACACATCATGGGCTGATAGACCACATTGGGATTTTCATAATCGCCATAATAGTAGCGATCAATCCGCATCCAAGTCATCTCATGGTGTCTGGAAACTTCTTTTTTACCAACAACCGGCACATTATTTTCTGCCATGCAAGCTACCTGACAGGCACCACAACCTGTACAAGCGTTCAAATCTATAAACATCCCCCAGTGGTGTCCCGCTCCATAAAAATCGCTGCGGTCTGGGTATAAGGTATAAGAATTTAATTCTTGGTGATGTTCCCGCTCATGTACCAAATCTTCTGCAAATTTTTTAATGTTGCTCACATCTCCCTGACGGATGATAGAACGCCCTGTCAAGGAAGTTTGATAACCCTGCAGGCCAAAAGCTTTTACCAAAACATTATTGTCAACAGTCGCTGCCTCATCTACGTTGATCACTTCTCCCGTTGCTTCGTCAATTCCTTTTACCCCCATTGTATGGTGGTATTGTACGCAGGCAAACTCTTCGTCCACATCTATGCTTTCTGACAGATTGGCAACTGCTGCATGATATTGGGTATTGCCATCTGAATCGGTTGATAGCCAAGGGAATACATTAACACCTACATTTCGTCCAGTTTCGCCAACCACCTCTCTTCCATAACCCAACCCTAGAGAAACAGTGCCCTCCATTTGCCCAAACTGTCGGACAACGGTTATTTTTTGAGCTGTACCATTGATATCCAAATTGACTTGATCTGCTTTTCCTCTATATTCTTCTTCGTTTAATCCCTTAAATCCTTCAAAAGTCCTTACCCCTCCCCACTTAACAGGAATACTCAAATAATTGCCCCAAACGGTACGAGTAATCGGATCAGGCATTTCCATCAGCCAAGGATTAGTGATATATTGCCCAGCTCCCATATTGACAGTTTCATAAAAAGAAATTTCCAGTTCTGAATTACCTGGTTGACTGACTGTCAAACTGGCTAGATTCATATTTTCAGAAAAAGTGACCGGATTGAGAGCCTGTGGCACTTCATAAACGCCATCGTGTAAAGCATTATCCCAAAAAGGCTGGAAAGAACCATAATTGGTCTGCTGTGCAAAGAGGTTATTCCAGGTTTGTTTTACATATTCATAATAAGGTTGGTCAGCGTTTTTATTCAAATTGCTACTACCTGCCCAAGCCAGCAAAGTAACTTCTGCCTCTCTGGTATCAAATAAAGGATGAATAGTCGGCTGAATTAAACTATAATGACCTTTCTTGGGCTCGACATCGCCCCAAGATTCTAAATAGTGCGGTGCGGGTACAATATAATCACAAGCGGCTGTTGTTTCATTCATCAAGCCAGAAAAAGACACTTTTAACCCAATATTAGCACAAGCCTCTGCAAATTGTTGTCCATTCGGGAGGTCAAAAGCCGGATTGGCATTGCCCATCATCAATAAAACATCTACGCCACCGCTACTCATCTCACTGACCAAATCCTGCACGTCCTTATCAATGCCTTGCCTTTGATTAGAAGCATTGGCAAAGTCAATCGTCTGGCCATAATTGCCCAGTAGGTCGTTTATTTTATTTATTAAAATTTGCTCGTTTTTATTATTAGAGCCGGAAACGACCAGTGAGCGTCCTTTATGACTAGCTAAGTCCCGGGCAATTGTTTTTATTGCAGTAGCTGCTTGATCATTCAAAGCAGGAGCATTCACGCTTGCGCCTTCAGTCAAAGCTGCCACTTCATTATACAAGGTGGCAATAGCTGCTCCCAACTCAGAAGGCTTAATCAATATCCGGTGATCTGCATTAGAGCCCGTCATGGACATATAGCTCTCTACCTGATAGTGGCGAGACATTTTGGCATTTTCCAAGCTTTTTATCTTTCTATTTTCTGCATAGCCTGCTGCATATTCAATGGGAGAAATCCAAGTACCTAAAAAGTCACAATTCAAGCCCACAATTACATCCGCTTTATCAAACTTATAGTCAGGAGCCGTTCTTTGTCCAAAACAAATTTCGTTCGCTTGTAATAAGGCAGAACTGGAAACGGGGTCATAAGTGATCACCTTCGTATTTGGAAACTTCGCTTGAAATTCGGCAATCGCCCTTTTAGTAGAAGGACTTAAAATGGTATTGGTAACGATGCGGATATTGGCGCTTGTACTCAATTTACTAGCAATTTCTTTATCCAAATCCACCCAGCTAATGGCATCAAAAGATTTGCCGTCTGCTTTTTTAGGTCCTTTTAATCGAGCCGTATCATATAAGGACAAAACACTCGCTTGCGCTCTGGCACTCGTTCCCCCTTTTGTTATACTAGAAAGCGAGTTTCCTTCTATTTTAATAGGGCGACCTTCCCTCGTTTTTACCAATATGGGACAATAATCTCCTCCATTAACAAAAGAAGAAGCATAATAAGTCGCCACACCAGGAACAATTGCATCCGGCTTAGTAACATAGGGGATAGCCCTTCTTACAGGGGTATCGCACGCGGCTGCAACAGAAGCCGCTCCTAAACTGAAGCCCAACACTTTCAAAAAATCCCGTCGATTGGCAGACATTGAATGATCTGCTTCTTTTGGATTGTCCACAAATTCTTTCTCTGCCATTTCCAAAAAATCTGGATCGTTTTTCAATGTTTCTGTTCCGATCCAGATATCCTGCTTTTGATTTTTCATCTATAATTGTTTGAGTTCTTGAATTTTGAAAACAAAATTCAACACCTTTAAGCTTATATTTTAATTGAATGGGGCAAATAAATTTGTATTTTAATAATGACATTTTTGGCATTCCAGACCTCCTATATCCTCTACGGTCACTTTATTCCTGATGCCATCTTTTATTTCTTTATGATATTGCTCATAAGACTGATAGTAGTCATTATTGGCGAACTTGACCTCTGTTTCTCGATGACAATTGACGCACCAACCCATAGACAATGGGGCATATTGGCCGACAACATCCATTTCTTCTACTTTGCCATGGCAGGTCTGACATTCCACTTTCCCAATGGATACATGCTGAGCATGATTGAAATAAGCATGATCAGGTAAATTATGTACCCGAACCCATTCAATAGGCCCCTGCACCATCTTTTTCTGGTCATTGGTTAAAGATGCTACAATGTCATCCCATTGGGTATCTGCTGCTTGTAGAGCGGCATCTGCTAATTTTAAAGCACTATATTTTGTTTGATTTGCTTCGTCCTGAACAAACTGGTCAACGATCCATTTTTTATAAATTTTGGCAATATCTTCTTCGCTCATTTGCTCATAATCACTTACATACCTATCTGTACTAGGGTTATAGCCAATAGAAGCGTAAATTTTTGTCAGCTCTGCCGTACCATATTTAGAGCCATACTTAACAGCTTTATGACAATTCATGCAAGTATTGGCTGCTGGAATCACAGAATGTCTGCTTCTCCTGGCTCCATCGTGGCAGTATTGGCAGTCAATTTTTTGTTGTCCCGCGTGTGTAGCATGAGAAAATTTAATCGGTTGATCCGGTATATACCCTTGTTGTCGCCCTAATTCTATCGCATTATTAATCGTCGTATAGCCGCCCAAAACAATGAGGGCAAAAATCACAAAACCAATAACCCCCTTGCTGGTCAAGAGATCCACCAAAGTTTGCCTTTGAGCAGGTGCTCTTCCTTCTTTTACCTGAGCTAAATGGTTGAGATTGGAAATAATTCTAGCTAATACAATGGCTAATAAACCAAGTATCAGAAAGAGGATTACAAACAATAATGTGTTATCGCTTTTTTCAGTCACCTGAGCAATGGGGTCAACAGGCCCCTTGGGGGCACCATAAGTTCCTTTATAAACTCCGTCAACGTAGGCTAAAATATTGGCTATTTGGTCATCCGTTAAATTGGGGAAAGGGTTCATTATAATTGGCTTCCACTCATTCCACACTTCTACCGCCTTGGGATGTCCGGATGCAATCATCGCTTGCGAATTGCGAATCCATTCATAAAGCTCCGCCTCATCATAATCTGCCCAACGTTCCCGCGTTCCACCTAACGCTGGCCCCGTCAGTTTGCTTTTCATATCTTTAGCATGACAGGTAGCGCAATTCGTTCTAAAAAGATTTTTTCCTTCATCCAAATTCTGAGCAGAAAGAAAAGAAGCACTAAAAAACAGGGTAGTGAATAGCGCCAAAAATTTAGAAATAAAACACCTGTATATCATCGAGAAATTGGTTTAAACGATTTCAATTTTTTCTGAAATCTCAATACATATCGAATTATCCTGATTTTGTCAGCGCAAAGATATAATTCGTCTTTATCTTGGCCAATAAATAATATATGGGGATTGTTATTTAGAATATTTCTAAATAAATTAACAAAATCTTAACTATCTTAAGAAGGCTCATCTAAAAAAAAGAAAGGGAGATTTAATTGTTTTAAGTTGACAATCAGTTATTTAGATTTATTGTAACTAAACCAAATAAATCTAGTGCTCTTTCCGGTCTGCAATCCATCGAAATAAAAAATGGCTTATTCCAATCAGTGGAATAAGCCATTTTTTACGAGAAAACTTAAGGCTCAAACTTATTTTACTTCATGCCTGACTTCATTTTGCCGCTCCATTCAGCGATAGATTTTTCATTCATTCTTACATAGTCCTCATTGCCAGCAGCTTTCGCTAATTCCATAGATTTTTTTGCCGTCGCAATTGCTTCCTCCTTTCTACCGAGGTCTGCCAAAATCAATGCCTCTCTTCGTACCTGCCAGAATCTTGGGTTTTCTACTTTAGTTGCTTTTTGAACCCACATCAAGGCTTTGTTCAAGTCTTTACCAGTAGAATGATAATAATTAGCAGCAGCATAATAATCGCCCGAAGTTGGCCCACTTAATGTCTTCTCAATAGCTGCCACGACTTTGCTATCTACCTCAAATTTTAGCGGCACTGTAGCAACAGTTTTATCCCAAATAAATTGTAAGTCTCCTCCATCATTAGATAAATTACCAATCGCAATAACGAAATTATGAACAGAAAAAGGTAAGTCATCAAGTGTAGCACTTACACTTGCAGCTGGTTCCTTTTCCGTATAGCTACTCCAGTTGCCAGATTCATAAGTATGAAACTGGACCGTCCATTCAGTGGCTTTCGGGATGGTTAAAATGGCATACGCTCCTTTTTTCAATTCTTTTCCTCCAACCTTTACATCATCTCCAAATGTAATTTTAGTAGCAGCATTAGCGCCCGTTCTCCACACTTTCCCAAAGGGAACCAAGCCATCTGCAGCAAAGATTGTTCGGTCTTTTACTCCAGGACGAGAGTATTCAATCGTGACATCCGTTAAACCAACCGTTTGTGTAAATTTAGCACTCGGACTTGGTGCAGGAGTTCTAATTTGTGCCTGAGATTCTGCAATAAAAAAGAATAATGTAGCAACTGTACAGATGCTTAAAAATAATTTCTTCATTTTATTAATTTTGGTTTTAAAATTAAGAAAAATGTAAATGTATG
Organism: Saprospiraceae bacterium; assembly: GCA_965222705.1. Classification (GTDB taxonomy): domain Bacteria; phylum Bacteroidota; class Bacteroidia; order Chitinophagales; family Saprospiraceae; genus JAFMDF01. Next base: position 102,799 of record CBDCUO010000001.1, on the reverse strand, counting down.
ATTTACCTGTTAACTATAAAGCGATGGCAAATTTAGGTTTTCTTAAGAAGTTTAACCCAAAATTTTAACTTTTGTGTCTTTTTATTAACAGTTAATTAACTATTTTTTAAAATAGCTTTTTCCAAACAGTTTGTTATAAGCTCAATTTGAAAATGTCGCGTAGCGAATCTAATTAAGAAGAGAAATATTTTTGTGGAGGTGAACAGCACATTTGGGAAGCACAAAAAAGAAATAATTAGACGACCATTGTTTCAAAATTTTCAACCATTGCTTCATTAATATCAGGAGTGCCCCCTTTTTTACTAGCGACCAATGCGCCTGTTTTGCCTGCAAATTCAAGGCAATTTTTGGGGTCCGCTCCTTTTAACATTTTATACAAAAAAGCAGCCAAAAAAGCATCTCCACTCCCGATGGTATCCCGTACGCTCACTTCGATTCCTTTTTGGAAAAATGCCTTGTTCTGAGTAATGAGAAAAGAACCTTCTTCCCCCTTAGTAATAATCAATGATTTTAGTCGGAAATGGTTTTTTAAAGCAATCGCTGTCGTTATCTCTCCATGTTGTTGAGTAAACCAGGAACCGATCAATCCCAGTTCTTCTTCATTCATCTTTACAATATCGGCCTGCGTGAGGAGCATTTCTAATAATTCTTTTGAATAATAAGGCAGCCGCAGATTAACATCAAACACTCTTAGTTTAGCTAAACTTAAAATATGTAAAAGCGTTTCTCTGCTTCTTGCGTTTCGGGCCGCTAGGCTTCCATATACCAGTAACCTTGCTTCTTTTATCGCTTGGTCAATTGCTAAGCCTGGATTGATATAATCCCAAGCGACGGGTTTTACAATTTTATAAGAAGCAATTCCTCTAGCATCTATTTGCACTTCTACCTTTCCCGTTGGGAAGTAAGCATCTTTCTGCACCAGCTCCGTGGAAAGTCCTTTTTCCTTCATAAAATCCATTAATGCATCTCCTAAATAGTCCTCTCCGACCCGACTAATAACCTGAGTTGCTAGGCCGAAATTGGTCGCGTGAAAAGCCACATTCAGGGGCGCACCTCCTGCCACTTTACCAGTGGGGAGCATATCCCACAGCACTTCACCAAAACAAATGATTGAGGGTCTGTTCATTTATTTTTTTTTGAGCATTCATGAAATTTTGGGGGCTACTCTTCCAAAGCCCAATCTGGGGCATAACAAATATAATATATTAACAAGACACATAGGAAAAAAACACAAAAAAAATAATGTTTTTGGCAGAGCAAAAGCAAAAGCCGTGAGTTCAAGAAAAAACTCACGGCTTTTTACCACCCAAATAAGGGTTAAAAGACTTGTTAAGTCTAATGGGTTTCTACAACTCCCTGCGCACTATACCCCAAGATATTTTGAAGTGTCATAGTGGTTGGTGCAAATGTAACCTTTGGCAAATGAATATATCCACTCATCAAATCCTGAAAGTTGTCAAATAGCACCGAATCTACTCTTAAAGCCTCTTTAATAGCCGTAGATTCTGTAGTGGAAGTTTCTTTGTAGATGTACTTAACCAAATCATTAATTGTAAAGTTTTGCTGCATAAAAAATTTTTTATTATTAAAAAAAAATTACAGTATCTAAACTTTACGAGAATTGTAATTATTGTATAAATAGCTTGATTTTTATTTACCAAACAAAAAAAGGATTAGACGATTAAATCTAATCCTTTTTAGAAAGCTTAAAAATATGTATTAGCTCGCTTCTTCAGTAGTTTCCTCTGCCCCCTCTTCCCCTTCTGTTATGATATCCTCTTCTTCTGTTTCTTCTGCTTCACTACGCAAGGCCCTTGGCACATTAACAGAGGCAACAGGTATTCCGGGTGCATTCATTACTTCAATGCCTTCAGGAACCTCTAGGTCTCTAACTCGAACAGCTTTCCCCAATAACAAGTTGGAAATATCAACATGCATTTCGTCTACCATTTGGTCGGGGGTGGTTTTAATTTTTATTCTGCGGAGTGATTGCTGTAGAATACCTCCATTTTTCACCCCCGGCGAAACGCCCTTAAAACGAATAGGCACTTCCAATTTTACTGGCCGGTCCTCTTCCAGTTTCAAAAAATCAATATGCTGGATATTTTCTGTGACTGGATGAAATTGTACCTCTTTTAAGATACACCTATGGGTGACCCCCTCAACCGAAATTTCCGCTACTTTAAAGTCCGGCGTATAGACTATATGCCTAATATCATTATAAGTTGTAGAGAAATGAATATTATCCTCGCTACCATACATTACGCAGGGAATTCTACCTTCCTTTCTAATAGCTTTACTTGCCCTTTTTCCTGTTTCCTTTCTCAGATTTCCAGTAAACGCAATTGATTTCATGTCCTTATTTTTATGATTTTTAAAAAAGGTTTGCAAAGATATAGCTTTCTCTGAAAAAAAGGAACTAATTTTTTCAATTTCTCCTCCAAGCAGAATAAAAAGAAGCTGAAAGAAATAGGTTTATTTTTCAAACACAAAAAACAATATATAAAAATACCTTTTCCTAATCTTTTATGTCAAGATGTTAAATAAGTGTAAAAAATACACTAAGTTATTTGATAGTTTTCTAACTTTGCATATATTTTTTAGCCTTAAAATTTCCTTGAAACATCATAATCAATTATAGCGCTATTTATGGCAAACGTAATCAATCATAGTTTTTTGACAGACTTTGACATTAACCTTTTCAAATCCGGGAAGCATTTCAAACTATATGAAAAACTGGGTAGTCACGTGACCGAAGTGGATGGCCAATGGGGAACACTATTTGCCGTTTGGGCACCAAATGCAACAGGTGTATCTGTTATTGGCAATTTTAATAATTGGAAAAAAGAAGTGCATTCTTTATTTCCACGGTGGGATAGTTCCGGTATTTGGGAAGGCTTTATTCCCAAAGTAGGTAAAGGAGAACTCTATAAATATTGTATAAAAACCAAAGACGGCCGCCTGTTGGAAAAAGGGGATCCTTTCGCACTGTTTTGGGAAATACCTCCAAGTACTTCTTCCATTACTTGGGAATTGAATTATGATTGGAAAGATGAAGAATGGCTGAAAGAACGAAAAAAGAAGGCAGGCAAGCCCCAGCCTTATTCCGTGTATGAGGTGCATATAGGTTCCTGGAAAAAGATCGCTGAAGATAAATCTTTGAGCTACCGAGAAATGGGCCAAGAAATGGTTGAATATGTTCAACAAATGGGTTTTACACATGTAGAGTTTTTGCCAATAATGGAACACCCTTTTTATCCGAGCTGGGGCTATCAAATTACGGGTTATTTTGCACCGACCAGTCGTTTTGGCACCCCGCAAGATTTTATGTTTTTAGTAGATGCGTTTCATCAGGCAGGGATCGGAGTTATCTTAGATTGGGTGCCTTCTCATTTTCCAGAAGATGCACATGGCCTGGCACAATTTGACGGCACCCATTTATACGAGCATGCCGACCCCAAAAAGGGTTTCCATCCGGATTGGAAAAGCCTGATTTTTAACTATGGGCGACACGAAGTGCGATCTTATTTAATTTCCAATGCTTTATTTTGGCTAGATAAATACCATGTGGACGGCCTGCGAGTAGATGCCGTTGCTTCTATGCTCTATCTGGATTATTCGAGAGAAGAAGGACAATGGATTCCTAATATGTATGGAGGCAATGAAAACTTGGAAGCCGTTTCTTTTTTAAAAGAATTTAATGAAATGGTTTATCAGGCATTTCCCGATGTTATCACGATTGCAGAAGAATCTACCGCCTGGACAGGAGTCTCTCGGCCAACTTATATAGGAGGACTGGGCTTTGGTCAGAAATGGATGATGGGCTGGATGCACGATACCTTGAGTTATTTTAAGCACGATCCGGTACATCGAAAATACCATCATAATGAAATAACATTTAGCCTAGTTTATGGCTTTTCAGAAAATTTTATGCTACCGCTTTCCCATGATGAGGTGGTACATGGAAAGGGAGCCATCATTGATCGAATGACCGGGGATGAATGGCAGCGGTTTTCCAATCTTCGGTTATTGTATAGCTATATGTTTACCCATCCAGGAACAAAATTATTATTTATGGGAAATGAGTTTGGACAAACTTCCGAATGGAAACTTGAAAAAGGGCTGGAGTGGTGGCTAACAGAACACCAATACCACAAGGGGCTCCAAAAATTGGTTAAAGACCTCAATGCCTATTATAAAAAAACACCTGCCATTTATCAAAATCAATTTTCGCCGAAAGGATTTGAATGGGTCACCCATGACGATGCAGCAAATAGCATGATTGCCTATATTAGAAAAGGCTTGCCAGAAGATAAAATGCAATTGGTGATATGCAACTTCACCCCCGTCGTTAGGGAGCATTACAAAATTGGAACTTTAAAAGGTGGTCAATGGAAAGAAGTATTGAATAGTGATAATGAAAAATATGGCGGCTCTGGTATTTCAAACAAAAAAATGCTGGAAGCTACTGCCCCCGGTTGGCACGGAAAACCTTATGCCTTAAATGTTAAAATTCCTCCACTGGCAACGGTTATATTCGAACCTATTAATTAAAAAGCCCCCTGCCTTATCTAGCAGGAGGCGCTGAATTATTTATGAGAAAACTCGGTTTTGAGATCACATCCCAAAATCTGCTTATTTAATTTTAATGGTTCGCGCTGGCAATGGTTTAGCTTCCTCTTTTTTAGGAATATTTACCATTAGAATTCCATTATCATAAACGGCATCAATTTTCTTGGCATCAACCGTATCTGGCAAGGTGAAGGTTCTTTTAAAAGAAGCATATTTAAATTCTCTGCGTGTAAATTTTTCTCCCTCTTTGGTCTCATTTTCTTCTTTCTTTTCAGAAGAAATAGTCAACACGTTATCGTCCACTTTGATTTCAATATCTTCTTTTCCATAACCCGGTGCCGCCAATTCAAGGTGAAAGCCATCGGCATCTTCTTTTACATTAACTGCTGGCTGAGAGCCGTTCCAAATGCTTAAATTTTCATCCAAATTTTTGAAAAAATCTTCGTTCATAAACCCGTCCAATACTTTAGTAAACGTCGGTAGCATATGATTTCTTCTTCTTACTAAATGTCTCATTTTTTTATTTTTTAATTAATTAATAAATTTTTTTTAAAAGCCTCTTTTTCGGAAGTCTTTTTACTTTTTTTGATTAAATTTCATTTTATCTTAATCAAGGGATGTGCCAGGCCATTTTTTAAGCCATTTTTGCTGGAAAGATCAAAACGGTGGCGACAAAATGTCACTTGTTGCTAGATTGGAGCGTCATTTTGGCAGAAGTTCTTGCTTACAAATCAGAGAAGGTGCGTAGAAGTAGGCTGAAGTCTTTCTTTTGTGCCGCAGTGCAAAAACGAGGGACAACGAAAAAAATTCAAAGCCAGGCAATTAGAAAAATATTATGCTAAACTGTTTATTTATAAGCCTACTCCTCTACCCAATCAAGTAGTAGACTATAATCCATTTGATACCACCTCGAAAAGTCAATTCTTATTTAAAGAAAAAATGTCCCCTGAAGTAAAAAAACAATTAACGCATAAAAGATCGTTTAGAGCATCTATTTTGGAATAGAGTAATTTTCCCAAACTAACATTCCCTTTTTCCTTGATGAAAAAGTACAATCAATCTCTTTTAGAAAAAATCATTTTAAACCCCAATGGCAATTTCCCCCAATAAGGAAGCCATGTTAAGAGCCTTAGCAAAGTATAAATATTATGTAATGACGAGGTATTTTAGGAGTCAAAATTTCCGATTACATTTGCGAATGTTTGTTCTTGTTTGTTACTTATGTTGGTCACTTCAAAACAAAAGGCACTTACGAACAATTCGTAAGTGCCTGATAATCAAGTACCGAAGGTGGGACTCGAACCCACACGAGGTTGCCCTCACTGGATTTTGAATCCAGCGCGTCTACCAATTCCGCCACTTCGGCAATCTATTGGGGCGGGCGACAAATTTAGCGAAATTTTATAAAACACACAACGTTTTAAAAGCCATCAATTAAACCAGACTCGAATAATGTCAAGCCCATTAGCGTATAGGACTAGGGCAATAACTATCACAAAACCGGCGATTGTAGCGTATTCCATAAACTTGTCGCTGGGTTTTCTACCACTAATCACTTCATATAATAGAAACATGACATGTCCGCCATCCAAGGCGGGAATGGGTAACAGGTTCATAAAGGCAAGTATCAAGGATAGAATGGCGGTCATTGTCCAAAATCGCTCCCAATTCCAGGTGACATCAAACATTCCGGCAATAGAACCAAACCCGCCCAAACTTTCGGACGCTTTTATTTTTCCCCGAAACATTTGCCCAAAAGCTTTGATCTGATCGGTTAAAAAAGTCCAGCCTTTTATCGTTCCAGCGGGCAAGGCTTCTGCTAAAGTATATTCCTGTCGCTTTAGGTCGTAAAAAAACTGTGGGAGTTCTCGAAAAGCACCTATTCTGCCGTTCTCACTCAAGGTTAAATTGGTTTGAAAAGTATCTCTCTCATTTCGCAGGGCGGCGATACTTACTTTTTGTCCTTTGTGCTTTTCAGCAAGGTTCTGAAAAATGTCATAAAAAGGTGTTAGTTGTCCGTTGAGTGCGATTATTTTATCCCCTTTTTTGAGCCCTGCTTTCCCTGCCGGCAGTGTATCCACTACTTGGTTGATAACAAAAGGAAGTCGGGTGACAAATATTTGCCGGTTTTTGTTTTCATATCTGGATAAAACATCTACGTATTTTTCGTCAATGTCAATGTCTGCTTCCTTTCCGTTTCTTTCAACTTTTACCGATTTTGCATTATTGATAATTATTTCTCTTCGCAAAATATTTCCGCCAAACTTCTTTACTGGTTTTCCACCTATTTCTAATATTTTATCCCCATTTCTAAGCCCCATTTCCATGCCCAGAGAATCTACGTGAATGCCATAGACCGCGCTTTCATTGGGCAAATATTCTTCCCCCCAAATCCATAAGACCATTCCGTATAAAAGAAAGCCCAAAATGAAATTGACCGTCACACCTCCCAGCATAATAATCAATCGCTGCCAGGCGGGCTTGGAACGAAACTCCCAGGGCTTAGGCGGTTGCTTCATTTGCTCCCGATCCATACTCTCGTCAATCATTCCAGCAATTTTCACATAGCCGCCAAGCGGCAACCAGCCAACGCCATATTCGGTTTCTCCTTTTTTGTATTTAAATAAGCTAAACCAGGGATCAAAAAACAAATAAAATTTTTCTACTCTGGTAGCAAACCATTTCGCTGGGAAAAAATGTCCCATTTCGTGAAGAATAATCAAAATGGACAAACTTAGAAAAAGCTGTCCAATCATTACCACATAATCCATTAGCTATTTTTTTTGTTCTTTGAAAAAGAGTAGGTTCAGTTTTTTAAAGAAAGAATTTTAAGCATACTAAATTCAGCAATTTTTTCTCTCCATTCCAAATTAAATCGGTGGAAGTAAAACGGAATAGCTCCCGTCATTGTTCTGTCCGCTTGCAAAAGTAGCATATATAAGCTAAAGTTCATTATTTATTCGATCAAGCCACCAAGCAATCTGTTTAGTAACCTAACGAGTTTTTATTTTATTCTTTATTGAATCTAACAATCAGGATAATTTAAATTCGTTTTAACAGTGGTAGAAGTAATTTTTAGCAAGTTTGGTCAAATACTTGTGGATAAATAGTTACAACTATTGTCATTTTTTGCAAAAAATGAGCGTTGCCGTTTATCGAAATAACTATCTAATGAGGTTTTTTTGTCAATTAATATGCTGTTTTTTATTTATTCCTCTAATCGCTCAAAATGGCTCGGAGCAATCGTGGGAAAACATTGTCCCGAATGCCAGTTTTGAAAGATACGCTGGTGTGCCTTTGGGTTGGTTTTACAAGGGCAAGCATTTTACGGATGTGATGAAATACTGGAACTCCCCAACTAGTGCTTCGCCGGATATTTTTGGGCCAAAGGTAAGAATTCCTAAACACTGGGCAGAAAAAGGCTTCGGAGAGCAAAAAGCGCGAACGGGTGTGTCTATGGTGGGGATTACCATGTATGGCTGCGAAGATGGAAAGCCCCATTGCAGGGAGTATATCCAGATTCAATTAAAAGAGCCTATGGTGATTGGACAAAACTATTATTTTGAATTTTGGGTAAGCAACCTCCCTCGTTCTTTGGAGGCTAATAATCTGGGAGCTTATTTTTCAACTAAAAAAATTAATTCTGCCCTGGATAAATTATTAGATGTGCCCCCTCAAGTAAGAGCTACACAAATTACTGCTACAAGGGGAAGTAGTTGGGCAAAAATTTTTGGGCGGTTTCAAGCGACAGAAGAATCTGACTATTTGATTATTGGTAACTTCTTTTCTGATGAGGCAACCTCTGTCAAAGCTCCTTTATATCAGCCTTTGAACTATGCTTATTATTACATTGATGACGTGTTATTAAAAAAAGAAGAGCCCATTTTAGAAGTGCCACTCAAAGAAGACGATTTAACTAAAATTCCGTTGGAAACGGGAAAAATTATTACTTTAAAAAATATTTTTTTTGAAACGGATAAATATGAACTATTGCCCCGCTCTTTCATTGAGTTGAATAAGTTGCTCAAATTAATGCAAGAAAACCCCAGTATGATTATTGAGGTAAGAGGCCATACGGATATTCGAGGTACTGATAGCTATAACCAATATTTGTCCCGAAAACGGGCAAAGGCCGTCGTCTTGTTCCTAATTGAAAATGGAATTGATCCTGCCCGTACCCACTACACTGGCTATGGAAGCGCTAAACCAATAGCGAATAATGCAACGGCTGAAGGAATGCAATTGAATAGGCGGGTGGAGTTTAAAATTGTGAGCAAGGGGCTGAATTAATAATGCTACCCCCTCTCAATACATCCTATTCAAGATAAATTTCCGTCCAGTTTTTTGCAAGCCTTCTGCCTCCACCAATAAATAATACATCCCGTTTTGTTCTCTACTTAAATTTAAGCTAAATGGGGTCGAAGTAACCCTTTCTAATATTCTTTCCAAGACTACCTGTCCGTAAGAATTATAAATTTTTATCAATGCTTTTTTTCCTATAAAAGGATTTAAGTTGACATATAGCCTATTATTAACCGGATTTGGAAAAATATAAAATTCTTCCAACCCAAAAGTCCGCTCAATTTTTTGGCTACTAGAATACATAAAAGAGCCATCTACATTGATTTGCCTAATTCGGTAATAAGAAATGCCCTTCAATGGAGCTTGGTCTGCTTCCAAATAATAATTGGGCGAATCCTTTTCCTTCTGAGCAAGCACCTCCTTCAAAGTATAAAACCAAAGGTTATCCGTCGAGCGTTCAACATGGTAGCTGCTCGCCTGCCAATCGCCATTGGAAAGCCATTCCAAGCTCACTTCTTGGTTATTACCTGCAAAGGCAAAAAACTCCAAAATCTGGTTTTCCCTATTAGAAGAAGCCTCCACGATATGGATGGTGTAATCCTCTACTTCTCCAAATTGAAAATTCTCACAAGCCACTGGATATGTTCCATTTTTCATAGAAATCCGCATGCGCGTCCTGCCGTTTAAAGCATTGTCGGGAATCGTTATTGTACCAGAAACACCTATCGGATTTGATTGTGCGGGTCCACCAACGCTAATACCTGATAAAACTTGCTCACCTATCCCCATAAAGTCCCCATCCTGATTGAAGTCTATCCATACATTAATGTATTCGTTCCACTGCGTCCAGCTAAAAGCAGGAAGAACAGCAATAGAATAAGTGGACCCTTTAGTCACTGTTGCGCTCAAATGAGTAAAGTCCCCATATCCTTCCTTGAAAGAGGCGTTATCAATTGTTCCGAATTGCACTTGGCCGATCCATTCTTGCCAAGGGGCAGTAGCTTTAGAAACACAATAGTTTTCAGGCGTACTACCTTCATTTTCAGGCGTAGTTACGGCAAATGATTGTTCTGCGCTAGGCGCGGGGTTATACTGGTCGTTTCCTTCTTGATTTGCGCTTAACGACCACCCTCCCAGCTAAACCGGTTAAAGAAATGATATTATGATTGACCGTTGCAGGACCTGAAGCAATAGCAAAAGATACGGTCAAATTGGAAGTTGCTGTTGCATTAATAGCAAAGGGGCCCTCCGTACTTAATTTATCTGAAATCGTTGGAAAAATAATAGATTGATCTAATTTTTGATTCGTGTCTGCTGCTCTAATAATGACAGTATAGTCTTCTACTTCCCCAAAATCCAAAGTGCCGCAAGGAGTCGAATAAGCTGCCCTTCGCATACTTATTCGCATTCTAGTCGCTCCCTCTACTGCTGTAGTCGGAATCAAAATTTCTCCCGAAACGCCCTGAACGGAGCTTTGCGCTGGTTGTCCTTGGTTTACAGCTGCTAGGACTTCTTCTGTACCTTCAAAATTCCCGTCCCCATTGAAGTCAATCCAAACTTTTATGTATTCATCCCATTGCGTCCAACTGTACGCTGGAATGATGCTTATCGGGTAAGTTTTTCCTTTTTCAACAAGGGTGCTCTGGTTGATAAAATCTCCATAGCCATCTTTGAAAGAGGTGTGATCAATGCTTCCAAAGTGTACTTGCTCAATCCATTCCTGCCAGGGAAAGTCGCTATTAGTTGTACAATAATTTTGTGCGTTTTCTTCTACGCTATTTGGTTGGGAAACTGCAAAAGACTGGTTGACTGAAGGAGCAGATTTATAGGCTTCATTTCCATTTTGATAAGCCTGAATGACCACGGTTCCCACCGCCCCTTCAAGGCTTACAATATCTCCATTGACCATTGCGGGACCTGACAGAACCTTAAAGGAAACGGGCAGTCCAGAAGACGCTATTGCATTAATGGCAAAATAGGGGTCTGTGGTCAATTTATCAGGAATTACAGGAAAATTAATACTTTGTTCTAATAAAGGAATTTCCGTTGAAAAATTAATAATATCTATTGCTCCTGAGTGGGTAAAAGGTTGGTGATTGCTATTGGCTAGTTGGAGTATTAATGTATGTTGTCCTTCAGAAATCTCTTCTAAGCGATAGTTTCCACTAAGTGTATGGGCATCTATCGGAATTTGGTCATCCAGCGTAATTAATAGATGAGTAGCATTATAAAAATCTAAATTTCCTAATAAGCTATATTGTATATCTACCATTGCTCCTGAGATAACACTTTCATTTACAGGGGCATTAATCCTAATCTCTGGAAGTGAAGGAGGGGGATTCACTTCAAAACTTCTTTCGACCTCAAGTGCAGCGTTATACTGGTCATTTCCTTCTTGTTTGGCTCGAACGACCACCATACCTTGATTGCCTGTCAAAGACACCACCTCCCCAGAAATGGTAGCAGGTCCCGAAACAATAGAAAAGGTAACAGGCAAGCCCGAACTGGCTGTAGCTCGAACTGCAAACGGAGGGTCCGTAGTAATTTTATCGGGAATGCCAAAAAAAGAAATGTTTTGATTTTGCTTTACATCTCCTGTCCATGGAAACAAATATTGCCCTGAAATTGGGCGGTCCAAAGTATTATCCGGCAATTGCCAGCCAACAGATAAATGGTCCCCGCCTACTCCTTCCTTCATTATAGCTTCTATATAATATTGGCTGCCTTCCGCCAGTAAAATGGGTTCGGATTGTTGGCTACTATACTTATTCCACTGGTTCTGAAAAGTCCATCCCCTAACATCGGCGATCAGTCTTTTGTTGTCAGGATCATTATTAGTGCTCAACCACAATTGTCCATTATCATTACTCGAAACCCAGAAAGTATATAAGCCTGTTTGTGGAGGGCAAAGAAATCCTCTAATTCGTTGAGCATAATTATCCAACATATTAGCCGGTGCTTCAAAGCGATTCAAAATACTGGTTTGATCTACTGGGGCATTAATTGGAATGTCATTTATTTTGGCACCTTCTACATTTATCCAAACATCTCTGCTTATATTTCCTGTCGCATTACAACTGGAATTGGGAGGTATAATAATCTTAAAACTTTGTTCGACAGGATTTGCTGGAGCATATTTGTCATTACCTCCTTGGGTCGCCCTTAATATAACTTTGCCCGGAAATCCGGTCAACACAACTTTATTATTAAAAATATAGGCCGGACCTTCCAATAAAAAAATGCTAACCGGCAAACCAGAAGTAGCGGATACATCCACCAGAAAAGAACCAGCAGTAATAAATTTATCAGAAACAGGTGCAAAATTAATAGCTTGGGAGTAACCACTACAATCGGGAAAAATATCTTTCTGAAAATGTGCTGACAAACCTTCCGGATCAGTTACTTTTAAAGTTATTCTAAACCAGTAGGTCGTGCCATCGCAGCCTACCGGAGATAAAGAAGTGGTCGTAGAAGGATTGTTATCAACGGGTTCCGCATGGCTATGCCCATTATGATATAAAAAAGTCTGCCATTCGTAACTTAGCTGTCCATTATGTTCGGCATCAACTACTGTTGCACTTAAATTTAGGGTCGTATTTGAAGTAGAATTAAAAGTATGAACTTCATCGAGGCTAGTAGAAATAATAGCTGGGGGTGTATTATTTAAAGAAATGAGGGTCGTTTTTTTATCGCTCTCTCCTTGCTTGTCCGTAACCGTTAAAGTAACTGGAAAAGTGATTGGTGCATCAGTGTTTGTTTGAAAAATATGCTTTGGCGCAATGCTTGTGCTAGTGGCCCCGTCCCCAAAGTCCCAATTATAACTTAGCCTACTATACTCTGGATCAAAGGATTGGGAAGCGTCGAATTGTACTTCTAGTAGATCCGGTCCATAAGATTTATCTGCCTGAATAATTGCAATGGGTTTTACATTGGCGTTGCCCGTAAAGGTTATTTTTCTAATCTGGTTTGGGTAGCGCACATAGAATAGTCCATCTTCTACGGGAGAGGTATTTAAAAAAACAACTGCTCCAGCATTCAATTTAAAATCCTTTACAAAAATTGGATTATTTTTTTCATCGAAGCCAAAATTTCTAATCCAGCCAGTACTATAATCTGCATGAAAATAGGTGTTTTTATATTCCGACGGAAAGCCATCTCCTGTGTACCACACCCCACCTGTAGAAGCATTTCCTCGAAACGGATGACCGGATACAGGGCCATTGCCCACCGTATAAACGGAGCCATTTATAACTGCTTTGGATTGGTCAGCACCATGTTTCCAACTCATTTTTGGACATTCATGTTCATCGATAGAAAGTGCATACTCGGGTTGGTCATACCCTGGTTGATAAGCAATACCCTCATAAATGGGCCAGCCAAAGTTCAGCCCTGGCACGTCAATTACATTTAAGTCTTCCCAGGTGGACCAACCAACATCTCCAAAAAAGAAAGTGCCGGGGTCACCATCATTTGAATTATGGCTGCCTGTTTCTGGTTTTAACGTAATCCGATAAGGGTTTCTAACACCTAGACTCCAAATTCTAGATTGTGGAGAACGAGGGTTGTCCGGTTGATAAAAAGGGTTAGAGGGCAGGCCATTGCCCGTTTTTGGATCAATTCTAAGTATTTTGCCACTCAAATTATCAAGCGTTTGGCAACGATATGCGCCAATATTTTGTGCGGAAGTAATTATGCCATCATCTATCGCCTGTTGAAAATACGTAGTTGGATGAGAACCCTGATCTATCGGGCTCGTATAGCTAGCCCCATCTCCTATACTCGCTATTAGCGTGCCATCTGTTCCAAAAACAATTTGTCCCACGCCGTGAGATTCATGCAATATAGGTGGTCCGGTTGACTTGGTTTCTCCTATCAAAACCTTTCTGCTACCATAGTCAACTGTTGCAAAATTATTGGGTGCTTCTGTTGTGTAGCGGGTCAACCGTCCAATCGTTGCTGCTTTTTCATTAGAGGTATTGGGATCATAATTTGAAGTGTTAAAATGTAACAGATGATGTCGGTCAACGACATACCACAAGTAAATATATCCATTATTTAGAAAATTAGGGTCTAGAGCGAATCCAACTAGGCCGAAATCCCGCCAATTACCTACTTCCTCACTAATGTCAATTAAAGGATCGGCATATCTAACGCCCTTTTCAACAATCCAGACTTTACCGCCTTTTTCCCACACATACATTCTGCCATTCTTATCAAAAGTAAGCCCAACCGCCTGAGACCAGCCATCGATGACCAATTTGTCCGAAAAACCTGCCGGTTGTGCATATATTTTTTTAGAAAAACTGCAAAACAATATCAACAACCAGAGCAAAGAAATGTAGTTTTTTCCGAAGTCGAAAAAAGCGTTGTTCATGCGTTTTTGTTTTTGTCGGGGGAAAATCTACAATTTGAAAATTCTGTCCTCTTACAATTCGCAAAAGTGGGGGAATAATTAACACGTGAGAAAAGAAGCACTAAAAAGTAATTCTAAACGCCTCTTTCCGTTTCATCTAAAAGTTGTTGAAGGATTTTGGCAAAAACTTCGCCATTGGGGGGATTGAACAAATTCAAATGATCTCCAGGTACATCCAAGATATTAATTTTTCCTAAAATAAACGGCTTCCAACCAAAAAATTCAAAATCTTCTATATAAAACCTTCTATCTTGTGCCCGAAAAAGGTACAGGTCGCCGTCATAAGGTGTTATTTTATAATTATTCCAAGCCTCAAAATTTGTTTTATTTATCATTGATTCCAGCGTACTATTTTCAATCAGTCCGTTTTTGCCATTTTGAAACAATTTAGATTTCCAGTAATTAAACCGCCGGAGGTAAACAAATTTTTTATAATTTAAATTGCCTTTGGGATCATTCATCATGCCTTTCAAATTCCAAGCTACTTTTTTACCAAAATTGGACACCTTGACCGTCAAAGAAGCATTGGTAGTTGTTAGCTTTGGTTTCACAACGGTATCAAAAGCACCCAGCATAGATACCTTTTTCCCTAAAATCTTTAGTTGTTTTGCCATTTCAAAAGCGATCAAGCCGCCAAAAGAATAGCCCGCGAGTGCATAAGGTCCCTGAGGGTCTAATTGCTGAATTTCTGAAATATAATGCGCTGCGATATCTTCTATTCGATTCAAAGGGGGTGCTTCGCCGTTTAAGCCTCTGGCTTGAAGCGCATAAATGGGCTGCTCTATATCCATATAAGTAGCCAAAGCCTGAAACATTAGTACATGTAGCCCTCCTCCATGAATTAAATAAATTGGAGGTTTTTGCCCGCTTGGTTTGATCGGTACTAAAGAGCCTTTAAATTCAATCGTTGCCACCTCATCCAATAATTTGGCTAAACCCCTCACGGTTGAATGCTGTAATAATGCAGCCAATGGCACTTTTGTCCCTATGTTTTTTTCAATTTTTGTCATCATGCTTACCGCGATTAGCGAATGACCCCCCAGTTCAAAAAAATCGTCTTCTACACTTATTTCCTCAATATTTAAGAGTTCCGACCAGAGGCTTGCCAGCATTTTTTCTGTTGCTGTTTCTGGTGAGAAAAAAGTTTCTTTGCTGATTTTTTTAGTATGATTTGGAATGGGCAATCGTTTTCTATCTACTTTCATAGAGGTCGTCAACGGAAAGGCATCCATTTCTACAAAAGCCATCGGAATCATATAGCTAGGCAACTGCTTTTTCAAAAAAGCAACGAGTTGTTTTTCTGCTAACTGTCTTCCTTTTTCCATAATCAAGTAAGCAACTAATTGGGGGCTTCCAGATTGGTCTTCTCTGACCAAGACTATATTCTCTCGCACTGATTCAAATGAGGCAATTGCAAATTCCACATCACCCAACTCTATTCTGAACCCCCTGATTTTCACTTGTTTATCCTTTCTATTTAGGTATTCAATATCCCCGTTTGGTAAATATTTCCCTATATCTCCCGTTCTATAGAGCATTTTGTCACTATCGGATTGGGCAAAAGGATTGGGTAAAAAGGATTGGGCAGTTAAATCGGGGCGATTAAAGTATCCATAGGGCGCAAGACCGATGCCTGCTATAAATATTTCTCCAGGAACCCCAATGGGAAGCAGTTGTAAATTTTTGTCTAAAATATAAACTTTGACATTATTGATTGGCCGGCCGACGGGTTCATAGCCAGTCTCCTCTGCCCCCAAATTGCCTACCGCTTTTTTTGTGGTGGACCAAATGGTTGTCTCCGTAGGTCCATAAATATTCCAAACGGCCTTTGACCGAGCAATTAATTGACTGGATAGTTCTTTTGATAAGCTTTCCCCACCTGATAAAATGGTCAATGCTGGATTTCCTTGCCAGCCTGCTAATAATAGCATTTTCCAGGTAGAAGGCGTTGCTTGCATTAGAGTTGGGCGGGTTTTTTCTAGTAAATTTTTTAACAAAAAGCCATCTCTAACGGTTTCTCTACTGGCAATAATCACACTTGCACCTATAAATAAAGGCATAAAGAAGTCTTGCACGGAGGGGTCAAAGGTAATGGAGGCAACTGCCAGTATTTTATCTTTTTGATTGATTTCAAATTTATCAATAATTGCAAAATGGTGATCCACAACCGCATAGTGCGGAATGGCAATGCCTTTGGGCTTTCCGGTAGAACCAGAGGTGTAAATAATGTAAGCTAAGTCCTTTGCTACAGGCATGGAGGCTTTTTCAATTACTGGTCGAAAGATTGAGTGAGTTGTTTCTTCATAAAAAATAACAGTTCCTTCAAATTCTAGCGACCTGTTTTTTAATGGTTGGTGGGTCAGCAAAAAAGTAGCTGCTACATCCTCCAAAATAACCCTCAGCCGTTCTTCTGGATTGATTGGGTCAAGCGGCACATAAATTCCACCCAGTTTTAAGACGGCTAAAAGACTTATTAACATTTCCGCAGAGCGCTCTAAATAGATGCCAATTTTATCGCCCCTTTTTAGACCTTTTTGTTGTAAAAATCCGGCTAAATGGCTTGCTTTTTTATTTAATTCTTGGTAGGTAAGTTGCTGATCTTCAAAGGCTAGGGCAATCTTTTGAGGTGTTTTTTTAGCCTGCTGTTCAAATAAAGTGTGAATACAAATATTCAAAGGATAATCGGCATCCGTTTGATTCCAATCAACAAGAATTTGTTGCTGTTCAGTTCTTGGCAATAAAGGCAATTTGGTTAAAGGTTGCGTAGGGTTTTCTATAATTCCATTTAATAAAATTTCAAATTCTCTTAGTCTATTTTGAATCGTTTTCTTATCAAAAAGATCAGTATTATAAATCCATTCAAAGAAAATTCCGTCGCTGGTCGGTTTAAGATTGATAAAAATGTCAAAGGTTTCATAATTTCTTGGAACGGCTTTAGTGGACACTTTTAAGTCACCAAAATTGAGCTGGCTAAATTCATTATCCAGATTAAATAAAATCGAAATAATTGGCTGTCGGCTACTGTCTCGGGGCAATTTCAATTGCTTCACCAAAGCCCCTAGAGTATAGTTCTGATGGTCAAAAGCATCCAGAATGGCAGCGCGCACCTTTTTCAAATGTTCAGAAAAAGAGATATTTTGGTTGATGTCCATTTTAAGCGGCAGTAAACGGACGCTGTGAGCAACCAAATCTTTATTCCCCGCAATCGCTTGCCCTGCTGCTACTAAGCCCAAGGTAAAAGTTTTCTGTCCAGCTAGCCGGTAAATAAAAGTCTGAAAAGCAGCAAACATAAAGGTATAAAAGGTCACTCCTTGTTTGGCGGCTACTTTTCTGATTTGTTGTTGAACTTCAGATGAAAAATGAATTTTCTCTAGTGCGGAAGGATAAGTTTTTACGAATGGCCGCGGTCGATCTGTTGGAAATTCCAATACAGGGATTTTGTCTTTAAATTGGCTGACCCAATATGCTTGCGTTTCTAAAAAAATAGGCGAATCCTTCGCTTTGACAGATTCTAAGGCATAAGTACTTAACTGTTTGGATTTGGAAAGTCGTTGGTGTTTGGCACCTGTTTCCTTCGCATATAGCTCCCCTAAATCCGTCGTTAAAATGCCCAAAGACCAGCCATCTGCGATAATGTGGTGAACCGTAATAATAACTAAATGCACCTCCTTTTCCAGTCGAATGATTTGAAATCGAGAAAGTGGCCCGTCAAACAAATCCATTGCCTCCTCTGCTTCATTCTGATAGATTTCTTCTAGGGAGAGCGATTCTACTTCGAGGTTCACAAATGGTATCTTCACATTTCTGGAAGGTGCGATAATTTGGGTTTTTCCATTTCGACCAAAAGTTGTTCGCAGTGCTTCGTGTCGGTCAATCAATTTTTGAATAGCCGCGCGCATTTTATCAAGGTCAAAAATACCTTCTAGTCGAATTTCTGTTGCTAGGTTATAGGCTGCTGCTGCTTCCCTACTAAACTGATGATTAATCCATATTTCTTCTTGTCCATCTGTTAGGGGAACTTCTTTGATTTCGTTTTCATTGACTGCTAAACCCAATAGAGCAGGGTCAACGATTTCATTTAAGTCGTCTCCTTCCCAGATTTGAAAAAACTGTCTTTCAAACATTTCGGCTATCGCCGCTTCATAAATTGTTAATACTTTATCCAAGTCTGCTTCAGAATGTGCGGCAGAAATAAAGCCGGCCCGCTCGGTCATATAAACCCCTTTATAGCGCATCATGTGAAAGAATAATTTAGACAATGGATAATTGTCAATCACTTTTACTGCGATGATAGAGGCGGCGGATTTTACAGCTAGGGGCGCTTTGGTTTTTAAAAATAATTGCTTTAACTTTTTTGCAAAGTTTTTGCCTTTTTCATTTAAATTCAATTGCAGTTGAGGTCCACTTTCTTTAATTTTTTCTAAAGTTGCCTTTGCTGCTGCCAGGCTAACGGGGTGTTTAACAAAGGTTCCCCCAAAGAAAGTAATCATCGCTTCCGGAAAAGACTCATCGCCGTATTGCCAGTAACCACCGTCAAAGGCATCCAGGTATTTGGCTTTTCCGGCAACCATTGCGATCGGCAATCCGCCGCTAGCAATTTTTCCATAGGCACAAATGTCTGCTTCTATACTATACCAACCTCGTGCGCCTTTTTGAGTCAATCGAAAGCCCGTTACTAGTTCATCAAAAATCAAGGGAATGTCTCTTTCTTCGGTTATGGCTCGTACTTTTTCTAATACCTCTTTTCGCTGCAAATGAGGTGTTTGTGTATGTATAGGTTCTATAATCACAGCAGCTAACTCATCTGCATTATCTTCGATAACTTCTACTAGGTTGGGATCGTCATAATATAAAACCAGTACATTTTCAACGGCTGAAGCTGGAATGCCTGGCGCAATGGTCATCGGTTTGGTTCGACCTTTTAGCTGGATGCCCCGAACCAGCATTTCATCCGCAATGCCATGATAATCCCCTTCGAAAATGGCAATTTTTTCTTTTCCCGTCACTGTTCGCGCTGCTCTTATAGCCGCTGAAACAGCCTCAGAACCCGTATTGACCAATGTTGTTCGCTCCATGCCTGTTATTTCACAAATGAGACTAGCTACCTCTTTGGCAAGAGGTGGCAATGCGGCCAATTCTGTCCCTTTATCCATTTGTTCCCTGACGGCTTCTTGTACAAAATCGGGCGTGTGGCCAAATATGCCAATACCAAAACTCATCAAGAAATCAATGTACTCGTTGCCATCTATATCCCACATTTTTGAACCTTTGGATCGCTCCATTGCTATTTGATAGATTGCGTCTTTCCACAATTTGTCAAAGGCCTGAATAGAACGAGGATCAGATAGGTGGAATCGCTGCTCCTGGCTTAATTTTTTAGACCCAGCTGTTTTTTTATTGTATTTTTTAATAAAATCATTCAACTGCTCTTTTTGAAAATCACTCAATGCAGCCATTCCTTTGGGAATGGGTTTCCAGGGACCAAAACCTTTTTTATTTCCAGGCTCCGATTTTTTTGGTAGAGAAGTCCGTTTAGTATTCTCTGGTTTTTGTATGACCAATTGCGAAGGCAATTGTGGAGAAGGAGCAAGCTGCCCTCCGGATTTTAACAAGTCAATCTGCTGCTGCATAATTTGCAACTGTTGATTGATGATTTGCTGCAAATTGCCCGTATTAGAGAGGCTTATATTAGATACGGGTACATTTAATTGGGGACTTGTCTGCTGCTTGGCTATTTGCTCGGGCATAAACAGTCCTTCTTCTAGGACAGTATCCATGTATTCTGCTAAAGTTTCAATCGTAGAAGCTTCTTCAAATAGCTGCCTGAATGTAATCGCTAATTTAAATTTTCGATTAAATTGGGTAATCGCCTGGGTTAAAAAAAGCGAATCAAAGCCCAATTCTAGAAAAGTGGCATCATTATCCATTTGTTCTGGTTCCAAGCCACTTAGCTCAAATAATATTTCTTTTATTAAAAAAATTAAATGTTCTTTTCTGGAAATAACAGTATTTTTATTTACTTCTTGATTATTTGGAGAGGGTCCAATAGGCTGCTCCACACTGGCGAAAAGGGGAGAGGTTTCTTCAAGTTCACTTCCCTCAGAGCTAGATTTTGCTTGCACCGTCCGAAGCGGCTCGATCCAATAAGGCTTTCGTTCAAAAGGATAAGTCGGTAGAGGTTCGCGCTGTGGGCTAAATTCTTTATAGTAATTTTCCCAATTAAATACTAAGCCTTTGCCCCACATTTTTCCAATCGTTTTTAATAAAAAAGTAACATCATTGACTGCTTCTTTTGGGTGTCGAATAGAAGAAAAAATAAAGTGATTATTGGTTTTTTCGGGGTGCTGTCGGGCAAAAGTAGCGAGCGTTTGGCCGGGGCCGACTTCCAACAAAATTTTATCTTCCCTTTCAAAAATAGTCGCCAAACCGTCTGAAAATCGAACCGTCTTTCTCAAATGATTGATCCAATATTCAGGTCTTGCCATTTCTTTTGGGGCTGCCCATTTGCCGCTTACATTGGAAATAATTGGAATAGCCGGTTCTTTAAAATTAATAGTTTGTAAAAAAGTTCTAAATTTTGGAATAATTGGGTCAATCTGTGGAGAATGTGCTGCCACATTGATGTGAATTTTTGCGGCATCAACATTTTTTTCTGCCAGTTTTTTCTGCAATAAATCAATCGCGGCTACTTGTCCGGAAACCACACAGTTATCTAGCTTATTGACGACTGAGATAACCGTATTTTCTGTTAAAATTGATCCTACTTCCTCTTCTGATAAAGGTACGCTCAACATACCTCCTTCTGCTGGCAAACTTTCAAACAACCTACCCCTCAAAGTAACCAGCCGTAGCCCATCTTCCACTGAAAATACGCCTGCCAAACAAGCAGCGGTATATTCTCCCATGCTATGTCCGATCATTTCAGAAGGTTGGATGCCCCAAAATTGCCAGAGTTTTGCTAAAGCGTATTCGACTATAAAAAGCGTGGCTAGTGCTTTTGCTGGCTGTTCTATTTCTTTTTTAATTAAAGCAAAATCAGCACTTTTGGAAGGGAATAATAGCGGCCTTAATTGCAGGTTTTCCTCTTTTTCTAAAAAATCGAGACAATAATCCACCTGTTTTCTAAAATATGAATATTTTTCATACAGGCCTTTTGCCATCGTCACATACTGCGCACCGCCGCCGGGAAACATGAAAATAATGGGCGGATTATTTAGTGTCGCTTTATGGGTTATCAACTTTCCAAAAGAATGTTTTACCTTATTTGGGCTATACACAATAGCTCCTCTTTCTTTATAAGTTGCTCGTCCGATTGCTAGGGTATAGGCTACGTTCGTTAAAGAAATAGCTGGTTTTCGCTCTAATAAAGCGACTAGGTTCTCAGCTTGTTTTTTTAAAATTGCTTCGCTTTTGGCAGAAAGCAATAATAACTCGGGTGTATCTTTTGGGTTAATGCCTGTTTCCTCAACTTGTGTTTTCTGTGGAGCTTCTTCTAAAATAATATGGGCGTTAGTGCCACCTAAGCCAAAAGAACTCACGCCAGCCCGTCGCACCTTTTCTCCTTTTTCCCACTTTTTTAACCGGGCACTCACATAAAATGGGGAATTGACAAAGTCAATTTGTGGGTTGGGCTTTTCAAAATTTAAAGAGGGTGGTAATAATTCATATTTTAGAGCTAGGGCCACTTTAATAATTCCTGCCAGACAAGAACCAGCATCTAAGTGCCCAATGGCTGTTTTTACAGAGCCAATGCCACAAAACTGCTTCTTGTCCGTCATTGCTCTAAATGCCTTGGTTAAGCCTTCCACCTCAATAGGGTCCCCTAGAACGGTGCCTGTTCCATGTGCTTCAATATAATCAATATCCGTTGCTTTTAATTTTGCGGTGGCTAATGCTTTGATGATCGCTTTTGCTTGTCCTTTCACGCTTGGTGCGGTAAATCCAATCTTGTCCGCTCCGTCATTATTAATCGCAGTTCCTTTAATGACCGCCCAGATGTGGTCTTTATCTGTAAGAGCTTTATCCAGTTTTTTTAAAACGATACAAACCACGCCATTTCCCTGTGCCATCCCTTTTGCCTCTGCATCAAAGGTCCGAATATAACCGTCCGGCGAAAGGGGCCCGCCCTCTATGTGCTGATAGCCAAACCGTAGAGCAGGCTGGATTCTACCTCCGCCGACTAATACCATATCTGAGTCTCCATTTAAAATGCTTTGACAAGCTAAATGCACCGCTGTACCCGATGTAGAGCAAGCCGTTTGAACATTAACAGCAGGGCCTTTCAAATTTAATTTATAGGCAATACGGCTAATGGAGAAGGTTTTTTCACTTCCTAATGTATCTTGATAGTCGCCCGCTGAATGAAGTAAATCGGGATGTGTAGCAATGTTGTCTGTGAAATAAGCATTCCTCGCTACCCCGCCAAAAGCACCAATCTTCCCTGTATAGTCAAAAGGGTTATAACCTGCGTTTTCCAAAGCGGCATAGGCTACTTCTAGTAATACCCGATGCTGTGGGTCCATCATTGCCGCTGTCTTTGGATGATAACCAAAAAAAGAGGCATCGAAAGAATCTACATCATCCAGGGTCAGTGCCCGAGCCACATAACTTGGGTCATTCAGAATGTTCGGATCAAGTCCCCCCTTAATCAAGTCTTCTGCCCTAACTTCCTTGCTTACATCTACTCCATTGACTAGATTAGTCCAAAACTCATGGAGGTTATTTGCTCCAGGAAGACGACAAGCTATTCCAATAATGGCAATGTCACTATTTTCCGTATTGGTATCTTTTTTATGGATTTCCAAAGCTCGGGGTCGCTCGTATCCCAATCTTTCTGCTAAATCCATAGAGGTTTTGGATAAAAAATTATTCTTAGTTATTTTTTTCCATTCCTCTGCTTTTGCAGCATTAATTTTTTTATACTTTAACAAATTGGAATCACTCATGGAGCGGGAATCCTTATAAATACCATCAATGTTTTTAGCAGAAAAATCTTTATATGGCCTTAGCATGTCGGGATGAAAAGAAAGTCCTGTTTGTTGGCAAAGTGTTCTAATACCTTTTTCTGGAAATTGTACCAAATCTTCATAGCGAATCTGACATTGGCGATTTTGGGGAATATTTTTTAGAAAGGCAAGAATGTTTTGGTGGCTATGTATCCAGACCAATTCGCCAAGTTCTCTAGCAGTATAGGGATGTTCTTTTAAATATAAAACCTGATCTAAATGGTATTTTTCAAAAGAATTGACCATTGAATATGGATGGCGTATCAAATGGATAAATATCGGGTTTTCAAAGTCTTGTTCTGCTTTTTGCAAGGTTGCTAAGTCCATTGCGTAAGCAGGCGTTTTATCAACAATGGTTTTAGGGGATGCCCAGTCTTGAAGTTGTTTATAAAATGTTTTGGTCGTAATATCTTTTTTTTCAAAATCGCGAATCAGCAGTTTTGCATCATCTGCATGGCAGCTTTTTAATTCCATGACCGCTCTAATTGCTCCTTCTTGCCAAAGGCTGTATTTACTGGAAAAGGCAGTCGCCCATTCTCTTAGTGTATGAAATCCTAGTAAATTTAATTCATTGAATGCCAACAAGTTAGGATGTCCTGCTAGCATTAAACTAAGTAAACTTGTGCCCGATCGAGGAGGGGCTAAAATGAAGATAGCTGATAGATTTTTTTCTTTAGATGTGTCTTTTTGAGAAAGGGTAGGAAGGTATTTTCGAAAACTGGCAATTCCTTTTTCTTCACTGTAAGCATTATCTGTCTGAACAGATTTTGTCAAATTAGGATTTCTTTTTCCAAAATATTTTTCTAGCTCTTCCACATATGCTTTTTCCAACATTTTAGCGTATTTCTCAATGGTCGGGTTATCAAAAATGGTTGTAATAAAAATAGAAGTATTTAGCCTCTTTTGCAATTGTCCAATAAACTGGGCTGCCTGAATGGAATTGCCTCCCAATTCAAAAAATTTATCCTTTCTTCCAATGGGTCTGATATATAGAAGGGTTTCCCAAATTTGTGCAATTTCCTCTTCCAACTTCCCTTTTGGAGCTTGATAGGGTTGGGAGAGAAGGGGGCGTTCGTCGGGAGGGTCAGGTAAGGCTTTTCGGTCAAATTTTCCATTTGGCGTTAAAGGCATTTTATCCAATACGACAAAAGCAGTGGGAATCATATACTCCGGCAATTGCTCATTTAGAAAACCTCTGATTTTGGAAATATTTAATTGCGCCACTTTTTGAAGCGTAACATAAGCAATTAAGCGTTGATTATTGATATCTTCTCCATTTTTTAGTAAAACAACCACTTCTTTTATGGAGGAATAATGACCAAT
Source organism: Saprospiraceae bacterium (assembly GCA_965222705.1). Classification (GTDB taxonomy): domain Bacteria; phylum Bacteroidota; class Bacteroidia; order Chitinophagales; family Saprospiraceae; genus JAFMDF01. The sequence continues at coordinate 78,184 of CBDCUO010000001.1, read as the reverse complement.
TGCCGTCTCTATTTCGCCAAGTTCGATTCGATAACCTCTGAATTTTACTTGAAAATCTGCCCGGCCTAAAAACTCAATATTTCCATCGAGCATCCAGCGTGCCAAATCACCTGTTTTATATAATACACTTCCGCCTCGTTTTGAAAAAGGGTTCTTAATAAACCTTTCTTTTGTTAATTCAAGGCGATTCCAATAGCCTTTTCCCACAACCTCCTTAGAGCCGCCGATGTAAATTTCTCCTGTTTCATTTTTAGAAACTTCTTTCAGGTTTTTATTTAAAATAAAAATTTCATAATTTTTTATTGGGATACCAATGGGTACTTTTGCCTCGGAAAAACCTGTTGGAATTTTAAAAAACGTACAGTTAACAGTCGCTTCAGTGGGTCCATATAGATTATATAGTTGGCAGTTTGGTAGCAAAGCTTCGTGCTTTTTCGCCAGAGAAACAGGACAGACCTCTCCGGAAACATTGATCAGTTTTAAGGATTGCAGCTTTTCTGGATTACTTTGTTCCAGGATTAATGTATGCAAAGAAGGAAGCGTTAGAATATGGGATATTTTGTATTTTTCAATTGTTCTTGATAATCGTTGGATATCTTTTTCTTCGCCTTGCTCCGGAATGACTAAAGTCGCACCCTGATATAGCGTCCAATAAATAGTAAGCACTGAAACATCAAAAGAAATCGAACAAGTTAAAAGCATCCGATAGATGCGGTCCGGGGCAATGGCTTGTTGTCCTTCTAATTGATTAAAAACATTTTTATGGCTAATCATGACCCCTTTAGGCTTTCCCGTTGAGCCGGAGGTATAAATCATATAAGCTAAATCGGTTGCCAAGCTGACGGGGCTGTATTTTTTTCCTTTACATTTTTTAATTTTAGCCCAATCTGTATCAAAATTGATGACTGAAATATTCTTATCTGTAATATTCTGCAAAAAATTATTTTGACTTAATACAACCTTCGTCTTTGAATCTGATAACATGAAGGCAATTCTTTCAACAGGATAATCAATATCAATAGGCACATAAGCAGCCCCCGCTTTTTGAATTCCAATAATTCCAATAATCAAATCAATAGAACGGGCTAAATGAATGGCGACAAAATTTCCCCGATGAACGCCTATTTGTTGAAGATAGGCGGCTAACAAGGATGATTGTTCCTCCAAGTCTGCGTAAGTTATCGATTGATCCTGAAAAATTAATGCCGTACTATGGGGCGTTTTTAGTGCAAAATGGCTCACTAAATCGCATAGGCATCGGCCCTCTAGGTTCGTCAAGTGTTGTTTTTTGTACATACCGGTGGTTTTCAGAGTGACCGCGGGGATGAAATGGGGACGGAGAAATTAAAATCACAAGGGAGTTAACAAATTTACATTTTTCTAAGCAAATTTGCGCTAGGTAAAAAGCGGTAATTTTCAATAAATTAAAAAAATTGTGAAAGAAAACCAATCGTCTAATAAAATAAGTGATTGGCTTATTTACAAAAATAGCCAATTAATTGCCTTTAATAAACCTCCGATGATTCCTGTCCAGCCAGATAAAACGACCAAAAAATCCTTACTTACTCTGGCTGAGATTTATACCAAATCAACTATTTACTTAATCCACCGAATTGACCGCCCAGCCAGCGGAGTAGTGCTTTTTGCAAAAACCAAAAAAGCAATAGTAAAACTTAATAAACAGTTTCAGAATAGGGACATAAAAAAAACCTATTTGGCTATTGTGAAAAATGCGCCAAAAGAAAAAGAAGGGGAATTAATTCATTATCTTAGAAAAAACAGTAAGATAAACAAATCATATACATCTGACGAACCTATAAAGGGATATAAGAAAGCCATTTTGCAATACAAAACTATTGGTAAGAGTAAAAATTATCACTTATTAAAAATTGAATTAGAAACAGGGCGGCATCACCAGATTCGAGCGCAGTTAGCCGCTATTGGTTCGCCAATAAAAGGGGATGTAAAATATGGTGCGAGGCGAGGCAACAAAGATCGGTCTATTCACTTGCATGCTTGGAAATTGTTTTTTCTGCATCCAATCACTTCTAAAAAAGTAGAGTTATTAGCAGAATTGCCGAACGATGTGATATGGAATGTTTTTGAAGTCTAATTTTCCAGCCAAAAATTCGCTCAAGATGCTTACTTCCTTTTTCTACTTTTTACTTCTCTTCAGCCCAAACAATTTCATAAATATAATCAAAAAGAGGATAAATCATAAAAAAATTTTCAAAAAAAGGACAAAAAATCCCTCTTTCTTTTTAAAATTTTCAGGTATAGATACATCCATAGACAAATAGCTTGCTCAACAATTCTAACACGCAATAAAAAACAATGCGCTTGCTAAATTTCGACGCGTGTGGTTTTTACTATATAAACTCAATGTGGCATTTGCTTTTTTTGTTTTTTCTTTAAAGCAAATAATTCATCTCGGAATTGAGCTGCAGAAATAAAGTCCAATTCTTTAGCTGCTTTTTTCATTTTCCTTTCTGTTTCCATTATCAATTTTTCCAATTGATCTTTTGACATATATTCTACTATTGGATCAGCCGCAATACTTGGCTTTTCCGGCTCAATATAAGCCTTCGGGTGGCTTGTTCGAATATCTAAAATGGATTTTTGGTTAATAATTTCTTCTCTACTTTTGCTAACCGTGGTTGGGGTGATGCCATGTTTTTCGTTATAAACAATTTGTATAGAACGACGACGATTCGTTTCTTCTATTGTTCTTTGCATGGAATCAGTAGTTTTATCGGCATAAAAAATAACCAATCCGTTAGAATTTCGGGCAGCCCGGCCCGCAGTTTGTGTAAGAGAACGATCATTTCTCAAAAAGCCTTCTTTGTCTGCATCTAAAATGGCGACCAAAGAAACCTCTGGCAAATCCAAGCCTTCTCTTAAAAGATTAACGCCAATCAGCACATCAAATGCCCCCAATCGAAGGTTCCTCAAAATTTCGACCCGCTCCATTGTATCCACTTCCGAATGAATATACTGACATTTTACATTAAGTTTCGCCATATACTTCGCTAATTCTTCCGCCATCCGTTTTGTGAGCGTAGTAATGAGTACCCTTTCCTTTTTTTCAATTCGATTATGAACTTCCTCCAATAAGTCGTCAATTTGATTAAGACTCGGGCGTACATCGATCGGCGGGTCTAATAGTCCCGTAGGCCTAATTAATTGCTCAACAATAACGCCACCCGTTTGCTCCAACTCGTAGTCTCCCGGAGTCGCGCTTACATAAATGACCTGGTTAATCAAACTTTCAAACTCTGTGAAATTTAGCGGACGATTATCCATTGCAGAAGGTAATCGAAAACCATAATTGACCAAATTCAACTTTCTCGCCCTATCGCCTCCCCACATTCCCCGAACCTGCGGCACAGTTACATGGCTTTCATCAATCACCATCAAATAATCGTCTGGGAAATAGTCTAACAAACAGAATGGTCGGGTGCCCGGCGCTCGGCCATCAAAAAAACGGGAATAATTCTCAACGCCATTGCAATAGCCCAACTCTCTCATCATTTCCAAATCAAACGTTACTCGTTCTTTAATTCTTTTAGCTTCCAGCAGTCGAGCTTCCCTCTCAAAATACTTTTGTTGTTGATACAGTTCATCTTCAATGTCCCTAAGAATAGCGTTCATTCTTTCTTTGGGTGCGATATAAAGATTGGCAGGAAAAATCGCGGCCGTTTCCAGTGTTTCAATCCTTTTACCTGTTTCTACCTCAATCCTTTCTATTTCCTCAATTTCGTCACCAAAAAAAGTAATTCTGTATCCATATTCTACATAAGGCAAATTGATATCTACGGTATCTCCTCGCACCCTAAAAGTGGCTCGTTTAAAGTCGAGTTCTGTGCGGGAGTACAAACTACCAACTAGTTGATACAAAAAAGAATTTCGGGTAACTACCAGTCCTTTGTGAATTCGAATTATTCCCGTTTTGTAATCATCCGGATTGCCCATACCATAAATACAGGAAACAGAAGCGACAATAATAATATCCCTCCGCCCAGAAAGTAGGGAAGATGTAGCATGCAGGCGCAATTTATCTACCTCTTCATTGATAGATAAATCTTTTTCTATAAAAGTGTCGGAAACCGAAAGGTAAGCCTCTGGTTGGTAATAATCGTAGTAAGAAACAAAGTACTCTACGGCATTATCAGGAAAAAATTCTCTGAATTCTCCATAAAGTTGAGCTGTAAGTGTTTTATTATGGGTTAAAACGAGGGTCGGTTTATTCAATTCTTTAATAACATTGGCAACCGTAAAGGTTTTTCCAGAACCCGTTACTCCCAACAAGCATTGAGCTCTATCACCCAATCGAACACCCTCAACCAATTGTTCAATGGCTTGCGGCTGGTCACCAGTAGGCTGAAAAGGAGAATCTAGTTTAAAGCTCATTTGGGGCTACGCTAGTTACGGATCAAATTTTGTTCTGTCCAGGCAAGATACCCTCCATCCATGTCATAGACTTTAGAAAAACCCATATTTTTCATTTTGGTATAACATTCTCCGCTTCTTCCACCTGATCGACAAAAAATAAAAACCGGTTTTGTTTTATTAAGTGTATTCAATTGATTATCAATGTCTTGTCCCCTATAATTTATGTTTACTGCCCCTTCCAAAGTGCCTTGAGAAAATTCTTGAGGTGTTCGGACATCAATCAATTGAGGGTCAGAAACTGCAGAAAGTTTAGATTTAAAAACTTCAACAGAAACTTTGCCATCTTTAGTGGTTGTCCCCGACCTCTCTGAGTTAACATTACAAGCAATAAGGACGAAAAGCCCCAAAAAGCTTGATAAAAAAGAAAAAGAATCCATACTCAACCATTTTATTGTTAAATCAACAAATATAATATTTGAAAGTTCTAAAGAATAGTATCTTTTGAATAATTTGATGTGGCCTGATATATAGCAGATTTTGTAGCCTATTGGTTGGGGTTTAAAATTTGATTTCTCTATAGAAATCGTTTTCAAACATCAAATAAATTAAAGCATTTCGTAAAAAAACACTTAATATACATCTTTCTTCTTGACTATTAAGGATTTATATGCAATTTTTATTTAATAAAACTTGACATTTACAAGAAAGATAATTATCTTCGTAGCTGTTTTGTAATAAAACTAACCCTTAACTTGTTCCTTGCACATAGCCAAAATTCAAACCTTTTCTAAGGACAAGCCCTAAGATTTTTAGAACATATATGAGAAAACTGAGTGTGGTACTTATATAAAAGCACACACTAGCATAAAAAATAACATACTTCTTTTGTCATTATGCATTCCACGCTATTGCCAAAAAGACTGCACCCAGTTTACTAATGAGGAACTAATTTTTTACAAGAAAAGCTAAATGATTTTTATGCTATTAAACAAGCAATTGAGAAAATCATTGGGGGGATATTAATGTAACATTCAAGTCCTCTAAAAAAGCAGTATTTTCATCATGGTAGTAAACGGACAAAATTTTAAAATTATTTTTAAGGGATGCCTTGAGTTTGGTAATTCCAAAAGTTACGAAAAGGTATTAAAGATGTATGAACGTCGGATAGAGAGTTATTATAAGTCCGATGTCTTGTTCAATGAAGTTGATCTCTTCGATGAACCCTCCTCTAGCGTAAATCTCCCGCGAGTGATTGTTTATGGTTCTTTAAAAAAGTGGAAAGGAACCATAAACCTAATGGAATATCTTTCTCAGTTTGCCATTACTGGCCAGATGAGTGCTTGGTTGATCGACAATGGCAAAATACTGGAGCAAGCCATTATTGAACCTCGCAGTGATAAGATGGCCGTCCAGTCCTTCCTAAAGGGAAGAGAGTTGATACAGGAAGAAGGGAAAGAAGAAGAGGCAATGGAGGCACTGAATAGAGCCATTCAAAAATATGAGCGTCATGCACAAGCATACGAACGAAGGGGCTATGTCAATTATCAACTAAAAAACTATAATGACGCTTTGTATGATTTTACAAAAAGCATTAATATATACCAAAACAATCCGGACCCTTATTTCGGAAGAGCTAACATTTATATTCTCAAAGGAGAGTTAGATAAGGCTGTCACTGACCTAGAACAGTCCATAAAAAAATCTATTCCTTTACAAGCTATTTATTGGAAATCTCGCCGTATCAAAGGAGAGTGCTTGATGAAGTTAAAAGATTTTAAAGGAGCTGCCTTAGAGTTTAAATTATTTACCAAACGGGTTTTTGCAGCAGGTGATTCCAATAATAAATGGAAAAAATATATTTTTACAAAATACGGACAGGCTCTTTTGGAGCTAGGAAACTATCAAGAAGCTGTTGACGCTTTCAATGAGGCCTTAAAACTGGAACAGGAAACAGCTGAAAAGGTAAAAGAATCTGACCCATTATTGTATAGAGGCATTGCCTTGCACAAAGCTGGTAAAAAAGGATTCGTCAAAGATTGGAAGCAAGCGGCAAAACTCGGCTCAGAAGAGGCGATTCAACTAATGGAAGAATATCCTGACAAAAATTGATAATCACTTGATTTTATATCAACAAAAAAGCAGCGCAATTTTAGATTAATGCGCTGCTTTTTTTGTGCCCAGTGCTCAAATCAACTTGCCATTTCACCAGCCTTTAATTTTTCTGCATTTTCTGCCACTTGCAAAGCCTCTATGATTTCTTCAATATTTCCATCTACAATTTTATCCAAACTATAAAGCGTTAAACCAATTCGATGATCTGTCACCCTGTTTTGGGGATAATTATAGGTGCGAATTTTTCCGGAGCGGTCGCCTGATCCTACGAGGGATTTTCGCTCCGCCGCTATTTTGGACTCATGCGCTGTCTTTTGTTGCTCATACACCTTTTGATATAATCGCTGCAAGGCAATTTCTCTGTTTTTGATTTGTGAACGCCCATCTGTACTTTCTGCCACTACGCCCGTGGGAATATGAGTAAAGCGCACGCCTGACTCCGTTTTGTTGACATGCTGGCCACCTGCACCACTAGACCGAAAAGTATCCACTTTTAGGTCCGCTTTATTAATATTTACATCTTCCATTTCCAGTTTGGGCATGACCGCTACGGTAGCAGCAGAGGTATGTACCCTACCTTGCGATTCTGTTTTAGGGACACGCTGAACCCGATGCGCCCCAGATTCAAATTTTAATTTTCCATAGACTTCGTTACCCGTTACTTCCAGCACTAATTTGCTGTATCCGCCCACCGTACCTTCAGTAACGTTTAAAACTTCTACTTTCCAGCCTTGATTTTCAAAGAATTTGGAATACATCTTATACAAATCTCCGGCAAAAATACTGGCCTCATCGCCGCCCGTACCTGATCTAATTTCAAAAATGACATCTTTGGCATCTTCCGGATCTTTGGGGATAAGGAGTAATTTTATTTTTGCCTCTAACTCTTCTTTTTGGGGGAATAATTCCTCCAGCTCCAATTGAGCCATTTCTTTCATGTCTTTATCTTCTTCGGAAAGCATTTCTTTAGCGGTATCAATATTCCCTAATAGATTTTTATATTCCCGATATACTTCTACAATTTCTTGCAAATCTTTATACTCCTTGTTAGTTTTCATATATTGTTTTTGGTCGGATATGACCGCAGGGTCTGCTAATCGTTCCTCTAAATAAAAATATCGCTCCTGTATAGCGGCCAGTTTATCTAACATTTGATTGATTTTTTTTATGAAAAATAAAAAAGGAAAGGTCGTTTCTACAAAGGTTGGAAAGGGTAGCTACCAGAAAAAGTGAATGGGTAAAAGATACATACTTTATTTTTTAGACTGCAAAAGTAATGGGTTTTTACCAAAAACAACACATTTCCAACAGCATAAAGGATTAATAATTCGCTTTGCGTTACTGCAATAGAGGAAGAGCAGAAATTTGATGCCTATGGTTATTTCATTCCAATTGCTCCTTTTTCCTGCTTATATTTACCATAAGCCTCTATTCCGCAGCGAAGAAACGCCGCATATTCATCTTCATCCGGCGTATAACCAACAGGTTGATTTAAAATCGTTTTGCCGTCGGGAGACAATAATACATAAAAAGGCTGGGTATTGCTTTTAAACCTGGCCGCTTGAAAATGTGCCCATTTATGCCCGTAATTTCTCAATTTTCTGGTTGTGCCATTGGCTCTTTTGACCTCTATTTTTTCTACTTCTGGCAATTCCTTTTTATCATCTACATAGAGCGAAACCAGTATATACTTTTCCTTTAATTGTTCGTATACCTTGTCTATGGGCCAAACATTTTCTTCCATTTTTCTACAATTGACACAGGCATAGCCCGTGAAGTCCAGCAGAATGGGTTTATCTACTTTTTGCGCATGGCTGATACCCTGTTCATAATCTTTAAAACAATTCAAATTTTGAGGGCACTCACAGGGATATAAAATGCTATAACAAGCAGGCGGAGCCAAGCCGCTCAATAAAGTCAAGGACTTAAGAGAGCCCGCTTCTTTATCGTACAGAAGCCCTGATAATAAATAAAGCGTAAATGCAAAGGAAGCCAATCCAAAGGCAATCCTTCCGAAGCCCAATTTTTTAATAGGCGAATCGTGTGGAAATTTTATTTTACCAAAAAGATATAAACCCAACCCCAAAAAGGTCAAAGCCCAAATGATTAAAATAGGTTCTATTTTTAAAACACCCCAGTGCGAAACCAGGTCTGCATTGGATAAAAACTTAAATGCGGCAGCCACTTCTAAAAAGCCCAGAACAACCTTTACTACATTCAGCCAGCCGCCAGATTTTGGCAGAGCATTCATTAGGGTAGGGAAGGCGGCAAAAATGGCAAACGGCAAGGCCAAAGCTAAACCAAACCCGCCCATGCCTGCAGTCAACTGCCAGGCACCTCCGTCCGAAGTCAAGGCTCCTGCTAATAGAGAACCCAAAATGGGCCCTGTACAGGAAAAGGAAACCAAGGCTAAGGTCAAAGCCATGAAGAAAATGCCCAATAAGCCTCCAATGCCTTCTGCCGAACTCGATTTGGATACCCAGCTACTTGGCAATGTCAGTTCATAATAGCCAAAAAACGAACCTGCAAAAAACATAAATACCAAAAAGAAAATAACATTGAGCCAAACATTCGTAGAAATCTCATTCAGAATGTCTGGATTAATAGAGTCCATCAAATGAAAGGGAATACTTAAAATCAAGTAAACCAATAAGATGAAAAAACCATACAAAAAGGCGTTCACCAGACCCTTGCTTTTATTTTCACTACTTTTTGTAAAAAAACTAACCGTCAAGGGTATCATTGGAAAGACACATGGGGTCAATAGGGCAATCAGCCCCCCTAAAAAGCCCAGCACGAAAATGCTCCATAAGCTCTTGCTTGCTTCCGGATGGTCATGTCCACATTCTTGATAAACCAACTCATCATCAAAATTAGTTTTTTCTTCATTGGGAACGGTAGCAACTGTATGCTCGCTCACCTCTGATCCTATCTGTGTCAAAAGCGTTTGAGGAATTACCTTAAAATCAACTGGTGTGGGGGGAGTACACATCTCATTATCACAGGCCATATATTCCAAAAAGCCTTCAATTGCTTTATTGGCATTTTGCGTTTTTACCCTTTGTACAAAGGTTGCCTTTCCTCCTGTAAACTTTCTAACGATCACATTATCAAAAACAGGCTCTGGACCTTCTTTTATCTCTCCGATTTCTTTGGCTTCTCCAGCTAATTCATAATGCTCTGCTTTTGTAAAGAAAAAACCAGTCGGAACGGGGCCATCTGGGTCGGTAAACTGAGAATAGATATACCAGCCTTTTTTCATATTCGCTGTAAAGGTCAAGTCGTATTCAGCATCGCTTATCTTTTCCACTTTTAAAGACCACTTTGCAGGGTCTAAAATGCCTTCGTTTCTGGAGTTAGTTGTTGGTTGACTGGTAGAAGCCGCTTGATTGGTGATTTTGGATTTTTTTGCAATTTCTTCCTGAGGAACTACCTTTTTAGGTGTTTCGATAGGTTGGTTCTCGGCAATTTTTTCGGGTATTGTTGTTGTCTTCTCAGTGGGTTGATTAGGTTTTTCTATGGGCTTTGTTTCTGCTTCCTCTACTACTGTTACTTTTTCTTTTTCTGCTTGTTTTGCGACTAAGGTAAACTCAAAATCCTCCTCCGAAGGCGGTAAGCAACGGGTGGCATCACAGCACATAAATTCCAGATAGCCCACAATTGGCTTGGAATAATCATGGATTTTTACCTTTTGAGTAAAGGTTCCCTCCTTTGTGAAGGTAATGAGTTCCATTTTAAAGACCCTATCAAAAGCCTTTTTTCGATTAGTTTGTGCTTCCTCTATCTTGCCAATCATTTCATAGTGGTCGCCTTCTTCAAAATTAAAACTGGTCGGTATTGGTCCATCGTCTGATTCCAAATATTGAGAATAAATTTTCCAGCCTTCATCAATTTTGGCTGTAAAAACTAATTCAAACTCATTATCTCCAACTTGTTGACTATTCATTTGCCATTTGACCGGTGTTAATATCTGACTAAAGGATATCAGATTTATTCCTAGTAAAAAGGCAAAGGTTGTTAATATCTTCATGGTTTCGGATTTTTTATAAGAGCTTGTTGGGAGTTTTTTACTCCTTTAATGCGCCTCGCTCCTCATAATATTTTCTTTAAACCAAAATTGTTTCAATAAAAGTGTCCTAATTGGAACAAATTGGTAGGAAACGCGAAAATTGAGCGATGAACTGGTATTATTCTAAACTTATTTCAAAATCCACCTCTTTGGGCGGCAGGCATTTTTCATCATCACAGCACATATATTCCAAATAGCCAGAGATGCTTACGCCTTCTGTTTTTGCTCTTACTTTTTGGATGAAAGTGGTCGTTCCACTGAATTTAATAACATTTACGCCAAATAATTCATCAAATGCCTCCTTCTTCTTTCCCCGTTCTTCCATTTCGCCGATTAATTGAATATTGGCATTTTCATCAAAATTAAATGAGGTGGGAACGGGTCCGCTTGGGTCGGTATGTTGGGAATAAATACTCCAACCATTTGCTACCTCTGCTGTAAAAGTAATTTGGTATTCAACATCACTTGTCTGCGCTACAGAAAAGGTCCACTTTACCGGATTTAATTGGGCAGCAATGGTATTAGAAAGTAAAAAGAGTGAGCCTATTAAAAAGTAAGAAAATTTCATCATTTGTCCGTTTTTTTTATCGGTTATAAATTAGGCAAAACAAAATTTAAATTTTTTCAAAAAAGAAGCTAATATGTGAATTTACTTAACATTTATTTATGATTTTGCTCCTCTTGAAAACCAGCTAATCTGGTTTTTCTTATACTTTATCCAAAGATTTAACGACACCATTCATTTTCTTTGAACTATATTTACCTTTGTTAGTTGGAATAGCTATTGAACATCAACTAAAAAAATAATGCTAAAAGCAACTAATTTGTCCAAAACCTATACGAGTGGCAATAAGGCCGTAAATGTTTTGAAAGATATCAATTTCAAAATCGAAGAAGGTGATACGATTTCTATCGTAGGGCCTTCAGGAAGTGGCAAAACGACTTTATTGGGCTTATGTGCTGGTTTGGATAAGGCAAGTTCTGGTTCTGTAACGTTAAATAACGTAGCGCTGGAACCATTAACAGAAGATGAACGAGCCAATTTAAGAAACCAATACGTGGGGTTTATTTTTCAAAATTTTCAACTGATTCCTACTTTGACCGCTTTGGAAAATGTAATGGTTCCGTTGGAGCTACGAGGAGAAACCAAAGCAGCAAAAAAAGCAATGGAATTATTGGAAAAGGTCGGTCTAGCAGACCGCCATGATCATTATCCAACGCAACTTTCCGGTGGCGAGCAGCAGCGCGTTTCTTTAGCAAGGGCTTTTTCCAATAATCCAAAAATCTTGTTTGCCGATGAACCAACGGGTAATCTGGACGAAGAAACTGGACAAAAAGTAGAAGATTTGCTATTCAAACTCAATGAGGAATCAGGGACAACCTTGGTAATTGTTACACACGACCTTCATTTAGCAGCTAAAACGCAACGCATTATTCGATTAAAAGGGGGACGAATTGTGGCAACCTGAAAAAAGGCTATTTTTGCAAAAAACAGCTATGTCAAAACCCACAAATATTTCTTCTACCTGGACGCTTTTCTTAAAAGTGTTCTTACCTGTCTTTTGGGGCATTTTTTTTGGTGCGATGACCCTCGCTTTTTGGCTCAGTAAAGCCGCTTATGTCGGAGATCTGTCTATTCACGCTTTTCGACTACTGATGACTTCCTTTTTTTTGACAGGCATGGTTGTATTTTATCTTTCGGTCATCCGGCTAAAGCGTGTAGAGATAGATGATAATTTTGTGTATGTAACCAATTATAGAAAAACAGCACGCTACCCTTTTCACAATATTGAAAAATTGGAAGAAGTTTCCTATTGGGTTTTTAAAGTAGTCCATTTATCGTTCAAAAAATCGGGCATTTTTGGAAAAAAGGTGATTTTTTTAGCCAATTCGTTCAAACTGTTGGAAATCCTCAAAAAAAATGTAGCGCTGGAAGCCCTTTATGAAAAAGAACAATGATTTTTAATTATGCTTCCTCCCAAAAATTTTTCCGTTCTCAACTGCCTTTAGCAATTTTCGTTCTGCTTCGATTTCCTTTTCAATTTGTCGGTTATCCACTAACCTTGCTAAATCTGGCTGCCCTGCATCCACCCAAGCTGTGTACCAGGCACTTCCAACCGTTTGAATAGCTGCCCTTAATCTGGATTCCACTTGACCATTGAGTTGTTGGTGATACAATTTTGCGTATTTTTCGCAAGGCATTTTTTGAATATAGCCCGTCCCTCGTTCGACAAAGCAGTCTTGTTGGTCTTCTGGAAAAGTTTTACTGATTGCTTTTTCAATTTGCAAAACCTCCTCTACCAAAGAATGGCTCTTTTCTACAATTTGCCAATAGTGTTCTACAGGATCATCAATGTATACTGCCTTTCCGACAAAATAATCGTAGGAGCCATCCGCAAACAATTCCGGCAATCGAGTTTCCCAAAAGGCATGAATACCTATTTGATTCGTTTTTTGTCCATTATAATTGCTATGGGTGTGCAAAGGTACATGAGCATCCCCAATGTAATGCCCAAAATCCGCTGATAGCCGGAGTATCTGCTCTACATTTCCCAATTGCATCGCCCCCGTTAAGCTTCGCTGCATTCTGACTAGATGATAGGGCAACACGCCGTGTTGCACAAAGGTATCCACTGCATAAGCTTGTTGACAATCCAGCTTAAAGCCATGATAGGCAAAAAACTGAGCGATGCTATCGCAATTTAATTCCCACTGGTTTTCATATTGAAAATGATAAATCTGCTCGTAAAAAAACTTTTCATAGTCTTCTCGCAATAGCACTATGCTATCTCTATTAAAAAAAGTCGGAAGGTTTTGCCCTTTTAAAACAACATTCCACTCATCCAAGCTTTTTACATTTTTTCCAAAAATTCTTAAAGTGTCCTTTTTATGATTAATAATCGTAGCTTCTGCAAAAATTCGGCGAGTGTCCACAAAATTTCTGGGCAAGCTCTCCCAATGGTCCAAGTCTATAAAATGTCGAATCCCCTCCGTTGGCACAGCATACCGGCGCATATCAGGGTCTGTGGCATGAGCTGTCAAATACTCAATATTTTTTTTATAAAAAACAATCATATCAGGAGGCAGAGTAAAAATAGCCAATCGGTTAATCCTTCGATGAGCAAAAAAACCCCAATCTTCTTTGTAAGCAACGGCTGAAAAAAAGAGGCTACTAAGAGTCAAGAAGAAAAAATATTTAGTCCACTTTGCAGTCATTAAAAATGCCTTTTATGGGTCAGAAAGAACCAATTTTGGCACTAACTTATCAAGAAAAAAAGTATAAATCCGTTTTAGTTTGAGAAATAGTTGCTCCCTAATAGCCAAACCGATAAATTCGCACCTTCTTTTTACAAAACATTATCCTTCAGATACGTAGAAAGAGCATATTCTATCCATTATTAATTTGGCAAATGAAAGTATTAAAATTTGGCGGTTCTTCTGTTGCCAAGCCAGAAAGAATTAAAAAAATTATTGAACTACTAAAAAGCTATCAGCACCAGAGAGAAAAATTTACAGTGGTTTTTTCAGCTTTTAGCGGAATAACGGACGCCTTGATAGAAATGAGCAAACGAGCAGAAAATGCCGATGATGCTTACCTGGACTTATTTGATGCTTTCCATAAGCGACATATTGAGGCAGCGAAGGCGTTACTGAAAAAGGAAACGGAAAGAGGAGTCATCAAAAAATTAAAAGAAAATCACGCTACTCTTAAAGACATTTTGCATGGAATTTTTTTAGTCCGAGAGGCTTCTAGTCGAACAATGGACTATGTCTTAAGTTTCGGCGAGCGCAACTCCAATTTTATCATTGCCCATGCTTTGACTCAGCAGGGCATCCCAGCGGATTACTTAGACGCCCGAAAAATTATCAAAACGGACAAAACTTTTGGCTCTGCAAAAGTGGATTTGTCCATGACTTTTGAAAAAATTAAAGCGCATTACGCCCAAGTTAGTATGGTTCAAGTCGTCACCGGTTTTATTGCTTCCGCCAAAGGGGGGTTGACTACCACTTTAGGCAGGGGAGGTTCCGATTACACGGCTGCTTTGCTAGCGGCGGGACTGAATGCAAAAGCAATCGAAATCTGGACCGATGTCAACGGCGTACTGACCACTGATCCCAAGAAAGTGAGAAAGGCATTTACCATTCCAACCATGACCTACGGCGAAGCAATGGAAATGTCCCATTTTGGAGCAAAGGTCATTTATCCGCCAACTATTCAGCCTGCATTTTCCAAAAATATCCCCATTTTTATTAAAAATACATTCAATCCAACTTTTGGAGGAACCCTTATTTCTGATAAAGGAGATACAAATGGACCAGCCGTAAAAGGCATTTCGTCCATTGAAAATATTTCCTTGCTAACGCTTTCTGGGAGTGGACTCTTTGGGGTACCGGGCATTGCTGGGCGACTTTTTAATTCTTTGGCAGAAGCCAACATAAATATTATTCTCATTACTCAAGGCTCCTCCGAATACTCCATCAGCTTTGCCATACAGCCCAAAGCTGCAAAAAAAGCTAAACGGGTAGTAGAAAGGGCTTTTGAATATGAAATGCAATCCAGATTAGTCAATCCGGTAAAAATTGAAAACGACCTGGCGATTGTTGCAATTATCGGAGAAAATATGCGCTACCAACCTGGCATTGCCGGACGAATGTTTAGGGCATTGGGAAAAAATGGTATCAATGCTATTGCCATCGCACAAGGCTCTTCTGAGCTAAATATTTCTGTGGTCATCAACAAATCAGACGAAAGCAAGGCTTTAAACGCTCTACACGAGGCTTTTTTCCTTTCAGATACCAAAGAGCTACATTTGTTTATGATCGGTGTAGGATTGATCGGGAGTACGCTAATAAAGCAAATTAGGGCGCAAGCAAAACATTTAAAGGAAAAGCGTTCTTTAGAAATAAAAATAATCGCATTAGCGAACAGCAAAAAAATGCTATTTAATGAAAATGGAATAGATTTGAATAATTGGAAGGCGCACCTTTTAAATTCAGAGGACAAAATGAACTTCCCTGCTTTTATTAAAAAAATGAAAGACCTCAACTTGTCTAATACCATTTTTATTGATAATACTGCTAATAAAAAAATTGTTTCTTATTATAAAGAAATTTTAAATAGCAGTATTTCCATTTCCACCCCGAATAAAATTTCTACCTCTTCCCTGTACACTCAATATTCAGAATTAAAAGCAATTGCTGAAAAAAGAGGTGTACAATTTATGTATGAAACTAATGTTGGTGCTGGACTTCCAGTAATATCCACACTTAATGATTTGATTTACAGTGGCGATCGAATTCTAAAAATTGAAGGCGTACTCTCTGGTTCGCTCTCCTTTATTTTTAATTCTTTCGTAGAAGGAACCGTTTTTAGCGAAATTGTAAAAAAAGCCAAAGAAAAAGGCTATACCGAACCAGACCCAAGAGAAGATTTAAGTGGGTTTGATGTTAGAAGAAAATTAATCATCCTCGCTCGAGAAGCCGGCTTACCGCTGGAAGCCGAAAATGTAACAATCCGAAGCATTTTGCCCTCCGCCTGCATGAATGCCAAGACAATAGGCGCATTTTTTATTGAATTAGAAAAAGCTGATAGGCATTTCGAATTAATGCGCAAAAAGGCAGAAAACGAAGGCAAAGTTTTAAGAATGATTGCCAAACTTGAAAATGGAGATGCAACAATAGCCCTTGAAGGAGTAAATGCTAAACATCCTTTTTATTCATTAAATGGTAGCGATAATATGATTGTGCTTACCACGGAAAGGTATAAGGAACGGCCATTAGTGGTAAGAGGACCGGGGGCGGGGGCAGAAGTAACCGCAGCAGGCGTCTTTGCAGAAGTCATAAAAATTGGAAATTATTTAAAATAATTTAAGTGATTGATTATTAGGTGATTAGTGGTCGATTTGGCAATATGTCAGCAATTCTCAATTTGACCTGTTGCTTATATACTATAATCAGTAGATTGCACAATTTTACGCAGTCAACAGCCACTAGAAACTTATGGGAAAATCGCTAAGAAGCATTAGAATGTAAATGAGTTCAGGAATAAAAGTCTTTGCACCCGCCACAGTCGCCAATGTTGCCTGCGGTTTTGACGTTTTGGGTTTTGCCTTGAACCAGCCAGGGGATGAGATTATCGGGCGATTTTCGAATAAACCTGGTCTGAGAATTACCAAAATTACTGGAGCAAAAGGCAAATTACCTTATGAAGTAGAAAGAAATACAGCAGGTTTTGCTGCCCAAAAATTGCTAGAATTTTTGGGAGAAGAAAAACGAGGAATCGAAATAGAAATTCACAAAAAAATGCCCTTTGGTAGTGGGCTAGGTTCAAGTGCTGCCAGTGCCGCAGCAGGCGTAATGATTATTAATGAACTATTAAAAAGGCCCCTTACAAAAAGAGAAATGCTACCTTTTGCCGTACAGGGAGAAGAAATTGCTGACGGTGCTTACCATGCTGATAATGTGGCTCCTTCCTTAATGGGGGGGATGATTTTAATCAGAAGCAATACCACTTTAGATGTCCATAAAATTCCCGTTCCTAGAGGTCTATATGCAACAGTGGTTTACCCACATATAAAAATACTCACCAAAGATGCGAGAGCTGTGCTGAGCGATACAGTAACGCTAAAGCAATCTATTGAGCAAGGCGGTAATTTGGCAGCTTTGCTCGTTGGCATGTACAATTCAGATTTTGATCTAATTGGGCGCTCCTTACAAGATGTAATCATCGAACCGCAGCGAGCGCAACTAATTCCTCATTTCTATCAAGTGAAAGAGGCAGTTTTAAATGCCGGCGTACTCGGTTGTAGCATTTCCGGAGCGGGGCCCTCTATATTTGCTTTAAGTGCTAATAGTCTAATAGCAGAAAGAGCGGGAGCAGTTATGAAGCGTATTTTTGATGCCCACCAAATAGATAATCAAGTATTCATTTCCCCTATTAATCACGAAGGAGCTATCCTGCTTTAATAAAAAAAGTCAAACGGTCAAAGTAAAATGAAACTATACAGCACTAAAAGTCCTAATAAATTTGTTAACTTAAAAGACGCTGTATTCAAAGGACTGCCAGAAGATAATGGTTTGTATATGCCCGAAACCATTCCTGTTTTATCCAAATATTTTATTGGGAATTTAAAAAAATATTCTTTTCCAGAAATTGCTTATAAAGTTTCTAAAACACTTTTTGACGGAGTAATCCCCCATAAAGAGCTAAAAAAAATCATCGAAAAGTCCATTACTTTTCCCGCGCCAGTCGTTTCACTAGACGCTCAATTTCACATTTTGGAATTATTTCATGGACCTTCTTTAGCTTTTAAAGACTTCGGTGCGCGCTTCATGGCTCAGTTGATGAGCTACTTTAATCGAGGAGAGAATAGAGAACTCACTATCTTGGTTGCTACCTCTGGAGACACAGGCGGTGCCGTTGCCAGCGGTTTTTATAAAGCGTTGGGTATAAAAGTAATCATCCTCTACCCTTCTGGTAAAGTCAGCAACCTCCAAGAAAAGCAATTGACCACTTTAGGGCATAATATTTTTGCACTAGAAGTCAATGGCAATTTTGATGATTGCCAAGCTTTAGTTAAGCAAGCATTTCTCGATAAAGAATTGAGTAGTCAATTGAGATTAAGTTCTGCCAATTCTATCAACATTGCACGCTTGGTGCCACAGTCGTTTTATTATTTTGAGGCTTATAAGCAATTGGCAAAGTCCAAAAACCCTCTCGTTTTCTGTGTTCCAAGCGGCAATTTTGGCAATCTTACCGCCGGACTAATAGCAAAAAAAATGGGATTGCCTATTGCCCATTTCATTGCCGCAACCAACGTAAACGATGTTGTTCCCAAATATTTAAGCTCCGGCGAATTCGCGCCTCGCTCTTCAATTGCTACTATTTCCAATGCGATGGATGTAGGCAACCCTTCCAACTTTGCCAGAATGATGGATTTATACGGTTCTACGTGGAACATTATAAAAAAAGAAATTACAGGATATGCTTTTAGTGATAATGAAACAAGAAGAGGAATAAAAGACGTTTATAACAAGTATGGTTATATAATGGACACCCACGGAGCGGTTGGTTATTTAGCTTTAAAAAAATATTTAAAACAAAAGCCCAAATACAGGGGCGTTATTTTAGAAACCGCCCACCCTTCTAAGTTTGTCCATGAGGTAGAAAAAACTTTAGAAAAAAAAATAGAAATACCGGAAAGGCTGGCTATTTTAGCAGACAAAAAGAAAGAAGCTACTTTCCTTGAACCGACATTTAAAGATTTTAAAAATTGGTTGCTGACTCAGTAAACAATCAAGGTTCTACGTAGAACATTAGACATAAAATTGCTGTATTTCACGTTTATAGCTCAAAAATAGGAAAATTTGGCGGTGGTTTTAAAATAGAATTAGGTAGTGAGCTTACAGTTGAAAAAACATTTTGAAAACTTTTAGAAAAATATTAAATTTTAACAGTTTATTCGCCTTTCTTCAAATAAGCACTTAAAACTATCCCTTACAATGAACGACCTAATCCAACAAACTTCCCTCCAAATCATCAAGGACTTTTCCATTGAAAAGGAAGGGGCAGAAAAACTGGGTGAAGAAGAGTTGCTCCAACTACTCGCCGACCAAGTGGCTTATTATCTAGAACATCGGCTGGAGTTTTTATTGAGCACCCTATACCGAATGGATGTGTCCGAAAAAAAGATCAACGCTGCTTTATCGCTTGATTCTACCGAGCCTGCCAATATTACTATCGCCAAACTAATCTTAGAAAGGCAAAAACAGCGCGTTTTTACCAAGCAATTTTATAAACAAGCACCAATAGAGGATTTAGAAGAAGGTCTAGAATATTGATGTTATTTTCTAATAATTGATTAAATATTCCAATTTTTCTTTCAATCGCCCGACCGGCAAAAATTTTCTTCTAATGATTTTGCAAAAGGAACGGGTGTATCCAAACTCGCCACTCTTATAATCGGCGCATCCAAATACTCAAATAAATGTTCAGAAATATAAGCAGATAGCTCTGCTCCAATGCCGCCAACTAGGGTGTCTTCATGAAGCAATAAAACTCGATTTGTTTTCTGAATGGTTTTTTCAATTGCGGCGTAGTCCAAAGGCATTAAAGTTCTTAAATCCAAAATCTCCACATCCAAATTGAAATCCACCACTACTTGCTTCGCCCAATGAACACCCTGCCCATAAGTAATAATTGAAACTGCCTTGCCTTCTCGTACAATGCTTGCTTTACCAATTTTCACCGTATAATAATCGGTAGGTATTTCTTCTGAAAGGCTTCTATAAAGGGCTTTATGTTCAAAAAATAAAATTGGGTTGGGGTCTTCTATGCTTGCCAATAATAGACCTTTGGCATCTCTTGGATTAGAAGGATAAATCACTTTTAAACCCGGAGTATGAAAAAACCAGGCTTCGTTGGTCTGGGAATGAAAAGGCCCTGCGCCAACACCGCCTCCACAAGGCATGCGAATCACCACATCTGCATGCTGCCCCCAGCGATAATGCAACTTGGCCAGATTGTTTATAATTTGATTAAAACCACAAGTTACGAAATCAGCAAATTGCATTTCCACAATGGATTTAAAGCCTTTTAAACTCAATCCCAAACCTGCTCCTATAATGGCACTTTCGCAAAGAGGCGTATTTCTCACCCGTTCTTTTCCAAATTCTTCTACAAAACCTTGCGTGATTTTAAATACTCCTCCGTACTCTGCAATGTCTTGCCCCATAATGACCAACTGTTCAAATTTCTTCATGCCCAGCTGCAAAGCATCAGTAATGGCATCAATAAAGCGAGCTTGGTATAAATTATTCGTTTTTGGTAAAATAATCGTTTGGGCAAAAGGTGCATAAACATCGGCCAACTCCGTTTCTGTATCCGAAACAATGTTGTTATATGTGACCGTAGCTTTCAAGCTATCTTCTATTTCCGTCTTGATGGCTGCTTTCAATTTTTCAATAATCACTTCAGATAAAATGCCTTCTTCCAGTAAAAATTGCTCATAATTGGCAATGGGGTCTTTCTTTGCCCAGTATTCCATTAATGGTTTTGGAACATATTTGGTGCCACTCGCTTCTTCATGTCCCGCGCATTCGGAAGGTTTCACATTCAACCAGTACTGGTTCTGGTTTTTTTCTAATCGCTTTAGCTATATTAGCTATCGTTTGATAAATTTCTAACACATTGTTGCCGTCAACTCTATAAGACTTCATCCCGTAGCCCGCCCCTCTATCCGCCAAATGTGCGCAGCGGTACTGCTCGCTCGTTGGGGTAGATAAACCCATAGCCATTGTTTTCGATTACAAAGATGACGGGTAACTTCCAGACGGCTGCTACATTTAGTGCCTCGTGAAATTCGCCCCTCACTAGTGCCTCCTTCTCCTGTAAAAGCCAAACTGACTTTTTGTTCTTTTTTTAATTTATAAGCCAATGCGACTCCGTCCGCCAAGGATAATTGCGGCCCCAAATGAGAAATCATGCCAACGATATGATGCGCCATAGATCCAAAATGAAAAGAACGGTCTCTGCCTTTCGTAAAGCCCAACTGTTTTCCCTGCCACTGTCCAAATAATCTCTTCAAGGGAATACCTCTAGTGGTAAACACACCCAGGTTTCGATGCATTGGAAAAATAATTTCCTCTTTTTCTAATGCCATTGTTGTGCCAATGGATATAGCCTCCTGTCCAATGCCTGAAAACCATTTGCTGATTTTCCCCTGCCGAAGCAAAATCAACATTTTTTCCTCTATCATGCGTGGTTTTAATAAATGTTGATATATTTCCAACAGAAAAGACTTAGACAATTTTCCCTTTTTGTATTGGATTTTGGAATAGGTGGACCTGATCATAGTTGACTTTTTATTTTATATGCCGCTCCTTAGTACTTTGTAAACTAAATAAATTTAATTTTAATATTTTACATTAACTGGATTTACCTTTCGGTAGTGATTTAGAATGTATGATTTGAGAAAAAACTCAATGAGGACGAACTTTGATGAATGCAAAAAATAAAAGTCAAAGTCCAATGTCCTCATTGCGAAAGCCCTAATGTCGTTAAAAAATGGCATAAAAAGCACAGGTAAACTAAATTTTCTGTGCAAGGACTGTCGCAAACAATTTCAATTCGTCTATCAGAATAATGGAGCCAATCCAGTTATTCAAAAACAAATTATTAGTTCTTTAATTCATGGTAGTGGTATCCGAGATTGTTCTACTGTATTTAAAGTGAGTCAAAGTAGCGTACTTCATCGAATAAAAACAGTAGGGGAATCTATCAAAATAAAACCTTCGAAAAAGCATTATCATAAGGTTTTAATTGACGAAATGTATTCATTTGTCCACCATAGAGGCAAGAAGGTCTGGATTTTCTATGCTTATGCACCAGAAACTAAAGAAATCCTAGCTTTTACGATGGGTAAAAGAACGATTCGCCAAAGTTCGATTTTTACTGCTAAAAATCAAGCACCTTAACATCAAAATAGATTATTGGTGTACGGATGCTTTTGAAGGATTTAAAACTGTTCTCAAATGGTATAAGCACCTTATTGGAAAACAGTATACCAAAGCTATTGAAGGGAGAAATACTTGCATTAGGGCAAGAATAGCTCGATTTCAAAGGCGTTCTACCAAATTTTCAAAGAAATTATTTTTCCAATGGAATTTATTTATGATTTTCGTCCATTGGTTAAATTCTCAACCATCATACATTTAAATGCACAACCTACTTTCTATAATGTCTATTCATTTTACTTCGAGCAGCCGTTATATCGAATTGCCAGTTAATTTTAATCCTTTTATGGATACGTTCATTGACACAAGCGAATACTTGTTTTTCTAATTGCTCTTTTGTAGGGATCCGTTTTTTTAGTGCCGTCCTTGCAATTGCCGAAAAATCATTTCTACTGCATTAAGCCATGATCCTTTTACAGGAGTGTATGATATTCAAACTGTCCAGTCAACTCATAGGCAGTCTCGGCATCAAAATTCTCATAAAAGAACTTGGGTTATGCGTATTTAGATTGTCTTGAATTAGCCTAATTTTTTCCGCTTTTGGAAAATGGCTCACAAGCTTTGCATAAACTCGGCATATTCAATTTTCCTACGTCTATCGGTAATCATGGCAATGCGTTTAACTGTCAAAGGTTCAACTGCCAGCAGTAATTACAAGAACCATTTTTAGCATATTCATAATGCTGCTTTCGGACTTGTTCTGGTTTCAATTCGAACCCCTCTATAACATCTCCGATAAGAAAACAGGGTCTTTCATCAAAGCAAACTACAGGAAAACGCTCATCATATGGCAAGCGATATAGGCGCAAAATATTTTCCATTCTTGTTAAAAAAATCGAATTAATCGTACCGATTACACCAAGTTTTTATCAGGTGCGGTTTGAGTTTTTTTCCCTAAGAATGTTTTGCACTTGAGAATGTGATAGATGTTCACAATAGCCTAATTCAATGGCTTTATCCGCAAGTAAGCGAAGACTCCATTGACTATAGCCTTCGGGAGCATCTTCACAAGCTAATACGGTGATTTTATCTCGTTGTTCAGTTGTAATGTCAATGGGGCGACCTGGTCGTTTTTCATCATAGATGCATTGCAGACCTCTGGCTTTGAACCGCTTAATCAATTGACTTACACTCGTATTGGATTGATTAATGATTCTTGCCACCCCAGCTTGAGTTTGACCTTTGTCCAACTCTAGCAATGCAAGTATTCGCTTTTGTACTCTTACTTTCAATGTACCCTTGATTTGTAACTCTTTGAGTTCTTTTCGCTCGGCATTCGTAAGTTCGATATATTGTTTTTTCATCTTCTGTATTTTTTACTCAAAATTAAATTTATTTAATTTACAAAGTACTTAGAGGCAATTGTAGAACAAATGTAAATGAAAAAGTATTTTTGCGCTTTCATTTAAGCAATTATTATGAAAGTAGTTATTCAAAGAGTTAGTGAAGCTTCTGTCATCATTAATCAAAAAATTAAATCAAAAATTGGGCAAGGTTTTTTAATTTTATTGGGCATTGAGCCAAGCGATGGCGAAGAGGATATAAAATGGCTATGCAAAAAAATCAGCAGTTTAAGGATTTTTGGTGATGATAATGGGTTAATGAACGTATCTATTCAGGACGTAAGTGGGGCAATGATTGTCGTCAGCCAATTTACCTTACACGCCAGCACCAAAAAGGGTAATCGACCTTCCTTCATCAAAGCCGCTAAACCTGAGGTTGCCATTCCTCTGTATGAGTCCTTTGTCAAGCATTTGCAAATCATTTCGGGTTGTCCAGTTTATACGGGCGAATTTGGTGCAGATATGAAGGTCGCTTTGGTCAATGACGGTCCTGTGACCATTATTATTGATTCAAAAAACACAGGTTAGATTTTGCAAAAATATTATGCCAACGGAAAATTATTATTAACGGGGGAATACTTGATTCTGGACGGTGCCATTGGCTTGGCATTACCCACCAAGTTAGGGCAAAGTTTAACAATAAAGGATAATTATTCTTCAGATCTAGTATGGAAAAGTTTAGACCACAAAAATAAAGCCTGGTTTCAGCATACTTATCGAGATTTACACAATCCGGTTAAAAGTCAGCCAATTGCAGAAAGATTAAGAAGCATTTTGCTGGAAACTCAAAACCTAAATCCGCATTTTTTAAAAAACTGGAATTTCCATATTACTACGAAACTGGAATTTCCAGAGGAACTGGGGGCTAGGTAGTAGCTCTACTTTAATTTATTTGATTGCACAATGGGGCAAAAATAAATCCCTTTGAATTGTTATTTAAAACCTTTGGCGGTTCGGGTTATGACATTGCCTGTGCAGAAATAGGTAGTCCTCTTTTTTATTCTTTACAAGAAAAAAAACCATTTTATCAAAAAATAACCTTTAACCCTCCTTTTAAAAAAAATCTATACTTTATTTATTTGGAAAAAAAACAAAACTCCCGTGCCAGTATTCAACATTACCGAGAAAAATCAAATAGTATCCAAAAAGAGATACAAGATGTTACAATGCTCTCCTATATTATACAACAAGAAAAAAGTCTCCAAATTTTTGAAGCATTGCTAATGCAGCACGAAGCAATTATCTCCTCCCTTATCCAATTACCAAAGATCCAACAATTATATTTTTCAGATTATTGGGGAGTTGTTAAATCTTTAGGAGCTTGGGGTGGCGATTTTGTTTTGGCAACCAGTAATCGGTCTTATAAAGAAACTAAGGAATATTTCAACGAAAAAGGATTTAAGGTGTTTTTTAGATATGAGGAGCTGATAGGTGTAAGTAGAGGTAGCAATCCGTCTTACAATGTTATCCCATTTTTATAGGGCATGGAAAGTTTGCCCTACACCTGATCTGATTTTGTAGTAATTTTGCAAAGCGAAAATTTTTCCTATTTCACGAATTCTTTATAAATGAGTACAGCCACAAAAAGTCCAGTAATGCTCTATACGGAGCAAACGCCCAATCCAGAGTCCTTGAAGTTTGTAACGAATAGAATGTTACATCAAGGAAACAGCAGATTTTAGAGAAGAAACATTGGCACGAGAATGGTCGCCTCTAGCAGCTGCCTTGTTTGACCAGCCCTATACCAAAGGGATCTATATTTGTAATAATTTTGTTACTATTACAAAAGAACTGAATTATGCTTGGGAAGATATTATGCTCAAAGCCAAAAAGTTTATTAAAGACTACATAGAAGCGGGCGGAGAAGTCATTACCGAAGGATTCGCAGAAGCAATGGCTAAATTAGGAGCAGAAAAAGGGGTCGATTACGAATACACTGGCGATGAGGCGGAAATCGTACAAAAAATAAAAGACCTCATTGAAACCTACGTCAAACCCGCAGTAGAAATGGACGGTGGCAATATTGAGTTTAAATCTTTCAAAGATGGAATTGTCACAGTAATCCTTCAGGGTTCTTGTAGTGGTTGCCCTTCCTCAACAGTAACTTTAAAATCTGGTATTGAAGGAATGCTTCAACGAATGATCCCCGAAGTCAAGGAAGTCGTTTCTGAGATGGGGTAAATCTTTTTAGATTCAAGTTAGACAAAATAAATGAGAGTAACCGACACAAGATATTTTGACGCATATAAAAAAGAGGTCGGATGTAATATTTAAGAACTATTTGATTCAGTAGACTTTTTAGATAAAAAAATTGATATAGATTATCGAATTAAATCATCTGAAAATTAAGCTGTTCACTCTTCTAAGCTCTTAATAAGTGCTTTTGTTTCCGGAAGGGCACCATGACTATTGTTTGATTTAATCGAGTAAGTTTTTCAGAAATAAATCGGAGTTCCCCAATATACCACTCCCTAAATGCTGGCATTTTCGATCTATCTGCCAATTTCGCTTGATAAACCTTTTCCCTTGAATCATAGATTCTCTTTTCAAGGACTATAATTTGATTAGCTCCAGTTTCCAAATTCATCATAAATTCTGAATGTAGGCCGGAAAACCTATCACTTATAAACATGGATTCAACTATATAAATTGAGTTGGTAAAATCTAAGTCATGTAAGAATTGAATTGGCAAATCGGGGTCATTTTCAATGTCAACCTATACTACCCTCAAAGATTTAGACCACTGCGGCTATGTTGTTAGTTGAAGTATTAATGTTTTCCAAATATTTTACAACAGGCTTGACCCGTCCGTTTCCCTGATGTTTTCTGTTATGATAGCATTCGATCCATTTTTCTATTCCCCCATATAACTCCTGTCCGTTCCGTGCAGGGTTCAAATAGATGTGCCGGTATTTTATGGACCGCCAAAACCGTTCGATATAAATATTATCCAAAGCACGGCCTTTACCATCCATACTGATTTTGATACCACTTACTTTAAGATATTCCACATACTCCAAGCAGGTAAACTGACTGCCCTGGTCACTATTGAGTATTTCAGGTGCACCATGCAGTTCAACTGCTTGTTTGACAACATTCAAACTGGCTGCTGCATCCAGTGTATTTGAAAGCCCCCATCCTACAATAAAACGACTATAAACATCTATGATCGCTGTGAGGTATAAAAAACCGTTGGCCATAGGGATGTATGTAATGTCTATTTCCCACACCTGATTGGGACGTTTGATTTCAAGCCCCCTTAAAAGATAAGGGTAAACATACTCTTTTTCTTTCAGCACGCTAAGGAACCTTCTGGGATAGATCGGGCGAAATACAGGCTTTACGCATTAATCTACGCACCCTTTCATAAGATGCTTTATACCCTTTTTCTTCCAGCATATCCTGCATCGTCAGTACGCCCGATGTAGGGTCTTCCAAAATATACTGGTCCATCAAACGCATCATTTCCAGGTTTTCTTCTTTCTCCCCTTGTGGCCTGAAGTAATAGCTGGACCGGCATAAACATAGTAATACACATTGCTGGCGGATCGATAACTTGGCCTCCTTATCAATCAACTGCCGCTTCTGCTCTACCGACGCTACTTGATATGATCCCATTTGCGTAAGCTTTTTTTTTAGAAAATCACGCTCCATTTCCAACTGGCCGATTTTTGCGTACAGCTCCTTGGTCGGTATAGCTTCCTCCCCCTTCTCTTTTTTCTTTTTAATTGAGAAAACCTCCTCTGATCTTGATAGCAGCTCTTGTTTCCACTGACTGATCTGGTTGGGGTGCAACTCCTACTGAGCCGCCAATTCCGATAAGGTCTTCCGTTCTTTAAGTGCCTCAATGGCTACTTTGGCTTTAAAGCCAGCACTGAATTTTCTTCTTGTCTTTTTCATTTCACAAAGTAAGTTTTTTCAACTTAACCCGTGGTCTAATTTTCTTATGGTATTATAACCAATTGGTTATTTATCTCTTTTTTAAGCGACTGACTTGATTGTAAATACTTGTCAAGGATAAGTTCAAATGCTTTAAAATAGGTAATTTTATTCTTCTTATCTACCTGACCAGACCGGTAACTATCCAATAAAAAAGCACCATAAACACCAACGAATACAACTAAAAGTTCTAGAAGAAGACTCTTCCAGTTGATGCGCTCTAGCTTTTGACTTGCTTTTTGGTTATCCCCAAGTTTACCATTAATTATTTCTTCCATTTGACAACATTAAAAAAATAATTCCTACTTTAAAAGGTTCGGTTTAATCAAGAATTACTCCAACTATTACAAGGCCTTTTGCATTTATCAATTTCATTTTTTCATTTGTATTTGCTTTGTAGGCAATTCAAATTTAAAAAATTTTTCTAATTAACTTTGATGATTAGTTACTAGCAGAGCATCAAAAATATCTTCATTCAAACATCTAAAAATGACCAACCAGCACAAATTTTTCATGCGAAAAGCCATCGAGCTATCTCAACAAGCAGTAGAAAAAAATCAAGGCGGTCCTTTTGGGGCAGTCATTGTCAAAGACGGAAAAATTGTTGGACAAGGACATAATCAAGTTACTTCCAGTAATGATCCAACCGCCCATGCAGAAATTGTCGCCATTAGAAATGCCTGCAAAAATATAAATAGCTTTCAATTAGGACGATTGCATTATCTATACTTCTTGCGAGCCTTGCCCGATGTGTCTAGGAGCTATTTACTGGGCAAGGCCAAAAAAAATATTCTATGCCTGCACCAAAGAAGATGCTGCTAGCTATGACTTTGATGATGAGTTCATTTATCAAGAAGTCAAAGCCCCCCTTTTTAAAAGAAAAATTCCTATCCAACAGATTTTGAGAAAAGAAGCCTTGATTCCTTTTAAAAACTGGACAGAAAAAATAGATAAAATGGAATATTAAAGAAAGTGCTACCTTCGCTATCTCTTTTAAACAACTGCAAATGACAAAAATAATTTCTTATAATGTAAATGGCGTTCGAGCTGCTATAAAAAAAGGCCTGGTGGAGTTTTTAGCCAATAATGACTTTGACATCGTTTGCCTGCAAGAAACCAAAGCAACAGTAGAACAAGTAGATGTGGCTCCTTTTGAGCAATTGGGCTATCACCATTTTTGGCACTCTGCGCAGAAAAAAGGATACAGCGGTGTAGCTACTTTCTGTAAGCAACCACCCGACCTCGTAAAAGCAGGGCTTGGAATAGAAAAATATGATCAGGAAGGCCGAGTGATTAGAACCGACTTTGGAGATTTGACTTTACTCAACTGCTATTTTCCTTCAGGCACTAGCGGCACGATTAGGCAAGATTTAAAATATGAATTTTTGGAGGATATTTACAATTGGGGTCAATAAATTGCGGCAGGAAAGAGAAAAAATTATTTTGGTAGGTGACTATAATATCGCCCATACCGAAATGGATATTCACAATCCAAAAGGCAATAAAAACAATTCGGGCTTTCTTCCAGAAGAAAGGGCATGGATGACAAAATGGTTTGACAACGGCATGGTTGATAGTTATCGCCACTTGAATCCCAACAAAGTAGCATATAGTTGGTGGAGTTATCGCGCCAATGCCCGAGCCAATAATAAAGGCTGGCGACTAGATTATCAATCTGTCACCGAAAATTTAAAAGAACAATTAATAGAAGCTTATCATATTAAGGATGCTCGTCAATCGGACCATTGTCCAGTATACCTAAAAATAGATTTTGTAAGACTACTAACAAATGTTAATAACTAGGTTAATAATTTTTAATAAAATTGTTTATATTATTAGTTTTTCTGTTTATAACTACATTAATCAACAAAATTTCTTCACAAATCACCAAATTTATAAACATTATAAAATATCAGATAGCAAAAGAATGCAATATATTTTTCTAATCCAATTCCTTTCAAAGAAGCTTGTGAATTTTATAGAAATTATTGTGGAGAAAAGTGTGAAATTCTTGTAAGGATAATAACATCCCTTAACAAGGAAGCAACCAATAAATTGGAAAACGGGCGTTAATAACAAAATGAAAAGAATACTTCAACAACCTTCCTGTCAATTATAAAGAATCAAAAAAATAAAAAGATATTAATACTAAAAAATTTAACAGGCTTGTGAATAATTCCATAAAATGCTGATAGACAAAAGTTCTTTTCAAGAATTAGATGTTAGTAATAAAAAGAAAAAGTTAAAAGGTAGCAGAGCAAAAAAAGAAGGTAAAAAATATACACAAACTAACAGAACTGATGATAATTCGTTTTTTTAAAATTTTAAGTCAGAAGTCATTAATAGGAAGTCAGCTTTGTGTATAAAGTCCAAAGAATGAGCAAAGGAGCCAATAAAAATGATTCATTATCCTTTCAGCCGATTTCCCGCTACAGTTAAAATTTGGTTGTTTATCGGTGTGGGGATGGTTTTTATTCAAATAGTGTTAGGAGGCATTACCCGCTTGACAGATTCCGGCTTATCTATAACGGAATGGGCTGTCATTCAAGGGACGATTCCGCCACTAACCGACACAGCATGGGTCACAGCCTTTGATCAGTATAAAATTGCTGCTAAAAAACAATATGAAAGTATTCATTCAGATATGACGCTTTCTGAGTTTAAAGTTATTTTTTATTGGGAATATTTTCATCGCTTATGGGCGAGGATGATGGGCTTTATTTTTCTTTTCCCTTTTCTCTATTTTACGACCAAACTTTCCTTTTCTAGTAATTTTCCTTTTATCTATGCTGCCAAACGAAAAATGATCCCCAAATGGTTAATGAAAAGGCTAGGGATTACGATTGGTTTAGCTGTAATAGTGGCTACCTTTGGTTGGATTATGGTAGCTAGTGGGCTCAATGATGATACCCGAACCTGGGTGAGTGCCTATAAATTGGTTGGCCATTTGATTTTGGCGACCATTCTTTTTGGGTATTTACTGTGGACTTGGTTTTTAGCAAACCAACCTACAGGGACGGATCAACATTTATCAAATTTTAAAAAACTGGCCTGGATAATAACAAGCGTTTTGTTATGTGCAAATTGTTTTTGGTGGCTTAATGGCTGGAATGCGGGCGGGCTTGCTCCATCCCTATTTTCCGTTTTTTATAGAAGGCGACCGATTGTTATATGCACTTCGGGGAACTACTGGAGGGTCATGGATTATGAAGCTTCTGCTGTAGTAAAAGCGGTGGTTCAGCTTATTCATCGAGCTACGGCTTACCTGCTTTCAGGCTTAGTTATTTATTTTTTTATAAAATTAAAAAAAGTGCCCACTTCAGAGCGTTTGAAAAAAGCTAATTATTTTTTATTGGCGGTATTATTGCTACAATTTTTACTTGGAGTACTGACTGTTGTGAACAGTTTTGGCCGTATTCCAATCGTTTACGGTGCATTGCACCAAGCTGGTGCTTTACTATTGCTTGCTGTACTTTTGTATATCAATTTCCAGCTTAAAGAAGCGAAGTAATCCTGAAATTTTATAAGATAATTTAATGCCTTTTGAATTTCTAGCTAAAATTGGTAGCGACGAAATAAAAGTAATAAATTTGTGCAGTACACTTTTATTATTTACTAAATAGTGAAATGAAATATCCAATAAAGGAAGAAAATAAATATAAATATATTGAAACGCAAGGGGGAGAAAATGTATTGATGCTATTGCATGGACTTTTTGGGGCATTGAGTAATTTTGAAGGAATTCTTGGCCGATTTTCTGCCTCTTATAATGTAGTCGTCCCTCTGTTGCCTATTTTTGAGTTGCCAATAAGAAAAGTTTCCGTAAGTGGGTTAGTGGATCATGTAATAGGCTTTGTAGAGCATAAAGGATATGACAAAGTAAATGTATTGGGTAATTCTTTGGGTGGGCATATTTCTTTGCTATATGCGTTGGCAAAACCAGAAAAAATAAAGTCAATAATATTGACTGGCAGTTCCGGCTTATTTGAAAATTCATTGGGTTCTACCTTTCCCAAAAGGGGGAATTATCAGTTTATCAAAGAAAAAACAGAAGCGACCTTTTATAATCCAGCGGTGGCAACTAAAGAGTTAGTGGATGAAGTCTTTTCTATTGTGAATGACCGAAATAAAGCAATTAGAGTAATTGCCACTGCCAAGTCTGCTGTTCGGCATAATTTGGGGGATAAACTTTCTCAAATAAAAGCACCAACTTTATTGATTTGGGGAAAAGAAGACAATGTAACTCCAGCCTTTGTCGGCGAAAAATTTAATGAACTAATAGATGATTCTCAATTATTCTTTGTGGAAGAATGCGGACATGCCCCTATGATGGAAAAGCCAAAAGTATTTAATAATTTGCTAGAAAGTTTTTTGAATGAACTAGCAAAGAAAAAAGAAGTGGTCTAAGTTATTTTACTCCTCAAGCAAAATACTTTGCTTGAAATCTTTAGCGAGCAATAATTGGATATTATTCAAAACGATCTCTCCCATTGTATTACATTTTAGGAAAGTGTCCTTTTTGTGATGATAGGCTAATTCTTCTTTTAGCTGCTTTACTTTTTTGTCATCCGAAATGGTATCTTTTACCATAATCCGCAATAGGTGGTTGATTCTTTGTCGGGAACTTTTTACCCTTGCAGCAATCATGCTGCGTTCTTCCAACTGATATTGGGTTACGGTAGGTGGAGACATTTTGCCAATTCCTAGAAAGATAATGGGATTATTTTCTTTAAAATACTGAGGCAAGTAGAAGCTCTTTCTGCCCTCATAAGATTGCTGGTCAAAATCAATTGCCCGTATCCTGAATTGCGAACCTTCAATATCGGGCGTAATATCTACTACAAAATTATAAGCGCGCATATCCCCCAATAATCGCACGAAGCATCGCTCATTAAATTTAATAAACTCCTTGGCGATTCGAATTTGGTTAAAAGGGGTATCTTCTAGGTTTTTTATAATAAAGTCATCCCCCGGGATGCCGGCAACATGCTCCTCTATCAAGGTATTTCTATCCACCAGATAAGTAATCCGATTTGGAGATAACAAATCTTCCAATTCCAGCCCATATAATCGGGAAGCATCTGCTTTTTTTACGTAAAAGTGGTCATAATTATCATTGAGTCGATTGATAATTCGAACCCTGAAAGGTTTTGTATTTCCAAAAGTGCAATAATCAATACGCGCTACGGAGAGGTGTTCTAACACCTTAAAATCGCCGTCGGTTTTCAAAAATGCGTATATTTTGGTAAGAGCATCGTTTAGCTCTCTTGTATCAAATTCATTATAATAGACGGTTTCCCAAAGCGTATCATTTCCTTCAGCGTCTAAAAGAGCTACGGAAGTGCTACTTCTCAATAAATCTGTATATTGGATAGGAAGTTTCGTATCTCGGCTATAACGTTTTAGATAAGTGCGAAACGGCTCATTTATTTTAAATGGTACTTTCTTTTTAGAGGGAACATCTCCTTTCATGGATTAGATTTTTCTTGATTTGAACACTAAGTTACAGGAAAATTTAAAGTGAAATCCTAAAATAAAAACAGAGGAGCTTTTTGGTAGATGAAAAAAAACGCTACTTGTCGAAAGAAGAAGGACTAAAATTCGTTCCCTAATGGACTACTTTGTATGTGTTTTATTTTTTATACTTTTACCGAGACAAGTAGCGTTTCTAAAACTGGAAATGCTATCATTTTTTAATAAAAAATTATACAAATGGCAGTAATTAAAGTTGTCGAATTATTAGCTAATTCATCCAAAGGCTGGGAAGATGCGACCGCACGAGCAATTAAAAGAGCATCGAAGTCAATTGATAATATTCGTTCTGCAAATGTCCATAATATGAGTGTCACCGTCAAAAATGGCAAGATTTCCGAATACAGAGTTAGCTTGAAGGTCACTTTTGAAGTTGGCTAATAATAAAACAGGAGTCATCCCGAATCTTAAAAGGGGCATCAAAAGGATAATTGGAAAAAATGGAACGAATGGTATTTTCGATTGGCTTTTAGAACAGAAATTGGACGGGATGACTCCTGTTTTTCTTATTGCGTATTGGCAAAGGTCTTAAATGAACGAAATAGATGTACAAATTATCCACACTTTTTTTAAACTTTCTGATAACTACCCTAGCTCTTGCCCAACAAAGTGATCTAAAAATTGGGCAATGGAAATCTCACCTGCCTTATCATTCAGGCGTATGGGTCACGCAAAGTGAACAAAAAATTTATTATGCCTCCTCATTTTCGGTTTTCACAATAGAAAAGGAGGATTTTTCGGTTGATTTTTTGACTAAAATAGAGGGGTTAAGTGATATCGGCATCAACAAAATAAAGTATAATGAACTGGCACAAGTGCTGGTTATCGTTTATAAAAATAGCAATATTGACCTTGTAAAAAAAGAAGGCATTATCAACCTGAATGATATTGAAAAGAATACCTCTATTGTAGGAGATCGGACCATTTATGACATTTTTTTTGATGAAAAGTCAGCTTTTTTATCGACGGGTTTTGGCATCGTAAAGCTAGACTTGGAGCGGGAAGAGTTTGAATTTACGACCTTTACGGGTTTGCCGGTTTTTGGGTTAACTCAATTGGATAATCAATTTTATGCAGCTACAGACGAGGGGATTTATCGAGCGAATAATGCCCCCTCGGTCAATCTGGCTGATTTTAATAATTGGTCATTATTAGATATAGATAGTGGCTTTCCAGAGGTGTATAACTCTAATGCAATTGCAATGCATCACGATAAAATATATCTCGATATAAACGACACGCTTTTTCAATATTCTAAAGGGGTTTTGCAAAAATTACATTTTGAGAAAGATTTTTCTATTCGTTACTTGGCTCCTGGAAAAGCACATCTGCTGGCTGGTTTTTTTTGTAAAAATAATTGTAGAGGAAAATCCTTTCTTTTCAAAGTGGATGGCTCAATGATTGAGTCTGGAAGTAGGTGCATAGACCGTCCTTTTTATGCAATTGAAGAGTCTAGTGGGCGAGTTTGGCACGCAGATCAATTCAGAGGCATTCGCTATGTGGATACACCGGGAGAATCCTGCCGGACCCTAGACTTTAATTCTCCCGCCTCACATAATAGTAGCGAAATTGCTTTGCATAATGATCTAGTATATGTTGCTGCTGGAGGTATCGCTTCCAACCAGACAGCTCTGAATAGAGTTGACGGTATTTTTTTGTTAAAAGAAAATAATTGGAGCGTTTTTAATCGAGGCAATATCTCCATTTTTTTGGAAGAAGATATTGATCGCGATTTTTACCGATTGGCGGTACATCCCGTTGATGGCCGACTTTTTGTAGGAACTTTTTGGGGTGGACTTGCGGAGTATGATGGAGAAAACTTTCTGATATATAATACTCAAAATTCTTCTTTACAAGGGGCGATTGGAGATGAGCAGCGAGAGCGAATTGGAGGGCTGGTTTTTGATGAAGAACATAATTTATGGATGAGCAATCACACAGCATCCCGTCCAATTTCTGTTCTAAAAGCCGATGGAAAATGGCGCAATTTTAATGCACCTGTAAAGAGTTTATTGCAAGTAACAGTTGACTTTAGTAACTATAAGTGGTTTGTGGCGGGTAATGAAGGGGTGTTGGTTTTCGATGATAATGGGACTATTGATAATGAGAATGATGATCGGGTAAGGTTATTTACCCCTGCCAATAGTGAACTGACTACTCCCAGAGTCAATTGTTTAGAGGTTGATTTGGACGGAGATATTTGGGTTGGAACGGCCGAAGGGCCAGTTATTTTCGAGTGTGGAAGCAGTGTATTTGAAGATATTTGTCAAGGCTCCAGAAGAATTGTAGAGCAAGACGGTTTTGGTGCTTTTTTATTAGAAACAGAGAATATTCAAAGCATTGCCGTTGATGGAGCAAATAGAAAATGGATTGGAACGACCAATGGACTATTTATTCAGTCTCCCAATGGCGAAGAGCAAATTGCCTTTTTTAATGAAAATAATAGCCCTCTTTTTGATAATACTATTATTGACATTGCCATTAATCAACAAACGGGCGAGGCTTTTATTGGCACGAATAGCGGCATTATTTCTTTAAGAGGAGATGCTACGAAAGGAGGCAGGGTGAATGATCCCAACGCCTATGCTTTCCCAAATCCCGTGCGACCGGAATATACCGGCCCCATTGCCATAAAAGGCTTGGCCAGGGATGCGAATGTAAAAATTACAGATGTTAGCGGTCAATTAATTTTTGAAACCAAGGCATTGGGCGGACAGGCAATATGGGATGGTAAGGATTTCAGTGGAAGGCGTGCCAGTTCCGGCGTTTATCTAGTCTTTAGCACCAGTTCTAGAGGACTAAATAATCCAAATACAGTAATAACCAAGATTTTATTTATAAATTAAGGTATAATAGACTTTAGCCTCCTGCATACGGACACCCAAAACCTATTGTATAAGATGGCTGTTCTTTGTAATGATCAAATATTTCCACCAAAAGTAACATCAAGCAACCAAATAGTGATACATCTTTGGAATGGCATACTGTTGGGCTTGGCACTCAGTATATTAGTAGGGCCAATTTTGTTTTCATTGATACAAACTAGCATTGAACAAGGCGCAAAAGCAGGGCTTTGGATCGGGCTGGGAATCTGGATCAGTGATATTTTGTTTATTGTAGGTATTGCTTTTGGAGTCACACACGTCAGCCAAATGATAGCCGCACCGATGTTTAAACCGATTTTGGGCGTTTTTGGAGGTTTGATACTGATTGGTATTGGCGTAGGCATGCTTGTTTCTAAGCCTTTGGGCAATATGGCAGAAGAGGAAAAATTTGGAATGTTTTCTTCTCGTTGGCGATTATGTCTAGAAGGGTTCTCGATTAATACATTTAATCCTTTTTCCGTTGTTTTTTGGACAAGTATTATTACGGCTCGAGCAGTAGACCAATCGCTTTTTTCTACCAATAATTATCTGTTTTTTAGTGGGATTTTAGGAACAGTCATCCTTACAGACTCATTAAAAATATTTTTGGCAAAGAAAATACGGAAATACTTAAGACCCATTCACATTTTGTGGATGCGAAAGATCTCAGGAGGGGCCTTACTGATTTTCGGAATTGCGATGATTGTGCAAGTGCTATTCTTTTAGACGGTTGGTGTGACTATCATAAATCATATATCTTTGCGCATTATTTTTAGGCCTAAGCAGGGAATTATTTTTCAAAAAAATGACTTGAAAATGGAAATAATTAATCTGGGCAAAAAATTTAGCCTTTTTAATGATTACTGGAGCCCGAAAATAGTAGGAGAACTAAATGGCCAAGCAGTAAAACTAGCAAAAGTAAAAGGCGAATTTATTTGGCACCATCACCAGGACGAAGATGAGTTGTTTTTCATTATTAAAGGGCAACTGAAAATTGAGTTTAGAGATAAAACGGTCATATTAAATGAAGGAGAGCTGCTCATCGTTCCTAAAGGCGTAGAGCATAGACCGGTTGCAGAGGAGGAAGTATGGTTAATGTTATTTGAACCGTCAAATACTAAGCATACCGGGGAAGTGAAGCACGACCTAACAGTAGATCATTTTGAAAGAATTTAAACACAACTAATAAATTGTAAGAACGGAGGACACATTCCTCATTTTATCAGTTTAAAAAATGAAATTATCCCTTAATTGGTTAAAAGAATATGTTGATATAAAACTTTCTCCTCAGAAAGTAGCGGAAGTGTTGACAGATATTGGCCTGGAGGTGGAAGGCGAGGAAGAAATAGAAAGCATCCCTGGTGGCCTGGCAGGACTGTTTGTTGGGAAGGTAAAAGAGTGTATAAAACACCCAAACGCCGACAAATTATCCTTAACCAAAGTAGCTATTGGCAATGGAGAAGACCTACAAATCGTTTGCGGTGCACCAAATGTAGCTACTGGACAAAAAGTAATTGTCGCTACCGTTGGCACTACGCTCTATCCGATAAACGGAGAACCGTTTAAAATAAAAAAAGGGAAAATCAGAGGAGAAACTTCCGAAGGGATGATATGTGCAGAAGATGAAATTGGCATTGGCGCAGACCATCAAGGCATTATTGTCTTACCAGACGAAGTGGAAGTTGGTGCTTTGGCAAGAGATTATTTTCAGGTAGAAACCGATTATGTCTATGAAATTGGTTTAACCCCCAATCGGTCGGATGCCACGAATCATCTAGGAGCTGCAAGGGATTTGGCAGCGGCTTTGAAAATAAATTATGAGCATTCAGGTAGGGTAAAAATGCCGATGATTGATAATTTTAAAATAGATAATAACGATTTACCCATTCATGTAGTAGTAGAAAATCCTGCTGCTTGTCCTCGATACTCCGGCATATCGCTAAAAGGCGTGACCATAAAAGAATCACCAGACTGGTTAAAGAAAAGATTAATAGCTATTGGCGTTCGACCCATTAGCAATGTGGTGGACATCACCAATTTTGTGCTACACGAGTTGGGACAACCCCTTCATGCGTTTGACGCAGACCAAATTCGAGGTGAGAAAATTATTGTAAAAAACCTTCCGGAAGGAGCAAAGTTTACTACCCTAGACGAAAATGAACGCACCTTAACTGCACAGGACCTAATGATTTGCGATGGAGATTCTAATGGAATGTGTATTGCAGGCGTTTTTGGCGGTATCAAGTCAGGTGTAACAGATACGACTAAAAACATCTTTTTGGAATCCGCTCATTTTAATGCGAAAACGACTAGAAGAACCAGCTTTTATCACGATTTGAGAACGGATGCTGCTAAAGTCTTTGAAAAAGGGAACGACCCAAACATTACGGTTTATGCACTAAAACGGGCAGCTCAATTGATTAAAGAATTGGCAGGAGGTGAAATAGCCTCTGAAATAGTAGATGTATATCCCAATAAAATTGAACCGACTCAAATAAAAGTAGCCTATCAAAATGTAGCCCGATTAATTGGTGTTGTTATTCCAACCCATGAAATAAGTGCCATTTTGAATGCAATGGAGATGGAAGTTGTAGAAGAAAATCCTGACTCCTTCATCGTTGCAGTGCCGACCAATAAAGCGGATGTAACTAGAGAAGCGGATGTGATTGAGGAAATTTTAAGGATTTATGGTTTTAATAAAGTGCCAATTCCTCAACAGGTTAAAAATGCAGTTGTTGTCAGCCAAAAGCCCGAACCTCAAGAGTTAAGAAACATTCTGGGAGACTATCTTTCTGCGAATGGCTTTAATGAGATAATGGCTGTTTCTTTGACCCAATCTAGATATTTTGAAGAATTATTGCCTATTGAAAAATCTCAACTAGTATATGTAAATAATACTTCTAATATAACCCTGGATGTGATGCGTCCTTCGATGTTATTTAGCGGATTGGAAGTCATTTTGCATAATCAAAATCGTAGGAATGCGGATTTAAAACTATTTGAATCGGGTAGAACCTATAAGGCATTATTGGATGGAGGTTATAAAGAAAAACAACATTTGAGTCTCTTTTTAGTTGGGGAGAAAACGAAGGAAAGTTGGTTGAATAAGGAAAAAGCAGTAGCGAATTTTTACACGTTAAAAGCTTATGTTAATAATCTGTTGAATCGTATAGGTTTAAGCGACTTCCAGGAAGATGTCCTAAAAAATGAAATTTTCTCTGTTGGATTTAGATATTTCAGAGGGCAGAAATCCCTAGCGGAATTTGGAAAAGTGCAACAAAAGATTTTAAAAGCAGTAGGTATTAAAAACGAGGTTTTTTATGCAGATATTAATTTCGACACCCTATTGAAAGCGGCCCGAAAGCATAAGATAGGGGTAGAAGAGCTGAATAAATTTCCAAGCGTTCGGCGGGATCTCGCCTTAGTAATTGACAATTCTGTCACTTTTAGCGATATTGTAAAACATACACGAAAAACCATTAAGCAAAATTTAAAAGATATAAACCTTTTTGACGTTTATATAAATGAAAAGCAGTTGGGAACAAACAAAAAATCTTATGCAATTAGTTTTATTTTTGAAGACAAAACCAAAACCTTAAAAGATAAAGAAGTAGACAAAAAGATAAAGAAGTTAATCCAGGTTTTTGAACAGAATCTGGATGCAGCAATAAGGCGTTAAAATTAAGTTTAGTTGAAACACTATAAAAGAGTAAAATGGAGGAGTTATCAACGCAAATAGAGGCAATCAAGGAAAAAATACAGCAATTAGTATCAAAAATTGAGCATCTTCGCTCAGAAAATTTGATCCTAATTGAAGAAAATAAAAAA
This sequence comes from Saprospiraceae bacterium, assembly GCA_965222705.1. GTDB lineage: Bacteria > Bacteroidota > Bacteroidia > Chitinophagales > Saprospiraceae > JAFMDF01. Next base: position 38,591 of record CBDCUO010000001.1, on the reverse strand, counting down.
TTAAAAACTAACTTGCAGCGCGATGTTCAAGAAATTCAAATTCTGAAGCATCAGGTTGCATCTTTAACGAAACACGGGAATGTTTTGTTATCCAAAAGGGTGATTGAACAGGAGGAGTCAGAAGTTTGATAGCAGATTTTTAATTATAGTAAGGTTGTATATTTTTTTTGTACGACTTTCCTAAAAGAAATATTTGTAATATTAATTTGTGAGTTTAGATAAAAGGGTTTGTAGCTAATGATTGGGTCTCAAATTTTATTTCTCCTATTTCTTAAGTGGCTGTTTTTGATATGGAAGAGCAAAGTGAAATGATTAGGATAACCGTAGTGATTGCGGGGCGTCCCTATCCTTTAAAAATAAATTCGAATGACGAATCAGTCGTTCGCCGACTGGTAAAAGAGGTGAATGAAAAAATCAGACAGTTTCAGCTAACTTATAAAAATAAAGATAAGCAAGACTGTTTGTCCATGAGCCTTCTTACTTATGCCTTGGATTTGCATAAATCCAGATCAAAAACAGCTTCCAGCTTATCTGCCAATCAACTTTCCGCTTCTCTTCAAGAGATTGATACATTATTGGACGAATTATTACTTGCTTGATTTTTTTTAATAAAAATTGACCAAGCATGATTCTAAAAATATCGCTCAACTTTTAGTAGATCAAATAAGTTAGAGCATAATTTTATTTAGTTTTTTAATTATATAAAAAGTGGAAATATGGAAATAGGAATAGGTTTAGCTATCGGTGCATTAGTAGGTGCAGTTGCAGCATTTTTATTGGTAAAAACTTTTATCACTAAAGCGAATCAAGGCAAAATAGAGGAAATGAATCGAAAAGCGGATTTGGTGATTCAGGAAGCCCGGTTGACTTCTAAGCGAATAGAAGACGAGGCTCAAATAAAAGCGGAGAAAATTGTTAGTAGAGCAGAAAGTAAAAATGAAAGTATTAAGCAGAAAAAAATCCAAGAAGCGAAAGATCGCTTCGCCAAATTAAAATCAAAATTTGAAAGCGAAAGGACACAGCACTTGGTCAATATGAAAGATTTGGAAGTAGAGGCAAAAAATCTGCAAAAAGAAATTCAGGAAAAAGAAGCCTCTTTCCAAGAAACGGTCAAAGAATTTGAGTCGAGGAGACAGGAAGTGGAGAACAAAGAAGCAGAAATAAAAACGATTAGGGAGAATTTAGAAAAACAGATGAAAATCGTTGCTAAAAAAAGAGAACAACTGGATGTGGCGAATGAGGAACGAATCAAAGCGTTGGAAAATATTTCCAAATTGACAGAAACAGAAGCAAAAGAACAATTGCTCGAAGCTGTAAAAGCGAAAGCAGAAACGGATGCAATGGCTTTAGTAAAAGATACAATCACGTTAGCAAAAGCCAATGCTAATAAAGAAGCCAAAAAAATCGTCATCCAAACCATCCAACGGATGTGTGCCGAATATACCATAGAAAACACAGTCTCGGTTTTTAATTTGGAATCAGATGACTTAAAAGGGCAAATTATTGGTAGAGAAGGACGAAATATTAGAGCATTGGAAGCCGCTACGGGTGCAGAAATTGTTGTCGATGATACGCCGGAAGCCATTGTAATTTCCAGCTTTGACCCTATTAGAAGAGAGGTCTGTCGTCTATCTTTAAAAAGGTTGGTTGCCGATGGCCGGATTCATCCAGCTAGAATTGAAGAGGTGGTAGAAAAAACCAAAAAGCAACTAGAAGAACAGATAGTTGAAATAGGAGAAAGAACAGTTATTGATTTGGATATTCATGGCTTACAACCCTATTTGGTTAAAATGGTAGGCCGGATGCGCTTCCGTTCTTCTTATGGGCAGAATTTGTTGAAACACTCTATTGAAACCGCGAATCTTTGTGCTATGATGGCTGCAGAGCTGGGCTTGAGTCCCAAGCAGGCAAAAATGGCAAAAAGAGCGGGCTTATTGCATGATATAGGAAAAGTAGCAGAAGAAGAATCTGAGCTATCTCATGCTATTTTAGGCATGAAATTTTGCGAAAAACATAAAGAACACCCCATTGTTTGCAATGCCGTAGGCGCACATCACGACGAAGTGGAAATGAATAATATTATCGCTCCCTTAGTGCAAGCCTGCGATGCTATTTCCGGCGCCAGACCGGGTGCGAGAAGGGAAATCCTGGAGAGTTATTTAAAACGAATTGGGGAACTGGAAGAATTGGCTATGAGCCACGACGGTGTTCAAAAAGCTTTTGCAATGCAAGCCGGCCGAGAATTGAGGGTGATTGTAGAGAGTGATAAAGTTTCCGATGAAGTTGCAGATGCTTTATCTTTCCAGATTTCTCAAAAAATTCAAGATGAAATGCAATTTCCTGGCCAAATCAAGGTGACCGTTATTAGAGAAAAACGCTCCGTTTCTTTTGCTAGGTAAGGAAAAAAATAAAATAATGGAACTAACTAACCAAATCCATCCAACGCCTGAACAGTTTAGACACCTCCTCGATAATTACCCTAAAGATGAGCCAGTAGTAATGATCAACATTATCAGGTATAAAGACAGAACGGACGATGGAGAAACAGGAGAAATGGCCTATGCTCGTTATGGACAAAATGTGTTGCCCTTTCTAAAAAAAGCTGGAGGTAAACTGCTCTGGAGAGGGGATGTGAACCATACGATAATTGGAAGTTCAGAAAACCAGCCCCACATAGTGCTTTTGGTGCAGTATCCTTCTATCCAAAAATTTATTGAGATGTCCACCGATCCAGAATATTTGAAAATTGCACAAGACCGTACTTTAGGCTTGGAATATGGCGGTTTACTGGCTTCGACAACAGTTTATAATACATTATAAGCGAATGATTTAACAAGTAAACTGAATAACGAAAAAACCAACTTTATCATGAAAGTATTTGTATTAATTACTGCCGTTTTAGAAACCTTAGCGGGTGCAATTATGCTCTTTGCCCCTCATTTAATGCCCGATTTAGCGGGTGCAGGCGCAAGTACTACAGCCTTGGCGCGCATGTATGGAGCAGGAGCGATTGGGCTAGGCTTTTTTGCCTTTCAAGTATGGCAACACATGAGAAGCCCAATTATGCAAAAGGCGTTTTTACAGACCTTTATAGTTTTTCATATTGGCGTTGCGGTTGCCGCTTTTACAGGATATAATGCGGGCGTAATGAGCGATCCCAGTATAAGCACCTTGCATTTAATTTTTGGACTGGTGACGATTTACTTTTATTTTAAAAAGCAACAATCAAACGCTTAGAAAATGTTTGAAAAGTTGATTCCCTATGATACTTCTCATATCATTTTGGGGGAATACATGAAGTATTATCATCAGTATAAGCGCATCACAAAAAGGGGACAAATTCGATTTGAGCATCGAGATTGGGCAGGTATCCAGGCGGATGCAAGGGAGCGAATTACTATGTATAAGGAAAAGGTAGGAGTCACCACGGAAAAAGTGCTTGATTTTTTAGGAGATAAAGCAGGTGACGATCAAGTTTGGCGGGAAGTGAAAAAGAATTACTTTGATGATATTATGAATTTTAATACGCGTAATATCGCCGAAACTTTTTATAATTCCGTTTTTCGTCATGCTCACAAAGACTTAAGTGCCGATGAGGAACTGATGTTTGTAACCGCTACCGGCACGTATCGGGAATTCAAATCCACCCAGCCTATTTTTTACACTTTTCACCTATCTAAGCCAATCGAAAATACCATTCGTTCCATTTTTTCTAATTATCCTTTTGATGCCCCTTTTGAAGATTTGGATAGAGATATTGCTTACGTTACAGACCGATTAAAAAAACAATTTTTAGAAAATAAGCCGCTAAAAAGGGCTGTAAAAATAGAGATTTTAAAGTCTATTTTTTTTCGCAATAAAAGCGCTTACATAGTTGGCCGGTTGATTCAAAAAGATCAGATTTACCCCTTTGTTTTGCCTCTTTTACATGAAGAGCAAGGCATTTATGTGGACGCCCTGCTATTGAGGCAAAATGATGTAAGCTCCATTTTTAGTTATAATCGCTCTTATTTTTTGGTAGATGTGGATATAGTGAGCGAAATGGTGGATTTTTTACAAACCATTTTGCCGACTAAGAGTTTTGGAGAATTGTACAATTCGATTGGTTTTGAAAAGCATGGAAAGACGGTTTTTTATAGAGATTTTATCCGCCATATTGCCAATTCTGACGACAAGTTTGTCGTAGCTCCGGGCATTAAAGGCATGGTTATGGCGGTGTTTACGCTGCCTTCCTATAATATGGTTTTCAAAATCATCAAGGACAAATTTGCCCCTCCGAAACAGATGACAGAGCAGGAGGTTAAGCAAAAATACGAAATGGTTTCTTTGCACGACCGAGTTGGACGAATGGCAGATAGCCACATGTTTGAAAATCTGGTTTTTGACCGCCATCGATTTTCTAAGAAACTTTTAGAAGAGTTATTAAAAGATGCGCCTTCTAAATTGGCCGTTACGGAAAATATTGTGGAGATAAAGCATTTATATGTAGAAAAGCGAATGACTCCGCTCAATATTTATCTAGAAACTGCTACTCTTGAAGAAGCGAAGGAGGTCATTGATGAGTATGGACGGGCGATCAAAGAATTAGCAGCTGTGAATATTTTTCCTGGTGACATGCTTTTGAAAAATTTTGGCGTTACTCGCCTGAAAAGGGTGATATTTTATGATTATGATGAAATAGATTATCTGGTAAAATTCAATTTTAGAATAATTCCCGAACCGCGAGATTATTATGAAGAAATGTCTTCTACGCCTTATTATTCTGTAGGAGCATTTGATATTTTCCCAGAAGAATTTCCCCGTTTTTTGATAGGTAGAAAAGAAATTCGAGAGATCTTTTACCAATTGCACGGGGATTTATTTGGGGTGAAGTTTTGGAAAGATACCCAGGTAGCTTTACAGAGAGGAGAAATAATAGATGTATTTCCTTATCACCCCCAGTTGAGGTTTAAGGAACTTTATACTTGAAGCAAATGACTCTTTATTGTTTCATCAAAGGAGCCAGGGCTACTCGCAAAGATTTCAAAGCCTTAGAAATTTGATTTTCCACAGTCTTTATGGAAATGTCTAATTGGTCAGCGATTTGTTGATAGGACATTTTCTCGAAGCGACTCAATACAAAGACCAGACGGCATTTTTCTGGCAAGCGATCAATGGCCTGGTCTATTTCTTTTTGCAATTCATTTGCTGTAAGCTGTTGAATAGTAGTTGCATTTGCACTCACTAGTGATTCTTTTGGTGGCGCATTTCGCAAATCAATTTTCTGATCTCGGATATAATTTAGTGCTTTATTTAAGGCTGCACGTTTCAGATAAGCCTTTAGAGAAGTATTTATTTTGATGGTATTTCGTTTTTTCCATAACTCATAAAATACTTCTTGAGACAAATCTTCGGTTATATGTTCATCGGGTATAATTTTATATACACTCTTGCAAAGAAAGCGATAGTATTTCCGAAAAACGAACTCGATGGCTGCTGCTTCGTTACTAGATAGAAGTGCAAGTATTTGTTCATCACTATATTCGGAATTATTTGACATTTAAAAGAATATAGGGGGTGATTAGTAATTGGTGATTGGGTGATCGAGGGCTTGATTTCCAATGGTTTTAAAACTCAGTGGTCAAAAAGAAATCACAACCTCATTTTATTAAGCCTAGCCATACTTCGTTTATTGTCTTTTTCTTTTATTGCTTGTCGTTTATCAACCGTCCTTTTCCCTTGTGCTAGTGCAATTTCCAACTTGACCAGCCCCCGTTCTCCAAAATATAGGCGATAAGGTATAATGGTCGCCCCTCTTTCTTTTACTCGTCGCAATAACTTTCTTAATTCCAATTTTTTTAATAATAATTTTCTATCTCTACGAGCTTCATGGTTATTATAAGTTCCATGTTTATAGGGCGAAATGTACATACTTTTCACATACAATTCATTGCCTTTAAAAATACAATAGGCATCTCTTAAATTGACGCTACCGCCTGTGCGAATGGACTTTATTTCAGTTCCTTGCAGTATAATTCCTGCTTCGAAATTGGATAGAAAATGAAATTCGTATTCTGCGCGTTTATTGATTATCTCTCTTGTTTTTTGTCCTGTTGCCATTTTAAAGTATGTAAGTAATATATGATTAAGTGAATAGTAAGGCTGCCTGAAAGACTGATCACTTAGTCACTAAACCCCCTATTTCTCTATTGCCTCATAAATCAAACCTTGTATTCTCGGTCTAAAGTCCCCCTCGTACAATTTTCGGTTTTTCATCGTAGGGTAGGTTCGGTTGGATAAAAAGACATAAATTAGATTATTATCAGGGTCTGCCCAAACTGCTGTGCCTGTAAAACCTAAATGCCCAAACGTATTGGCGGATGCCTTTTTCGATAGATTAGGGTCTCGGTCAGGGTCTAATTCATACATATCAAAGCCGATGCCTCGACGAGTAGAAGACGGATGCCGCTGTGTAAATAACTTAACTGTTTCAGGTGAAAAATATTGTTGCCCACCATAATAGCCCTGATTTAAAAGCATTTGCATAATAATAGCTATATCGTTGGCATTGGCAAATAAACCTGCATGTCCACTTACACCTCCCAACATTGCTGCACCCATATCGTGGACGTAGCCGTGGATTTTTCGCTGCCGCCAATAGCGGTCTTCTTCTGTAGGAACAATTTGGTTTTTAGAAAATTTTTCTAATGGATTATAAGTTGCTGCAGATAACCCCAAAGGTTCATAAAAAGTTTCTTGTACATATTTATCAATGTTTTTTCCGGTTATCTGCTTGATCATTTGAGCGATTAAGTAAAAACCTAAATCGCTATAAACGTACTGTCCTTTAGGCTGCACTTCTGACTCGTAAATCTGCTTCCAAATTTCTACTTCATAATCCGTTTTCATATACATATTCATCGCGACGGGGGTATGATAGCCATTATTTGGTCCGAAACGATAATACGCTGGTAAAGGTCTTTTACGCTTGTCGATCGTTTGTTCAAAGAAAGGAATCCAGGGCTTTAAGCCGGCGATGTGCGCCATCATGTCTTTGATAATAATGCTGGACTTGTTAGTGTTTTTTAGTTCTGGCAAGTAATCGCTAAGGGGTTTATTAATATCTATTTTTCCTTCATCTACCAGCTTCATAACAGAAATGGTCGCTGCTGCTATTTTGGTAACCGAGGCCATATCAAAAATATCGGAAACCTTCGTATTTTTTCGTTTTTTGTAAGTATGATGCCCATACGCTTTCTGGAAAACGATTTTTCCGTCTTTTGCGACTAATATTACTCCGCCAGGCGTAGCTGCAGTGTCAATTGTTTTTTGCATTAAAGCATCTATTTTATTTAAGGCTGCTGTATTTAGACCTACGCTCTCTGGTAAATCATACCCTAATCGGATAAGCGGATTGGTAATAATGCCATGATTGAATTTGCTTTTTTGGGAAGCAGTGATGGGTAGTCTGCCTTTGATACTAAAGACGCCAAACAAAGCCTGTGCGGCCAAATCTTGCACCATTTCGTCCTCTTCATAAGCTTGCAACAAATAGTCTAAATCGTCAAAATATTTTAAAGAATAAGGATTGCCAAAGACAGTTAATACGACTTTTGTTTCTTCATTTAATGCTTTTAAAAAAGCTTTGATACTTCTAGTTAAACCAAAGTCTTTGCTGGCATAACTGCTCATATCATGCAAACCGATAATGACAACATCCTTCTTTTTGAGTTTGGAAATAAGAGACAAAAACTGGCTTTCGCCAATCTCTCTTCCTACTTGATAATGGCTTATTTTACCATAATTATTCAAGCTATTTTGAAAAGGCGTAATGGAGGTTGCTCCTATACTCAACGAAGCAATTTTAATTTTATCCAAATTTTTAAAAGGGATTAAATTATCTTTATTACGGACCAAAGTGAGTGCGTTTTCAATCAGTTTTCGTTTGATTATTTTTGCGTGAGGCGTAGTCAGGTCTTTTCTGATATGCTCTAAGTTCAAAGATTGATAATGGGTTAGACCATATTTATATTTTGCTAATAATATTTTTTTAACTCGTTTGTTTAGATCTTCTACATCCAGTTTTCCTTCGGCGATGTATTTTTTTATGGACTTCATCGAGGCATCTATATCTTCGGGCAAGGTCAGAATGTCATTACCTGCCACCAATGCTTCTGCTGCTACTTCTCCTGGTTTGAAATGTTTGGTTACGCCCTTCATTTCCAGAGCATCTGTAAAAACGAGACCTTTGAATTGAAGTTGATCTTTTAGCAAGCTCGTAACCACTTTTTTGGAAAGAGTAGTTGGTCTATTCTTAGTGTCATCCAAGGCAGGCACGCTTAGATGCGCTATCATAAAACTTTGGACCCCTTGGCTTATTAATGCTTTAAAGGGGTAGAGTTCCAGACTATCTAACCGATCAATCGAATGAGGAATAACAGGTAAATCATGATGAGAATCTACGTTGGTATCTCCATGCCCTGGAAAATGTTTAGCGCAGGCCAAGACGCCACCATCCTGCAAGCCTTTCATGTACATATAGCTTTTGGTAGCTACATTAAAACGATCTTCTCCGAAAGAACGGGTATTAATCACGGGATTTTCGGGATTATTATTAATATCGGCCACGGGAGCAAAATTGACATGAATGCCAACTCTTCTACATTGTCGAGCAATTTCTCTGCCCATTTCATAAATCAAACGATTATCTTGTATCGCTCCCAGCATTAGTTGTCGAGGATAACTAATCGTACTTGCTTTCATTCGCATCCCTAGGCCCCATTCCCCATCAATGGCGATCAGTAAAGGCACTTTGGACAATTTTTGATACTGATTAATTAAGTCCGTATGTTTTTCGGGCGTTCCTTGAAAAAAGCAAAGTCCACCAATCCGATATTTTTTAATTTGGGTTTCAACATTTTTGATGTGATTAGGCCCTCTGTCCGAATGAGCTCGAATCATAAACAACTGCCCTAATCGCTCCTCAACACTCAGCGAATTAAAAACGGAATCCACCCATTCCTGTGCTAAATGGTCTTTATCTTTTTTTACTGGTGGACTACTTGCTCCAAAAAGGGAAAATAAAGGAAAAAAAAGAAAAAGAAATCGTACATTCATTGTGTCTTTCAATTATGGGTTTAAATGAAGATTGCCGCTTTCAAAAGAGCGGGTTGTCAAGTACTGCACTAATCTTTATTTACCAGTTGTCCACAAGCGGCATCAATATCCCTGCCCCTACTTCTTCTAACGGTAACCATTATCCCATGATTCGTCAAACATCGTGCAAAGTCGTCAATTCTATAGGCACTCGCTTTTTTGAAGGAGGCACCCTCAATGGGGTTATATTCGATAATGTTTACTTTGACAGGAAAATGGCGGCATAGCTTTGCTAGGTTTGCTGCATCTTCCAGGCGGTCATTGAAATTATGGAAAGCAATATATTCAAAACTGATTCTATTTCGAGTTTTTTGGTAAAAATACTTTAAGGATTCCAGTAAAACTGCCAGATTATTTTGTTCATTAATGGGCATTATCTCGTTTCTCTTCTGATCATCAGCTGCATGAAGGGATAAAGCCAGGTTGAACTTGACAGCATCATCTGCTAGTTTTTTTATCATTTTGGCAATACCTGCTGTACTCATGGTTATTCTTTTAGGGGACATATTTAATCCTTCTGCCGAAGTAATGTATTCTACACTTTTTAATACATTTTTATAGGCTAAAAGCGGCTCTCCCATGCCCATATAGACAATGTTAGTTAGGGGATGATTAAAGTATTCCAATGATTGCTGGTTAACTAGAACAACCTGGTCGTAAATTTCACCAGGGTCTAAATTTCGAAGCCGTTTCATTTGGCCAGTCGCACAAAACTTACAGCTTAAACTGCAACCAACCTGTGAGGAAACACAAACTGTAAACCGCTTGTCAGAAGGAACAGGAATCAGAACAGACTCTATAAAATGACCGTCAAAAAGCTGAAAGCGGGTTTTAATGGTGCTGTCTATGCTTCGCTGAACTTTATTTTCTTGAATATTATTGATGACAAAGTTTTCTTTCAGTTTTTCTCTTAAATTTTTTGACAAATTGGTCATTTCTGAAAAAGAGTGCGCTCCTTTTTTCCAAAGCCACTCGTACACCTGATCCGCTCGAAATTTTTTCTCTCCCTGTTCCAAAAACCAGCTTAAAATTTCTTCTTTTTTTAGTAAGCGAATATCTTTTTTCGTAGTTATTGACATCATGAATACAAAGATATGGAAATCGTAAGACGGTTTAACAGCCCGCCCTGTCAAAAAAAGGGCATAACTACTTTGCTTTAGGGCTTTAAAAATATCTTTTTCTAATAAAAAGCGTTATTAAGGAGGAATCTTCTACTTTTGAAAAAGCAAATTAACAAAAAGCTAAAATCACGTCATCCATGCAAAAGACTTCCTTCTTTTTATTTTTAATACTCCTTCTTTCTTTTGGTTGTAAAACCAGCCAACTTATAGTTGCCGAACCTGTTCCTACAGAGTATCGAGACTTGGATACAATGGTCGTTGCTGCTGAAAAACCAGTAACAGTCAAAACGGTTGAAGAGTATAAATTGCCCCGCTATGAACCAAGTTATGAATTAAAAAATGATCTGATACATACCAAATTGGACATCAAATTTGACTGGGCAAAAGAATGGGTCATTGGCAAGGCAGCGTTGACCTTGAAGCCTTATTTCTATCCAACGGACGAACTGGTATTGGACGCTAAAAATTTTGATATTCAAAAAATAGCATTAGCAACAGGGAAGGAATTGCAGTATGAGTATGATAATAAAACTTTAAAAATTCGACTAAATCGGGAATATAAATCCAGCGAATACTATAAAGTGGTCATTGATTACATTGCGAAACCTTCAGAGGGAGAAATTGGGGGTAGCCATGCTATTACTTCTGACAAGGGGCTATTTTTTATCAACGCAGACGGAAAAGAAAGAAATAAACCCCAGCAGATATGGACTCAGGGAGAAACGGAAAATAACTCCCGCTGGTTTCCCACCATTGACAAACCCAATGAACGATGCACGCAGGAAATAGCCATCACAGTAAGGGATGAGTTCAAAACTCTTTCCAATGGTGTTTTGGTATCCTCCAATAAAAATGCGGACGGTACTCGTACCGATTATTGGAAAATGGATCAACCCCATGCGCCCTATTTGTTTATGCTGGCTGTTGGCGATTTTGCAAAAGTGGAAGATCAATGGAAAGGCATTCCGGTCAATTATTATGTAGAGCGAGACTATGAAGAGTACGCCAAAGACATCTTTGCTCATACACCGGAAATGCTCTCTTTTTTTTCTGAAAAACTGGGATTGGATTATATGTGGCCGAAATATTCGCAGATTGTCGTGCGGGACTATGTTTCGGGAGCCATGGAAAATACGACGGGAGTTATTTTTGGGGAATTTGTACAAAAAACAGCGAGAGAGCTTATTGATAACTCTAATGACTATATCGTTGCTCATGAATTGTTTCACCACTGGTTTGGGGATTATGTCACTTGCGAAAGCTGGGCAAATTTGACCATGAATGAGGGCTTTGCCAATTATAGCGAATACTTATGGTTTGAGCATAAGTATGGAAAAGACGAAGCAGATTATCATAGAATCAATGAATTAGAAGGGTATTTAAACTCTGTTCAGGGAGGAGGAGCTCACCCCTTGATCTGGTTTAGCAATCCCGATAAAGAAGCTATGTTTGACGGACATAGTTATAATAAAGGCGGTTTGGTCTTGCATATGTTGCGCCATTATGTAGGCGATGCGGCTTTTTTTGCCGCCTTGAAGAAGTATTTGAAGGATAACGCCTATACTGCCGTTGAGGCCCACGATCTAAGACTCGCTTTTGAAGATATTACCGGACAAGATTTGAATTGGTTTTTTAACCAATGGTATTTTGAAGCGGGGCATCCACAATTAACGATTGATTACGATTATGATACAACTACCCTAACTGCAAGCGTGACTATTGAGCAAACTCAGGATCCGGAAAAGAGCATTCCAATCTTTCAGTTGCCCATAACTATGGACATTTATGAAAGTGCTGAGAAGATCACTCGGAAAACGGTGATGATGAATTCGAGAAAACAAACCTTTGCTTTCAAAATAGCGACCCAACCCGCATTGATTAATGTGGATGCAGATAAGATTTTATTAGCGGAGCGAGAAGATAATAAAACCGAGGCAGCATACATCTTCCAGTTTTACCACGCGCCTAATTTAATGGATCGTTTTGAAGCGGTTCAATTTTTAAAAAATAAAAAGACACCAGAAGCCAAAAAAGTAATGAAAGCTGCTCTGAAAGATGATTATTGGTTTATTAGGAATATGGGCTTAGGTGCGGTTGAACCGGACGACGAAACTTTAGAACAAATAGCTAAACTGGCAACGAGCGACATTCATTCTCAGGTGCGAGCAAATGCGCTGGGTTATTTGGCAGGAGCACAATATGCTAATCTGCCTTCTATTGCTGAGAAGATTTTAGACCACGAAAAAGCTTATCCAGTGATTAGCGCAGCCTTAATTGGCTTGAATCAGGCAGCCCCAGAAAAGGCCATAGAGAAGGCAGAACTATTTGAAAAAGAGACGGCTAATAGCTCCATTCTTTCCGCAGTAGGAGGCATTTATGCTTTACAAGGCAAAACAGACAAAATCCCCTTTTTTGAATCTAACTGGGGTAAAGTGGATGGACCGGATGCCATGGATTTTTTTGCCGGCTATGCTTATTTATTACAATCCGGTGATGAAACGACTGTTAAAAAATCTTTAGAAAACTTACACAGCGTCTCTACCAATATGGAACAGTCTCTGTGGAGACGATTTGCAGCGACCAAAACGCTAGCTGACTTGAAACAGTATTATTCCCAAATGCTTTCCCAGACTACGGAGGCAATGGCCAAAGCAAACATCGAGGGTAGTATCAAAACCATTGAAAAATATATAGCCGACATTAAGCAGTCGGAGGAGAATAAAGAATTAAGTGATTTGTATCGAGCATATTAAAATTAGAGCGTGGCACACAATTGCTAAGTGAAGATACCATTGTGCAGAACTGTTGATTCCGCAACTTTATGCAAAGAGCTGAAAAAAGTAGGGGTAAGAATGGATTTAAAATTTGTTGGAAATTAGGCTTTATACCTTTTCTCTACTATGTAATCCACTAGCATTGATATTAAAAAACCGAAAAAAATAAATAAAAGAGCAAAAATCACTACTAAGTAAGCATTTCCATTCATACTGGAGGGTTGTGTAAATCCATCGAAAACAATCTGGTAGAAATAAAGAGCAATCGGCATGCTAATTCCAAATGATAACCCATGCCTAAAAAAGAAGTCTTTCCAGACTCTTTTAAAATCGCGCTCATGTTTTTTCCATCTAATAAAACAGGCGATTAATATCCATGATCCAAATATTATAGAACTGTATGGATTATTTCCTTCTATTACTCCTACAGCCCGTTCTAGTCCATGCAATAGTCCAGTGAATATTGCTACATAGCCTCCGTCAGTTCGGTCCAGCCGGTCATAAACGATTATCCAGGCAAAAAATAAAAAGTAGAAAAAAAATTGCACCCAATGACTCATTAATTCATCAAGCCAAAATATTTGGTCATATAATTGTCCAGAGGAAATAATAAGATACTCTCTGGAGTATATTTCTAGCGTATTAACGAGATGCATACCGGTAGCATAAATATACATGGTGGCTAGAAATAAGGCTACAGTTTTTTGTTTTTGCAAAGAATCACTCAATGCTTTATTTTCTCGAGAATTAAATACAATTACAACAACTCGATAAAGCACGTACCATAATACAGGCACATAAACAAAGTGTTCGAACCAATGATTTGTTGTGATTCCGTGGATCAAAGTATAGCAAATCCATGTAAACCCGCAAATCTTGCCTAAAAACCCACAAAAAAGAACTTTGTAATGATAAGCCAAACAGATATAAAGCATTAACCAAGCAAGTTCTCTACTATCTTTTGCAGATAAATAATTGTCAGGATTATGATTTTTCTTGGATAAAGGTGATTTCATCAATGACATATAAGAAAGGCATAAGGTAAGAAATTTATCCTACGCCCCAAGAACACAGACCGTTTTCTACGAGCAGCCGTTGGCGACCATTATTCGATTACAAACGGCTACAAACGACATTAGCTGATTATTATACGATTATTACTTGCTTTGCTTCTTTACTTTGTTGTGTCAATAATAGCAACATTTGTTTAATTAAAAAAATGATTACGATTATGAGTAATTTAAGAAATTCAGTACAATTAATAGGCAATCTAGGTAGAGATCCCGAAATTTTAAAATTGGAAAAAGGTGGAATATTGGCGAAAGTAACACTAGCTACAAAAGAATACTATAAAAATGCTGGCGGAGAATTGGTAGAAGAGGTCAATTGGCATCGCTTGGTCGGCTGGGGAAAAATAGCAGAACGCATGGAAAAAGCCATGAAAAAAGGAAAAGAAGTGACCATACAAGGACGACTTACTCAAAGAAGCTACGAGGACAAAAATGGCATCAAACGCTACGTCACAGAAGTGCGGGTGTCCGATTTTATATTAATGAATAGAGGACTTAAAAAGGAGTCGAAAAAATTAAAAGAGGAAGTAGTTGCTTAGTGTAGCCAGATTTGCGATTGTGTTTTAAAAGTCATTCTTTGATTCGAGAGTAGGCGATGTCTGCTCTCGAATTTTTGTGGATAACAAAAAAGCCCTTTTGGAGTAGAAAAGGGCTTTTTTGTTTTTAAAATAATTTGAATTTGCTATAAAAATGGAGCAATTACTAAAGCGACAACAGACATCAACTTTAATAAAATATTTAAAGAAGGGCCAGAAGTATCTTTGAATGGATCGCCAACGGTATCTCCTACAACAGCTGCTTTATGCGCTTCAGAGCCTTTATAATGCTTAGCTCCTTGGATAGTAACGCCTTCTTCGAACATCTTCTTGGCGTTGTCCCAAGCCCCTCCTGCGTTGGATTGAAAAATTGCCATTAATACCCCACAAACAGTGACACCGGCTAATAATCCCCCCAACATTTCAGGACCGCTATCGCTACCGAATAATTTTGGTCCAAATCCAATAAGAACGGGTGTGAGAACAGCTAATAAGCCCGGTACAATCATTTCTCTGATAGAAGCTCTGGTAGAAATTTCTACACATTTACTGTATTCTGCTTTTCCATCTGCTGCATTAAAAATTTTCTGATCAGCATCGCTCCAACTGGACATTTCTTTTCCTTCATTTTTTTTCATTACTGCCAGCGCGGCATTCAATTGAGGAATATCTGCAAATTGCCGCCTTACTTCTTGAATCATATCCATCGCAGCACGTCCAACAGCTCCCATTGAAAGGGAAGAAAATAGAAATGGTAACATTCCGCCAATTAACAAACCCGACATAACCATTGGTTCTGCAATATTAATACTATTGATGCCTACGGTAGTCATATAAGCGGCAAATAAAGCTAAAGCAGTTAATGCAGCAGAACCAATGGCGAATCCTTTTCCGATTGCAGCCGTTGTGTTTCCTACTGCATCCAGCTTGTCCGTTCTTCCCCTTACCTCTTTTGGCAATTCTGCCATTTCTGCAATGCCTCCAGCGTTATCAGAAATAGGACCATAAGCATCGACTGCCAGTTGAATTCCAGTATTAGATAACATCCCAACAGCTGCAATAGCAATGCCATATAGACCAGCGAAATGATGCGCTCCAATGATCGCAATCGCCAAAATAATAATGGGGATAGCTGTAGATTGCATTCCTACTCCCAAACCAGCGATGATATTAGTCGCCGCACCGGTTACCGATTGGTCCACAATACCCTGGACAGGTTTAGTGCCAGTTCCGGTATAATATTCAGTAATCATTCCAATCCCCAAACCAGCAAATAAACCCAAAAGTACCGCTAGAAAAACGCCAAAAGCATTATAAGTTGCACCATTAAAAGACCAAGATTCAGGAAGCATTGTTGTCACGGCAAAATAGGTGGCTACTAACATTAATCCGGCTGCGATAAATTCTCCGCGATTTAATGCTTTTTGAGGATCGCCTCCTTCCTTTACTTTTACAAAAAAGGTCCCTATAATGGAAGTAATAATTCCTATTCCTGCTAGCACCAATGGTAGTATTACTCCAGAAAGACCGCCATAATTATCCGCCCAGGCAGCATTATTTGCCAAAGTTGCTCCACCCATTAAGGCTGCTCCCAATACCATTGTACCAATAATAGAGCCTACATAAGACTCGAACAAATCAGCTCCCATGCCCGCGACATCGCCGACATTATCGCCGACATTATCCGCAATAGTTGCAGGGTTTAAAGGATGATCTTCTGGAATACCGGCTTCTACTTTGCCGACCAAATCAGCACCGACATCGGCTGCTTTTGTATAAATTCCTCCTCCAACGCGAGCAAATAAGGCAATAGAAGAGGCACCAAAGGAGAATCCCGTAAGAACAGTAATTACTTTAGTAACTTGGCTTGTATTAGCAATGCCATACAGGTTGCTATAAATGAGGAATAAGGTCCCCAAACCTAATACGCCCAAGCCTACAACTCCCATTCCCATGACAGAACCCCCTGCAAAAGCAACTTCTAAGGCTTTGCCCAAGCTGGTACGGGCAGCATTAGTTGTTCGGACATTTGCTTTGGTTGCTACTCTCATACCGATAAATCCGGCTAAAGCAGAACAAATGGCTCCTAGAATAAAGGATAAAGCCACTAATACGCTGTTACCTTCCGTTGTCGCCCCTGACCAGCCTAGCACAACCGCTACGACCGCTACAAAAATTGCTAATACTCGATATTCTGCTTTTAAAAAAGCCATTGCTCCGTCAAAGATGTGATTAGCAATAGAATCCATTTTTGCCGTACCTACCTCCTGTCTGCCTACCCAATTGGAGCGCCAGAAAGTGTATGCCAACCCAAGTACTCCCAAAAGAGGAACAATCATTTTTAATGTATCACCCATGTTCG
This sequence comes from Saprospiraceae bacterium, assembly GCA_965222705.1. Classification (GTDB taxonomy): domain Bacteria; phylum Bacteroidota; class Bacteroidia; order Chitinophagales; family Saprospiraceae; genus JAFMDF01. The sequence continues at coordinate 21,593 of CBDCUO010000001.1, read as the reverse complement.
CTTTGTTTAAATAAGTTATGTGCGGCGAAGAATCGCCATTAAGAATTATTATTCAATGATTTTCAGATATTTAAAAGTATAAATTATCGTTGTGAAAAAGAGAGCGCAAAAGTAACTCGAATTTCTATTTTGTCCAATTTTTTATAGGCTTTTTGCTGAGATTTGAAGGTTTTTAGTGGATAAAATACCCAGCATTAAAAATGACCATTTGAATTTTTAATGTTTATTTAAGCCTTTTAGGAGTGGAACAAATTTAAAGTAGTCCAAGTAAATTTTGTCATATTTGGTTACTGTCTTTCGGATTATTTTGCACATTTGCTGAGATTTTTTCCCAATGGGAATGACTAGAATACCTCCAATTTTTAGCTGACTTAACAGCGCAGTTGGTATTTTTTCTGCTGCTGCGGTGACAATTATTTTGTCAAAAGGAGCATACGCTGGAAGCCCGTCCATTCCGTCTTTTAGAAAAGTCCGGATACCATTGAATCCCAGTTTTTTGAGTAGGGATTTGGTTTTTTAAACAATGACTCTTGTCGCTCGACTGTAAAGACCCTTGCTCCTAAGGTAGCTAATATAGCAGCTTGATAACCGGACCCCGTTCCTATTTCTAAAATGCACTCTCTCTTTTTTACTTCTAATAAATCCGTTTGATAGGCTACTGTATAAGGCTGTGAAATGGTTTGTTTATTACCAATAGGGAAGGCTTTGTCTATATAAGACCACTCTTCAAATGCTTTGTCTAGAAAAAAATGTCGGGGGACGGCATCCATAGCCGCCAGAATTTTTTCATCTGTAATGCCCTTGCTTCGCAGCGATTCAATTAATCGTTTTCGCAGCCCCTTATGTCGGTAAGTATCTTTCAATCTACTTGAGTATTATTAGGCGAACACTATATTTTCAACTATTTTTTTGCTTTAAATTAAACGTATTGGTTTATCCCCTGCCAGTTGCGTATCTTTGTTAAAGAAATATCAATGGTCAAGAAAGTTGAGTTTTGTTTTTGTGCTAAAATTTACAAATATGCCAGAACATTTAAATAAAGAAAAGATAATTAAGCAAGTATTAAATATTTTTTCTTCTCATTTGGAAAAAAACAGTTTGCGAAAGACACCAGAACGCTTCGCTATCCTGGAAGAAATTTATACCAGAGAGGACCATTTTGACGCGGAGGCTCTGTATATCCATATGAAAAACCAAAACTACCGAGTGAGTCGGGCGACAGTTTATAACACCTTGGAGTTGCTGGTTACTTGTGATTTAGTAAAAAAACACCAGTTCGGCAAAAATTTGGCTCAATATGAAAAATCTTATGGTTACAAACAGCACGATCATTTAATTTGTGTGGATTGTGGGAAGGTGTTGGAGTTTTGTGACCCGCGTATCCAACAAATCAAAAACATAATGGGCGATTTATTAAAGTTCAAAATTACTCATCATTCGCTCAATCTTTATGGACAATGCGATGGTGCGTGTTCTAAAAATAATTAAAATCGGCATTTTATTGAGTACAAATCAATCAGACAAACAATTCTACGATAAAAAACAAATAAAACATTAGGAGCATAAAGCCTTCCCAACGGGAGATTTTTGTAGAAATGCACATAATCGCAAAAATCAGAGTCAAAGCCAACATGAGTGGCAAACTAAATATCAAAATATCCGGCGGGATTGTCAATGCACCAAAAAACGCTGGAATACTCATCACTGCATAAGTATTAAAAATATTAGATCCCAAAATATTTCCTACGGCAATATCTGTTTTTCCTTTTCTTACAGCTGCCAGGCTGACAAAAACCTCTGGTAAAGAAGTTCCCAATGCGACAATGCTCAGCGCAATTTTCTCTGACCCAATACCCATTAATTCAGACAATTTAATAATACTTTCAATAGTATATTCTGCTCCAAATTTTACAAAGATTCCTGCTACGATTAAAATAGCATAGCTTTTCCAACTTATTTTTGTTTTTTCTCCCCGTTCCTCCGGATTGTTTTTCAAAGAATAAACTAAAAAAACGACCAAGCTCAAGAGTAAAAGGATGGCTTCAAATAAAGAAACAAACTCATCCTTCACAACAAACCACAGAAAAAAGGCAGAAATAACCAATAAAGGGATGTCAATATCCATAATATTTCCCTTCACCTTAATTTCTCTGCCGATAACCCCGACCAGACCCAGTACTAGTGCGATATTGGCAATATTCGATCCGACGACATTGCCGATCACAATTTCGGATGCTCCATCAATCACCGCTTGAATGGAAGAGGCTAATTCTGGGAGGGAAGTGCCAAAAGCAACAATGGTTACTCCTATTATAAAAGGAGGAATGCCCGCCGATAGGCCGATGTTTTCTGCCGCTTCTACAAAATAGTCGGAGGCTTTTAATAGGGCAAAGAGGCTAATAGCAAAGAGGCCAAAGTATAATAGAATTTCATTCATTTTTATGTTTCTGCTTGGAAGAGTGCGCAAATTACGCTTTTAAGCGAATAATAGACCATCAAACCTCTAAAAACAGGCGAGCCCTTGTGAAAATAATACGGTTGGGCGCAAAAGTACATTTTTAATTAAAAAAAGAATAATTATTCAAATGTGCTAAAATGTGGCAAAATTTCTGTATATAAAGGATAGAAGAATAAGAGAACTTCTTTAATTCTCCATTTTTTCAATATATTTGTAGGAATTAGCAATTCGTTATTAAAATAGAAACAACTACACACAAAATTAATTTGATAAATTCTATAGGAATTTTTAAAATAAGCTATACTGTGAGAATAAGCTATTCTTACCATTTTTTCATCCAATATCAATCGTTAGCATGGGATTAGTTATTTCCTTACTAAATCACAAAGGAGGTGTGGGTAAAACAACAAGTGCCATTAATATTGGCGCAGGGTTAGTAGAGTTAGACAAAAAAGTATTGCTAATAGACTTGGACCCTCAGGCAAACTTGACGGTTTCTTTGGGTATTCCTCGTCAAAGAGTAACCATTTATGAAGCTATCAGGGGCGAATCAGAACTAGTACCTTATACGGTCAAAGATGGACTGGATGTGGTGACTTCTACCCTCGATTTATCGGGTGCCGAAATGGAGTTGATTAATGAAGCTGGCAGGGAATATATTTTGAGGGAATTACTAGAAACCGTTGAAGAAGAATATGATTATGTCATCATTGATTGTCCGCCTTCTTTAGGTTTATTAACCCTGAACGCCTTGACGAGCAGCACTTATGTTTATATTCCTCTCCAAACAGAATTTTTGGCTTTGCAAGGCTTAGCAAAAATCAAGCAAATCATTGATAAGGTACGCTTTCGGCTAAATAAAAAATTAGTTATCGGAGGAGTTATTGCTACGATGTACGACCACAGAAAGGTGCTGAACAGGGACGTGGTAGAAACCATTAAAAAATATTTCGGACCAAAAGTATTTAATACTTATATTAGAGATAATGTGGCTTTGGCAGAAGCCCCGGCACAGCGAAAAGATATTTTTGAATATAGTAAGCGAAGCCCCGGAGCGAAAGATTATTTGGCACTTTGTAGGGAAATTATAGAAAGAACCGCAGAGGTGGAGGTCTGACAAATAAGCATTTATATTTTCGTTAATGTATTAACAAACAGGTGTGAGCAAGAAAAAATTCAAAGCGGGTTTAGAAAGTCTTTTTGGCGATTCAGGTGAGGATGTATTGTCTGGTATTAGTCCTTTGTTAGTTGAGGAGAAGAGAAAGCGTAAAACGAGGCCTGTCAAGCGACTTAAAAAGCGATCCTCCAAAGATTTTACTTCTGACTTAGAAGTGTTGTTTCACAATGCACTCGAAAAAGAGTATGCCGAAACCATTGAGAAGCCCCACCCGCCCAAAGGACGGGGAGCGAATATTAAAAAAAGAAATGACCGCCCAGTTATTGGGCTGGACGCTTTGATAAGGCGTACAACGGAAGAAACAAATAAAGACCTACTTGTGCCAACGCCACTAAAAAAACGAGTTACTTTTACACTTGAAAAGAAAAAACTAGACAAATTAAAATCCATTGCCAAGTCCAAAAAATCCTACCTTAAAGATATAATTGATGAGATAGTTTCGGAGTTTTTGACTGAATATCCGAATCGAAAAGAGCATATAAATTAGAAAATTATTCAGTGGTAATTTGTTGGCTTTAGAGCCTTTTACATTTCTCTTTCAGGATGCAGCGCCTTCACGAATTCCGCCTTTTTTATAATCATACGATCCATCCAGAATTGCTTCGTATGGAGCGAAAGAGGAAGCGTTTATTATGGCTGCTTTTTCTATCTACCTTGTTTTTGATTGCGGTGTTAATCCTGGATATTTATATACATATTCTTGCCATTACCTTACTGCTGTTAATATTTATTGGCTTTTATATTGCCTACATATTATATCGAATACAGCGATTTGTAACAACCTTTAAACCGAACATTGTAAATCTAATTCTGGATTTTATTGACGATGAAGTCAATTTCGGTACGCTTACCTACCAGAGTAAGAAAAAAATACCTAAAGAAACTTTTCAGGCGAGTATGTTATTTGCTACAGATGCCCCTTTTTACAAAGGAGAGGATTATATCAGAGGAAGTTACCGCGAATTACAATTTGAACTGTGTGAGTTAAATGTACGAGAGTATTCCAAGGTTAGAAATCGTCTGAACTATGTTTTCAGGGGCATATTTCTAAAAGGTAATTTTAATGCAACTAACCAAAAAGGCAGGATTATTGTTTTGCCAAAAAACTTTAGCCAATATCTTTCCCGAACGGTTAAAGTGTTTAATAGAAAAGGTGGTAGAATGGTGGACGATGTTCTAATCAGGCGATTCAAAGAAGTATTCATGACTTATGCCAGCAGAAACACAAACACTAGCAAAGTACTGTCTGAGGAACTGCAAAAAGCCCTTTTGAATTATCGGAAAAAAACAGGCAAAGAAATTTACGTTTCTTTTATTAATACTAAAATATTTATTGCCGTAACGGAACCCAAAGATATTTTAGAACCTAAAATATTCCAATCAAATGTAAGTTTTGAATTGGTAAGAGAATTTTTTGAAGATTTACAGCTTTTATTTAGTATATTGGAAGACCTAGACGTTAATATTGATTAATAGCTTGATTTTCCAAGCTCTCTAGCCCTAAATTTGCAAAGCTTTTTTTAGGCAAAATTGATTTCACATTTTTGTTTTCTTATGTCCCATACAATGAAAAAAATAAATATTTACTCCTATTGTCTCATTTTTAGCTTTTTCTTCTACGCCTTTATTCCGGTTGAATTTGGTAAAAAAATAAACCTTAAAATTGAATTAACGGATTGCAAAGCGGCGGATTCTCTTTATTTATTCCAATTTGAGGGTTTTGGCTATACCAAAGCGGAAGTTGCTGTAGGAAAAGAAGGTAAATACGAGTTTACCCTACCAAAATCAAATTCTAAATTTTATTATTTAGGCAGTAAATCAAGCCAGGTGAAACCAATCATCCTGGGAACGGAATCAGAGGTAAAGGTAAAAGGAACTTGTAGCAGCATAAGCGATGCTCGAACTACCTCTAAATTGAATCAAAGCTATCAAAAATTAAAAACCAGCTTGGGAAAAATTAAAAATGAAACGGGTTTAGCAATCAAAGAATTTCAAGCATCTCAAAATGATGAAGGTGCCAGGGCTGGCGCGGCTGCCAAGATGAAAGCCATAGATGACAAGCAACTGGAATTGTTGGAAACATATAAAGAAATAGACCCACTGCTAGGAGCGGTAGCAGCGATTAATACCTACTTGTCCTTTCCCAATAACCAAGAAGGGTATTATAGCGAATTGGATTATTTTGCCAATGAATTTTTTCATTTTGTTGATTTTGAAAATGCCTATTACAGCTATAATCCTTGGGTGTTTGAGGCTTTCAAAGAATATGCTCAAACATTGAGCAGCATTAATTTGGAAGTGGATTTGCATCAGTCCTATTTGGATGATATTTTGAGTAAAGTACCTGTCAATTCTCATGCCTATCAACTGGCTCTAACGGGAATCGTTACGGCTCTGCAAGCTAGAAAACATCCGAATTATACCCTTTATGGAAAGAGGTTGATTAAAAAATACGATAAAGCACACCCCGAACTAATTGCTGGACTCAAACAAAAAATACTAGGAGCAAGTGCTTTTTTGCCGGGTGCAGTCGCCCCTGATTTTGCCCAGCAAACACCAGCCGGAGAAATAATGAATTTAAGTGATTTAAGGGGTAAAATCGTCCTCGTTGATTTTTGGGCAAGCTGGTGTGGACCTTGTCGGAGAGAAAATCCCAACGTGAAAAAAGTATATGAAAAATACAAAGACAAGGGCTTTGATATATTGGGAGTAAGCCTTGACAGAAATAAGGCTTCCTGGGAAAGAGCCATTAAACAAGATGGGCTGCCTTGGCACCATGTAAGTGACTTGAAGGGTTGGAAAAACGAAGTCGCTCAACTCTACTCGGTTAGCTCTATTCCGCACACAATTTTATTAGATCAAGAGGGAAAAATTATCGCCAGCAAGCTAAGGGCGCATACCCTCGAACAGGCATTGGCACAAATCTTTGGAGAATAAAAGCCCATCTAGCTTCCGGATAGATGAAATTTTCACAATGAAGATAGCCGCTCTTTCTAAAAAGACAAAAAAGTAATGGATCATGAGATAAAATTACATGATTTGAGCTTTAGCCTATTTATTGATGCTACTGCCATTCAAAAAAGAGTCGAAAAAATCGGAAAAACAATTGCCCTGAATTTTGAAGAAAAAAATCCATTATTTATAGCTATTTTGAACGGCTCTTTCGTGTTTGCTGCTGACCTCGTGCGGGCCTGCTCTATTGATCACGAAATAACTTTTGTAAAGATAAATTCTTATGCAGGAACTCATTCTACGGGCAAAATAATGACACATATTGGTTTAAGTGAAAGCATTGAAGGGCGAGATATTATAATTCTAGAAGACATTATTGACACAGGAACAACAATAGTTGAATTTTTGTCTGCCTTGAAAAAGCAGAACCCAAGCTCTATCGCTATTGCTACACTGTTATTAAAACCCACAGCCTTGGAGCACCCATTAAAAATTGATTATGTAGGTTTTGAAATCCCGAATAGGTTCGTGGTGGGATATGGCATGGACTATAATGGACTAGGGCGAAATTTATCGGGCATCTATCAGCTATAGATGTTTTTAGGCCTCTTTTTATTAAAAATCACGCCACTTCGCATTCCTCTTTCTTTTCATAAAACTACCGTTTTATAAAATTTCGCCCCCGCTAACGAAATCATCTCTACCAAATAATTAAAATTTTATATCTTTAAAGATTTGCGGTATAATTGTTGGTCTAATTTCTTTACAAGGGAGCAATGCAATTCATTCAAAATCAATTATTTATAATATTTTAAATTTTGTTTTGTCGTTGCTTTTTTCAGCGATTATCGTTATTAGAAAAAAATAAATATAACCTATTCGAGCCGAGGGAAATTAATCTTGATTTCTCTAGCTATGAATCGGTAAATAACGTTCATTGACATACAAGGTATTAAATCAAAGACTTGACGGATTCTTTCCCATAGTTTTTTCTTGGTTTTGCAGTAGTTCCAAGCTTTTTTGAATGCCTCATCTAATTTTTGCGCAATTTGGTCAACCAAAAATGCCAAAAATGTAAGCATCATAAAGTTGGTAGCAAGGAATTGTTTGCCATGCCCATAGGAATGTTCCAAGTTGTACCCTTGGTTTTTAAGTGTATTAAAAGTTTCATTCTCAATTTTCCAGCGGCTGCGCCCTATTTTGACCAATTCTTTGATGTTGTCTTGGTCAATAGGAATATCAGTTATCCAAGAGTTAAAATAGGTGCCTTTACCATTAGCATCAAATTCCTCATATTCAAAATAATTGGTACTAATTTCTTGATGCTGTCCATTAAGTACCAAATGATTTGTCCAACGAACCGTACTTTTTTTACCTTTTAATCCGCTGTACTGTTTGGTTTGTAAAGCATTTTGGGCTTTTAAAGCAGCCACCTGAATTAAAACATAACCATCTTGAATACCAATGACATAGCGCATGTGATATTCTGCTAGTAATTTGATATGTGGTCCATTAGGATATAAACCATCGAAAACGCCAATTAATTGGTAATCTTCGACTGGTAACCTACTACGGACTTGGGGTATCAGTCGCTTAGAGGCATTAAGTTCGCAATCATTTTTTTGCGAACCATCCTGTTTAACGATTGCTTCACAAGCTATTGGAAATACTTCTTTATGGTCTGGATGTGCCATAACCGCAGCTAAAGCTTGATGAGAATAAGTCGTTTTAGTAATTTCTCCATTTTTATTGCGATATTCCTTCTGTAGGCAATGTTCACAAGGCGTTTTAGCACTACAATAATGTTGAGTACCATCAAAGAGAATAACTTGATAAGGGTCAAGTACCTTATACTCATCCATAATACCATGTTCTACCATTTGCTGATGAGGAATTTTATAGCATTCTTGAATATCTGCAGGATTAATTCCATCAATGCCTTCTCGCATTGCGCAATCGGAAGGTAGAAAATTGACATGGTATATATTTTGTAAATTTTCTTCCCTCTCAGGGTAGTTCAAACGGTATTGATGTACCGAAGGGTCTTTTAAGTGAAACATGGCAAATGCCGATTGTAAATAGTCTTCCAAGTCTATTCGAGCATTTTTATAACGGTGTTCCGTTACTTGTTTAAATCCAATTTTAATACTTTGTATTAATTTGTCAACCATAGGCTATCTCTTTTGATAACCAAGATAGGGACTGATTTTCTAACAGTCACATATTTTTTTTCTTAATAGCGAGAATCGCTGTGCTTTTTTAGGATTTACCACACATTTTGGATGTATAATTAAGACAAGATTAGGACAAACACTTATCCGTATTTTAAGCTAAAATTACACTGGAGAAAGAAGCGAATATTTCATTCCCGTTTTGGAATATTCATAAAAATCAAAAACAACACTAAAATTTTAATTACATCTGGGGGCATAGTATTTTTCAAAAAAAATTACGGAAACGAAATTATAAAATGGCTAGGGAGGTTCGGGACAATGTTTAATCTATTTTTCTGTTTTATAATTTTTTTTGTAAAAACGAATTGGAAATACAATACTTGACAAATAATGGAAAGCTTTGCTTGAAAAATAGCATTGGTATCTCCATAACCATTTGAAACTATATAAGGGAAACAACAAAAAATAAGGCAAAAAAGTCTTATTAAAAAACGAGAGAGGCGAAAACCCCCATTAAAAGAGGATTGATACGGAAATGTCTAAAAATTTTCCCTTTTACGAGCAGATTGACTCTATGGATTGCGGTGCAGCCTGCTTGCGAATGATTGCCAAATATCACGGGCAATCGTATCCATTAAGCTACTTAAAAGAAATTACTTACCTCGACAGGGAAGGGGTTTCTCTGTTGGGTATTAGCGATGCTGCTGAAAAAATTGGTTTGAAAACCTTGGCAGCTCCTATCCCGTTTCAGAGGCTTGCTGAAGATATTCCACTCCCTGCAATTGGGCATTGGGAAAACAACCACTTTGTGGTGGTTTATAAGGCTACCAAAAAACATGTCTGGATTGGCGACCCCGCCACGGAGCTTAAAAAAATAAGCAAGGAGGAGTTTTTAGCAGGCTGGGCTAGGGATTATTTTCCTGGACAGGATGCAGGTATTTTGCTCCTATTAGAACCCACTCCTGACTTTGATGCCCATCAGGGAGAACCGCTCAAAAGGCATGGATTTTACTATTTTCTTGCTCATCTAAAAAAGTATAAAGGATTAGTTTTCCAATTAATCTTGGGTGTTTTTCTGGTTAGTATTTTTCAAGTCATCTTGCCCTTTTTAATGCAGGCATTGATTGATGTAGGCGTTAATATCAAAGACATTGGTTTTATTTATTTGGTTTTGCTCGCCCAGTTGATTTTGGTGATTAGCCAAACGGTTGTAGAAACATTAAGGAATTACATTGTATTACATATTGGTATTCGAGTCAATATTGATTTGATGTCTGAGTTTTTGAGAAAACTGATGCAATTGCCTATTAAATTTTTTGATACACATATCGTTGGGGATTTATTACAACGCATTTATGATAATCAGCGCATCGAGCAATTTTTGACCTCTTCTACCCTTTTAGCTTTCTTTTCTATTGTAAACTTCGTCATTTTCGGGTTTGTATTATTTGTTTATAATCTAAAAATCTTTCTCCTATTTCTGTTCGGTACGGCTTTATACGTAGCTTGGGTAACCTTCTGTCTTATGAATCGGAAAACGTTGGATTATAGAAGGTTTGAGTATGCTACGGAGAATCAAAATGCGCTGGTCCAGCTAATCGCTGGTATGCAGGAAATCAAGCTGCATAATGCGGAAATGCAAAAGAGATGGATATGGGAAAGCATTCAGGCAAAAATTTATCGGATTAGCAAAGAATTTTTAGCCATCAATCAGCGACAACGCATCGGGACAACCCTAATTAATGACGCTAAGAATATTATCATTACGGTTGTCGCTGCCCAAGCAGTTATTAAGGGAGAAATGACTTTGGGGATGCTGGTCGCTATTCAATATATCATCGGGCAGCTAAATGGGCCGGTGGAGCAATTAATTGGCTTTTTTAGAATGGCGCAGGATGCTCGGATTAGCATAGAGCGAATGAATGAAATTCATCAGCGAGAAGAAATTGAAGACTTGAAGAACAAATTGAATATCTTGCCGGAAGACGGCAGTTTGGAATTGGACCATGTTTCCTTTAGATATAACGGACCAAGTTCGCCAATGGTTTTGAAAAATATTAGCTTTAGAATTCCCGAAGGGCAGACAACCGCCATTGTCGGTACTAGCGGAAGCGGCAAAACGACCTTGCTAAAATTACTGCTCGGATTCTATGCCCCAATGGAAGGAATGGTCAAATTGGGCAATGTCAACTTGTCCAATATTCATGGGCAATTATGGAGGGATCAGTGTAGTGCTGTCCTTCAAGATGGGTACATTTTCTCAGATACTATTGCCAATAATATTGCTTTTGGTCAAAGAGCACTTAACAAAAAGCGACTTTTGCAGGCTGCTAAAATTGCAAATATTCAATCTTTTGTTGATAAATTGCCATTGGGGTATAATACCAAAATTGGACAAGACGGAAGCGGGATTAGCGAAGGACAAAAGCAAAGAATTTTAATAGCTCGAGCCGTTTATAAAAACCCGCAATATTTATTTCTGGATGAGGCCACCAACCCGCTAGACACCTATAATGAAATGCTTATTATGGAGAATCTGGAGGATTTTCTAAAAGGCAAAACAGTAATTATTGTTGCGCAGCGATTGAGTACAATTATCAATGCAGACAACATTGTAGTTTTAGAGCAAGGAGAAATAGTGGAACAAGGGACGCACGGACAGTTAGTTAATCTTAGGGGAGCTTATTACCAGTTGTTTAAAAATCAGATGGAATTGAGTTTTTGAATTTTTCATCCTCGAAAAGGCTCTGTAATACAAAATTTTTCCACGCAGTTTTGCAATTCTATAAACCAAAACTATCCGAGCACTTGTTATACCTATGTTTTAGGGCAACTCAATGGAATATATTAACGGGGCTAATTTTTAGAAAAATAAAATTGTAAGGATACACATGGCTGAAAATATACTGGACTTAGTGATTATTGGGGGCGGACCAATCGGTTTGGCTTGCGCCATTGAAGCGGAAAAAGCTCGATTGAAGTATCTGATTATTGAAAAAGGAGTATTGGTTAATTCTCTTTACAATTTTCCTGCTAATATGACCTTTTTTTCTACTTCTCAGCTATTGGAAATAGGCAATATCCCCTTTATTTCTCATAATGACAAACCCACCCGAAGAGAATCTCTGGAATATTATCGGCGGGTTTTTTACAGCTGGAATTTAAAAGCTCATTTTTACGAAAAAGTTTTGGAAATGAAGAGGATAGAGGGCATTTATCATATTCAAACCAATCTTGGAATGTACCGGACTCGGGCAGTGATCGTAGCTACAGGGTTTTATGATATTGCAAGAAAAATGAATATTCCAGGAGAAGATTTGCCAAAAGTAAGCCACTTTTACAATGAACCTCACCCGTATATCAATCAAAAAGTTTTAGTAATTGGAGCAGCAAACTCTGCCTGTGATGTAGCTTTAGAACTCCACTATAAAGGCGCAGTAGTAACAATGGCTATAAGAAAAGAAGGCATTAGTCCAAGGGTAAAATACTGGATTAAGCCCAATATTGAAAATCGCATCCAAGAGGGTTCTATTAAAGCCTATTTTAATACTACGGTTGAGTGCATTCGAGAAAAATCAGTCACCTTAAAAACGCCTGAAGGAAAACTAGAGTTGGAAAATGACTTTGTATTAGCTATGACAGGTTATCGGCCCGATTTTGATTTTATACGAAAATTGGGCATTGAACTTGGAGCGGACAAATACCGCATACCTGTACATAATGAAGAAACATTGGAAACCAATCTACCTAAGGTATATATTGCCGGAGTCGTCAATGCAGGCTTGCAAACCAGCAAATTATTTATTGAAAATACGAGAGTCCACGCCAAAATGATTATGAGTGATTTATTAAAAAAACGAAACAAAGAGCAGTTGGTTGAATCGTAGATTTAAAAATCGGATTACATCGCTTTAATGGCTGGTCTATTGCCCACGCGTTATTTCCTAAATTCGTTCAAACTGGTAGCAATACTAAAATGACTGGAACTGCTGCCTAAATGATAAACGCCTAGCCCATAAGAAAACCGAAATTGTTTTATTTTAAAACCAATGCCGCCGGAAAAACCAGCTAGACTTCTTAGGTTCTGAACAGATAGTTCTTGTTTTCGAAAATGATTATAAGCAAAGCGCAAGCGGAAATTTTCTCCTTTCCCGAAAAGAAATTCTCCACTAAAAATAAAATGGCGAAATAGATTGTCTATCCACTCATTATTATTGGGACGTATTTCGTCGAATAAAAAATTATTCTCTTGAGCGTTTGGATTGTCATACGATAGATTCCATCGTTCTAAATGCTGAACAGTAATAGAAAATCGGAAAGGGAGGTGCTTCAGTTTTTTTGAAACGCCCAATAATAATTCATAGGGGGCTTTTTCCCGATTGTCCTGATAAGTACTAATTTGCCCCCCTGCATTTTTAAAAAGCAAGGTGGCAGTAAACCCTTTTTCATCTATATGGTAAACGGCAGACAAGTCCGTCGTTAACCCAAAGGAATTATAACTTTCTAATTGAGAAATAATCGCTTTTAAATTAACTCCAACATCCAGTCGCTCATAAATGGTGCGTGCACCACCCAGGGCAAGGGCATATTCGGATGCCTTAAAAGTGCCATTAATTGTTCCGAATTCATCTGTTGCCTTAAAGTTTCCGTAAGAAATATATTGAACGCCTAAGTGGAAAGCGGTGTTTAATTTTTCAATATACCTGCCATAGCCCGCATACCCATGTCCAATGTCTGCTAAATGAAAACTATGATTAAAGGTAAGTTGATGGTGCATTTCTTTGTTGAGGACGCCGGGGTTACTAAAGGCGAAGGCCAAGTCGCTATCTCGGACAGCGATATGTTTACCTCCCAATGCCGTAATTCTAGCAGAGGTGGGCAAATTTAAAAATTCATAGATATTATCTCCCCCAATTTGAGCAAAGGAGCCAGGAAAAAAAACGATATTTAAAAATGCAACCAGTAAAAGTTTATCCATTACATATTTATAATTTTTTCTTATTTTCGCTTTTCCAAATGGTGTGACAGACCCCCTTGTTGCAGTCCATTTTTCTAACCAAATCGCCGGATTCATTATACATTTTTAGTTCTCCATGTTCATTATCTCCATCCAGATAATTTCCTTCCGCCTTGGTTCTTCCATTTTTAAAATATTCTATAAAAGGACCATTTTCTTCATTGTCCACAAAGGTAACAATCTCCTTTAATTCACCACCGTCATAATAGCCTTTCCACTTACCGTTCATCATTCCATTGATATATTCGCCTTCCAGCTTCAGGGTACCATTTTCATAAAAGGTTTTGAAAACGCCTTTAAAAGTGCCATTTTCGTATTGTTCTACTACTTGTGCCTGTCCATTTTCATAAAATACTTTTCGCTCTCCCTCCAGTTGCCCGTTTTTATAATGCGCAACTTCAAGGATTTTTCCGTTTGGACTGTAGATTTCTGTTTTTCCTTCTTTTTCTTTGGTTTTTTTATGTTGAGTAAAGCGCTCTATTATTTTTCCGTCTTCATTGCGTACCTCTATTGTTTCTAATTTAGAATTACAAGCAATGATTCCAAAGGTGAGTATCCAAATTGCATATTTCATATTGCTCATTTTTGTAAAAGCCGTAAGGTAAATCGCCAATTTATTCGCCCAAAATGTAGCACGATAGGTTGCTAATTTGCTTTGTGAAGGTGCATTTTTACTATTAAACGCAATTCTTATTCAAGAATTATTACTCAAGTTAATGAAGTAGTATTTTTTTAACGATCAGGCCTTTATTGGTTTTTATTTTTAGAAAATAAATTCCTGCTTGAAATTGCTCAGAAGGGAGAGAAATAGAATTATTTTGGATTAAAATAGGATAGCTTATTCCCGAAATATGGATAATAGAAAGCTCTTGCACAGCTAAAGATGCAGGCATTTCCAAATGAATTTGATCTTTTGTTGGATTAGGGTATAATTTAATGGCAGCAATAGCTGTTTTTTTGATGTCAGTTGCCTCATCGTCCAGCACAGTTAGCGTAAAGAGGCTATCTTTTCCAATTTTGGCACCATTCCCCCCTTTTGCGTTTTGTAGTTTAAAGACATAATCCCTGTCTCCGTCTAATAAGTCATTATCAGAAATAGAGATAAAGGCGGTTTGTGTGTGGCTAGTGCCGATAGGAAATCGGATCGTTTGGGTAGTATAGTTCTCTAGTTCTAATGGATTACCTTCGATTAAAATCAACTCAACTTCTGTATCTTCCAAGGTAGAAAAATTTTCGATGTCGATAGGCAGTGCCACTTCTTTGTCTTTTTCGCTTACCGTCATTTTCTTGGTCGCAAAATTAATTTTAGTGAGTTTATCATTGGACAAAATTGGGTCGCATAAAGCCGGAAGCCCAGGGGAATATGACTTTCCCAATCCAACCGTGGTATGTAACGTGGCGGGCCCTTTTTTATCCCCTAGGTTCGGACAAAAAATAATGGATTGATTCTCTCCAGCTTCAGGACCATATTCGAAGAAAAACAGCACGTTATTATGTGTGTCCCGAATGATTATTTGGTCACCACGATTTGCCAAACTTAAATCTTTAGTACTGGCAACCTGAACTAAAGTATTGCCGAAATCGCCAGCAGGTTCTCCACCGCCAAATATCAAAAAAGCTTGTCCGGAATTAATAATCGTACCTTTTGGTATTTGATGACGCAGTTCTTCTGAGTCGTAAATACCTAGGCCAGAAAGATCAACGGGCACCAATCGATCGTTGACAAATTCTAAAAACTCATCTTCGCTGGCATCCCTCACTCCGTCCTCATTGGCATCCCCGGCAATGCCAATGGCAGGGTCAGCATGGATTTCATTTAAGCGCATTCCCAAATCAAAATCATCATCAAAAATTGTTAGTTCAAAAGTCTTATTGATGCTGATGTCGCCACTTGTAGGGTCACTGATCATTTTTAATTGAAAAATAAAAGTTTCATTCCCTTCGAAAATGGTGTCATTCAGTATAGATATAGGCAGCATTTTTTGCTCGATGCTATCCCCTGCGAAAAATACCGTTTGGGCGGTAAAGTTTTCAATATCAATCTTACTTCCTGTTCCTCCTATTAATTCAATAGCAACGGTTAACCCAATCGACTTAGGGTTAGTTAGGTTGATGGACAGATTAAAAATAGCATCATTTTCCAGTATGTTGCTTTTAGTGGTAGCAAAATGAACAAGGGTAGTATTACCATTATTAAAGGGGAAAGAGTTGGCTAATACTCCCGGCGAATAAGGAGCATTAAAAGCATCCTTTACCAAGTTATGCGCAACAAGGTGACCATGAATATCTGGACTTCTGGTCCAGGAGGCATCTATATTTTGTCCAGGGTAAGTAAGGGAATCAACGATTATGCTATCCCTATTTTTCAGTGACACTGCCGTTCCTGAGTTTTCCAGACTTAAACCTCCCTTCGAGGATGTAACAATGTAGCTGCTGCCAAAATTGCCAGCAGGTTCTCCGCCGCCAAACACAACTAAAGCAGATTTGGCAGGTAGCAATACGTCTTCCGAAAACTGATGCTTTATTTCATCGGATACTTCGATAAAATACCCACTCAGATTGATCGTTGTTTCTGTATTATTGAACAATTCGATAAACTCGTCATCTCTTGCACTTCTGATACCGTCTCTATTGGCGTCGCCCGCTAACCCCAACCCAACATCAGCGTTTATTTCATTGATAAGTAATTGAGCATTAAGGGAAGAGGTTAAAAGTAAGCAACAAAAAAGGATTGAGAAAAAAGAGGTATAGTTCATTTTCACTGGTTTTTGTTAAACAATTGGGCTTTTAAGACTAAACCAGCTTTTGGGAGCTTAAATTTATAATAATTAACCCTATTTTAATAAAAAAATAAGGACAAATGGACGATACCTTTTTAAAGGACTTGGATAAAACTGGCTTATTTCTTTATTTTTGGAAAACCTTTTTTTAAAAAATAAAAATGAGCAAAGGAGAAAATCAAAAAAGAGGACATTTAGCTCAAATCATTATCGCCCTTACCTTAATCGGCGTATTTATTGCCACCCTTATCGGCTATAATAAATATCAAGAGATTTTTGGCCCCAATGTCCCTGATCAGCTAGGCGAAAGCTATTTGATGATACCGACTAATTCCAGCTTTGAAGAAGTATTAGATTTATTGAAAAAAAAGCAGATAATTATCCAGGAAAACTCTTTTCTATGGGTAGCCAAGCGCATGAAATATCCACGAAATCCCATGCGAGCAGGACGATTTAAAATAGAACCCGGCTGGAGTAATTATGATTTGGTCAAGCACTTGCGAGGCGGAAAACAGGAAACGGTAAAATTGACTTTTAACCATGCCTGGACCATTAAAAACGTGGCTGCCAAAGTAGCCGAATTTATTGAACCAGACTCGCTGGATTTCATTTCCCTATTTCAAAATGAGCAATATTTAAGAGATTTAGACTTTACCCCCATAAATTTAATGGCACTTTTTATTCCAAACACGTACGATTTTTTCTGGAATACTAGTCCTATCAAATTTATGGAACGCATGAAAAAAGAATACAACCACTTTTGGGAAAAGGACAATCGAAAAGAAAAAGCGACTCAATTAGGCTTAAGCCCTAAAGAAGTCTATATTCTAGCTTCAATCGTAGAAAGGGAAACCCTGCAAGACGATGAAAAGCGAAGAATGGCGGGGGTTTATTATAACCGGTTGAAAAAAAACTGGAAATTGGAGGCAGACCCTACTGTAAAATTTGCTATTGGCAATTTTAGTCTGAGGCGGATTTTAAACGAACACCTGGAATTCGACTCTCCTTTTAATACCTATAAATATGAAGGTTTACCACCAGGTCCAATTAGCATGGCTTCTATCGCCAGCATTGATGCTGTACTAAATGTAGAAGAACACGATTATATGTTTTTCTGTGCAAAGGGGGATGGATCGGGCTATCATTCTTTTGCAAAAACACTGGCACAACACAATCGAAATGCTCGAATTTATCGAAATAATATGCGCAAAAAAGGGGCCTGGAATTAAAGAGTTTGCTCCTCTCTAAAAAAAGAGGGAAATCGTAAAACGGATTATCAACCTATTCTGATTTGAGTAGCTCCAATTAAAACTTTACATCGGTGAATTATTTTTCCAAAATACTATTGTTTATAATGAGTTGGCACTTTTTTAGTGCTTGCGAAAATGAGTTGTCCGAAGTACAAAAATTCATTCGGGAAGACCAAATAGCCATTGAAGTTGGAGAGAATGTAGAGATGATTTATAGCGATTCTGGCCAAGTAGAAATCAGAATAATTGCACCCTTATTACATCGACATTTGGATAAAAAAGAACCGAAACGAGAATTCCCAGAAGGATTAGAAGTCTATTTTTTGGACAAAAACCAACAAGTGCAAAGTTGGTTGATTGGAAAGTATGCCATAGAATATGAGCGCAAATATTTAACTATTGTCCAGGATAGTGTAGTTTTATTTAATAAAAAAGAAGAAAAATTGGAAACAGATGAATTAGTCTGGGACCAGGCCAATGAAAAAATCCATACTAAACAATTTGTCAGAATTACCACCAGAAACGAGCAAATCACGGGTTATGGCTTTGAGGCAGATAAGGAGTTTAACTATTGGAAAATTATTGCACCGCAAGGAAGGGTGAAAATTGGTCCAGATAATTTGTGATAGATAGACCTACCTTTTGACTATTAATTAATTATTTTCGACTTTTGCACTTCTTTTGAATAACAGAATCAAATTTCGATCATTCTATACAGGTGACGTAAAGCAAATTACTAATCCGCTTCTCAGGGCCGGATTGTCAGTTTGGCTTACAGCTTTTCCTTTTTGAGATGAGCATCAATTTTTAATATATAAAATTAATCTAGCAGGTATGGCACAGGATGACCAATTTAAAAAACTGGTTTCTCATTGTAAAGAATATGGTTTTATTTTTCAATCCAGCGAGGTATATGACGGATTGAGTGCGGTTTATGACTATGGACCTTACGGCGTGGAATTAAAAAATAATATCAAAAAGTACTGGTGGGATGCAATGGTGCAACTGCACGAAAATATAGTCGGTGTGGATGCTGCTATCTTTATGCACCCTAAAACTTGGAAGGCTTCTGGTCATGTGGATGCTTTTAATGATCCTTTGGTGGATAATAAAGATTCTAAAAAACGGTATCGGGCAGATCAATTGGTCGAGGGCTATATGGATAAAATCGAAGCTAAAATAAATAAGGAAATCGCTAAGGCTAAAAAACGGTTTGGCGAGACTTTTGATGAGCAGCAATTTAGAGCAACCAATCCTCGCATCTTGGCAAATGCCCAAAAATTTGAGGCAGCTCGTCAGCGTTTGGCAAAAGCCATGACCAACGAGGATATGGCAGATTTAAAAGCCATGCTGGAAGAATACGAAATTGCTTGTCCGGTCAGTGGCTCTAAAAACTGGACGGAAGTGCGTCAGTTTAACCTCATGTTTTCTACACAGCTGGGCAATATTGCTGGCGAGGAAGGCAAATTGTATTTGCGCCCCGAAACGGCGCAGGGCATTTTTGTCAATTTTTTAAATGTGCAAAAGACGACCCGCCAAAAAATACCATTTGGGATTGCCCAGATTGGTAAGGCTTTTAGAAATGAGATCGTTGCTCGTCAATTTATTTTCCGAATGCGGGAATTTGAGCAGATGGAAATGCAGTTTTTTATCCAGCCGGGTACTCAAAAGCAATGGTACGAATACTGGAAAGAAACGCGCCTGAAATGGCATAAAGCCCTAGGTACGCCAGCAGAAAAATTGCGCTTTCACGACCATGACAATTTAGCGCATTATGCAGACGCGGCAGTAGATATTCAGTTTGAGTTTCCCTTTGGGTTTAAAGAATTGGAGGGTATTCATTCCCGAACGGACTTTGATTTGAGCAGTCACCAGGAATTGTCCGGTCGAAAAATCCAGTATTTTGACCCCCAGCTAAATGAAAACTATATTCCCTACGTAGTGGAGACTTCTATCGGTTGCGATCGGATGTTTTTGGCAATGATGAGTCATGCCTTACAAGAAGAAACCGTACCGGATGCCCAAGGAAAAGACTCTACGCGGGTGGTTTTAAAGCTAAATCCTGCTTTAGCTCCTATAAAATGTGCTGTATTGCCTTTGTTGAAAAATAAGGAAAAACTGACAGATAAAGCCAAAGAAGTCTTTGATAAATTAAAGTTTTCTTTTAATTGCCAATACGATGAAAAGGATGCGATCGGTCGCCGATATAGAAGGCAGGATGCGATCGGCACGCCGTATTGCGTCACCATAGATTTTGATACTTTGGAAAATGATACTGTGACCATTCGGAATAGAGATACCTTAGAGCAGGATCGGGTGGCAATTGATAAAGTAGCAGACATTGTATCGAACAAGGTGGATAGGAAACAGTTATTTATGTGAAAAGTCAAAGGCTTTACAAAGATGATTTAAACCTCGGTTGGATAATCTTTCTCAATTTTTTAAAGAAAGCTTCTTCTTGGTGAGCAATGGCACCCAATTTATCTGCTATGGCATTATAGCCATCCACGGCAGCACTCCTGTTTTTATATAATCGGGAAGCATCGAGGGCAAAATCCCGCCAGGAATCGCCTATTTGGGTCATTTCTTTGGATAAATCTTTTAATTCAGGTTGATTCAAAATAGCAGCAGCTTCTTGTAAAAAAGCGGCATATATAAATCTAAACCCGCCGCCACCCGTTCCGATTTCTTCTTGCATTCGGACGAGTTGACCAAGGTAGTGGTTGGTTATTTTGGTTCCTTTTTTGACTGGCCATTTCCTTATTTGTTTAGCCACCGTTCTTATACCTTTTACGCCTACAATATAAATGGGAGCTAGCATATTTCGGCAGGTCTGCTTAATCCCTTTCACGATTGCTTGAGAGAGGTCAAATTGTTTGGCTAGACCAATGGGGTAGTACATATGCCCTTTGGGAGCAAAAACTCCTTTTGCGAAGCGAACGCGTTCCAATTCTTCTGCAGTCAAAGTCGTAACGTCCTCCATAATGGGGTCGCTGATTAAGTAAGTGTCGTTTTTTTTACCATAAACGACTAAGTTATGGGCGTTGAAATGAAAGCGGTACTCATCGGGAAAGTAGCTTAAATGAAAAACGCCCACCTGCAAGCCAACGGGGGGGGGGGGGGGGGGGGGGGGGGGGAAATTTTCTCTTAGCTTTTGGTCCAAAGCTTGCTGGGCTTTCAAAGGAGAGCTAAATCTTTGCCGCTTCATTTTGATATTCAGGCGTTTAGTCACGTGCTTAAAAATAGTGCCCGGTAAGGGTCGAAAGCTAAACCCTGGTGCGTGATTGACATTCAAAAAAGGCAAATACACAAAAAACAAGCCCGAACCAATCCCAAATGCAAGTGGTTCACTAATGTCTAACCCATTGTGTTTTAGCAAATTAGATACCACGCCATTTTCGCAATGGGCAGCTTGGTGATGTGTAAAATTAATTGACATTAAGTTGGCTTATTATTACTCAATATGTTTGAGTTGTTCAATAGAGACACCAAACACGCCTGCGTATTTTTGAAGTATTTTGTTCGACAATTTATCAAAAACCTTCGGTTTAAGATGTCTTTTTACTCGCCATTGCCACATTTCTACATAAGCTGCTAGAATAGGAATGTTCATTTTATTCAATTCCATGTAGTATTCTATGGGGCTGGACGTGCCATTTAGCACTCGTTTTTTTGCAGTGGCTACTCGATCTTCTAGTGCTTTCAATGCTTGATTAAGCGCAATGGTTTTGGGCTCCCAGCCAGTGCTACGAATGGTTGTATAATCACCTTTTTCATCTACAGCA